>JAKFYE010000001.1 GCA_021731045.1 Bdellovibrionales bacterium | reverse complement strand
ACATTGGTACCAATGCAACCTACGACGCTCAAGATCGATTGCTTACGTATGGCAGTACGACCTACACCTACACGGCGAATGGTGAGTTAAAATCAAAGACAGCCTCTGGACAAACCACAACGTACACTTACGATGTCATGGGCAATCTTAAACAAGTGAGTTTACCAAACGTACATCGTCATTCTGGCACGTCAGTTTTTGAGTAAGTCAGCGTAATCTTTGGGTGTATAAGGTTTTTGGCCACAAAGAAGATCTTGGACTAGTTTTTCGAGATATTCTCGCGGGTTCACGTGGTTCAACTTACAAGTTTCAATGATAGAAAAGATAGTGGCGGCAGTTTCAGCTCCACGCTCGGAGTGGGTACCATACCAAGTTTTTCTTCCCACAACATGACTTCTGAGAAGCCGCTCTTGAAGATTGTTATCAATTGGAACATCTGGGTGCTCCAAAAACAAAGTGAGCCCATCATAGTTTTCTAAAAAATAATTCAGTGCTTTTCCGAACTTGAGCTGTGCCGGGTACTCAGGCAATTGCTCTGTGGCCCGTGTAAACATTGCTTCAAATTTTTCTTTCATCAAATTTCTGATTTCCAAAATTTCATTTGGCGGTTTTTCTTTGCACTCAGACTCAAGCTGATAAATATCATGATACTGATCAAGATAAAATTTGGACTCAGGATAACCAGCAAGTGACTTGATAAAATATCTTCTTGCGTGGGCATTGCAATTGGCATTCTGTACGGCAATATGGCCCTGACCTTGTCTGAATAGATTTGTGATTCTAACGGCTTTACCATAGCCAGAGAACACATCAGACACTAAAACTTCACATTTTGAATTTTTCAAAATATCACTTGCTACATCACCACTGCGGGTGTCGTGACATTCTAAAAAACAAAGTTTTCCAGTTGAAAATCCCCAAAGATGCCAGGATTGACTCTCGCTGCCCTCAAGCATCTTGTGCGGAGTCTCGTCAGCATGAAGAACCCTGGAACTTGTGATTCCCTGTTTGATCAGCTCGTACACAGGTTTTACAAATTTAGCAAATTGATGAGTGAGTTCAATTAAACTCTGCGGAGGTAGATCCTTGAGTCCTGAACGAGCCGCCATGGCAACATAGCGCTGGATAGGAATCAGATCACAATACTTGCTCGCCACAACATCAATAATCATTGTGTCAGAATAACTTGACCCCTCAATAATACGTGGAGGGACCGGCGGAAGTTTAATGCAGCCATGACAACTGCAGCGGAACTTGGGTCTCACCAGCCTGATAATTTCAAATCTTTTTGGAATCACATTGAGCTGCTCTGAGTCCTCGGTCATTCCGGAATCAACAAGATTTTTACCGCAAGCATCACAAGTGGGGACATCATCAAATGGCACTAGCTCTTCTCTGACGGGTACATTGGGGTAACGCTCTGATGGTAACTTTGGTCGCGGTCCGGGAACCTTAGGTTCAATACTCTTGTCTTGCGGCTTTTTGTATCTCTCAGAGCTTGCACCAAATACAGTATTTTGAAGTTCACCCAACTGCTCGCTTAAAACAAGCTTGAGCTGCTCATCAGTTAAATTTTGATTTTTCAGCCGGTAAATCTCTCTGACAGCTCGAAAATATTCTTCTTCCAAAAGATTATATCTACTAGCCAGCTCCTCTTTGGAAAGCTGATCAAATTTTGTCGACTTTATGTTCTGAGCAAATTCAAATTGGTCCACACATGAAGATTAAATGGACATCTGTGCAGTTTGCAAATCTTGACTCATTGGGAATCTTCTCTCACGTGGAGAATCAATAAATCTTTTCTCAAAATCTGCACCCTCAAAAAATAATGCAAATTCAGCCGGTGTTAATAAAACTTCACCTCTAAACATCGGATTAATACGGCTGAAAGTTCCTTTGTCCATACGTTTACAAATTAACACAAGCCCCGTGCCATCCCAGTAAAGACACTTAATCGACGTTCTCCTTGAGTTAATGAACACAAATAAATGCCCCGAAAGGGGGTCCTGATTTAAGACCCCCTTCGCTTTGGAAAAAAGTGTATCGTAGCTCGCCCTCATATCTGTCGGCTCTTTACTCACAAAAACTCGGGTCCTACGATTGAAATTGATCATCTACTCCCTCATGCTACTTTTTTAAGAAAATCAATCAACATCTCCACCTGCTGGAATCTGATCAACTTGCCATTATCCCACACAATCTCAACACCACTGCAGGGCCCACTTGTTAGTGAAGTTAAATTTGACGGAGACTCTGAAACTTTAATCTCCTTGAAATCTGACACCGGAAAACCCTCTCTGCGTAACTTTTTGGCTCTGCCAATAATGGAGGCCATACCATTTTGACTCACTCCAATGGCTTTGTAAAAACCATCCGCAGGACCAGTCCATTGTTCCCACGCAAACAAAATCTCCATCAGCAAATTGTCATCTGTGATCCTAACTCGGCCACCGTCACCACGAAACGTACTGATCTTCTTTTTTAACACTTCTAAATCCACAAACACCTCCTTGTGTTGTGAACTCAACTTATCAACAAAAAATCATTATTAAAATGTGTGGCAGAATGACGATGTACTACCAAACGGCAATGTGATCGAATATATTATCGACGGACTTAACCGCCGTGTCGGTAAAAAGATGAACGGTGTTTTAATAAGAATGTACGTGTATCAATCTCAAACGCAGCTTGCAGCAGAGCTCGACGGTACGGGTAGTTTAATAGCAAGATACGTTTATTCTTCAAAGAGCAACACGCCTGATCAGATGATCACCCCAAGTGGCACGTTTAGAATTTTATCAGATCAAATCGGCTCACCACGAATGATCATCAACACCGCAATCGGTTGCCGATTGTCTCCTATCGACTAGATACGCCGAGCTTTAAAGGTAGTTTTGCCAGAGTAGGTAGCTTGAAATTAGAGATGCGAGTGCGAGGACGGTCTGAATGCGACCGCCGATAATGAAAAGTACGAACGCGAGTAGGGCGAGGTAAAAAGGGGAGTTAAGAGTTTTGAGGATTGAATCCGAAACCTCTGGCGTCGCAATACTGGACTTAGTTTTAATTATCAAATAGCTGCTCGCGACAATAAAAGGAATGCGATAGATGAATGAGATCACACTTCGCTGTTGAAAATCGACCAAGCCCGCGACGCGACGGCGGCGTTCTTCAAGAGCTTTTTTAACTTCAGGATCAAACATAAAATCTCTGTTTGTATCTCATAGGGTTAGAGTACTCGAAATAAAAATTAAAAGTTATACTTTTTTATTACAGTGGCAGAAAAAGTTGGGTTTCGTCGTTGCTGTATTTCAATTTCAAGCACGAACCAATAAAAGAAAATTGAACGGTTTCATTATTAATTTCGGCTTCGCAATCAATAGAAACGCCATTTATCGTGGCAGTTTCATTATTATAATCAGCCTTTAGAATATTTATGTTTTGATCCACAATTTGAATGGGAGATCGAGTTTTTGCTGTGACTGAGGCTGTGTCTTTTTTGCAGGTTTGCGAAAACTCTACAGTTGATGTGGTGAGTTTTAGAATAATATTGTAGGTTATACCGTTTGTTGAAAAATAGTTTTTTTGCCAACTCTTATAAAGATCACCTGTTTTAATTTCCGCTCCAGAACAATCAGAGTAGTCATTTAATTCGATCAGTTCTTCTTTCGCGGGGCCACCACCAGCGTTTCCATTAGGCATTGAGTTACAAGCATTTAAAAAGTATAGCGATACGACACACAAAAGAGCGCTTATAGCGAAAGAGAATTTACTCGTAACTGATGAATTCATTATTTACCTCTATGCAATCGTATTAAACACCAGACACATTTTTATTGTCCAGTGTTATTTTGTAGACTCTATCGCGTGCGCCCTTTCTTTTTACCGAGCTTAATCGTTCCTGTCACCGCAGCACCACGGTTTGTGACTCCATATTCTTTTGTTTGAAAGTATTCAGCGCCTACGCCGAATCTCTTGATGCTGGTGTCGACACCGAATTCTAAAGATTTTAATGAGCTTTTTAAGTTTTGACTGCTACTACGAATAAAATATTCGCCCCAAACGCCTAGCCATTTATTAAGTTGTTTGGAAGCCAGAACATCCGTGCGGTGGATGCTTCCTTGTTGAACTTGATCTGCACGATTTTTCTCTAAGCTATATTGAATAGCGACGGCGATTCCACCCGGAAGATCGGTGCGATAATCGACGAGGCCATAGATGGATTCTCCTTTGCGAGTGCCAACTGCGCCTAGAACCGTTCCGATCGAGTTACGCAAAATCAAGCCCGTCTCGCTACTGTTAATATTGTATTTTAAGATGCTACCGTCACCTTGGGAAACGAGGGCTTGTGCGTATCCGATGCCTGAACCGTCAGAACTATCGACGGCGCCTAAGCGGTCATTTCGCACTTCTGTATAAAGTGACACGCGCTCTCCAAACGAAACAATGGCGCGAACCGCGGGTTCAGACGTGTGCGAATGAAACTTTGATTGCGGATTAAAATGAAGAGGGTCCATTTTTCCGACTTCGATCGTCACATCAACGCCACCTTGTTTTTCGCAACCGATCAAATTTAGGCTGATACCGAGTTGTCGAATCGATGCGTCGATTAGTGCTTCTGTACTCACAATCTTATTTAAGTAGTTTTCAACGCCTATACCTGGCACGTCATCAACTTCAAATGCAAACGAATCGAGTTTTGATTGTAAAAGTTGAGGGGGAACAACAACTTTATCTACAGGGATACCGTAGGCCTGTGCTAAACCCATACGTATTTTGGTTTCAATCGCAGTACTGATCTTTTCTCGAATGCCGTCCTTAACTTTGTTTTTTCCGAGTAGAGCGCGAAAATCGATATCGGCAAAACCACGCACACATTGGTTTTTAGTGGCAACGTCAAGAGTCATATAGCCTTTGTAAAGATCAATTTCTTTTTCGTTATCAACGGCAATCGTAAATTCTTCGAGGTGAGTAATGCTTTGAGCATGGACGGGTAGGTGAACAGATCCAACACAAAGAGCTCCTAAGATTGCGACTTTCAGTATATTCATGACGTATTCCTATTTTTAAGCGTTTTAAATTAAAGGTTTATTCGCATAGGTAGAAGCTTATTCAATTCGCGTTCCTTCAAAGGCCCTTCGCAAACCGGTCTGAGGAAGAATAGGAGAGAGCTAAGTTTCAATTGGGAGGTTTCGACTGTTCAAATAATGGTCACGTTCTACGTAAAAGGTCACATCGAGGACAAGCCATTTCGGGTGAGATTTAAGTCGAGATCTGACGTTGGTCGAGTGCAGAATTAACTTAACATTCCGATAAAATAAGAGTCATGGCACGCATCTTACTCGTTGATGATCAAAAAAGTATTCTCGTTATGCTGGAGGGCATCCTTCAGTCACAAGGTCATGCTGTGACTTGCGCGACAAATCCTATAGACGCGCTAGATAAATTAAATACTCTGCCGTTTGATCTGTTGATCACAGACGCGATTATGCCAGGAGGAGTTTCGGGGTTCGCGTTGATTCGTACTGTTAGAAGTAACGAAAAATTATTTGCCTTGCCTATCATTATGCTTTCGGGCCGACGAGAAAAGCATGATATCGAAAAAGGAATTCAAGTTGGCGCAGATGACTATATCGTGAAGCCTATTGATCCTGATTTATTTTTAACAAGAGTGAATTCGATGTTGAAAGTTAAAGCCCCAGGTTCGTTAACTTTTGTTGAACGACCTTTGCGTGAGACCTTTCAATGGGAAGTCCTGAATGAAATCGTTGCAGTTTCAGAAGTCGGACTCACATTACATTGTGCACTTGCGGCCGATATAGGTGCAAAGTTAAAAATTAAAAGTAAGTTTTTAGAAGAAATGGGCTTTCCTTCAATTTATATACGCGTGGTTTCTTGTGAGAAAGCTAAAGGTGATTTAGGCTACTATATTATAAAAAGTCATTATATCGGGTTGACCGAAGCGTCACTTCAACCTCTGCGTCTGTGGATTCGCAATCAAAAGACCGCATAATAATTTAATGTTTATTTTTACGCGACCTTTGCGTAACGAGTTTTAAGCCCTTCGTTTAATTCAGCTGTAGATTTCTCGTATTCTTCTAAAAGTACTTTTGCTAACGCCACCGCTTCGCCGTTTGTGATCTGTTCGTCTTCTAAATATTCAATCTGACGACACAACTCAGACACTATTGTCAGTCCGATCTGCGCGCTGGCAGATTTAATTCCATGTGCGGTTTCGCGAAGAGTTTCGTGATCACGCTTTACTGCGGCGGCTTGAATTTGCGCAAGCGCTTGAGGGGTCGTTGAAAAGTAGAGCGAAATCATTTCTTCAATCAGACTTGGACTACCAGCTTTTTGAAATTTACCTAGGCGATCTAACGCATCCCAATTGACTAAAGGTAACGACACGGACCTAACTTCGTCTTCGACGATTGTTTTTATAGATTGCGTTTTAGGAGTTGAAGGGAGTTTCAACCACTTTTGAATAATTTCGGCCAAGACCGAAAACTCAATCGGTTTTGTCGCATAGTCATCCATACCAGCTTCAAAAGCCATTTTGCGATCGCCGCTTGTGACATCCGCGGTCAGCGCAATAATGGGAATATGAGTGTTGGTTTCAAGTTTACGAATTTCGCGCGTGGTTTCGTACCCATCCATATCTGGTAAATGACAGTCCATAAAAATTAAGTGATACGTTTTTTCTTGAAACGTTTTAATCGCGGTTGCACCATCGGCAACGGCATTGACGGTAAAGCCAAGTTGACTGACCATTTCGATGGCTACTTTTTGATTAACGAGGTTGTCTTCGACAATTAAAATATGAAGATCCGGCCTATTAAATGCTACGGTTTGGTAATCTTTCTCTGTAGCCTTCACAATATTTTCTGGATTTCCACGCTCAAGCCGAACGTTAAACCAAAATGTTGACCCTTTACCGGCCTCGCTCTGCACGCCAATATTTCCATGCATCATATCCACAAGACGTTTACAAATCGCTAAGCCTAAACCTGTGCCTCCATATTTTCGAGAGGTCGAATTGTCGGCTTGATTGAAAGCTTGAAATAAACGAGATTGATCATCTGGTGATATGCCAATTCCGGTATCGTGTACTTCAACTCGGAGTTCAATAGTGTCGGTGTCTTCGTGGAGCATCGTAATAAATGTGGAGACTTCGCCCTGGCTCGTAAATTTTACGGCATTCCCCATTAAGTTCACAAGAATTTGGCGTAGCTTTCCGGGATCGCCTTTTAATGCTCGTGGTACCATCGGCGCGATGTCGACATTTAAGCCTATGCCTTTATTAGAGGCGGTATGAGTGAGTATTTTCTTCGCATCATTTACAACTTCTTCAATGTCAAAATCAATCGATTCAAAAGTCATTTTGCGTGATTCAATTTTTGAAAGATCTAAAATATCATTGATTAAACTTAGGAGCGCTTGAGCAGACACTTTAATAGTATCTAAATATTGTTTTTGTTGATCGTTAAGTGGAGTCGTCGCCATTAGGCCGGTCATGCCGATAACGCCATTCATCGGAGTGCGAATTTCGTGACTCATATTTGCTAAAAATTCTGATTTTGCAACCGAGGCTTCTTGAGCCGCTCGTCGAGCATTGATAAGCTCTATATTTTCTTTTTTCTGAATACTTATGTCGCTGATAAAACAATAATGTCCTGAGAAGATTCCATCTGACTGGTTTTGAATCATTGTCATTTTTAAAAAGCAGGTGGACTTATCACGACACACGCCAATGGCTTCGGATTCGGCCTTGCCACGCAAAAGCATAGATTGGTGTGCGCCTAAAATACGTTTGTGATCATCAGGTAATATGATGCTCAGCCAATTCTTTCCGATAAGGTCCTCTGCAGAAAACCCTAAAATAGCGGCAAAAGTTTTATTAATAGAAATATAATTGCCATCGACATCCACGCGAGAAATCCCTTCGACAGCGTTTTCAAGAGCAAGACTGGTTTTTTTTAATTCGACTTCGGCTAGTAATCGACGTGCTGTTTGCCTTGAAACCATAATACGCGAACCAAATAAAAATATAAAAACGAGTGCGGATGCGAGCGCCAGAGTAACATAAGACTTTTGCGCCACGAGATCGGCTTCTTTAACTTGGGCTTTTAGAAAATTGCTTTGTTCGGTTTCAATTTCGTTTGTGAGTTTGTGGATATCACTCATGATGATCCCACCTAAAATCACTCGTGGTTGAATTCCTCTGCCAGGCACTGCCGGATCATACGATTTTATAGTTCGATAGAGCTGCTCTAATTTTTCATGAATTAATGTGTTGAGCTTATAAACCTTTTGTTGCTGCTCGGGATGGTCTGCGACAAGTGCAACTAACTTTTCTTGTCTTTGATTTGCATTTTCAACCGCTTTTTTATAAGGATCTAAAAACACTTCGTCCTGAGTTAGAAGATAATTGCTAATTCCACTTTCAGCGTTTTGCACATTGGCGATGGTTTCGCGTAATTCTAATAAAATTTCATTCGTGTGGGTCGCTCGGGCAGAATATTCAGTTAATTTATCTCGAGTTTTATAAGCTGAAACCCCAATCATAGATAAAATGACGAGAGCAATACCGGTAGCGATATCCGCTTTAAAAAATAAGCTCGCCATATCTGGCAAACTATTAATTAAATCTTTAAGAGAATGCTGTTTCATGTCTACTTGCGTTTCGGAATTAGGCACGAAATTCCATAGTTTAATTGAGATTCATTTCATCATAATCTGGACCAATGGAGAGCTTGGAGCTTTGTGCAATTCAACCTTTCTGCTAGATGATTCTTTATTCATACTAAATGTGAAACAAGGTCGAGGATTTATGTTTCTGCTATTTCTCATAGAGAGATAGAGTTAAATTTAAGTTTATGAATTTAGTCGATCTCTCGATCCGGCGACCTGTATTCGCTTGGATTCTTATGTCAGCATTGATTATTTTTGGTGCGGTTTCTTTAAACCGAATGGGTGTAAGTCAGTTGCCCGATGTGGACTTTCCGATCTTAAATATTTCTGTTGCCTACGACGGAGCTGCACCCGAAGTTATTGAGTCTGAAATTTTAGATACAATTGAAGAACGTTTGCTCGTGATCGAAGGCGTAAAAGAGATGCGCTCTTCAGCTCGTCAAGGGTCAGGTTCGGTCACTCTCGAATTTGATATTGAAAGAAACGTCGACGTTGCTTTGCAAGAAGTCCAATCGGCACTTAGTCAAATGCGACTTCCAACAGGTGTTGATCCAGCTGTGATTCGCAAATCAAATCCTGAAGAAGATCCGATTATGATTGCAGCTATTTATTCTGATAAACCCGTTCGTGAAATGGTGCAATGGGTGCAAAATACGTTCTTGGATCAAATTCGATTTTTACCAGGAGTCGGCGAGGTTTCAATAACTGGCTTTAGTGATCGTAATCTTCGTATTTGGCTTGACCCTGATAAACTTCGAAAATCAGATTTGACAGTTATCGATGTTATGCAAGCGTTGCAAAGTCAGCATCTCGAAACTGCAGCAGGACAGTATACAGAAGGGCCTCGTGAATTGCGTGTGCGTTGGCTAGGCGAAGCCACGACCGTTCAACAAGTTGAAAATATTAGAATCTTAAAACGTGGCGGCGCAGTCATACATGAGCGCACATTTACAATTAAAGACGTTGCACGTGTTGAAGATGGACTTACAGACATTCGAAGAATGGCACGAGTTGAAGGCAAACAGGCTATCGCAATATCTATCCGCAAGCAACGTGGTACAAACGAAGTCGATGTGGCGGCCGCTATTAAACAAAAATTTGCAGAATTGTCGACTCACTTTCCTGAAGGTTATCAGTATCGAATTAACGTAGACTTTACTAAGCCGACAGAGTCGACGGTTAATTTGACGATAGAAAAATTATGGATGGCTGCGGGTATTACAATTCTTGCGTGTTTTTTATTTTTAGGAAACATCGCCGCAGCAGTTAATATTTTATTTTCTATTCCCACTTCAATTGTAGGAACTTTTTTAATTCTTTATTTCTCTAACTTTACTTTGAATTTATTTACGTTATTAGCTTTGACGCTCGCTATTTCGATCGTAGTCGATGACGCCATTATGCTTTTAGAAAACATTGTTCGGCATTATCGAATGGGCAAAGGCTCCGTTCTTGCAGCTGCCGAAGGAGCTAAAGAAGTACTTCCGGCAGCCGTCGCGGCTACGCTCGCTGTAATTGCTGTGTTCTTGCCAGTCGTTTTTATGACGGGTGTTATTGGAAAATTCTTTTTTCAATTTGGGATAACAATGTCTTCGGCGGTGCTACTTTCGTTACTTGAAGCTTCTACTATGACGCCTATGCGGGCAGCCGAATTTTTAAGGTCAGAGCCAAAGGTCACTCGGTTTGAAGAATGGCTCGACAAAAAATTCGCAATATTTGCCCATGGCTATCAAATGATTTTAAAAAATACTTTACGTGCACCCGTGGCCATTGTTCTCGTTTCGCTAGCGGTGTTTGTGTGTTCCTTACTTTTGATTAAAAAAGTAAGGCAAGAATTTGTTCCTTCTCAAGATCAAGACATCATCATTTTAACCGCCCAGGCTCCATCTGGGACTTCGTTAGAAGTCACGAATGAATTATCGAAAAAATTAGAAGCAATTGTTAGACAAAATTCTGAAGTTGAAGGACTTTTTATTTCAATCGGGGCGGGTGGTCCAAATAGCTCCGTAAATCAAATCTTTATGCCGGTGACTTTAAAACCTAAAATCACTCGCTCGGTTACGCATACCGAAGTCATGGCGCAATTAAGGGAACAATTTAAAACTTTAAAAGGTCTACGCATTACCATGCGTGATATTTCTGCGCGAAACTTAGCAACGGGACGACTGAATCCGATCGCGTTCAATATTCGAGGGCCCGATCTTAAAGTCTTACAAGCAAAGTCTGAAGAGATTATGTCAAAATTGCAAACGCAAGGTTTAGCGGTAGATTTGGATACCGATTTTCGCACGGGAATCCCAGAGTTGTTGCTGATACCCGATCGAGTGCGAATGGCCGAAAGCGGCGTCAGTATCGAATCAGTGGCACAAACCTTAGCTGTTGCGGTTGGAAGTTTCAGGCAGGGGCGCTTTACTTCTGAAGGGCACCGTTACGATATCCGTTTTAAAATCATGGATGATAAAATTAAATCTAAAGAAGATATCGAAAAAATTCTCGTACAAAATATGTACGGAAATCTTATTCCACTTTCAAAACTTGTTCGCTTCGAAGAAGGTTCAAGCCTTCAATCCATTTCGAGAATCAATCGTCAACGCGCGATTTCTATATACGGCAATTTAGGAGCCGGTCGTTCACAGTCGGAGGTTTTGGATCAAGCACGCGAAATCTCTGAAAGCACACTTCCGACCGGTTATATTTTTTCACTTGAAGGGGCTTCGGCGGGCTTCAGTGAAACGTTTAAAAGTCTTTATTTTGCCCTCGGAATCGGAATTCTTGTGGCATACATGATTTTGGCAGTTCAATTTAATTCATTCATCCACCCGGTTTCAGTTTTGATAGCACTGCCTTTTAGTATTAGCGGTGCCTTAATTGCTCTATGGCTTACCGGAACATCTCTAAATTTATTTAGTTTTATCGGGATTATTGTTCTGATGGGCATATCCAAAAAGAACTCTATTTTATTAGTGGAATTCACAAATCAAGTCCGCACCAAAGGCGTAGCTTCAATTAAAGACGCATTAGTCGAAGCCTGTCCGATTCGCTTACGACCAGTACTCATGACTTCAGCCGCGACAGTCGCAGCCGCAACGCCACTCATTTTTGGCTCGTCAATGGGCTCAGAAACACGACTCCCAATGGGCTTATCCATCATTGGCGGAACCATCGTTTCAACACTATTAACTTTGTTTGTCGTACCGTCATTGTATCTACTACTCTCCAAACTCGAACGACGAGCAAAGCCGAACCCTCAATAACAAAATTAGATTCGTAAATCTGTTTTAGCCATCATTCGTTGAGAGCCGGCAGCAGTTTTAGATGAGATTAGTAGTTAAACTCAAATGAGATTTTGCTGTTCGAGGCTGTTTGATCGCACTGGAAGTTTACTTCGCTTGATTTTGAAAGCATTTTTCTAATTTCAAATTGCGCACCATTTATGGAAGAATTATAGCGAATACGACTTCTCCAATCATCATTCACATTTATATTTGCAGAGTTTTTTGCAGGATCAAACGAAAGTGACACGCGTGTCTTCTCATCGTTAGGACCGCCAATTTGATCGGATGGAGGGCAAATGACATTTGGATCTGAAGGATCGCATCCTTTAGATCCACCTCGAATCGTAATTTCCTGCAAGAGACGTTTGTAAAGTGGCGTATCGTAAAGCAATCCTTCGTAGTCACTCGGTGACTTAGGAGTTTTAGCTTTTTCTTCGTTGTAAATGGAAACAAAGTAGTGCGGCATCTGTAAACTTTTAGATTTCTCAATTTGAGACAATCGGCCGACATTCTGGTAAAGAGCTAAGAGTACGCAGCCAAATAGACTTAATAGACCAATATACAAACGTCGCATACTGGTATATCGGCCAGTTCTACTAAGGTCTTAACTCAAAATTAGATTAAGTTGACTCGTAGAATCGAGAATTATACTTCAATATGATGGGGCCTTTGAATCTACGACCAATCCTTAAAAATCACGTGAACTTTCCGGTCTGTTTAGCCCCGATGGTTGGGCTTTCACATGTGGGTCTCCGTATGTTAGTTCGGCGCTATCTACCTGCAAACGCTAAAACTTTTTGGCCAACTGAAATGCTCAACAGTCGGCGTTTACCAAACGAAGATTTTAAGACGACTCCTGAAACGTATCGTTCTGATACGGAGTTGGATTTAGTACCCCAAATTTTGGGTAACGAAGAAGAGCCCATCGCGCAGTCCGTACAAAAATTAACAGATTGGGGTGCCATCGGAATCGACATCAATATGGGATGTCCTGTAAAAAAGGCCCTCAAACACAATTACGGCGTCGCACTTATGGGAGATGCCGACTACGCAGCAAGGGTTGTCGATATGACCGTTAGAAATTCGAAAGTACCCGTAAGCGTAAAATTGCGAGCGGGAATCGAAGACAAACCCGAAGAGCTTTTAAAATTCGTAAAAAAACTTGAATCGGCCGGAGCCAGTTGGATCACTCTTCACCCCAGATTAGCTCACGAAAAAAGACGAGGCACTGCCGATTGGAAAAAAATTGCTTTAATTCGAAACGAATTAAAAATCCCCATCATTGGCAATGGCGATATACAAGTTCTCCAAGACATTGAAGACATGTTTAACATCGCTGAATGCGATATGGTCATGGTGGGCCGCGCCCTTACGGCACGCCCCTGGTTACTCTGGCAACTCGGCAGCAAATTAGGTTTTGAAAACCCAGAAGGCTTAGCAGGTTCAGCTCCAAATACTCACGAAGAAGAAGGAGCTGAATTCGCAAAAGCCTTCTTGTATTTTGTCGAAATAATGGAAGAGTACTTTGTCCCAGATTTGGCTTTACGAAAAATTAAATTCTATTTACGCACAAGTTCGCCGTGGTTAGAATTTGGACATATCCTTAACGCCAAAATTTCAGGCTGTACGACCTATGATCAAATGCGCGGTGAGATAGAACACTTCTTCGCAATTCCCCAACGAATGATGGCCAAAACAGATTTACGAATCTAATTTCATATTTAAATTCTTATTCCACTTAGTCTCAGAGTTTTAAATTTTCCAAATATCTTCATAAGGCAGGATTGAACGCGCGGTGGACGTATTCGTCCACTCGCGGCCACGATGGCCGCAAGAGCGCGTTCATGCGCCCACGGAGGGGCGCCCTGTCTTATGAAGATATTTGGAAAATTTAAAACTCTGAAGTTAGTCGTACGAATTTAAATATGAAATTAGATTCGTAAATCTGTTTTTTATAGAATTTTGTATTTGAGGAATAAGAAGAGCCATTTCAGATTCGCGGCGCGTTCTCTTAAAGCATAAAACAGCGATCTCGGATAGGATACGCGGTCTTTTCCATATGTCGAAGCTTTTAAATTGTGAACACGAGCGATGGCCAGGGCGCGGTTTTGGTGGAATTCGTTGGTGATGATAAGGGTTGTTGAGTTTGGCGGTATGAGTTTTTGGCTAAAGGTGATGTTGTCCCAAGTGCTTTGACTATTCGGCTCTTCGATAATTTTATCAAGAGGTACGCCAAGAGCGAGGACGAGTTCTTTGAGATCCGTAACTTCGTTTTTAGCTTCATTACCGGTGATAATGAGTTTAGCTTCGGGCCAACGCTTAAGGGCTTCGGCAGAGTTGAAGGCGCGGTCGCTTGCGAGGATGTTGTTTTTGTGTCCACCAATTCCGAGTAATAAAACATAGTTGAAGGCTTCCTCACGAAAAGGTTCGCGTGAGTAGTATGAGATTAAACCTTCGGATAAAATTTGAAGACTTATTAAAATTAAAAGTAAAATCTTAAATACCCTCATTACTGGTCTAAAAGTTTATCGAGCTCACCGGATTCTTCTAATGATGAAAGGTCGTCAAATCCGCCAATCATTTTTCCATTAATAAAAATTTGAGGAAAGGTCATCCACCCGGTCTTTTTCTTGAGGTCGATCATCTCTTCGGGCGTCCGCATGAGTTTTTCTTCAAACGCGACGCCTTTGTTTTTTAAAAGGGTTTTGGCATTTTCGCAGTAAGGGCACGGCTTTTTTGTATAGACGATCACTTCACTCATTTTTCACCTCGACCTAATCTACAGATATAATCAAAGTCTTTATCCCTCACAGGTTGAATACTTAATCTTTGCCCACGTTTTATAACCAATAAATCTTTAAGTGCTTTTTCTGATTTTAATGTTTCAAGACTTACAAAGTTATTAAATTTTTCTTTAAATTTAATCTGCACACAAAACCAGTTAGGTTTTTCTTTAGTAGCCTTAGGATCAAAATATTCACTTTTTTTATCAAATTGCGTTTTATCGGGCTGCGCAGGTTGAGAGACGATGGCTAAACCCGCAATGCCCGGTGGTTTGGCGTTCGAATGGTAAAATAAAACTTCATCGCCGGGCTTCATGTTGGTCGTCATAAAATTACGTGCTTGGTAATTGCGCACACATTCCCACCATGTGGTGGAGTCTTTTTTAAGATGATCAATTCCGTAAACTTCGGGTTCTGACTTCATCAGCCAATACGACATTTCGAGCCTCATTTTTTTGTAGACTATAGCCTGGTTATAAAATGAAGTATAGAGTCGGCCTAATAAATACCTGCTCTTGTAAAGGAGATCATCCATGAGTCGGTTAGCGTTAGTTACGGGTGCCACTTCAGGAATTGGCGAGGCGACGGCAATAAAATTAGCTCAACGTGGATGTGAGCTCATCATTACCGGTCGCCGTCAGAGTCGACTCGAAGAACTAAAAAAGAAATTACAGAATCTCTCTCAACAAAAATGTACGGCCCTTGTTTTTGATGTTTCTGATCGCAAAGAGGTTCAATCTGTTTTTGCAAAGCATGAAGAGCTTTTTTCGCGAGTGGATTACCTGATTAATAATGCAGGTTTAGCAAAAGGCGTTGATCCAATGCCTGAAGCCGATATCGAGGATTGGGAAATCATGATCGATACGAATATAAAAGGCTTGCTGTATATGACGCGGCTCATACTCCCAGGAATGATCAAGCGTAATAGCGGAGACATTGTAAATTTGGGATCACTTGCGGGAAGGTGGGTGTATCCCGGCGGTGGGGTTTACTGCGCCACTAAATTTGCCGTTCGCGCGCTGACGGAAGGTTTAAGAATGGATCTTCTCGGGACTAAAATACGAGTCATGACAATAGAACCAGGACGGGTCGAAACCGAATTTAGCTTGGTAAGAATGGGCGATGAGGCTGCTGCAAAAAAAGTTTATGAAGGTATGAATCCTTTAGTTGCCGAAGACATCGCAGAAAGTATTGTGTGGTGCCTCGAACGTCCATCACATGTGAATATTCAAGAAATGGTGATTGTGCCAACGGATCAGGCCAGCGTAACATTGTTCCATAAACAACTAAAACAAACAGTAACATAATACTTTCTAGAGGGTTTATGAGTCAGAGAATAGAGACGGACAGTTTTGGAGAGATCGAAGTTCCTGCAGATAAATATTGGGGCGCCCAAACACAGCGCTCAACTGAAAATTTTAGAATTGGCGGAGATCGTTTTCCGCGAGAAATGATTCGGGCGCTTGGAATTTTAAAAAAGGCAGCCGCAATCACGAATGCTCAACTGGGGCTTTTGCCAGAAGATAAAAATAAACTCATTGTACAAGCGGCAGATGAAGTTATTGCGGGCAAGTTAGATTCGCACTTTCCGTTAGTCGTATGGCAAACGGGCAGCGGTACGCAAACCAATATGAACGCCAACGAAGTCATTTCTAATCGCGCCATCGAACTTGCGGGTGGAAAGATGGGTTCTAAAAAACCAATTCATCCCAATGATGATGTGAATAAAGGGCAATCGTCTAACGACACGTTTCCCACGGCTATGCATATTGCGGTGGTGGAACAAATTCACAAACGCTTGATTCCGATGCTTAAAAAATTAAGAGACGGATTAAAACTTAAAGAAAATGAGTTTATGAAAATCGTTAAGATTGGACGCACGCATTTGATGGATGCGACTCCTCTTACATTAGGCCAAGAGTTTTCAGGTTACCGTACGCAGATGGATTTAGGCATCGAACGTGTTGAAATGTGTTTGAAGCATCTTTATCAATTGGCTTTAGGCGGAACCGCTGTAGGAACTGGTCTAAATACGCATCCTGATTTTGCCGTTAAAGCCGCGGCCCAAATCGCAACAATCACAGGATATCCGTTTATTTCTGCACCAAATAAGTTTGAAGCTTTGGCCGCACACGATGCGCTCGTATTTTTTCACGGCGCTTTAAAAACTTTAGGTGCAAGTTTAATGAAGATTGCAAATGACGTACGTTTACTCGGCAGTGGACCTCGTTCAGGATTTGGGGAGTTAAATCTTCCAGAAAATGAACCAGGAAGCTCGATCATGCCCGGAAAAGTAAATCCCACTCAATGTGAAGCAATGACAATGGTCTGCGCACAAGTTTTAGGTAACGACGTCGCGGTAAATGTTGCGGGCGCGACGGGGCATTTTGAATTAAACGTGTTCAAGCCTGTGATCGTGTTTAATGTTTTAAATTCAATCCGTTTGATTTCGGATGCGTGTGAAAGTTTTCAAGATCATTGCATTGCAGATATTGAAGCCAACTTACCTATGTTGAAAAAACATTTAGATAATTCTTTAATGCTCGTGACGGCTTTAAATCCCCATATCGGTTATGACAATGCAGCCAAAATTGCCAAAACCGCGCACGCGAACGGCACCACACTTAAAGAAGAAGCCGTGCGCTTAGGATTATTAACAGCCGAAAAATTTGATCAAATCGTAAAGCCAGGCGAAATGATCGGGCCTCTTAAAGTATGAAGCGACCCGAATGGTTAGATAATAAAAACATTCGTCCGTATGTTTTTGCAAGAAAGGCCAATCGACCCGCTCAACCAGGAATTGCGTATCCGTTTGATTGGTTTCATGATCTTGATCCTTTGGTTATGGAACCTTTAGCGATGAAAGAGGTCGACTTTTCAAACCAAATTATGATTTTAGATCAAATCGCTTTTGACGCCAACGGCTTGCTCACTCCACGTTGGGTCTTTTATGATTGTGCCGTCATGCCAGGCTTCATCACTGGGTTTGCGGCCCGCACATCAAGCCTAGATGTCGAGGTAAAGAAACGACTCAAGGTAAATGAAAATTTAGAATGGACGCCGCTGAGTCTCTTCATCGTGATTCCGACTCCCGAAACGGGACGGTGGATGGCGCACAACTTAGGATCAATGAATGCCTTCGTCGATAAAAAACATAAATTGTCAGGCTTAGGTTTTTTATCTAAAGCCTTTGCCTTGTGGTACGGAAACATTCGAGAGCTCTACGGAGTCGCGCAATGGAATTCTCCGGCCTTAAAACTTCACGCCAATTACGGTCCACTCGAAATCGTAACGGCCTATACTCCGATTCACGATTACGCCAATTCCATCACCTATCGCGTTTGGATCGACACTCTTTATTGGGAACACTTTCTTGATGAGGCTAAAGATAATTCACAATTCCTAAATAAGTTTCAAGAATCCGGCCTCATCGTAGAACCCAACAACAATCAAAACCTTATCGATATCCAAACGCGTATAGAAGCCGAAGAAGGTCCATACTACATCAACCCCGAAGAAATCTTAAAAAATCCCGTCGGCTCCGCCCTAAAACTCTACATAAAAAAATAATCTCCAACCCCAAACGCCGGAACCATAATTATTTGACTCCATTAATTGTTCGGTAAGAGTTTGAATTCTTTATTTCTAATATGTCTTCTTTTTCCAGTTTGCGTCGTGCACGGGTGTATCAAAGAGACATATTAGAAATAAAGAATTCAAACTCTTGATGAAGGGGCGGGAAGCAAAGAAGGGTTGTTCTAGTAATGCATGATCCATGACATAGAAACGGCGCGGAAAGTTTGCACATGCGAAGTTTTTTCGATGTCGGCTTGCGCTCCAGGTGAGAAGCGATTCACCATTCCCCCTTGCCAATAGGCAGCTCCAATACGCGAAGCCATACCAAACCAGTCAAGACGATAGGTCATTTGTCCTCGTACTTGAAAACCAATTCCCGTTTTTAAATACTCGGTCGTCGAATCTGATTTTGCATCCTGTATAAAGTTAAGATCAAGGCCGGCATTAATTCCAATTTTAGGAGTAATCGGTATGCTGCGCTCTAAGCCGGCAATATATCCGGTGTACGCTTTCATATATACGCCGGTTCTTCCATCACTTGTTTCAGTGACTTCTTCACCAGAAGAATTTCTTAATAAAAAGTTATTCTGAAGTGAATGATATAAGATTTTAAGTATAACGGCGTCATCAATTTGAGTTTGATCTAATATAAATCTATAGCGAACACCAACGTCAAAAATAGTTTGGTAGCGGTCACGATTGCCCGTTGGGGCAAAGACCATATTTTTTGCATAATATCCTCGAGCTTCGATGCCCCAATGTTCATCAATGCGGGTGACTGTCTCAAGTCCTACAAACGGTAGCGATTTTAACTTGTTTAACTCAACGGAGCCTGCTGAGTTTGCAAACACTTGCATAAGTCCACTGCGAAACTCAATCTTAAAATGATCCGGAACGTTTTGTGATTTGATCTCGTCAATAATGTCGTAACTTTGTCGAATACGAGGATCATACGTCGAATCTATTTTTGATGAAGGAGAGGCAAGTGCGGGCGATTCATTCTTAGTTTTGGTTTCAACCGGAGTGGTGTTTGGCGGTGTGGATAATTTATTTGCTTGAGCGAAACCGCCCTCATAATAAAACATGATGATCAAAATAAACACGTAACGATTCACTCTTAATAGAATGAACCAAAAAAAAATCTTCGAAAATTCAAATATGCGGATTCCTCTACTAAAGTAGGGGTTAGCTGGATCATTCAGTGATTAAGGTAAATAGGCGAGGGGATCAACCGGCGTTTCGTGATGGCGGAGTTCAAAATGTAAGTGCACCCCACGAGCATTGCCGGTGGCGCCGACTTTTCCAATGACTTGGCCACGACGTACGGTTTGTCCTTCACGTGTTTGAATTTTACTCATGTGCGCGTAAAACGTAGACCAATTGGATCCGCTATTAATGATGACTAAATTTCCGTAACCACTAAAATCTCGTCCTGCATATTCAACATAGCCCGCATGTGCAGCGTAAATAGGTGTTCCTTTTGGTGCAGCAAGATCTAAACCTTGATGGGGTCGTACACCGCCCATATATCCGCGAGTAAAATCGACAGTCCCTTTTAGTGGCCACGAAAGCAAAAATCCGTCTTTCTCATTTTTAGGGGGCGCCGTTTTTATTGGAGAACCAATGTAGTTTTCATCTTGCTTAGCCGAATCGGGCTGAGCTTGCGAGGCAAACTCCGGAGTTTGTACGCTCGAACAACTGAGCAAGAATAAACAGAGCCATACAAATTTAAAAAATCGGTTTGTCTTCTGATCCCGCTCGAACTCAATTACCAATTGAGAGACACCGATTTCGAAAATTCATTTTGCGTGTGTTCATCTGTCGTATCGACTTTTAAAGTGGTGAGCGCGATGGACCCATCGGCCACTTCGACGCAATCAGAGTTGGGAATGGGATCAAAGCCGATCGGACCTCCGCCAATCCAGTAATAGGGCTTTTCACGTGGGTCGTAGTTCTCCATAATTTTATCGGTGTAGAGTCTTCGTCCCTGCCTGGCCCACATAATACTTTTAATTTTTAATTTTGGAAGATCCGGAACATTGGCGTTAAGCAACCAATGCCCTTTTAATTGTTTCATAGGCTTAGATATAAAGTGCGAAATAAAATCCACCGCCGTATCCCAATTTGGAGGGTGATCTGTTTTTTCTGGAAAGTTCAGACAAAGACTGACGGCTAAGGCATTGATTCCAAAAAGATAACCTTCGCGTGCGGCGGCGACAGTTCCCGAATAAAAAATGTCGTTTCCTAAATTAGCCCCACGATTGATTCCCGAGACCATTAAATCAGGTTTCTTTTTTAAAATCTTTCGGGTTGCCAGATAGACGCAATCGGCAGGGCTGCCGGTCACCGCAAACATATTTTTTTCGATTTCTAAAATGCGTAGTGGTTTGTGTAAAGTTAAACTATGGCCCACTGTCGAGCGTTCACGATGGGGCGCAACTAAAGTTACGTCATGACCTTCTAATTGTAGTTTTTTAAAAACCTTGAGAATGCCTGGCGAATCAAATCCGTCATCGTTAGAAAGCAAGATGTTCATTTAAAATTCCTATTTATAGATCGGGTAGTGTTCGCAAAGACTTTTGACATCTTGTGCGATAGAAGCCAAAAGTTTTTCATCGGTGGGATTCATAATCACTTTATTAATCCATCCCGCAATGGTCTTCATTTCTGACTCTTTCATTCCGCGAGTGGTAAGTGCGGGCGTTCCGATGCGAATCCCACTTGTTATAAACGGGCTTCGCTTTTCGTAAGGCACCGTGTTTTTATTCACGGTGATTCCCGCTTTGTCTAAAGCAATTTCGGCATCTTTGCCCGTAATATTTTTGTTTGTAAGATCCACCAAGACTAAATGATTGTCTGTACCGCCCGTAACCAATTCAAATCCGTGAGTGATGAGGTGCTCGCCAAGTATTTTGGCGTTTTTAACCACTTGGGCAATGTAAGTTTTAAACTCCGGTTTTAAAATTTCACCAAACGCGACGGCCTTAGCCGCAATCACGTGTTCAAGTGGTCCACCTTGAATACCGGGAAAAATTTTAGAGTTAATCGCTTTGCCGTTGGCCTCACTACACAAAATCATTCCGCCTCGTGGGCCACGTAATGTTTTATGTGTGGTCGTGGTCGTGTAGTCGGCATACGGAATCGGGGAGTCATGTGCGCCACCCGCAACGAGTCCTGCAAAGTGCGCCATATCTACAACTAATGTAGCGCCAACTTCAGAAGCGATCTCTTTAAATTTTGCAAAATCAAGCTTACGGGGATAGGCAGAGTATCCGGCAATTAGAATTTTAGGTTTCGATTCTTTTGCTTGAGCAAAAATGGTGTCGTAATTTATTCGATGAGTTTCAGGATCCAATTTGTAGCTGACAGTTTTAAAAAGTATTCCAGAAAAATTCACCGGCGAACCATGAGTGAGATGGCCGCCATGAGAAAGATCCATTCCCATAATCGTATCACCGGCTTTCGCGACAGCTAAAAATACGGCCATGTTCGCTTGAGAGCCCGCATGTGGCTGAACATTGGCATGTTCACATTTGAAAATCTGTTTTGCACGATCGATCGCGAGCTGTTCAACTTTATCTACGACGTGACATCCGCCGTAATAACGTTTGCCCGGATACCCTTCAGCATATTTATTTGTAAGCACAGAGCCTTGAGCTTGCATCACGGCTTCGGATGTGTAGTTTTCAGAGGCAATCATCTCGAGTCCCCATTTTTGCCGTTCTAATTCTTCATGAATAAATTCGGCAATGATAGGGTCAGATGTTTCAAGAGCTGTTTTCATAAAACCACCTTATTTTGTGGGCGATTTAAGTTTCTCAACACGAGCGGCATGACGACCGCCTAAAAATTCTGTTTTTGTAAAGACATCTAAGATTTCTAAAGCAAGTCCAAACGGAATCAATCGACCGCCAAGACATAAAATATTAGCGTCGTTATGTTCGCGAGCCAGTCGAGTTGTAATCGTGTCCCAACACATGGCTGCGCGAATTTGCGAATATTTATTAGCTCGCATGCACATGCCTTGTCCGGATCCGCATATTAAAATTCCTCGATCTCCGGATGCGATTACTTTTTTGGCCACAAGATCTGCGTAATCAGGATAATCGACGCTGTCCGAATTGTGCGGACCGAGGTCGATCCATTCAATATCACGTCGTTGATTTTTCAAAAATTCTTTAAGAGAGAGGCCGGCATGATCAGAGGCGATGAAAAGTTTCATACTTCGATTCTCGAGCTCCGTCCCCCCATCAGTCAAAAGATTCCGGATGGTTTTTGTGGGGAGGCTGCGTTACCTAAACATAAGAGTTGAAGAGAACAAAAGGGGTTGTAGTTCAAACACCGTCCAGGGTGTTCGAAGGCGTTTTAAATCGTTTAAATGGACTATGCATTCCCCGTTCATAACTTAAGAAAAGACGTATTTTGCGTGAGATGTCTAGAAAGGTAACAGTTCAGAGTTCAATTTAAACATTATAAACGAAGGTATGAGGGCTCCTTGTTTTTTCTAAAAGGAACATATCTTGCTCTGATTGTTTTTTCTTAATCTAGTATCTATCCGGAGGTTCTATGAAAGCGCTGGCGTCGTTCTTATTACTTTTTTGCATCTTCTGTTCGAGTTTTAGTCAGGCGCAAGACTCTGTCGAGCAAGTGGCGACTCGCTTTAGCGAAATCGGCCACTATCCTGAGAAGAAAGAGTTGTTAGAGAAAAAAGTTTGGTTTTGTCGTGCGTTTCATTCCTTCGATAAGTTACGCGATAAAGTTTCCGAACTTCTTCCCACGTTTCGTTTCGAAAAAGAATCGGGCTTTGGAGTTTTAAATACGCTGTTATTAGATCATGAAGTAAGCCTCGAGCAGGGAGCCTGGATTTTAAGAAATTGGATCGCCCCAATTCGTCTTGCAGAAGGCACCTTTTATAATAAAAAAGACGGCGAATTATTTAGAATCAGCCCACTGATCTTTCAACCGTCATGGGGCTATAATTATTTAAATACGGCTCGCGGAGTTCCGTTTGAAATGTATGAAGTTCTTCGGATCACGCCTCGAGGCGAATTGATTTTAGAAGCTTCAATTGCAGATAAAGATATCGCACGCTTCAACGACGCATATCGGGATATTCTCGACACCCAGTTTGAAGGCCATCGCTGGTCAGGGTTGCCGTCAAAAATTTATCCGCAACGTCAAGTTCTCTATTATGGTCGTTGCCTTACATCTGAAGTTCAAGATCTACGCGTATCCAATTCAAAATAGTCGGATACGGGTTCACAATAAATACTGATTTTGTTTTTAAGGTCAACTCTACTTGAGTTGACTAAAGATGAGCGAGCAGTTTGTGCCGCCAAAACCAAAGCTGTTGTTTAAGACGTGAGTGAATTTGCCATCACGAGCATGCATCGGCACATAGTCGAGATCACAGCCATCGCTGGGATTTTCTAAATTGATCGTTGGAGGTGCGATTTGATCGCGAAGTGCGTAAATACAGAAAACACTTTCCAGTGCACCTGCGGCTCCCAGTAAATGACCGGTCATGCTCTTTGAGCTGCTGACCAATAATTTTTTTGCATGATCGCCGAAAACACGTTTGATAGCTTGTGTTTCGATTTCATCTCCGACAGGAGTGCTCGTGCCATGCGCATTGATGTAACTGATTTGATCAGGGGCTATGCCGGCATCTTGTAATGCCATTTGCATCGCACGCCCAGCACCTTCGCCACCTGGAGACGGATTTGTCATGTGATAAGCATCACAAGACACTCCGTAGCCTGTGACCTCTGCTAAAATTCGTGCGCCACGTTTTTCTGCGTATTCGAGTTCTTCTAAAATTAAAATGCCGCCACCTTCACCCATAACAAATCCATCTCGATCTTTATCAAAAGGACGTGACGCCATAGTGGGTTGTTCATTGCGAGTCGAAAGAGCTTTCATCGCCGCAAAGCCGCCCATCGCAAGAGGGGAGACCGTTGCTTCTGCGCCGCCAGCAATCATCACATCGCAAATTCCATCGCGTATGTATTTTGTGGCTTCACCAATCGAGTGTGCGCCCGTTGCGCAAGCCGAAACTACACAAAAATTTACACCTTGAGTTCCGTGCTTAATTGCAATTTGTCCACCAGCTAAATTGGAGATCACCATCGGAATAAAAAACGGAGTGATGCGCGAAGGTCCACGCTCCATCAAAGTGGTATGCGTATTTTCAATACCTGGTAAGCCGCCAATTCCTGCGCCTACAATAACGCCGGCACGAGGAGTTTTGAGAGACTCAGGATTGATTTTAGAATCTGCAATCGCCATATCGGTGGCAGCCATTGCGTATTGGATAAAAAGATCCATTTTTTTTTGTTCTTTTTTATGAACATAAGGATCTGGATTAAAGTTTTTAACTTCGCCGGCAATTTGGCAGTCAAAACCTTCGGTATTAAATTTTGTGATTTTTGCGATTCCAGATTTGCCAGCTAATAGATTTTTCCAAGAGCTTTCTGCATCGAGGCCCAAAGGCGAAACAACACCGACTCCTGTCACTACGACACGGCGTTGTTTTTTCACCGATCTTTCAAATCTATTTGCTGTCATCTGAGAAAATTACTTACCTTTTGACTCAAGATAGTTATGAACATCAAGAACAGTACGAAGTTTTTCAGCATCTTCGTCAGGAATTTCAAGATCGAATTCCTCTTCCATTGCCATAACAAGCTCTACGATATCGAGGCTGTCTGCGCCCAAATCATCAATAAATGAAGCCTCAGCTTTTACGCGCTCAGGATCAACACCTAATTGTTCAACAATAATCTCTTTTAGTTTTGGACGGATTGACATGTAAATTCCTCCTCAAAGGCTTGTAAGCTTTAGTAAAGTCCACCATTCACATTTAAAGTAGTACCAGTAATATAGCTCGACTCATCACTCAACAGAAATACGACTGCGTAAGCAACATCAGCTCCAGAACCAATCTTTCCCAACGGAACTTTCGAAAGTATAGACTCTCTCTGAGACTCCGTCAGTTGGTTTGTCATTTCTGTGCCGATAAAACCTGGCGCAATGCAATTAGATCTAATGCTGCGCGATGCTAATTCAAGTGCTATCGATTTTGACATCGCTTCAATGCCAGCTTTGCTAGCTGCATAATTCACCTGACCTGCGTTTCCGGTTTGGCCAATAACACTGGTAATATTGACGATCGAACCTTTGCGCGCCTTGAGCATAGGTTTTACGGCGGCTCGCGTGCATAAAAAAGTTCCCCGAAGATTGGTCTGAATCACTTTGTCAAAATCTTGAGTTTTCATTCTTAAGATCAACTGATCCTGAGTCACTCCCGCATTGTTTACAAGTCCATCGATGGTGCCGAAGTTTTTGAGCACCTCATTAAAAAAATGATCGACCGAAGCTTCGTCTGATAAATCGAGTGCGTCTATAAAGTGACCTGAGCCCGGCAATTCTTTTAATAGAGCTTCAGAAGAATCTTTGCGACTTGTATAAGTAAAGGCAACGCGAGCCCCTTCGAGTGCAAGTTGTTTTACAATCTCGGCGCCAATACCGCGGCTTCCGCCCGTGACGATGATATTTTTACCTTCAAGTCGTTTCGCCAAAATCTTTAATCCTTCCTGAATCCTTCACTAAGTGAACTTTGCTTCTACAGATTTGTAATCTTCTAAACTTTGCATATTGAATGTCTCAAAGAATTCAGAGTCAATTTTTTTTACAAGACCCGCGAGAACTTTACCCGGGCCAAACTCAATCAGTTGATTGGCTCCAAGTTCTTTAAGACGTTGCACACTTTGTGACCATTTAACCGGAGCTGACACTTGCACGCAGAGCTGAGTTCTTAAGACATCAATGTTCGCGCTCTCCTGAGCCGTCGTATTTTGTACGATCGGAAAGAGCGGCAAACCAAAGCGTGTTTCTTTGAGTACCTTTTCCATTTGTTCTTGGGCGGGTTTCATTAATGGAGAGTGAAAAGGAGCCGAAACATTAAGAGGAATCATTTTTAATTTTCGTCCGACACCTGATTTTTCTGCATCATAATTATTTTTTAGCCACTCGATAGCTTTCATTTTTCCGCTGATGACAATTTGGCCGGGAGCATTGAAATTAGCAGGGCGCAGGGGAGAAAAACCCGATGTCTTTTCGGTCCATGTACACAGTTTTTCAACTTCGGCTTCTTCCATCGCAAGAACGGCGGCCATTCCACCTTCACCCACAGGGCAAGCGCTCTGCATGGCCTGACCTCTTAAACGCACAGCTTTAAGGGCATCCGTAAATTTTAAAATTCCGCTGGCAACAAACGCCGAATATTCTCCCAAAGAATGGCCGGCACCAATTTGAGGTTTAAATCGAGAGTTCTCTCTTAAAGTTTCAAACATTATCGTCGAAACCAACAATAGCGCCGGCTGGGTATTTTCGGTCAAAGTGAGATCACTTTCAGGTCCTTCAAAGCAGAGTTTTTTAAAGTCTAAATTAAGGGTGTCGCTGGCCTCTTCAAAACGAAATTTGGCTGACGAAAAATTATCGTAAAAAACCTTTCCCATTCCGACTGACTGACTACCTTGACCTGAAAAAATTGCGCCCCACATATTCAATCCTGATTTTAAAATTTAAGTAAAATACTTCCGCTGGTTAAGCCGGCACCAAAAGCGGCGAGCATAACTAACTGGCCACGCTGAATGCGCCCATCGCGAACTGCCTGATCAAGCGCGATAGGAATCGTTGCGGCCGAAGTATTGGCTGTTTTATCAACGTTCATAATCATTTTGCTCATTGGTAGATGAATGAGTTTAGCTAAGGCTTCAAGAATACGCGCATTCGCTTGATGCGGAACGACCCAGTCAATTTCATCGACCGTCAACTTATTGGTTTCAAGAGCTTCGCCGCAACAGCTCGCCAACGTACGAACTGCATTTTTAAAAATTTCTCGACCCTTCATACGTACGAGCTGCAAATTTTCATCGAGAACTTTTTGTGAGAACGGCAAGCGTGAGCCACCGCCCGGAATATCTAAAAGATGGTTGAGCGCGCCATCGGCGTACAAATGCTCGCTTAGAATTGTGCTTTGATCCTGATCTGAGGCACGACTTAAAATGATGGCGCCGGCGCCATCACCAAAGAGAATACAAGTTTCGCGATCTTTCCAATTAATAATGCGTGAGAGAGTTTCAGCTCCCACGATGAGAATATTTTTATAAACGCCGGTGCGAATAAATTGATTCGCAATACTGGTTCCGTAAACAAAACCCGAACACGCGGCCGAAAGATCAAATGAACATACCGAACGGGCCCCAAGTTTATCTTGCAAAACGGCCGCGGTAGACGGCATAGGATAATCAGGACTTGTCGTTGCGACGATAATCAAATCAATGTCCGCGGGAGCAAGGCCTGCCATTGCTAATGCATTTTGACTTGCGATCAAGGCCATATCGCTAGTGGCTTGATCAGGGGCCGCAATATGGCGCTCTCGAATTCCCGTTCGCTCTACGATCCACTGATTATTTGTCTCGACTAATTTTTCGAGATCAAAATTCGTTAAGATTTTTTCTGGAAGGTAGGAACCGGTACCCGAGATTTTTGCTCGATACAATTTGAACTCCAAGTAAAAAAATAAAGGCTTTCAGTTATGAAAGCCTAAGTACAATATAAGTACAATGGAGCGTAGACTGCGTTTGGAGAAAAAGGAAACGCTTTTTAATATTCAGAATCTACTTTGCTGCGACGACTTCTTTACCTTTGTAATGACCGCATTCGCCACAAACATGGTGAGGACGAATGATCGCATTACAATTAGAGCACGTGGCCACACCTGGTTTTGCTAAAGCGTCATGTGAACGTCGTTTTCCGCGATTCGAACGAGAGATTTTATCCGAGGGATGTGCCATGGTTTACCTAATCCTTTTAAGTCTTTGAAAACACAGTATTTAAACTATCAGCGCACAGTTGAAAACAAAAAAGATATAAGTTCTTAAGATATACCAATGCAAAGCAGCAATATTGTCCTCTGGACTACATCTAAACACTTAAGAACCTTAAGCTATTCTAGTGTTCCTACCATCTCTTTTGCAAATTCGTTTATCCCTGATCACATGTGCTTTTTTACTCTTCTATGGAACCCTTTTAAACGCAGCAGAAGAACTCATGGTCGATAAAGACCTCGAAGTTTACACCGAACCCAATACTTCATCAGATGTTTTGACGATTTTAGAAGCCGGTGAAGTCGTTCCGATTTCGAGTCAAAAAGCCGGTAAATTTCGTAAAGTGATCATTCAAACTGAAGGAAAAAAGCGAATTGGCTACGTTTTGTCGAACCAAGCCGGAAAAAGTCAAAATCACGAAGCAAAAAAAACATCTGAAAAAGACATTTATCATCACAGATTTGGAATTGGCGTGCCGGTCGCAATGAATTATTCGATGCAAAGCGGGTGGAAGTTTGTTTCTTCAGATGGCAGCCAAACTGAAATCGGCCCTATGTCAGGCGCGGCATTTTCTATTGGGGCTTCTGTAGACTTTCCGATAGAACCCACTTGGTCCTTAAGAGGCGAAGTCAATTTTCGTAAAAGTCACATGACCGGCACAGCAAAACCTTTGAGTTCTTCCGGAACTTCAACAGAAGTCGAAAGATCTATGAGCTTTCTGTCATTTGGCGGAAGCGTTAAATTTTATTTAAATGCCAATGGTAACTTTTGGTTTGGCGGCGGTGCTGAAATCGCGAAAGCCAACGAAGTCGACCTTACTTTTGGTGGCAGGGACAAAGCCATCATCGCCGAATCCGACTATCCAACACATTTTATTGTAAAAATCGAAACGGGCTACGACTACAAAATATACCAAGACTTTTACTTAATTCCCGAAATCAGAGGCCTCGGCATTTTCAACACGAATCCTTCCACATACGGCGCCGAACTCGCATTGACCTCAGCTTACGCGTTTTAAACTAAATTTTAGAAATCATCTTTTAACTCAAGTCTGTTTTGATTCAGAAATTTAAATTCTTCTCAGAATATCTTCGTAAATCAGGGCGCCCCTCCATGTGCGCATGAACGCACTCTCGCGGCCCTCGTGGCCGCGAGTGGACGAGTACGTCCACCGCGCGTTCAATCCTGATTTACGAAGATATTCTGAGAAGAATTTAAATTTCCAATATTTGTTAGAAAGACTTGAGTTAAAAGATGATTTCTAAAATTTAGTTTAAAACGCGTAAGCTGAACAATTAAGAGTTTGAATGCCAAGATCGAGAAGGAGTTAGTCTTTTCAAACTTTAAATTTTAACACACAAGTTAGAATATTTTGGTGATGAGGGTTTGGCTTGTGCCGGTATAGGCTTTGAGGGCTTGTTCGACTTCGAAGCCGAGGGTTGAGACGTCGAAATTTTGTTGGAGCAAGTGAAGTTGATCCGCGAGTTCTTGGGCCGAATGGACGCAATGGGCGAGGTTCATGCGGCTTCGTGATTTTAAACTTTTAAAAAGTATGGCTTCGCGATTGTTGAGGTGGAGTGGACCAAAAAAAGTGATGCATCCGCTGGCAAGAGGTTCCATGACGGAGTGAACGGTTTTTTTGAAGCTGCCGCCAACAAAAGCATAGAGTCCCCACCTATAAAGATCGGCGAGGATGCCGACTTGATCGACGAGTAGGACGTCCGTACTAAATTTATTTTCAACGCTGTAGCGAGAAAAGGTAAGACCGAATTTTCGTAATTGGGATTCAATGTCTTCAAGATGCGACTGCGACGGTTCGTGTGGGGCTACGATAAATTGCATTTGATTTTTTAATTTTTTGAAAGCTTCAAATAAAATGACTTCGTCTTCGGGCCACGTACTGCCGCAGACAAAAGTTTTGGTTTTATCTTTTGGTTTTAGATTTTCTTTTAGAGGTTTTGGATTTTGTATTCTGAAAACGACCTGATCAAAGCGTGTGTCTCCTAAAACTTCAATTCTGCCGGGAGCGCGTAAACGTTCAAAGTTTTTTTTGTCTTCTAAGGTGACGCAATAAATTTGAGATATAAATTTAAGAGTCCACGCGGCAATGAAACGCGAAAGGGGGTTTTGTATGCGTTTGCTTGTATCCGAAAGCGTGGCAGAAAACAAAACTGTTGGGATGTCTCGTGTAAAACATTGCGAGGCCATTCCGGGCCAAACATCTGTTCGCGCGATCAGATACGCGATAGGTTGGTGAAAGCTAAGAAATTCAGAAATAATTTTTGGAGAATCCCAAGGCGCCGGAAATGAAAAATCCACGTCGGGAGACGCCGAGATGGCCGCACGGTAAGAGGGTGAAAAATAAGAGACAAAAACTTTTTGTCGGGGGTTAGATTTTTTAATTTCTCGAATCACGGGTTTTGCATATTCAAATTCGCCGCTGGCGCAATGAATGATAATGGGTTTTTGCGCGGGTGCGGTGTTAAGCCAGACTTTCTTTTTTCGTTCCTGAAGACCTGTTTTAATTTTAGGGATAAAAAGTGAGCCCACCCAGAGCGCAAATCGAATGAACGGAAAAACTAAATAATTGTAGAGCGTGATCATCGTTTCGCTCCGAGATTTGAAATCATTTTTTCGATGCGCTCGGGAGTGATATCGATCATACATTTTTGGTAGATTTTATTTATGCATTTGCCGCGACCATCTTTTGAGCACGGTTTGCAACTCAACTCGACTTCGGCAACTTCGCTTGTCGAGCGACCCGGGTATCCAAATGCAGATGGGCCTATCAGCGCAATTGCGGGCACTCCGAGCTGATCCGCTAAATGAAGAACGCCTGTATCCGCAGAAACGACTAAAGAACTTCCGGCAATCACATAGCCACTTTCGAGTAGGCTTAGTTGACCTGAAAGATTAATGACATTCGCTGAACCTGCGAGATCACTGATAAAATAATCTTCAGGGCCGCCTAATAATACAATGTTCTGCGTATTTAATTTTGCAATAAGCGATTTCCAATGTGATATCGGCCAACGTTTCATGACCCAAGCCGCTGACGGCATAAGTGTAACATAAGGATTCTTTAGACCAAATCTTTTGTAGATTTCCTGCACCGAAGACTCAGAGGCGGTCAGCGGAGGTGACGCAGATATCTGTGCAGAGATCCCCCATTTTTCTAGAGGTTTAAGATAGGAGAGTTGCCCGATATATCGCGTTTTAAATTGGCGAATTCGGAGTTTAAATTCGAGAAAACGTTTCACGCGCTCTTTGGAGCGCCGAGCAAAAAACTGGGATTTTATTATTTTGGTGAGTATTTGGGAGCGCACGTTATTATGGGCATCATAAACGTGTGACCATTTGATCGCGTTCAATGTTTTTGCAAGACGCAGTAACCCTGCGAGGCCTTCTTTTTTATCAAACGCCCAAACTTTGTGCACGTAGGGACTAAACGAAAGTAAATCCGCAAAATCCTTACGTACCACCCAATGGATTTCAGCCTCAGGATATTTTTGCATGAAGGCCTGCGGAACAGCCAACGCCTGAACGATATCTCCAAAACTAGAAAAACGAATAATCAGGAGGCGGGGCTTCATAGATGGTTCAGTTAACAATGAGAGGCTTCATAAATCAAATGGTCTTTCTTGAAAAATACTAATGACAAACGGTCTTGAGTTGGTAAAGTTTTTGAGAACCCATCTAAAAATATAATTACGGGACGAACATGGCTATCGATTATAAAAAAGCCGGGGTCGATATTGAAGCAGGTGATCGTCTTGTCTCGTGGTTAAAAGAGACGACTCCAAAATCGTTCTCACATTCTGATAAAATAGTTTCGGGCATCGGCGGATTTGCTTCACTTTTTAAAATTCCATTTCAAGGGATGAAGTCCCCATGTCTTGTTAGCGGCACCGATGGTGTTGGTACAAAATTAAAAGTGGCCTTTCACTTTCAAGATTGCAGCACGATTGGGCAAGATCTTGTCGCCATGTGCGTAAATGATATTTTGACGGTTGGGGCGGAGCCTTTATTTTTTTTAGATTATTACGCCACCGGAAAGCTGAATCTTGAGCATGCCAAAAGTTTTTTAACCGGCTTACGAAAAGCCTGTGAAGAGTCGGGCTGCGCACTGGTAGGAGGCGAGACCGCCGAGATGCCTGGTTTTTACTCTAAGGATGAATTCGATTGTGCGGGTTTTGCCGTCGGAATCGTCGATCAAGAAAAAGCGTTAGGCCCACACCGCGTTCAAGAGGGTGACATCGTATTAGGCGTTTCGAGTTCAGGATTTCACAGCAATGGATATTCGCTGTTACGAAAAGTTTTTGAGAAAGATATGGACGAGTGGCGGGATGAATTATTAAAACCGACAGCCCTCTACACCACGCTTGCTAAAAACTTATTAACGACTGAAGGTGTGCGCGCGTTTGCCCATATCACAGGCGGAGGCGTTGAAAACATACCTCGCGTCTTTCCTCAAGACATGGGCCTTATTTTAAATCGATGGGAGTGGCCACTTGCTTTTAAAGAAGTGCAGCAGCGATCCGAGATGAGCAATTTGCAAATGCTGGAAACTTTAAATTGCGGCATTGGATGGGTCGCGATCATAAATCCTAAAACTTTAGCGAGTGCAAAAACTATGATTAAAAAATCAGGATTTGAATCTTTTGATTTAGGAGTCATGAGCCGAGAGGTGAAGGGCGTTGATTATCGCCTCTGGATGGAGACGACTTGAAAAAAAAATGGGCCGTGTTTATTTCAGGGACCGGGTCAAATTTAAATGCGATGCTAGATATTCGAGAAAATATTCGACTCGTAGTCAGTTCGAGTTCGCAGGCACTTGGAATCTTAAAATCTAAACGTGCGGGAGTTCCTACGTTGATTCTTCCAAAACCCATTGATTGGAATCAATTAAATCAAACTCTTGAAAGCTTCGGAATTAACGCTATTTTTTTAGCGGGCTTTATGAAAATCATTCCGGAAAGTTTTATCTCTGATTTTAAAGGCACAATTATTAATTTACATCCGAGTCTTTTGCCAGATTATCCTGGTCTGAAAAGTATTGAAAAAGCATTTCAAGACCAAAAGCCATTAGGTGTCAGCGTTCACCAAGTTATACCCGAAGTCGATGCGGGTGAAATCCTCGTTCAACGTAGAACTGAAACACTGCAATCTTTAGAATCTTCTGAATTTCTGGTGCATTTGAGTGAGCAACGTTTAGTGCGAGAGGTAATTGCAAAATGTTAAAGACAGATGTGGTGATAGTTACGGCGCGAGGGCGTCACGAGTGGATGTGCGAAGAACTCACTCGCATGGGACTTAATGCGGTTGTTTTAGATGTCGGTGATGCTTTGGGCGCGTGGGCCCCTGAAGATTGGGAAGGGCCCTTTGGAGTCTTTAAATCCGAGAGAATTTCTGAAACGCAGATGGCGGTTTTAGAACGAAACGCAGAATTAAAAAATGTGAACGAAGGCTTTGTTCTATGGCCAAAAACTGGGCCCTTAGAGCTAAAAGGGCCGCTATCATCGTATCAGTTTAAAAAATCCGGAATGGATCCCGTAGCTAAAGATTATATTGGCGCAAGCGAAAACACATATTATCAAATGGAGCTTGAAAAAGAACGAAGCCATTTATTAAATCAGGATTATAAAAAAATCTGGTTAGCACATTTAGCTCATACCTTTGCGTCCCCCATCGATAAGAACTTTCCTGAAAGCGTTAAGAGCGGGCACGGATTACCGCTATTTGCTCCCTACGTTTTAAGAAAGCCCGACAAGCATTCGCACGTGGAATCTAAAAAACAACTAGAAGCCTTAGGTCATTTTTATCATCCCGTAAAAAGTATAAAATCATTTTTATCTGCCGGAAAAAAACTTGAAGCGATTGAATGTGAAACTCGCGACACCGAAAGCGCGTCTTTAAAAACTCGAAAATTCGAAGCCAATTATTTTATATGGCTCCTCTCTCGACAAGAAACCGAGTTTCTGGCACAACAGTGGTCAAAAGAACTGTTCTCTGAACCTACGGCCGAGCCTTTATGGACGTGGACACGTTACCGCTTTAATTTTAAAGCGTGTCGTCTGTTAGACACAGCTCCGGAAGCTTTCTTTATAATTCATGACATGTATCTTTCATGGACGCATGAAAACTTTATGGGGATGGTACGGGCGTCTAAAAACGCTTGGGATGTATGGGTAAAAATTGCCTTTCATCGGCGGCAAGATAAAAGCTATTTGCAAAGTTTAAGTCTCTTAATTGAGTCGCGTCTTAAGGATCGTATTTCTGATCTGCAAATATCGCATGTCGAATATCCGCAAAATTTTGTGCATGATGGATTAGCGCCGTCACCTTTCGTCGTTTACGATGAAAAATCTTTCACAAATCTTAAGCAGACACGTCACTCTAATTTTTTATTTGGTGGTGTCGAATCACAAGGTCAGATGGATTGGACAGGATTTTTTGAAAGACAAAATCAAATTTTAAGAGACGTCATAACGGACGTTATGCGCGAACGCGAGAAATCAGAATCCAAGTTGGCTTCGCATAATGAGGAGTTAAGATGATAGAGCGGTACACACGTCCAGAGATGGGAAAGATCTGGACAGATGAATCTAAATTCAAAATGCTTTTGCAAGTTGAAATCGCCGTAGCCGAAGTGCAATCCACTTTAGGTATCATTCCGCGCACCGCTGCACGTGATATTAAAAAGAAATCAAAATTTAAAATTGAGCGCATTCGCGAGATTGAATCTCAAACCAAACATGATGTGATTGCGTTTGTTTCTAATGTCGCCGAAAATGTAGGTGCGCACGGACGTTTTGTTCACTTTGGGCTTACGAGCTCGGATGTTCTCGATACCGCTCTGAGTTTGCAAATACGCTTAGCTTCGCAGGTTTTGCAAAAATCTTTAATTCATCTTGAAAAACAACTTAAAGAAAAAATAAAGCAAACCGCAGATGTTTTGTGTGCGGGTCGTACGCATGGAATTCACGCCGAGCCCGTCACCTTGGGGTTAAAGCTTGCAGGATTTTACGCTGAGCTTATGCGCAATAAATCACGATTAGAAAACGCGATCGGCCAATGTTTGATTGTTAAACTCAGTGGAGCCGTTGGTTCGTACTCGTCCCAGCCGGCCGAACTCGAATCCAAAGTGGGTGTAAAACTAGATTTGACTCCAGAGACCATTGCCACCCAAGTGATTCCGCGCGATCGTCATGCAGAACTTTTTTGTGCTCTCGCTATTTTAGGAGGCGGATTAGAAAGATTAGCTACGGAGATACGGCATCTACAAAGAACAGAAGTCGGTGAAGTTCGAGAAGGCTTTTCAAAAGGTCAAAAGGGATCAAGCGCGATGCCGCACAAGCGAAATCCGATTGGGAGCGAAAATATCACGGGTTGTGCGCGACTATTGCGCTCGTATGCGATGGCGGCGCTCGAAGATATTTCGCTGTGGCATGAGCGTGATATCAGTCATTCCAGCGTGGAGCGGGTGATTTTTCCGGATGCTTTTATTTTAGCAGATTATGCGCTTTCGCGACTCGGCGATATTGTTCGGGATCTTGAAGTAGATGAAAAGCGTATGAAGAAAAATATGGAGATCTCTCAAGGCCAACTTTTTAGTTCGCATGTATTATTAAAGCTTGTTGAAAAAGGATTGAGCCGAGAAGACGCGTATAAACATGTGCAACGCTTAAGTCATGGCCTTAAACCAAATCAGAATTTATTAACCGCTTTGGCTAAGGATAAAGAAATTTCTAAAATTATTAAAAAATCAGAGCTGGAGTCTGTTTTTTCGGGACGCACGCATTTAATGGGAATTAAAAAAACGATCCGCCGGTCTTTTGATACAAAAAAGTAGGTAAGTATGGCACACCCTGCGAGTTTTACAAAAACAGAAATGTTTTACGAAGGAAAAGCCAAAAGGCTTTTTGGCGTCAAAGAAGACGCAAGTCTCATTTACCAAGAGTTTAAAGACAGTTTGACCGCACTCAACGGAATTAAAAAATCGGAAATGTCGGGCAAAGGTATTTTAAATCGCGATATTAGTTCACTCGTTTTTCGTTATCTTAAAAAACATGGGCAATCGTCGCACTGGGTGGCCGATATTGGCGTGAATGCCATGGTAACCAAAAAAGTTAAAATTATTCCGCTTGAAGTCGTTGTTCGAAACGTTGTGGCCGGAAGTTTAGCTAAAAAACTCAATCAAGAAGAAGGGCGTGATCTTGAAAAGGCGATTGTCGATTTGCATTTTAAAGACGACAGTCTGAGTGATCCGTTCATTAACGACGATCAAGCGGTTCATGTTTTAAAAGTTGCAACCGAAGTCGAAGTTAAAAAAATAAAATCGATGGCGCTCGAAATAAATGAAAAACTAAAAACGCTGTTTCTCGGAATCGGACTTAAACTTGTCGACTTTAAACTCGAATTTGGAAAATTTGAAAACGGGGAAATCGTTTTGGCTGATGAAATTAGCCCTGACACGTGTCGACTTTGGGATGTCAAAACTGGAGAGAAGCGAGATAAAGATCGCTTTCGACGAGACTTAGGAGATGTTTTAGAAAATTACCGCATTGTTTGGAATGACTTAAATAAAAAATACGGGACGGGTCTATGAAAATAGGAGTTAAAGTTTTACCACGCAAAGAAGTTTTAGATTTACAAGGACGCGCGGTTGAAAAATCTCTCAAGCAAAACGGCCGCGAAGTTTCATCCTGTCGAATCGGAAAATTTATTGTCTTGGATGTGAACGAAACAAATAAAGATAAGGCGCTAGAAAAAGCCAAAGAGATATCGAATTTTGTGTTACATAACCCTTTGATCGAAACATTTGAGCTTGAGGTCCTAGAATAAATGTCAGCAAAAAAGCCGATCGGCATTGTCAGATTTCTTGGTTCTAACTGCGATTACGACGTATGGAATGCGCTTGAACTCATTGGTCGAAAACCTCAATGGTGTTGGTTTGAAGATCGGTTTAATGTCACTGACTACGAAGCACTTATTATACCTGGCGGTTTTAGTTACGGAGACTATTTAAGATGCGGAGCCTTGGCCGCGCGGAGTCCGGTGATGGAGTCTGTGCGTGAAGCTGCAAAAAAAGGAACTCCAATTTTAGGTATCTGTAATGGATTTCAAATTTTGTGTGAATCGGGATTGTTACCAGGAGTGCTACTCCGAAATAAAAATCAGAGATTCATCGATAGTTGGGTGGATCTATGTGGACAAAAAATTAAGGGCCCATGGTCTGAAGCCCTAGGTGCCGGCAGCGGCAATATCGTGCCGATTGCTCATGGAGAAGGACGTTTCTTTGCCGACGATTCCGTTATCAATAAACTTTTTGATCAAGATCGAATCTTAGCAACCTACACCGAAGAGACAAATTTAAACGGGAGCGTTCGTAATATTGCTGGCATTCTCAATGAAACTTTTAACGTGTGCGCTCTCATGCCGCATCCCGAACGTGCAATGGATGTTGAGATTCACGGGAGCGACGATGGATATTCTTTTTTTAAGGGGTTTGCATGAGTTTAGAAGCTAAACTTAAAACTTACCGACTTAACAAAAAAGAATATGAGCGCATTCAACAGCTTTTGGGTCGTGATCCCGTCGGTGTTGAGTGGGCTTTGTTTTCAGCTTTGTGGAGTGAGCATTGCTCTTACAAAAGTTCCAAAGTTCATCTTAAAAATCTTTTTAATAAATCCTCGCGAGTGTTGGAAAGTTTTGGTGAAAATGCAGGCGTTATCGATTTAGGAATGGGCGAGCGCGTGGCGTTTAAAATGGAGAGCCACAATCATCCTAGTTTTATTGAGCCGTATCAAGGCGCGGCCACGGGTGTCGGCGGTATTCTTCGAGATGTGTTTACAATGGGAGCTCGGCCCATAGCTCTAGGAAATTTTTTATGCTTTGGAAATCCCAAAGCGCCGCGCATGCAAACCTTAGTCGATGGTGTGGTGCGAGGAATTGGCGGATACGGAAACAGCGTTGGCGTGCCGAACATCACAGGTCAAACCGAGTTTCATTCCAGTTATAACACGAATATTTTAGTAAATGCTTTTGCATTGGGACTTTTTCGTCCCGGAGAAAAAGTATTTCTCTCAAAAGCACGCGGAGTCGGAAATTACGTTGTCTACGTAGGAGCTAAAACGGGGCGTGATGGTGTTCATGGTGCATCGATGGCGTCTGAAAGTTTTGATGAAAATTCGGCGAGCAAACGGCCCACGGTGCAAATTGGCGATCCATTTTTTGAAAAACTTTTGATTGAGTCGTGCCTTGAAGTCATGAAGGAAGATTTAGTGGCTTCGATTCAAGATATGGGAGCTGCGGGTTTAACGTCTTCGAGTTTTGAAATGGCCTCAAAGGGCGGCGTGGGTTTTATTATTGATCTTTCGAAAGTTCCGTTAAGAGATAACTCTTTAACTCCCGAAGATATTTTACTTTCAGAAAGCCAAGAGCGCATGCTGCTGATGTGTGAGCCAGCAAAATTTGAGCGTCTGCAAAAAATATTTAATCGTTGGAACTTAGATGCCTCCATCATTGGCGAAGTGGTGGCTAAAAAAACTGTCACTTTAAAATGGAAAGGTGAAGTTTTGACCGAGATCGATCCCGATATTTTAGTTGAGCAGGCGCCGCAACATCATCGCGATTTTCATCCGTGGCAACCAAAAAACAAAGTGACGTGCGATGGTGAAATTGAGTTAGACGTGCGAGATATTAAACAAACCTTGCTTGCGTGTTTAACAAGTGAGCAGGGGTGTGCACGAAATTGGATATTTGATCAATACGATCAACGTGTAGGTGCGCGTACGGTGCAAGATTGCAGCTCCGATGTTGGATTTGTGCGATTGCCAGATTCGGGGCGAGGGCTTTCGGTCGTTTTAGGTTGTCGTCCGTATGTTATGCGATTTGATGCGCAAATAGGTGGGGCCGATAGCGTGGCGTTTCCGGCAATAGAATTGGCGATAAAAGGTTTTGAAGCGGTGGGTGTCACCGATTGTTTAAATTTTGGTAATCCAGAAAAACCAGAAATCATGTCGCAGTTTGTAGCCTCGCTACGTGCAATGAGCGAGCAATGTCAGGCGCTGAATGCTCCGATTATTTCAGGAAACGTAAGCTTTTATAATGAAACCGAAGGTAAAAATATAACCTCTACGCCTTCGACAGGAGTCGTGGGCGTGCGAGAGGCGGGTCGCAACACAGGTCCGAGCGATAAAATGAGCGTGGGAAATTCAGCCATTTACTTAGTCTCTTTGCCTCAAGTTGTGCTCGGAGGCGTGCTGCAAGAAACCCAATCTCAAACTGTCACAGGCTGGGGAGAAATTAAGCCCCAAGACGTCGCTTTGTTTGTAAATCTTCTTAGAGATTTAACGACTGAAACTTCAGACACGGGGCTCACTCTTGTGAATGCATCGAAAGCCGTTGGTAAATTTGGATTAGCCTATGCATTAGCGCGCATGTGTGAAAATGTAGACATAGATATTGAAACTTCAGAATTTACAAAATGTTTTCCGACTCCACGAGATTTATTTTTAGAACGATTGTATGAGGTCATTTTAGTTGTTGAAAACCAGCACCAATCGCGTTTTGAAAAATTATTTGCAGCTAAATCTAAAAGTCTTGGTGAGCGTGTGAATATGATTCGTATTGGGCAGACTCAGGGTGCCGATTATGCAAATCAAACGGCACGAAAATTAAAAATTGGAAATACCCAAATAAGTTTTGCAGAATTAAATCAAAATTACGAGCATGGTTGGGGCCAACACTTTGAAACTCTCCTGTCGTAAGGGCGTTTTAAACAAATTCGAGGAGGATCAAATTGAAATCACAATCCAACCTAGAGCCTGAATTTGTAGAACGTCCGACGCGTAATCAGCATTGGAAAGACGAATGCGGTGTTTTTGGTTTATGGAATGACAAAGAGGCCAGTCATCTAACATATCTTGGTTTGTATGCGCTTCAACATCGCGGACAAGAATCCACCGGAATTGTTTCGCTCACTGAAAAAGAGGGTGCGCCTCATCACGTCCATCACAAAGCGATGGGCTTAGTTGCCGACGCCTATAAAGAAAAAGATTTGGAGCGTCTGCGAGGCCGCGCGGCTATTGGGCATGTTCGCTACTCCACAACGGGCTCGAATCTTTTAACAAATGCGCAACCACTTACGGCACGAGTTAAAAATCGTCCGGTCGCTTTAGCGCACAATGGAAATATTGTAAATGCCGCGATGATTCGCCAAGAGTTATCCGACGAAGGCTCAATTTTTCAAGGCACCAACGACACCGAAGTTTTACTTCATTTACTCGCACGTTCACCAGAGTCTGATATTATTGAAGCTTTGAAAAGATCCGTCAGTCGTCTTGAAGGCGCCTTTAGTTTTGTATTTTTAGATGATCGTCAAATGGTTGCGATTCGGGATCCATGGGGTTTTCGTCCTCTAGTTTTAGGTAAGCGTTTAAATGCTGAAGGCGGGTATTCCACCATCGTTGCCAGTGAAACCTGTGCGTTTGATCTTATCGGCGCGACATTTGTACGCGAGATCGAACCTGGCGAAATTTTTTGGATCGATAAAGACGGTGAGCACTCTATTCGTTTTGCAGATAAAAATCATAAACTCGCACGTTGCGTATTTGAACACGTCTATTTTGCGCGACCAGATTCTATTGTATTTGGCGGCAGCGTTTACGAAACACGTAAAAACTTAGGTCGCGCGCTCGCACACGAAAATAAAGTCAGTGCGGATCTTGTCGTACCTGTTCCTGATAGTGGTGTGCCCGCAGCGATCGGGTATTCTCAAGAAAGCGGAATCCCATTTGAGCTAGGAATTATTCGTAATCATTACGTAGGACGAACCTTTATTGAACCTAAGCAGGCCATTCGCAGTTTCGGAGTTAAAATTAAATTAAATCCTCAGGCGGCGGTTCTCCAAGGCAAAAGAGTGATCGTGATCGACGACTCTTTAGTACGTGGGACCACCAGCAAAAAAATTGTGCAATTGATTCGTCAAGCCGGAGCTAAAGAAGTGCACATTCGCATCGCCGCTCCGCCCACCATGGGCCCATGTTTTTACGGCGTCGACACGCCCAATAAATCGGAGCTTATTGCGGCCAATAAATCCGTTCAAGAAATCTGCAATTTTGTCGAAGCCGACTCTTTAGGCTATCTCTCTTTTGAGGGCTTATTTAAATCGGTAAAAGGGGAGCGCGGAAGCTTCTGTGCCGCGTGCTTTGATCAAAAGTACCCAACTCCACTTTACGATTAAAACTGGTTTCTATAGGTGCCTACCACCTTTTGTGGATGCGACGCATCCACAAAAGGTGGTAGGCACCTATTTACTTAGTTCGATCTTTCGATGCTTCTGAAGTATTTCTTTTGAGAATTTGAAAGAATCAATGACGAAGAAATTCCTGAAACCACTTCTTCGCGAATGCTATTAATTTCTTTTTTGCATACGGAGTAAGAATCAAGAGGCAAAACAGCAAGATAGTTATTTGGAGTTTCCGGTGTGTTTTGAACAGCTACCCACAACTCTGCGCTTAAAGACATTGGAACAAAAACGCAGTAAAGGCTCAACTTCTCTTTTGTATCCGTTAAAAACGAAGCCGAATTTATAACTAAATAGTTATGCTTATCGACAGCCTTTTGTAGCTTATACGTTTTTGACTCGGTCATACCGGCAAACGAAGTCATAGAAACCAACATTGATAAAAGAACTAAAATTTTACGCATAACTACCTCTCGTTATCTCAACTGTTCAACCTTCAAACAGTTGCCATTTTTGGTCATACAAAACGTGCTAAAAACCACCACATTTCATCTCACTATACAGGTACGCATATAAGCAATTCCGCGACCAAAAGGTACGGCGACATCGCTTTTCGAATTGAATCATATTAAATGACACCGAGAGGGGGTGGTTGCATCAAATTGCGGCCACCGAAGAAAGCTCGTTGAGTCATATTTCTGCCACCAGCTAAAGTTATAAGTGACGAAACTTCTAACCTGGCAAGGAGGCTTAGGTATGACCCAAGAGCTTAAAAGAGCATATATTGGTAAAGTTCATTTACGCTATCAGAAAAGCGCAAGAAAAGAAAAGGCCCTGATTTTAGACGAGTTCTGTGAGGTGTTTTCGGTAACAAGAAAGCACGCAATTAAACTTTTAAATGAGCTCCCAATTCCAAACGGTACTAAACCTGGACCAAAAATAATTTATGGCCCCGAGGTTGTTCATCACTTACATGTTTTATGGAATGAGATGAACCAGATGTGTGGTAAAAAAATGAAAGCCGCTATTTCGCTATGGCTTCCCTTTTACGATTGTCCAAAAGCGACTAAAGAGCGTTTACTGCAAATCAGTAGCGCTACGATTGATCGTCTTTTAAAGCCGTTTAAAGAGGGAAAAGTAAAGGGTATTTCTTCAACTAGATCTGCAGAGTCTTTTATAAAAAATAAAATTCCAATAAAACTTTTGGATGGAGATATAAAAGAGCCGGGTTTTATTGAAGCCGATACGGTTGCTCATTGTGGAAACTCCTTAGCCGGAGAGTTTACTAACAGTCTTACGATGACCGACTTATTTTCGGCGTGGACTGAGAATAGAGCCGTATGGACAAAAGAGAGTAGAAAAGTACGTGGTGCTATAGGAGAAGTTGAACGCTCATTGCCATTCAAAATAAAAGGTTTTGCCTCAGACAATGGCAATGAGTTTTTTAACCACGAGTTACACGATTATTTTAATAACCGCCCGGAGAAAGTAGAAATTGTGCGCAGAAGACCGTACAAGAAAAACGACAACGCCCACGTTGAACAAAAGAACTGGACGCACGTTAGAGAGCTATTTGGTTACGATCGTTTTGACCATCAAGACTTGGTAGATTTAATGAATGAGATTTACAAGTTTTATTGGAACCCGCTTTGGAACTATTTTACTCCGGTGATGAAGTTAAAATCGAAGACAAGATTAGGGGGTAAGGTGATTAAGAAGCATGATGAGCCGAAGACGCCTTATCAAAGGTTAACAGAATCAAATCATGTTACAGACAAAGAAAAAATAATTATGAGAGCCCGACTTGAACGTCTGAATCCATTTGAACTAAAGAAAGAATTAGAAACCAGACTCAAGTGGTTCTTCAAAATCGTCGAGATTAATAAAGTCAGAAAACTGCAAGCTGGATAATTTTGACTTACAGCTCCTTAGTGTCGTTTACCCGTGATTCCGAAGACCGACGGCTCGTTCTCATCCTAATCTTGCCAACCAAATTTTGTGGTTATTTCCAATGAAGTGTTGGTACTTAAACATGCCGGTGTTGAGCGGCTCGCATATTTCTTAGTGACCATCCGATCAATCGTCGAAACTGAATCGGAAGTCCCTTTGCAAAAATTCTTTTAGAAATCCGGATCGAAAGCTCTCAAGTTTCAGATCGAGGCACGATTTCGTCGCGCCTCAGATCAAAGTGGTTTAATCAGAGAAGTCTGAAATAAGAGATCCACTTGTTTGGAGAGGCTTCTTTCGATTATCTTCAGCGTCCCAGGTCCAGGTACCAGAGTACTTGAAATTGACCTTTAAGGCATGACATCGTGAAGAGATTAACTCGCTCTCATAAGATTCAATGAAAGTGCCGAGACGCAAGCTTGCGTGTTGTACGCACTCCTGAAGATCCTTGATCTCATAATCAGTTATTGTTTGAAAAATCGACTTAACGTCTGTTCCGATATAAGAGGCACCTACGCAAACCTTCTGCACTTCGCACTTGCTATTAGCAATGGCAGAACTTGCTGAAATAATTAACAGTAGGACCAAAATTGTTACTCTTTTCACAACTACCTCCAATAAATAGTCTGCTGACTAAGCACGAGCTTAGCCTCAGCGATATTCATGCCATTTAAAGAACGTTCGCTTTTTTACAAATTGTTTTGAAACGGGGTTACCTATCACAGCCAAAATTCCGCCGATTATTACAAGTACTAAAAACGAGGCACCTGTTACCCAACTATAATGTTTTATTAATCCTCCCAAAAAATAAGTAGTGCTTCACGGCTATACTTTTCTTTTAAAAATAAAATGAGATGACGTTTTATCCGTATTGTTTGCCAACATCATGACCAGTTTCGTTTTACTATAAGCATTACAACTATTCCAATTAGAAGCACACATTCAACCCTAAGATAACGTCTATACCGTAAAAATTGTTTGCTCTCATCGGAGGACAACTCAGTTTGCCAAGAATTATCAAATAGTATTCGCCACCCCTTGGCTAAAGGGCGAGATAACTGCTTTGGTTTTGTTCTTAAGCCCATAAAGTGTGCTAATAAAAATAGCGCAAAAATTAACCAGAAAATAATTGGAACTAAATTATAATCCAAAGCTGTTCTATCCTTGGGTGCCAAAAATAATACGTTTTAAAATAAACAAAAATATAGCGATCAATCCCAAAATAGATTGGATTCTTACTCCCTTTCTATATTCAAGAAATAAAATATGCTCTTCTTTCGGAACTAGAGACTTCCATGAGTCCCCGAAATAAAGTTTCAGCAGACTCATATTAGATTTACGTCGAGATTCCTTAGTTTTTAATATTGGAGGCATACTTTTCTGCGCCCATAAATGTGCTAGAACCTGTAAGGCTACAATCATTATCACTGCGATTAACATCCCATTTGCCATTTATTATTCCTTTAGTAAGGCGTGAACAGCGCGAGTGCCACACATACGGCAGCCATAGCTCCACTATCAAGACCTGGCATTGCATTAGCGAGTTGCTTCGATAAATCAAGGCCTTCTTGCGTTCTTTTCTCAATAATATTATTCAACGTGGATACCCGATTTGCGTCAACACAGGATTTTCCTAATTCCTCGTTCAGCGCACTTCTTGCAGATTGTAAAACGTTATTAATGCTATCCAACTGGGACTGTAGAGCACCTACGTCAACAAGTGAATTTGTTGTAGAATATGAAACATATCCCGCACAAAGTCCGCCCAATACTGGCCCCGTACCCTTGGGGTCCGTAAAGTTCACTGGATTGTTGGCAACATACCCAAATAGATTCGTATCACCACCGCCAAACCCAATCGGATCTTTCGAAGTCCATCGCCCTGTCTCCGGATCATAATCTCTCGCTCCGAAATGAACGAGTTTTGTGTCTTGATCATAGAGTCCTCCCGCAAAGCCAAATGGCAGAATACTTTTATCATCATTATGTCTATCTGGGATTCCGAATTCATCGAATGCAAACTCTTCTTCGATTTTTCCTTTAGTAACTTCCACAAGTAATTCAGGCGATCCTATTTGATTGGAGATAATACGATACGTTTTTCCTTTTTCGATAACGTAATCAGGAATGTTTAGTTTTTCTCCGTAGATAAATTGTTTAAGTATTACGCCCGTTGGTGAAAGAACGGCTGCAATCTGTGTTTGTGATTGATAAACGTAGGCTTCTTTAAGCACGCCGTTGAGTCTTTTGCCGATTCTGCGATGTTGGCCGTCTAAGATGTACTCAACGACTTTGTTTTTAGGCAAAGTCACTTTTTTAAGGTTTCCGAAGCTGTCGTATTCGTAAGTGATGATCTCAAGCCTATCGTTTTTGGTGTTGAAGTTCTTGTGATTAAAATCATATTTATGCTCGATCTTTTTAATTAGCTCGCCGTTAGCGTTGTATTGATATTCAAATTCGCCAAAGTTCGTTAGGCGATCTTGGACGTCGTATTTAGATAAAACTTCTTTTTTATCTTCTTTCTTCGCAATGCGATTTCCGTTTTCATCGT
>JAKFYE010000004.1 GCA_021731045.1 Bdellovibrionales bacterium | reverse complement strand
ATTTTCGTTCTCTACAAAATGGATCGGAAACTCAAAAACTTTTAACTTCATTTTATGGGCTGTAATCATAATCTCGGCGTCGATAAACCAATCATCTGAGGTCAAATTCATCTTTTGGAGAAGATCGCGTTTAATGATTTTAGGCTTAGAATTTACATCTCGATAATTGGCTCCAAAAAGAAACTTAAAAAGGAGATTGTACGTATATGAAATAATCATACGATAGAGACCGTCGCCCCTGACGACCCGGTAGGTTTTTGCTAAATCGACATTGTTTGCTAGGGTGTGGTAAAGCGCAGGTAAAATGGCATCGATGGGAAATTGCCCGTCGCCGTCGATAAAGCCCACGAAATCACCTGAAGCCGCATTAAAACCAGTTTTAAGATCCCAACCCATAGCCCCTTTTTTAATTTGTGTGACAGCAATAGTCCTAGGGTTATTGGCGGCCAAATTGCGCACGATTTCTGGGGTTCGATCGGTGGAGTTCTCCCAGTAGTTACCGACAAGGATAATTTCGTACTCGATATTCAGCCACGAAAAAAGTGTATGGATTTTTTTTACAAAGGGAATGATAGAATCTTCGCCACGATAACACAAAATTACGAGAGAGAAGCGAATCGGTTTTTTTTGTGTATGGTCAGCGTTCAAAAAATTCTCCTTCAACAGTTCTATTCAGTACAATTTTAAAAGTCTACCTTTAGAATGTAACTATATGTATAATTGTATGGGGTAGGAGGAGCAAGAGCTTGGTTATTTTACTTACCGGTGCAACGTCTAAGATTGGACAAATTCTTTTAACAAGGCTTGTCGCGAACCCTCAAATAACAAAGATCTATGCTCTTACGCGCTCCCCTTCAAAGATTAGGGCCGAAGGTAAAATTGAAGTTGTACAAGCAGATCTTACGGATTCTCAGCTCAATTTGTCACAATTGCCGATGATTGATCTTTGCATTCATTTAGCTGGGCTCACTCACACCTCAAAAGAGTCACTCTATTTTCACGTCAATCACACGGCCACTATGAAGTTGGCTTTAAATTTAAAACGCAAAGGCACCTCTCGTTTTTGGTATGTGAGTAGTCAAACGGCCGGTCAGGGGGCGGGAACTTATGCGTTATCTAAATTTTTGGCCGAGCAAGACTTGTTGAGTTTAGATTGGCAACAGTTATTAATTTTTCGGCCTTCAGAGGTTGTTGGTGCGGGTGGCAATGAAGGTCTTGATAAGTTTATCTATTTGTCAAAAAAATTTAGAATTTGTCCGTGGCTGTTTTCTTATCAACCCATTCGATTTTCACCGATTCAAGTTGAGCGAGTTGTTGACCATTTTGTCTCGCAGTTGGACTCTCCAAAAACCAAAGACGTTCAGGTCATTAGGGGAGAGCCAGTCACGTCGACGCAATTTGCATTTCAAATGTTAAAAAAGTACGGAGCGATTCCATTGCCAATATTTATTCCGGCGCTTGATACTCTCAATCGGATTTTGAGTTCGATAGGTATCTTTTTACTACCTCGAGATCAGGTCGCAAGACTAATGGGGGCGCGCGAGCAGAAACCTGTTAAAACTATTGAAATTAAAACAATTGTCATGTCATAAAATTAAACATGTCAAAATGCTTAATTTTAATTTTTAATGACAGGATATCTTGGCGCAAAGTTTTTGACCGAATGTTTTAGTTGAATTTACTACGGCTAACCACTCATTTTGTTTTCGGATATCTTCAGGGTAAAGTTCATCATACAAAAATTTTTGCCAAGGGTCGCTTAAGTTAAAAGCCAATTGTTGTGCGTCTAAAACTGTAAGACTATTCCCTGGGGCGAAGGATTGCATTTTATTGAGCTCATAAATTTTGTTAAAAGAGTCCTCATGATTTTCAGTTATCAGCCCATCCGGAATCGAAAGCAGTCGTAGGTGTGGTAAATAAGAAATATGGGCGAGCAACTTACTATCGGCAGCTGTGATGGGCTCCGGTTTAAGTTGCTTTAACCTTATGACCTCAGGAATATTTTTAAGAGCAGACACTCGTCGGGTAATTTCAAAAACGGGAGATCGCCCAAAACCACAAAACGCAATAAGCAGGGCCAAAAGAATATGCCGACTTTGGGGCTTTGACGATTGAATGCCCATAAGCATGGCAAAAAACAAATACGGTAAAATGCTCAATTCATAGTGCCCAATTTGCATACGCTGAATAGGGTACGGTGTGAGCATGTTCATCGCTATAGCAGGTGCCGCGGCGATGAGCCACAAAGGCTTTTTAGAAGCAAAATAAATAAAAGGTAAAAATAAAAGAACAACGTATCTTAAGGAGTCCGAACTAAAAAAATATTGAAGTGCGACGTCCCACCATAGCGAGGGCGTGGTTACTAAATTAGTAAGCGCTTCTTTAAAAGTTGAGCCAAGGCCCGGAAAACGAATTAAAATATTGTTAGAGCTTTCAACACTTCTCATGACGTAAGGAATAATTTTCGTCGTTGCAAATAAAAAATAAGAAATCGAAATGGCAAACGTCGCGGTGGCGAGGCGCCGACGAACTCTAAGTGAGAATGGAAGGTCTTTATCGAAAATTAAAGGGACACCTATAAAAAAAGTAGAGAAACCATAATTTTCTTTAGTTAAAAGTGTAGCAATCAATGCAATGAGATAGAGCCAGGCGCGCCCTGAAGCTAACGACGCGAGCATAAGACAGATAAAGAAAAATCCGAGATCGTCTTCGCGAAAATCCCAGAGTTCAGCTGAGCGAAATGCACTCGAGCAGAAAAACAGACCTAAGGCAAAAAGCCAATATTTTTTTTGATCGTTCAATGGACCATACTTAAGAAGCAACCATAGTCCGGATGCCGCGAATAGGGGTTTAAAAAGAAAAACTAAGATATCCGAATGCAGAAAATAAGTTAGGGGTGTGAGCAATAACAGAGAAAACGAAAGATGTTCTCCCAGGTAGGTGTTAACTCGACAGACATCGCAATGAAAAAGCCCATCTAAGAACGGGTAGAAAAGGGATTGATGTAAGAATGTGACGTCGTACATATTAGTATCAAATTCTAAGTGTCTAAAAACACGTGCAACAAAAAGTAATGCGAAGACAATCAACAAAAACTGACGGGATCTTTTTTGAAGAACTTCGTTTGAGGCATTTTGCCAACCTTCAAATCGGTTTGTTGCTAATGCTACGAAAGGCGGTGAGAGGCCTTGGGATTTTAAGAAAAGATAAAATAAGAATAAGATAATGGCTAAAATATTTATTTGGGCGAGTTCGAGCTTATAACTTGGTCCTTTAACAAGAAAGCCACCAGTGATCACCAGTAAAATAATTAAGTAGTAAAGTGTCGTGCTAAGCTGCGAGACCAACTTTTTCATATACGGGAAGGACCTCAGTTTTTCTTTAAGTACTGATATATTATTTGGGCTGCCAGTTTGGACGTTATGTCGGCGATATCAAGTGGAGGGGAGACTTCGTATAAGCCGAGTACACGAATATCGAGACGAGCTCTCAGCGTTTCAAATATTTTAAAAAAGTCATGGGCTTGCAGTCCCAAAGGCCAAGATTGGCTACAGCCGGGAGCTTGGCTCGTGCTGAACATATCAATATCGACACTAAGAAATGTTAACCGACGTTTAAGAATCCATGGTTCTAAAAATTTTAGAACCGTTATGTAAGCCGGATCAGACGAAGTTAAAATCGTGTCATTTAGTAAAACATGACCGCCGCGTGACTTTAACCACTCAAAATGTTGACGGCTGTTACATTGGCTTTGGATTCCGACCTCAATAAAGTCTATTTCAGAATATTTTTCGAGGAGGCGATAAAAAGGTGTACCGCTGTTGAGTTTATCTTGAACGGGACGAACATCTAAGTGTGCATCAAAATTAATTACGAGAGGTTTTTGTTTTTGAGAAATGGCATACTCAACAAGCGCGGCGCCATCTGCAAATCCGTAATCGTGTCCGCCACCTATCCCAATCCATTTATGTTCATTATTAAGTGCCTTAAGTGCATGTGTTTGGGCAACTTGATGGCGTTCATTTAATGAAACATCGGTTAATAAATTTCCGATATCTGAAAAATCAAATAGCTCGCCTCCTTCTAGAGGAGGTGTCATGCGATACAAAAAGTGGCGAATGCGGTCGGGTGCGTCCTTTGCGCCTGTGCGACCTCCATTATTATTGATACCCTCATCATCAGGATAGCCCGCGATTAAAACTGTGTTCGAGGCTGTATTGACGAGATCACCTAATCGCATATCTGTTTTAGGATCACGAGAGTAAAATAAGTTTTGAGCAGCGGACTTAAAACCATCAAATTTCATAAGCGGGTCTCCAAAAAAGTGGGCTTGCTTTTAGCGCCCAGCAGTCGTGAAAGAACTTTGTGATTCGACGTGAGAGATTTTTTAAGACGAAGAGATTCTTTGTTGAAAGAGGTGAGACGACGTCCAACTTCGGCGCAGATCAATCGGGCATTTTCAACATCTGTAAGATGAATGATTTCGGGAGCGGGTTTTCCTTTATCGCCTTGATTGTGATAGTTTTTAAGTGGCACGGCGAGGCCAGTGGTACGTAAACCAAAAAGATTAAGAGCCGTGGCTTCGCATGAACCACCATCCATAATACGACGTTGATATTTAAAATTTTTATTTTTCTTTTGTAGTCGTTGAGCGATGACCCACATAAATTGGCTTGCGTTGTTGTCAAACAACGTTGAACGATCTCCGAGCCTTAAGACTGGGCCTTTTGAGAGCTCAGCTCCAGGCAAATTGCGTGAAGCTTCAAGAGAAATTGCGATGGATGATTTAGAGACTGCGGTTTGAGTTAAAAATGACCAGCACCCAATAAAGCCGACTTCTTCAGCGCGAGTAAATACGGCCACTACGCGCCCACCAAGTCGGCGGGCATCGAGCACGGCGCCTAATGCGATCACGCATCCGGCAAGATCATCAGCAACGCGTGTGCTGATCGTTTGTTTTGAAATGGTATATTTAGGAAAGTTAAATGCACCAAAGGAGCCTTTGGCAACTTTAGTGTCCTTAGCAAATTCACGATCGAGTTGGATTTGCATTTTCATGCCCGTACGTTTGTATTTTCGATTCTCAATGGACGTGATTTTTCCGGTATAACTAATTTGCGCAAGGGAAGGATCATAAATACGCACACTCGCATTTTTCATATGCTCAAAAGGTGCTCCTCCGTACCATTTGGCGAGAAGCGTGTTGCCGTTTTGTTTTAGAATATGAAAACCAGGGTGGTCTGTGTGGGCAAAAAGTAAAAGTCTTTGTCCGGTTTTAAGTTCTGTGACCGAGTTAATACCTACAACGAGATTACCAAAACTATCGTAAACAAAAGGTAGGCGTTTCTTATGAGCGAGAGCTTCTATTTTTTCTAAGACAAATTGCTCGCGAAACGGAGCCGTTGGTTGCGAGAAAATCTCGCGAATTAAATCTTTAGTGTTCATACACTAAACTTAATTTGTAATACTGGTCAGTGTCGAGCAAAGTCTAGAAGGGGCAGGAATATTCTCTTGATAAAGACATATTTCAAAATGAACGTTTCGGGTGCCTAGAACTTGGCGAAGAAGTCCAACGCGATTGGACTTCGAATTGATCATGGACATGCCCCATCGCATTGCAGAATTAGGATAGAGCTCATAATAAAAAGACTCACTTTTCACTGAAGCTGGATCAAAGACCACAACATTGGATTGATCGGTGAAGTTGTAATAGATATTTTTTGTGTCTTTCCACTTTCCTAAGAGCCTTTGTAAGCTGACAGACGAAATAGATTCAAACTGAATCCAGTAATTTTCATATTTTTTACCTGAAAAGCTGAGTCCGTCATCAGGGCGAAGATTGGCGAAATCGTCTTTGGCCGCGCTATTATTGAAGATCACTCCTAAGCAAACAGACTCCCCATTAATGCGAACTCCGTATCCACCCGCATGAAGATGACAAACTTTCGCTTCAAAGTCGTCCGCAACTGCGGACATACAGAAGGCAAAACTCAAGAGTAGGGCGGCTTTTTTCATGATGAGGACTAAAAAGCTTTCTGACAAAACAGTCAATATTATTAAATATCTTCAAAGGTTTCCCGGGGCAACAGATGCTGAGGATTCAGGCATTAGCTTTCAGCAATTGTTCTAACTTTATGCGCTATGGTCTCTACAGCTATTTTGAAAATGTTCTGGCCATGCTGCTTTGTGGCAAGCCCTGGGTTAGATTCCATTCTTCCATCGTAAAACACAGCGCGAAACTCGCTTGGACCCATAGGCCAGTGATGCTTTGGTCTTTCAATTTTAAATTGAGTATTCGGAATTTTATCAAAGGCTTCTGGAGATAAGTGCATTGTCAATGCGACTTCACCAACGGTGGCGTGAAAACCATTTTGATCTCCGAAACATTCTTTTTCGTAAGCTTGGACTTCTTCAAGGCGCCACCAATTAATGAGCTCCAAGACCGACGTGTCTGTGCTGGATTTAACCTCAGAAAAAGCGGCTGTCACGGTTGGGATGTTTCCTCCATGACCGTTTACGAAGACAAATTTTTTAAATCCATGCTTTTTAAAACTTTCGATGATTTCGTAAACGACTTGAAGCAGCGTTGAGGGTTTAAGTGCGGCGGAGCCAGGAAATGCCATATGATGAAGGGCCATACCATAACAAATAGGGGGGGCAACGTAGACGCCCACTTTTTCACCCGCGGCTTCTGATAACGCCTGGGCTGTGACATAATCTGTTCCAATCAGTCCGGTAGGGCCGTGTTGTTCTGTCGAACCGATTGGAATAATCAAAAGATTTTTCGTTTTTAAATAGGTTTCTACTTCAGGCCAGGTTGCATTGGATAATTTCATAGGATTCCTTTTCCATCGTGAGCAACTTCATGACAAACTTAATATATGTCGTACATTAATGTATCAGCAATTATTAAAGCTCCAAGGCAAAAAGTATTTTCGGTTTTATCTAATCCCGCTCATTACCCTGCACTGATGCCGTCTGACCTCACACTGAAACTTATTAGTCCATCAATTCGTCTAAAAAAAGGTGCAGAGTATGAGTTTCGAGTTAAGCGATTTGGTATTGAGCAAATATGGTCATTGCGCGTCGAAGACGCTGTAGAAAACGAACAAATTACCTTTGTTCAGTCCATAGGGTTTTTTGATAAATGGTCACATACAATTAAATTTGAAGACTTTAAAGATGGCGAAACTATTTTGCATCATTTTATAGAGTACGAACTTCATTTCGGACTTTTCGGAAAGCTGTATGATGATCTACATTTACGTGGCTACATTACAAAATTACTTCAAAGCATAGATAATAAACCTATCCTTGTTCGCCCTCCTATAAAAAGTGAATCTTAATTGTGGTAAAAAAAATCCACCAGCAAACATTTCGCGAATTAGGTTCAAAATCAGAAAGTCTTTTGTCCACGTTTTACCATGAGGTGGGGGATCGTGCGGATGCTGCCTATTTTGCGCCGTATTTAAAATCTCAACGTCGTGTTTTAGGTTTATCTGAGGCCATCATTGAATTAGCAACGTTAGAGTGGACGGTATTTAATGTGGAATCCCAAGTCGGAGCATGGAAGTACGGCGCGCCAGAAAACATTTTAACGCTAAATCCCTCATTGAATTTGTTGCAGTTACAGCATGACGTTTGGTCAGTTTATAAAAAAGAAAAAGCCCTCACGCAAATTGAAAGTGATCGAATGGCTCACGTGCTCGCGATTTATCTTCAGCCGCAAGAAAGGTTGGCCTCGTTTTGTAAAATCATGCCGGAATGGGCACTTGTCATCGATGTGCTTTCTGAAGGATCTTATTTAAGAGAAGATCTACTAAAGATTATTTCAAAAAAATATAAAGTGCTCTTTCCAAAAAATCAGCTGAACGAAATCCTGCATCATCTTTCTCAAATAAAAATCATCGAAAGCCCATCACTGTAAATTAAAAATAAAAAACCCGGCTTTTTTCAAAGCCGGGTGCAAAAAAAATTTTGGTTCTCGTGAACCGTGAAAGCAAAAAAAGAAGGAAATATGGCTAAAACATTAAAGAAAAACGCTACTTCATATAGAATAACGTTTTTTTTAAATCGGTCAATTTGAGAAGGTATAAAATAAAGAACCAGACCTAAGCCGAGTTATAGGGCGGAGGTAATTTGCGTGAGGGACCACTGGGCAAGTTCGGATAAACGAGGGTGTGTGCATAATTTTTCAACCTCTAAGCGCAAAGACTTTAGCTTAAGGTTTGCAATGACCACAAGTGCATTTCTTTTATGAGCCCATGCGGGTGCCCTCATAAGAGGCGTGCCTTTAAAATACTGTTCGATTTGACTATTTGAAGCGTTCAGAATGAACTTGAGGTCTTCTAAGACATCTTCTTGAGATTGTAGGGGTTCTTGGAGTTGCGATGCAAAAGCTTTTTGATTCCATGGGCATACAGTTTGACAAATATCACATCCAAAATAGTGATTCCCAATTAGGGGTCGAAGCTCGGGTGGCGGCACCTCTTTAGATTCGATCGTGAGGTATGAAATACAACGTCGAGCATCGAGTTTTCGCGGCTCGAGAATCGCCTGAGTGGGACAAGCGTCTATACAACGAGTACAGGTGCCACAACGATCAGCATGAAGCTCTAAAGTTATGGCAACATCTAAAGTTGTATAAATCTCGCCTATAAAAAACATGCTCCCAGACTTTTGATCGAGAACACAGGTATTCTTTCCGACCCATCCGAGCCCCGCACGTACGGCTAAATCACGTTCCAAAACAGGAGCCGAATCTGTAAAGGCGCGAAATGTTTCGTGAGGATAAATTCCTTGCAAGCGCTCGATCACTTTGTCGAGCTGCTTTTTAAGCCAAAAATGATAATCATAACCTTGAGCATAGCGCGCGGTCTTTAATGAAAATTCAAAGTCTTCTGCATGGGGGTGAGGAACATATGACATGGCCACAACGATTGCCGATTGGGCTTTAGGTAAAAGTTGTTGAGGGTCAGACTTCATAGGAATATGGGTTTTTAAATATTTCATTGAGCCGGCATAACCGCTTTCAATCCATGACATGTAATAATCCATAGAAACCGGCTTACTTAATTTAGCAAACCCATAACGATGAAAATTTAACTCTTCTAAAATCGCTATAATTTTATTCTGTTTGTCGACGGACATTCTCTCACCTTAAAAGTTAGAACTATCTATAACGATCGCATAAAAAATAGACTATTTTAACGATAGGTTCTAGGCTAACTTTATGGAAATCTTACGTCAGCATCCTGATTACCAGCAAGTTATGAGCGTTTGCAATGTTCTTCATGCGAAAGGTTTTACGTCTTGGTTAGCGGGAGGATGTGTACGTGATGGTCTGCTGGGTCGTTTGCCTAAGGACTTCGATGTTGTCACAAATGCTTTGCCTGAACAAATTGAACACATTTTTAATAAAACGGTTGCGGTAGGTAAACAATTTGGCATCATTGTCGTTATCGAAAAGTCATGTCAAATTGAAGTCGCCACATTCAGATCTGATGGCGAATATGTCGACGGACGAAGGCCGACAACAATCACATTTTCAGGCCCTAAAGAAGACGCCGCTCGACGCGATTTTACAATCAATGCCATGTTTTTAGATCCACAGAAAAATGAAATTCACGATTACGTTGGTGGTAAATCCGATCTTCAAAAAAAAATTATTCGTACAGTTGGTGAGCCTAAGAAAAGATTCGAAGAGGACCGCCTCAGAATTTTAAGAGGTGTTCGATTTGTCGCAGATCTTGGGTTTCAAATTGATACAGAAACATTTATAGAAATTAAAAAACAAGCGCCAGATGTTCTTTTGGTCTCGCGAGAAAGGCAAAAAGACGAATTAGTTAAATTATTAGCTGGAAGCTATTTAAAATTGGGTTTAGATATCTTTCAAGCCACTGGTTTTTTTCAAATTTTACTCAAAATCTCAAAAAGTGATTCTCAAAAAGTTTTAGAGTTTTTTCAAAAAATATTAATTCAAGATATTACCGAAGCCGGAAGGTACGCGCTTTTTTTTGGCGTAGACTCGGAATTCAAATTGGAACCTGCTTATCTTAAGAATGCCATTACGCGCGTAGAAAAAATGATGACCGAATTCAAATTTTCTAATTTAGAACAGGGGCTGAGTGTTTCTATTCTTAAAGCTTTGAAGAGCCTTCAGGAATCCCCACGCATGGCCACCATATTAAAGCTATCGACCCAACCTTGGAACCAAGACTTATATAAATTGATAGAAGCATTGAGAGTCATAAACTACGAATTGGCCGACAGTTTCAAATTATTTTGTGAGAAAGTGAAGGCGGGATATAAGCTTCCAGCGCGCTATATTACAAGTGAGGATTTAAGCAGGCTAGGGGTCAGTTCGGGTCCAAATTTTGGTCATTGGCTAGAAACTGCATACGATATGCAAATTGAGGGGCAGTTAAACTCTCAAAATGAGGCTCGGGAATGGCTTAAAAAGGAGCTGTTAAAACAAGTATAAAAGACACGTTAATAACTCTAGCGTATTCATTAAATGCCGATAAGATACAACCTGGGGGATCATGAAACTTACAAATAAAATAACCTATTTATTTGTTTTCGCTACGCTCAGTTTTCTTGGTGCATGTTCGGATTCTCGTCTTGTCACAAATGCCACATCTGATGTCAACGTACAGTCTATAGGCGAGTTCTGTACGCAGGGACCGCTTTCGAGCTCTGTCTCTCTCTGGCAGGTTAAAAACTTTTTGGTTTCAAATTTAAACTCTACAATTTGTGAAGATGGAAGTGTGAATTTAGATTCTGATGGCGACGGGGTTTGCGATTCAGATGAACGCGCTCGCGGATTAAATCCAGAAAAAAGATTTTCACGGGCGGGCGGGTACAGTGATTACTTCATTGTGCACGCGATGATCTATTCAGAAGTTTTACCGCCGTGTACCGATCGATCCGATGCCGACCACGATTTTTTAACCACTTGTGAAGAAGCTTATATGTACAATCAAAATCCAATCGGTCCAACGGATACGATTTCAATTTCCTCATATGGAGACCCCCGAAATCCTGATACCGATTTAGATGGCTTTTTGGACGGCATCGAAATATTTAGCTTTCGAAATTTGACCGCTGCCACAAATGCGAAAGATGTCGGAACTTCTTATGATGGCGAGGGCGAAGCCGGGCTACAAATTAAAAAGCATAAAAACCCTTTAAAATTAGATCCCTCGAGTTACGAATACGACACGCGAATTTCACCTTTGGATGAGCAGACGACAAGCGGGCAGACGTGTTATTCCTTTACCCAATCGCGCTTGCTCTTGTATGAGACTCTTCAAGTAAAAGCCGAAGATAACTTTCCGGAAATGGTGCACGAGAAGGGTGAGAATATTGTTTTTGCTTATTTTATGCAAATTCCGAGTACGAAACCTTATGATCACGGGATTCTAAAATACAGTTTGCAAAAGCTAAAGAGGCGCTCTCAGTCGTCTTCTGATAGTATGGGATTTGAAGCGGGAATGAAGATCAACGATACTGTATTTAAGTCTTATGTCGTGCCGTAGGCTCTATTGACGGAATTAAATATCGAGCTAGCTAAATTATTTGTGAAAAGTTTCAAAGTAATTCGTAATCCCGGTTCGCATCATCATAACGGCAATGGCACATAATAATAAAGAGCTGACTTTTGCGAGTGCTTTGGCGCCGCCATCACCTAACCCCTGAATCACCAAATCTGAATAACGAAACACCACCCACACAATGACGAGGTTAAGCGCCAGCGCGCTCGTGGTGACTAAAACGCCATGACTATCGACAGATAATATAAGTGTGGTAAGGGCTCCTGGGCCAATGATAAGAGGAATGCCAATAGGAACTACACCCAATTGCTTTGAGGGTGCTCGTCTTCTTGGCTCTGTTGAAGAAATTAAATCTGAAATTGAAAGCACTAAAAGAACCATTCCACCACCAACACGAAAGTCAGCCGCGGTAATGCCTAAAAACAAGAATATTTCTTTTCCTAGAAAAACAAAACACATCGAAATTACAAGTGCGGTGAAAGTCGCTTGGGTAACCAGACTGCGTCTATCAGCTGTGGCCACACCTTCGGTCATTGAAATGAAAATCGGAACAACCCCGAATACGCCAATCGCCACAAAAAGGGGGATAAAACTTGCGAGAACCAAACTAAAAAAATCCATTTATTCCCTATATTAGCGAATTAATCTTAGATGTTCTTTTAGTATACATTTATTTGAAATGACGAAAAGGCCAGCCTTGCGGGCCAGTTCCTCTGATTCTGCATGACTCACACCTTCTTGAAGCCAAATCGCTTTAGCTTTTAAACGTATGGCTTCAGTTACAATATCTGGAACAAATTCGGAATTGCGAAACACATCTACAATATCGATCGGTCTGGGAATAAGGCTTAAGCTTTCGAAGCAGGGGCGGTTTAAGATGGAACTGTGTCCTGGGTTTACGCCATAAACTTCATATCCTTTATCGATTAAAAAACGGGTCACCCCATTACTTGGTCGAGACGGATTTGGGCTTAGGCCGACAACAGCAATCGTTTGAGATTCTGTTAAAAGCGCTTTTACGAGATTTTCGTTCATTTAAAAAGAGTCTAGTAAATATAGAGATTTATCAAATAGGAACTCGACCTTTACTTTTTCTAAAAACTCATCATCTTGGACGTAAATCCTGTAATATTAAGAAATTGTAATACACAATGTATATATTGATAATATATACATATAATAGTGAATAGCAATATACTTTGGTCGTAATAAATGTAAGGTAACTAAATGGATGAGAAAAAAACTTTGGAATCAGAAGAGATAAAGACTGTTAGTCCTAATTTTTCCGAACGAACAGCTGAGAATTTAGAAAAGTATATTGAGCTTGTTGAGGAGCTGCAGCAAGACGATTCGTCCTCGGGTGCAGAGGCACGGGAAGGCGCTGAAGAGCGAATTCTAAAAGAGGCGCGTGAGTATTTTTCAACGTTTGAGGATTCGCCTTTTGCTCTGGCTGATCAAGCAGATTTTGTCGAAGAATCCAAGGTTGAGGCAACCCCGCGAGTGCGGACCGCCAACAGACTAAAATATGAAGCTGAAGTCGATGTAATAAAAAAACAGTTTGGGGATTTGGAGAGTATTCGACAAGAATTAGGGTTGTCCCGTCGTAAAATGTGCCAACTTTTATTGGTGGACCCCTCGGCTTGGACTCGTTGGACAAAAGAGGGAGCGCCCCCATATGTTTACCGAGCTTTAGAGTGGTATCTACTACTTTTGAAAACAGGCGCGTCTCGAGTATTTCCTGCAATTTCAAATGCACAAGATAAAGAAAAAGAGCTACTTCATAAGGAGCTCTTTACGGAAATTAAAAATGAGGGTGTAGTTTTAAAGGATAAAATCTCTAATATGGAGATTTTGATTTTATCTATTAAAAATCAGAGTGAAAGTATTCGCAGGCAAAACCAATTTCAAATGTATGTCGTTGTCTTTGCCTTGCTGCTAGGTTTAAGTAGTTTAGGTCTTTATTTTCTTTTGTTCATTTATGCTTAATCGCATTTAAAAAAACCTGAGTTTAATTCGTAAAAAGCAATGATAAATTTATATCTGTTTCAAAAAAAGACGCATCAATTCGATACACCTTTTTTTGATTTTCATTTGTAATTCTATAGGGCCTCAGGTGGGTTTAAGCTGCTGAAACTATTTTATTTTTATACAGATTTTGTCGATAAGACGTATGGTAACGATGCTTTTGCGTCGTGAGTTTTTTTATTTATGGAGGTCTGTAATGAAGACATCTCATCGTATTAAATCCGTAGACAATGAGCGCGGCGCTATCGCGGTGTTATCGGTTATTATCATGTCTTTCGTTGTTGTGACCACATTGACCACAGTTTATATTTATCTCGTAAACCGCACAAAATATCACAGCCGAATTCGCGAGGCCTATCAGCTTAGTCATGTCATGGAAGATTTCGGAAAACTCACTCGAAATGCGTACGATGTCGCCAATTCGACAACGGGTGCGAATTGTCCAAGCGGTATTGCGAAAGCGAATACAGAACCAAGTGCGGGGCGTGCAATGTGTTTTCCATCATGTGCAACCGCGGTCACGGCAGCTGCAGCTGCGGCTTGTGATGCCAACATCGGCAATATGTGTGTGACTTATTCAGGAAAAGACTTTTGTTTAGGTTCTATACCTAATAATACGGCAGCTTTAGAATTAAACGATTCCAATAAACAGTATGCGACACTTATGATTACCGAGCCTGGAAAAGTAAAATCTCAAACATCTTTATCTCGTTGGTATGCACGACTTGATCGATTTTTTGATTCTACTGTCACCGCTCCAGTTCAAAACTTCTCTCATGATCATTTGTTGCCTGTTTTAAATGCCCAAATTCAACTTCCGAGTGCATTAAAATGGATGGAGCGAGAATTCTACGCCTATGCGGAACCGTCTACGGCTGTCGAAGACTGTAATTCTGCATCGACACCGAATTGTTTAAAATATTGCCAAGCTCAGCCTGGGCTACCTGCCTGTACAGGCGTACAGGCGTTGACGATTACTACGCCAGTTTGTCCAAATGCAGGTGATGCTCGTTGTCAGTCTTGTGTTGGCGGAGAATGTCTGCAATTGGGTTATTGTTTAGGGTCAGATTGTGTAGCTCATCCAGAAATGGTTTTCACTCAGTCTGTTCGATTAGTCACAGGCTGTACTGTTGCACCGTTTCCTGTGTGGAGTGATTGGAACACTTGTACTAAAATTTGCGGAAGCGGTACTCAGACTCGAACGCGTACATGTGTTATCGAACCAGGATGTCCAGGAATGTGCGCGGGGCCTGATACGGAAACTCAGGTTTGCAACGAAGTTGAGTGTGATGTGAACGGAAATCCAGTCGATGGAGGCTATGGGATTGATGGCGGCTCCGGAATCGGAACGACGGATGGCTCTGGATCTGGCGGCGGCACAGGATCTGGATCGACGGACGGCACAGGATCTGGATCGACGGACGGCACAGGAGGCGGATCGGCGGATGGCACAGGAGGATCTGGATCGGCGGATGGCACTTCTGCTGGGGGGAGCTCCGGTGGCGGTGACCCTTGCTTTGCTGGTGAAACACCCCTGACGTTTGTAAGTCTCACTCCAAGTAGTACTTCTCCATATTTAGTTGGTATCCCAATCACTATTTCCGCAACCATTTCAGGCGGAGTTCCTCCATATCAGTATAAATGGTGGGTCGACTCTGGAGAAAATAACTGGTCTCTTCTTTCAGATTGGAGTAGCAGTTCCTCCTATGCATGGACTCCTCCCTCAGCGTCGTCTAGTTGGAGAATCGGTGTTTGGGTGAGAAATGCGGGGTGCTTAACAAACTTTGACTCGGTTAATTTGTCCACCTCTTTTATTATTACCAATCCTTAATGGCGAATGGCGTGAATAGATTAGTTTTCTAGATTTTTTTTGTATTCGCGAAGTGAAATCCAAGCGCTGAAATCCTCCGGTCGTATCGGAGGATAAGTCTCTCGCGTCGACGCAAATACACCCCAAGTTTCGCTGCGATGAAGTGAGCCATGTGTACTTGTCAGACCTTTTAACATCGTCAGCATTTTTAGAGTTTGATTTGCGAAAACATAGCCAAGATGAGGGCTCACCAAAACACTCCCTGGTTGTAAGCTATTTTTATAAAAGCCTTCCCAGATGCGAACGGCGGAATAGGGATATTCAGATTCGTAACTCTGATGAAAGTAATCTTTCCAACTCAATGGCCCATTTTTGAAATATTGGGCCTGCTGAAGTGGGTCTTCGCCCTTTATAATTGTATAACTCACATTCATTTGTTTTGGATCGACAAAAATTTCGGCCTCATCGGAACCATTATTTGCAAGAACTCGGACTCGATTGGCCGAGAACAAATAAGTGGCTACATGAATGCCTTTGATTTCAGAAAGGTTTTGAGCTAGTCGACGCTCTTCATTTTTAAGACAATAAAAAACACCAAATGAAATGATTTCAGGTATCACATATCCGAGGTCATTTTTATTGTGAATGGTTTCAGCAAGTGCCCACCCTTGATTTTTTAAGCTTTCTTCAAATCCTATGGCTTTCGGAGTTACATAAAAATTGCCATGGTCAGATACGATAGTAACATCTAGCTCGTAACCATACTGAACTCTAATATTTTCACGCAATTTTTTTATGCGACGATCGACCACCGCGAGATATTCCATTAATGCTTTTTCTCCTTGAACATGGGCAATAATATCTGTGTTCATAATAAAGGCAAAAAACGTATCCTTGTTTTTAGTTTGTAAAAACTGCTTTTCTAAAGAATCAAGCCAATAGAGTGCGGAAGTTTCTGTCCAAGTCATCATCGCGAAATGCTGCATGATGCCTTCAGCTTTGAAATCAAAACCTTCTTCGTACTTTGGTGGCGAAGTTAAATGGGTGATTAAACTTCCGACTGGTTGACCTTGGCCATTTGCAGTTTTCAAAGACATATCGAAATAAGCTTTCGTATAACTGGGACTCAAGGGGGCTTGTAAGAGCCTGGCCCAATTGCTATCTGACAAAGAAGGAAACGAGGCTACCATTTGAGACGGGTGTTTGAACTCTCTAAAATAGCCACCGTCATAAAGTTTTTTAAATGTACTATAACCAACTCCATCGAGCCCCAAGACTAGATGCAATGGCGGATGATCTATACTTTTCGAATTTTCGTGGGTAGTTTTAGTTGTCGTATTATCTATAGCGATAGGTGTTGTCGCACAGGCTAACAAAACAGAAAAAATAAAAAACCTTATGATATGTCGATGGATCACAAATTAAGGGTCTATGAATTCATTAAAACTGTCATCAAAACTTGTTGCAACATAATATAACTTATCAGGGATCGCATCTTAGATATTCAAAGCCATATCGAGCTCTAAAAGCTCGTAATTGAGTTTTGCAAGCTCATTTAATATAGAACCTAAGTACTCACCGCCTGCTTGTCCTGCAGCTGCAGGCATCGTCTCAAAAGCATTAGTAAAAGCGGTTTCCATTCGACTAATTAAAGACAAACCAATGATGCGATGAATTTGGGCCGATGTTTTTTGGGCGAGATCTCCATCCTCGTTAGTATCTAGATTTTTCCAATAGGTTTGCCAATCCGCTTTATTAAGTTCCGATGGCAAAACGTTCATAAGTTTTTCAAACAATAATAGAGAGGTTGCTAATTCTTTACGTGAAGCTTCGGGGGCGCGTTTTAAAAGGAGTTCTGACAATTCCAAACGTGTCATAGATAGGGAATCCATAAGACCGTTCGGGAGAGCATTGGCTCCATTACGAATATTCGAATAAATTTGCGGACCGACGGTTTTAGTGGGATCGCCCGTTGGGCTTTTTAATAAAGATGTGATCAAGTCTTTTATCGAAACATTTACGATATAATTTGAAGGTTTAAATACGTTTTGTAGCGTAAATGCATTCTGATGCTTTTCGACAATCGGAGCTAAATTTTTACGCGTGATGAGCTTTATATTTTCTTTAAATCCCTCGATGGTGGGCTCTACCCGCTTTACCACCTGGTCAAAAAACCATGGACGAGCTTGATCAAAGAAATTTTTCTTAATTAACGGGTCAATGTTTTTAGCCGCATAATCAATCAAGCTAATCGTTTGATTTTGATAGCGAACCGACATGGTAGCGTTCGCATTTGGCATGCCACAAGGATTTCCCGGAGCTCGAGCCGAAACAATCTTTGGCGGATTAAACATCGGTATTCCAAATCCTAAAACAGGAAGGCTGACTAAATCTCCTGATTGAACATCAGGTCCGCATAAGATTGAGGCTAAGAGTTTTTCAGACATATTAAGATACGTCATGCCCCCAACCGTTGCGATAGGCCCGTGAGCGCCCATATCTAACAAAGAGGGCTCGCCTATCAGAGATTCAGGATTATATGCTAACGCCGGAAGTCCGTTCTCAGTTGAAGTGCGTTCGGCAATCAGTTCTTCAAGACGAACATAATCAAGTTTTATAACATCAAAAATAGAAATACCGGCATTTAAAGCTTCAACGCTTAAAGTACGATCAAACTCAGATTGACCCTTTAAGATATTAACTATGCCGGCAAGGGTAGTATTAGGATTATTGAAAACCCCAATATAGAAGTCTTTTGAAAGCCCCAATTTTTTTGCCTCAATCATGTAGTATAAATCAGAGACAGAAAACAAGCCTGCAGTTTGCCAGTCGATGACCCCTTGCTCGATAGCTTTCAAAACATAAGCAGGATAATTATTTTGAGTCGAAATCGAAAGCGTGTCACTCGCAAGAAGAAAGCTAGAGTAGAACCTAAAGGTAGAATCTATATCGCTCAAAACTCGTGTCGTGTACGAATCCCAAGACGCTTTTCTTTCGGTATAGTTTTTCATTAGCCAGGCCCGCCACTCACGTTGGACATCTCCGTAATTGACGAGTTTTTTTACATTGAGCGTTTCTGAAATTTCTTTTTTTGCAGCGTAATATTTAGATGAGAATGTCGAGTTGTTGTAGGCGGTTTGGACAACGGGAGTTATCGTTCTCTCTACTAAAAAGAACAAAGCCATACTTGTCGGGCCCGTAGCAAAACGAGCATTGGTCAACATTTTTACTGATCTCAATATAGGAAGATCCACGATCCAAGGTTTAAAGGCAAAAACCGCTTTCTTGCCGGTTCTCTTAACTAACGCGGTCCACGCTGTGCGAGCTTCAGGAGAACTCGCGCCATTAATCAATGCCCGACCCAAAACGCTTTTTGCATGAGCGGGCGTACCTTGAAAAATAGCTTTCGTAACTGCACCGGAGACAAAGGCACTTGCAAGTAAATTTGAAATTTGAGGAGCAAACGTATCGACCGTTTGTTGACTCCACCATTTTTTTTCAAGCCTTACGAGCGCTTCACCTATTTTCTTCTTTTCGGTGTCTGTAATCGTGTTTCGTTGAGCATAGCGACGCCACATATACGAAGCTACTGTCCACATATCTTCATCACGAATGCCTTGCTCAACAAAAGCTGACACCATGGAGCCGGCCGCCAAACCAAGATTCGACCAAATAAGATTTGAAGCAATACCCGAAGAGGCCAAGACCGCGCTTTTTCCAAGGAACTGCCCGACTCCTTGTACGCCATGATTAGCTCCCATAAAAAAAGCAAACGAAACATATCCAACGGGATCCGTAGCATGACCTAAAAATTCCATACACGCAGAAGGGGTGTTGCGATAATGAGTCGTACAGTCCCAAACTGCAAATGCACCCATAATTTTATAAAATTCATAAGTTTCAACCGGAAAGGCCGCAGCGCCTCGCCCAGAGGCTCGTAATCCTTTAGCGATAATGTCTCGAAGCTTAGAGGGGGCATATTTCAGGCGTTCGGCTAAAGGCGTTTTTCTAACGTAGACCTTTTGCGTTTTATCCCCTTGTTTAACTTCGACTTCGTAAAAGTCTTGGTCAGCCAGTGCTGTAGAAGGGCACACCATAAGGTGAGCTCCCATTAATGCGAGTAGGATGACGATATATTTCATATAGGCAGTTATAATCAAAAATAAGGCCAAACCACGCAAATTTTAAGGTGAAGTTTTTTGACCTTGAGTTGTCCAATTATTGAAAAAACCTTTAGCGGTATACGATGCGTTCTGAAATTCTTTAGCTTTTCCAGGAGCATCGTAGATTAATATGAGGGAGGCTCTTGGAGAATTCATATCTTCAAAACCTGAACCTCCGCGAATTTGCAGGTTTGCTAATAGTTGACCATAACGAGACGTTGCGTCGTAAGAAATTAGCCATTGCGTGACTTCAACTGCCTTATCAACAGCAATACCTTCTTTCACAAAAAGATCTGTTAGAGGTTTTGCCATTTCAAGAATCCCATACTCGGACAATGCTTTGTCGTCAGTATTAAGCCTGGCGATTTTTTCTCTTAATGTTGAAAGAGTATTATTTATTTCAACTTTAGTTAAAATTTGCTGAGCATTAATGCCGAGTTTTTGCAAACGCGAATTGATTTCATTTATATGACTTGAGTTTGCGCTGCCTTTAGAAAAAATAAAACAATGTTCCCCGGTGGTGAGAAGATTTGGTTTTTGCGCAGCTTGATTTCCGCCAAATGTGAACGGGACCCTAAATAAAGCGCTACGACGTATTTTTTGGTAGTACATCGCAGACTGCATTTCAGTTGGTTCAAGAATAAAGGTTGTTTCGACAATATTTTTTTGAGTTTTCTTTGTGTAACCATCAAAATTTCGCCACGAAAGACCTGTGTCGTGAATTTCACCATAACCGCGAGCGCCCGGAGTATCGACATCAATCAACCACTCCCCCACTCTCATGCTTCCGTGATCATTTTTCCAATCTGGCTGCAAGTGAACACCTGTTCCGAATGAACCTTCTATAATATCATGAAGCTTTGGAGCAGTTTCTGAACTTACCAATACAACAGGAATATCGCCATTTACCGTGGACTTCATAAACATAGGCACGCCCGCGTCTTTAAGCTTGCTAACTAATTGATTCTTAAGCTCCTGCGCGTTGCCAACTTTATTTGCAAACATATTTTTGCAAATATCTTGATTTGCTTCAACTTTAAATGAGGCATTAAAAGTTAAACCTATTAGAAAAATAGTTTGAAAAAATTTATTTAACATTTTCGGCCCCATTTAGTTTAATCATAGGCGCATCTTTGTCGTTCAAAAAACCGCGCTTTTGAGCTTGATTAAAAAGTTCTTGGCGAAACTTTGGATGAGCGATATTAATAAGATTAATTGCACGCTCCCGCTCTGTTTTTCCTTTTAAAACTGCAATTCCATATTCAGTTACAACGTGAGTGACGTTTTCGTGCGATGTCGTGACCGGGCCTTGATAAAGATCCATTACAATTGTTGATAACGTTTCTTCTTTTGCTGTCGAACGAATGGCAATAATCGCTTTACCACCTTCTGATCGAGCAGCTCCCGACATAAATTCTACTTGACCGCCAGGGCTACTCATACGCGCACCATCGGCTCCAAATGTCGCATTCACATCACCTAATAAATTGACTTGAAGGGCTGTATTTACAGCGTGGAATTTTTTAAGTGCAGAAACTTTAGCCGGATCATTTGTTTCAATAGTCGGAAGAAACTCAACTTTCTGATTATTGTTCAGCCACTTATAGAGATCTGTTGAACCGTAAGCAAAACCAGTTTTGGCTTCGACAGCAATACCAGCTTCGACAAGATCCTTCATAGGGTCGCTAAACATTTCGCTAAAAATGCGAATATTTTGACGACCGTTTTCAGATAATCCTTTTGCCAAACCACCAAACACATTGCCAATTCCCACTTGTAAATAGCCATCACTTTCAACAAGTTTACCAATATTAGAACCAATATTACTTTCAACTGGGGTCAAAGGAACAACAGGCGGACCTGCTAATTGTGAGTTGCTTTCAAACTTTGATGTGATCTGCTTTTCTGTAATAAAGTTTGTCCCTTTTGTGAACGGGACGTTTGGATTTACTTGGCAATAATCTTAATTCCAGGAGTAGATTCAATAACTGTTTGAACAATATCAGCATTCGGGCCGAGACTATATCGACCCTGAGCATCTGGTGGTGATACGCGTACTATCACAGCTTGGTATTTAAAGTCTTGATTCAATGGATCTTTAATCCAAAGTGGGGCATCTCTTAAATATCCAGGTATAACTTCTACTCGTCCTTCTCGATAAAGCTTTCTTAAGTTGCTTCCAAGAAATAAAGCTGTCAGACGCAGTTTTCCGTCAGTAGTTTCAACACCCTTTCTGAAAGTCGCTTCACTAACGCCGTTAACAAAGACATGCAGGTCAATCCCCTTATTCATTTCTTTAGCACGCGTTATCAGACCTTCAACGGCTTCAGGGCTTGCGCCGGCTGCAATCGGTAGAAATACTTTTGCACCTTCAGGAATTACGCTAAGAGCATCTTGAAGATCCTTACGAACAATATTCTGACCTTTGATAATGGTCTCAATCGGAATTTGTGGTAAGGCTGGTATATGATCTTTGATTTTCTCATTGAATGCCTTTAAACCTTCAGCACCATTATAAAAGATAAAAATGCCAGTGTGTCTCTGGTTTGCTGCATTGAAAAGTCTTCGTGCAATTTCAAAATGTGCCATTGATCGCGAAACACCGAGCTCATTGAGCAAATGACCGCGCTCTTCCGGCTTCGCATCCTTGGCGGTACGCTTGAGTTCAATATTGGCCGTCCAAGCGACACAATTATCGGCTTTGCAAGGCCCACGCTCTTCCGGCTTATCTAAATAGATTTTTACGTTATCTAACTCTGCTTTAGAAAGGCCAATAATGTGACTATAGGCCCAAATGGGTTTCTTGGCAGAGTTTGCTTCGATCCAACTTTTCCACCAGTTATCATAAGTCAGATCATGTTTGCCCCACCGGTAAATCGGCCGATCATGTCCAGGGTATCGACGTAAAACCCCTGTTACATATTGGTTAGGTATTTCATGTTGAAACTCAAGAGCGAGCACGCCCGGCGTGGTGGGAGTAAGCTCTGTTTCCATATTAAATTTGGTTATATATTTATTGATTAAATCTTTATTTGTAACGTCTAGACCAACGAGATAGCGTTTTGCTTTATGAGGTCCAACCTCAATAACTTGCGTAGGCAAGTTATTTTCAGCTGCAAACTGCTCCATAGCATCTACAACATCTTTGGTATTAGGAAATTGTTCTTCGAGACTCTTCTTAAATAGAAGATCGCATTGACCAACTTGCGCTTGAGCAGCAATCGGTAAACTTAACGACACCGAAGATATGGCCAAAGTAAAAGCTAGCACTAAATGCCTTAGCATTTTTTTAGATTTCATCTTACGTACTCCAATAATAAAATTTAGGTTGGATTAAGCGCCTTTTTTACAAAGACGGATATCTTCTGGAGAAATGCCGCGCTCTTCAAGGGCTTTACGAGTGGCTTGAAGTAAGCTTACGCCATCTCGCTTTTGGTACTCTAAAGACTTCTTTAAGATTTGCGCGATAACACCTGAGTAATTGCTTTTAAGTGCATCTTCGAAAACCATATGAATCTCGTTAAGAGCGGATTCGTTTTTTGCTTTTGAAAGCCATTCGATTGCAATTTCAACCATTTTTTGCTGAAGATTGTTTAAACGACCACCATTTTGAGCGATTGTCATTTTGTCCACAGCACGACTGAGAGAGTTGACAGCCTGAGTGACATCAATCGACTTCATATTTTCAACAAGATCTCTTTTGGTAACGGCATCGAGCGCCACAGCTGATTTCTCAACAAGGTTATTTACGCGCGCTTCTGCATCAACGGTTACACGTCGTGCAGGCGTTGCTGGAACTTGCATTGCACGTGCTTTGAGAGCCTCGTAAGTGTCCAGTGTCGGTCGAACAGGTTGGGCTTCGCGCGCGCCTTGACGCTCACGTGTTTCAAAAGGTTTTAGCGGTTTTGGTTTAGACTTGGCTCCGCTACCACCGGCAGCAAGAGCACTCATAGAGAGAACTGTGATAGTCAAAATTGACAATGCGGCTTTCATTTTTAATCCTTTCAAACTCAATTCAAGAACATCAATATATTAACAGTTTTATTTGTTAACTAAAAACCAACGTTATGATCGCGTATTAGAGTCACAGCATGTCCATAAGTTCGACAGCTCAACTCCACAATAAACGCTATTCCTGCTGCTTAGTTAAGTACATATTCAGACTCTGCAAAGGGTATTCCTCTGCTTTGAAGCGATAGTAGTTCGAATCAAACTTACTATTTGGTCCTTCAGAATACTGACTTAAGTATTCAAGTGCGGGGATTTCTCGAACAAAAATGGTTTCAAGAGGATTTTGTGTTTGAGCTTTACTCCCAACAAACATTTTTTGGAAGTATTCAGCAGCCTTAACAACGTTCGGTTTCTTTTGAAAATCCAAATCATAAACGTTGCCTTTTTGAACCAAGACAACATGGAACATCCAACCCCAATAGTTTGATTCCAAAGAGCGGGCCGCAACGGGTTTTAATGTGCGTTTCAGTTTTGATTCCTCTAAAGTTCCTCGTCGAGAGTCGTAGACAATATAAAAAACCTTAGCATTCTGAATATCTAAATGTTCTTGGGTTACAAATTGATTTAAAAGATCACGGATATTGATGCAGCAAAAGCCTTTTTCATAGACATTTTTGTGATCAAAAAAACCTTTATTAAAAGCTTGTTCAAATAAGGCTTCACACGTGTTGGCATTGGCATGAATACATAAAAAAGTAAGTAAGAGATAGCCGATGATTCTCATAAAGACTGAAGAGATTACTTTAACGTTAACAACTCTTCTAGTACGGACTTAGGTCCTGAATAAAGTTTTGGTGTGTTCACAACTTCGACATCAGAAATTCGTATCATATTGCCTATTGAGGCGATGAGTTTTAGCATTAAACTCAATGAAAAGATTAATGATAGTGCTGACAACATGGATTATTACAATTGGCATTATCATAATTGCTGTTCGCCTTTTTTTAGATCCGAAATTAAAAGAAATTATTGAAACCAAAGGTTCCGTCGCCATTAACGGAACACTTCAAGTCGGAAATGTCTCGTCGCAATTTTGGCCTATGGGGTTACGTTTATCTCATGTTCTGGTGAGCCGCTCTGTACCCGGGGTTTCTAAAACAAATTTAAAAATTGAAAGTGTCATTATTGATGTAGATGCATTTCAGTTAATCAAAAAGATCGCCGCTTTAAGAATAAAAATACTAAAACCACAGGTCATTCATGAAAGTCTTGCTATCGCAGCTGCTACTCCACAAACAACTTACGTCACTACAACTGTCAATGTTCCTGCCGATAGCCTCGCTCAATTTTTTGAATTGGCGTTAAACTTGGCTGTGCAAGACGGCCGTATTGAATACAAATCGCCAACCCAAAATCTTGTTGTTGAAGATTTTAATTTTCTCTTAGATATGCCAACTTTGAAATCAGAATGGAAAACGAAACTTGGGGCTGATATAATATATGGTGCGTATAAAGTTCCGGTTTTTATTGAAGGCGTACTTAAATCTGAAGGCGAACTTCTCAAATTTTCTAAAATTAAAACGAATGTCTCGGGGATCGATATATTTTTAACGGGCGACGTAAACATTCAATCCTACGCGACGAAACTGCAAGCCGAAACACGAATTCCTCAAATCGAAGCCCTCCACGCCCCTATCGATACCGGTTGCGCTAAAATAAAATCGGGAGGTTTGGATATTAAAATAAATGTCGCGGCCGCGGAACTCTTCACTTCTTTAGCAATTGATGGACAAGTCAAAATTCAAAAATTAAAAGCAGAGCTAATTAAGTGTAACCTTCAAAGCGCACAACTGAATGGACCCGCTGACCTAGAATCAGAGGTTCTATTTAAATATGGAAAAACATTAAGTTTTGAAAAATTGAAACTGCAAGCCGATCTTTCAAATTTAGATATTAAGTATCAGGAATTATTTAAAAAACAGGCACAAAAAATTTTGCAGCTCGAAGTTGATCTTACGCAAACGGGCGACAAATTCTATTTAAGAACCGCAAATATGGTTTTAGATAAATTCCGAATGAAGGCAAAAGGCATGTTGTCATATCTGCCAGGAACAGCTTCTGATTTTGAGGTCGATCTGGCAAAAACAAATTTAAAGGGTCTTGAGGAGTTGTTTCCAATTTTAGCAAGTCAACCTGTTGAAGGAGATGTCGAGTTGGCTACTCGAGTTCGCGGCGATTTAAATCGTCCAACCGATTTAAATGTTGATCTCAATCCTATAACTTTGCAAAACATAAAAGCCGCAGTGGCGTGGCAAAATGCTGATAAAACGATGTCCATAAAAGGACCTATCGCCTTAAATCTCCAAGGCAACCTGAAAGTTCAAGGAACTCAACTCCAGAGCGCACATTTAAATGCAAATATAAATTTAAATAAATTAAACATTACGTCTCCGTTTTTTGTTAAATCCGATCAAAACATTTTGTCTTTGGATTTTGACTCTGAGCAGAGTCAAAATAAAATATTTATTCGCAGAGGGTCCGTTTTATTACCCGGAGGTACCATTTGGCTGACAGGTACCGTGGCTTCTCCTCAACAACCTGTTTTAAATTTATTTTTTAAAACGCAGAAGTTTCGGCTTGATCCTTTGTTAAGAATGATACCAGCCATGAAAGCTTATAAGATCAGCGGCACTACGGACGCCAATCTCACTTTAGGTGGCCAATATGATTTTGCGATGGGTATAGAAAAAAGCCCGTTAAATATGAAAGGTAAGGTGAGTTTATTTTTGGATGAAGTCGTGAGTACACCTAAAGCTCCGCCAGCTCCGGTGAAAGCGGGATCGACATCTATAGCGACACCAACTTCGTCGGAACCGTTTTTATCGCCTTGGCCGATTTATAAAAATTCGAATATTCAAATTGTGTCTAATATTAAAAACATAAAATACGGAGATCTTTATATAAGAGGAGTCAATACGACGCATTCGTTTATTGGTGGGCGTTTACTCTCCTCGGGAACGATTCAATCTTTGTTTGGTGGAAGATTGCAATTACAAAGTTCGAGTTACAATATGATCGAACGTGCTCCGACCTTAGACTTTTCAGGGCGGGCCGAAAATCTACAAATTGGACAAGCCGTCACGTGGGTCTCCCCGGCTTGGAAAGATCTTGTACGCGGTAGTGCAAACGGAAGTTTTCAGTTCACGATTGTCCATCCTTCCGTTATGGATTACCTAAAGCTATCTAAAGGTGTGGGAGCTGCAGAAATAAAAAATGGTTTTCTGAGCACGCTGTCGTTTGATCAAATGGCGAACGAGAAAATTTCAAAAATTCCTGGTTTGTCGTCTCGTTCGGATATTAAACTAAATAGTAAAGGCGCTACGGGTGATATGTCTGCACTGTTTACATTAAGTGATGGAAAAATTAATTTTTCAAAATTCGTAGTTCTAACTCCTGAGAAAAATGAAATGCGTGCTAAAGGATGGTTAGATTTAAATAAAACACTCGATATGAGTGCAGATATTTATTTGTCTGATCCACCTGTAAGAGGTTCGGTGCGTGAAGCAAACTCTGATCCCACGGGTCGGTTAATGCTTCCGATAAAAATATCGGGCAATATATTCTCTCCCTCTATAGATGTGACGAACGACACGATAAAGGTTTTGCTAGAAAAAACGGCGCGGCTTGAAGCTGCTAAGCTTCAAAAAAAGGCTTCACAAGAGATTCAAAAACAAGGGCAAAAACTCGGCAATGATTTAAAAAAAGAAGCTGAGAAAAAATTAAAAGACTTGTTTAAATAATAGAACCAAGTTTTTATTAAGAATGCCTTACGGTACGGTTCTATCACTGCTGACGGTCTTGCACTTAACATCTTCATTTGCACGTGCCGATTTGTGTGTGCGTTGGTCGGACCCGATACAAGCAGGCTTACTCGATATTAAATTTCTAAGCGAAGCCAGTGGGATCACGGTTTCCAAACAATTTCCAAATCGACTGTATCATCACAATGACTCTGGTGGAGGACCATTTTTTTATCTCACAACTTTAAGTGGTTCTGATACACAGAAAATTGAAGTTTCTGATATGAAGGCGGAAGACATAGAGGATATGTCCTTAGGTCCTTGCGATGGTGATTCGTGTCTTTTTTTAGGTGATACTGGTGATAATACACGAAGCCGTGCAAATCTTGAGTTATGGTTGATTCGCGAATCGGAAACGTTTAGCTCTTCTGTACGCGGATGGAAACACTTGAAACTTCATTACCCAGATGGGCCCCATGATGCGGAAGCCTTGGCTGTTCATCCCCATACCGGTGACGTTTACATTCTAACCAAAGAGTTTGATCTGCAAAAATTTAAGGCCTCCCCGTCCAAACTCTTTCGTCTTCAAGCAAATAAAATAAATCAAGCTCAAGATGCCGACGATATCATTCTAGAAGATGTGTACGATTTCGACCTTCCGTTTTTGACATCGACTTTTGATTTCTTTGGACAAATTGTGACGGGAATGGACATAAGTCCCGATGGGTCCAAGTTGCTTGTTTTGACTTACCAAAATGTGTTGGAGATCCGGTTTGAGTTGTTAAAAAATAATATTTCGACTCATGCGTGGCAGTTAGGCCAAGACTATCAAGTTATCGAGTCACCTATAATGAAGGCACAACACGAAGCCATTTCCTATAGCCCAGACGGAAAAAGTTTTTATTTTGATAACGAATTCAATATTGATTTAGACGATACCGAGGCGCCACTCTATCGAGTCGAGTGCTTAGACACTCGCAACCAAAATTAAGTCACTGCCATTGGTTAGAATCTAATTTGTAAAACTCGCGAGGTATCGGACTTTCGATTTCGTATTCCATATTGTCAATTTTAATTGTGAGCTTTTGTGCATGTAAAAGAAGACGATCGACCCCATAAATTTCAGAAATTTTTTTAGCGTACGTAGGAGAACCATAGCGCGTGTCTCCAATAACGGGATGTTTCGCTAAAGTCGCGTGTCGGCGAATCTGATGGGTCCTGCCGGTTTCAATTTGCAATTCAATCAAACTAAAATAGAAATTGGATTTAAGAGGTTGAACATGTGTAATGCATGGTTTTTTCGAACCTGTGCCCGCAGGATCTCGGCGACCCTCGGCTTTATCCGTCAGCGCAAAATTCCAAATTGTTTTTTCTGAGATCTGCCCTTTAACAATTGCGACGTAGACTTTCTTTGTTTTATGCTCAGCAAACTCTTGGGCGAGGCTTCGAGATTTTTCTGGGGACAACGCAAATACTAAAACCCCACTCGTCCCAACATCTAAGCGGTGTACGGGTGATGGCGTATAGTCATTCTCATAATGCGTGCTTTTGCGTAATGCTGGATCTGCCTTTAAAAGTGTGCTGACTTGGCGAATGGCATCTGTTTGAGCAGAGCTTGAATCTGCATTATGGGTGCTGAGATTGTGAGGCTTATCGATCGCGATCCAGCCACGACCTGAAGATAAAACCGTTAAAGGGTTTAGTATCGTTGGCATATAGGCTACTTAAGTTCAGAAAGAACAAGATCGGTTTTATATTTTAATGATTCTGTGACCTGAAACTTTTTTTCTTTTAAAAATGAAATGAGTTTTAATTGAGTGGATTCGAGTTCATTAACGGGAGTTTTCGTCGAGCATTCTAATAAACGTTTTTTATTAGGCAATGTCCATAGTTCGCAAACAATATCTAAACCATCTTGTTTGGTTTCCCAATCAGTCGCCACAATCGGCCCAAACATTTTGATCTCTTTCCATTTCATCTCTGGGTATTTAGATTTAACAAATTGAGATTGTGCTTTGTTGAAATAAGAATCTACACTTTCCACATCTAGACTTGGAAGAACCTTTTTAGATTTCTGACTTAAAGCGCACGCTTGAAGATGAGGCCCACCGTAAGTAACATCTTGCTCGCACTCCAATCTTCCGTCTTTTATTTTGGTTGCAGGAACTTCGAGTGCTTCGGTGGCTCGCAGCTTTGCCGTTGCATCGTACGTTTCGTCATGCATACGGCGAATACGTAAAACTACTCCCTGTTTATTAAGATCAAGATTTTTAGTATCAAAAAAGAAAACACGTTTTTGTTCAAAATCAGAGTCTACAGTTTTGATCCAATTAATAAAGGGCTCAATACTGGTATCGCTTAAGAGCACTTTAAGATCCGCAGTATTGATATCAGAAATTTTTTGTGCTGCGGGCGCAGATTTTTCGACTTTTGCTTTAGATTTTTTGCTGCGCTTGCGACCTTTGGCTTCTGTCGTTGCTGTTGAAATTAAAACTAAAAAAATAAAAATGAAGTGTTTTACTTCCATTCCTGGAACCCAAGAGCTTTGGCTTTTTCAAGATTTGAAGAATCAATCTCGTAAACATTAAAATACCCTGAGCTTGTGCCGCAGACTTGTGAACGTATTAAACCATCAGATTTCGAGACACTTGAATAGACTTTAATATCTTTAAGTTGTTTTTCCATTACGCCGGGGGCGATGCCTTTTTTAGTCCCACACTGTTTGCTGCCATTGTTTTTAGCCACAAATACGCGTTGAACTTCAGATGGAAACTCTGGTTTCACCGTGTCTGTTTTTTCTTCGGCTTCCAATTGTGCGGCTTTACGCTCTTCTTTAGATTGAGGTGCATGACATGGTCTGCTGGCGCAAGAAACAACAAACGCCAAAGTTAAAAAGAGGTACTTCATACTATCGTTTTTCCCATGACATGCGATCTCCACGACGTTCCCAAGCCAATCTTATGGCGTAGAGATTGCCTTCGTTACTTACGAAAAAAACATCACCTGTTTGGGTATCCACGCTTGGAGCGATAGGAGAACCTCGACCTGAAGTAAAAGAGCCAACCAAAGCGCCGTCAGCAGAGTTAATAATTTTCAAATCACCGCGAGATTCGTTGTAGAGTATGAGTTCATTATATTCTACGGCCTGGGTAGCGACTCCGTCTTTAACTTTGTTTTGCCAAAGAATTTTTCCTGATTGTTTGTCTAAAGCTAAAAAGTCACCATCCGAAGTCGGGTAAAAAATCTTGTTTCCCTGAATGGTCACAGCGGTGTGTCCGCCACGCTCCACCCTCCACTGAATTTGGCCATCATCCGCACTCAGTTTGTATAGAGAATCGTCATAACTTGAAATAAACACGCTGGAACCATCAATAACGGCCGTCGCATTGATATCTTTAAATTTCGCGTTGCGATTTAAGTTACGCTCCCAAACAAGACCACCCGTCTTGGCATTCAGAGCAACAAAAAAGCCATCGCTAAAGCCCAGCATTAGATTTTGTTTATACACAACGGGTTTGGCTCCGCCGCGAATAGAAAAAGTTGTTGTATCTGTTCGATTGTAGAGCCACTTTTGTTTGCCGGTTTTCGCGTCTAATGCGTAAACCACGTTATTGGCTGTTAAAAAGTAAACACTATCTTCGTGTAAAAGTGGTGGAGCTAAAACTTCAGCGCGCACGGGAAAAACCCATTTAATCGCACCATCACTCGCATTTAAACAATAAAACTGCCCATCACTCCCACCAAAGTAAATATCGCCATCTTTATACTCGACCCCAGAAGACACGCCGTTTTCAACCATGCGTCGCCAAAGTTCTGCTCCGGTTTTACGAGAATAAGCGGCAAAGGAGTCTTTACCATTACCTTGATAAACCACATCGCCTACAACGAGAGGTGGCATGCCATTAAAACGTTCTGCGCTTAGTTTTGTATCGTAAGGCAATTCCCGCACCCATAAGCGAGAAATATGAAGCTCGCGTTGATTCTTTGCCATTTCACTTTTTAAAGTGGCACAACTTACGCAAGCTGTGGCGAATAAAATCAGAGCTAAGAGAGGCCGTTTATGATTTGTCATTGGACATGAGCCTTAAATAGTTTTTTGCAGATTTTCCTGCATCCGTATCACCAAAGTCTTGGGAGACACGTCTATAAATTTCTGATGCCTTATCTCTTTGACCTAAAGATTCTAAGCATAATCCTTCATTTAAAAGAGCTTCTGAATGTAAAAAAGTATGATTTTTCGAATCGCTCACTAACTTCCAAGACTTAATAGCATCTTCACATTTTCCGTTCGCTTGTTGAGCATTTCCAAGTTGCATGTATAAAAAGCCATAAAGTAGATCTGATTTTGAAACAGATTTCGATGCTTCATGAAGATTGTTAAACGCGCGCTCTCCCTGTTTGTACTCAAAAAATATAGGAGATAAATCTAATGCAGCTAAAACCGCAGCCTTTGAACCTACGTTACGTTTTATGACACTTTCAAGTTGCGTGACGGCAGGGCCGAAGTCTTGATCCAAGTTACCGGTTTTCTTTTTTTCAGTTTGCTCGGCGACTTTCTCTGTATTCTTGGTTTCTAAGGTTTTAGAATCAGTGGTTTTAGGGTCAGTGGTTTTAGGATCGACCGGCTTTGGCTGATACGCTTTTTCAGTATCAAGCAAGACTTTCTTTGCGAGATAATATTCGACTTGAGCCGTAGTTTCCTTTTTGGATTTGTAGGCATTAAAAAATGTATACGCAACGCCAATTGCAAAAAGAGCCACCACAAGACTCGCGCCGATACGACGATGGCGTTCAATCTTTGTCCAAGCCCTGTCTACGGAAGAAACAAACATATCTGGACCTTTAAGATCATTCTTGTCGAGCTTTTTATTTTGCTTATCCACACGCGTTCCTTTCTAATGAAATCACAAGGAAAACTGTAGGTTTAGATAAGATACCTTGTCAAATTACTAATCGAGAAAAATAGTCAGTACGCCAGTGTTTTCTTTAGTGTTCGAACCCTTTTCGAATTCCCAAGTGTAGCCAGCGAGTTTAAGATATTGAATGACAACTTTTTGCACCGCACCAGTGCCTTTGCCCGTCATAATACGCCCGCGCTTCAGTCCGCTACTCGAAGCTTTTACCAAAAACTTATCAACGGCATCCTCAACGTCGCTTGTTTTAAAGCCATGTAAATCGAGGGTGAGAGCCTGGGTTGGTTTTTTCATAGAAAAATACTAAATCGCATCACTTCAATAGTCCACTTTTTAGGCCAAATCCGTCTTTGGTGTGACGAAGTTATGAATCAATAAGAAAAATTTTGTAAATATGAAAGCTCGGTCACGCTTCTTCGCCTTTTATGGTAAGATCCTCAAAATGAAAAACAATAAACCCTTTATCGACCCTCATGGTCCACGCCGACTTGCAAAGCGACTTTCGGAGTTAAATCTATGTTCTCGCCGTGAAGGTGAGGAATACATTTTACGTGGATGGGTTTTAGTTGATGGTGTCGTTGTTAAAGAAGTGTCTACCAAGGTGACTCCTGAACAAGACGTCACTTTATCGCCAGAAGCTCAGAACAAACAAAGTCGTCGCGTAACCATTTTGCTTAATAAGCCCATTGGTTATGTTTCAGGCTTACCTGAAGATGGATATGAACCTGCCGTAAAGCTAATTACCGATGATAATCGTGATCGTAGATTTCCGGGTGAGCCTCTAAAACGTTCATACTTTGAAGGTATGGCCCCGGCAGGTCGTCTCGATATCGACTCACAAGGTCTTATTGTTTTCACGCAAGATGGTCGCGTGGCCAAAACTTTAGTCGGAGAAGACGGTCACATCGAGAAGGAATATTTGGTACGCGTTCGTGGTCAGTTGACGACTCAACAATTAAAATTATTGAACCACGGCCTCGAGTTAGACGGTAAGGCTCTTAAACCAGCACAGGTGGATTGGATTAACGACGATCAGCTTCGCTTTGTTTTAACTGAAGGTAAAAAAAGACAAATTCGCCGAATGTGCGAATCTGTCCATTTAGAAGTGGTCGGACTTAAGCGCGTACGTATTGGTAACATTATGCTCGGCAACCTCGTTGAAGGTTGCTGGCGCTATCTTGAAGAATCCGAATCTTTTTAGTTTAATTTAACTTCTTCATCAAACTTTCGATTTCACTGATTTCGGTTGGCGAAAGCGGTTTAGACGGTAAACTATTTTGCCAGCGTGGCGAGAAGACCCGATAGTAGCTCCCCACGATATCGCCTTCTCCCCGACTCGAACGCGTGCCGCTTGAACCCATCCACCAGCGTGTGTGGTACGGAAGATCTTCACGTGCAATCGTAGTCAACTGGCCTTTGTATTTATCCGTCGGCGTGCTGTTTAATTTTTTTATGATTTCTTGAGCTGCTTCTTCCCACTTCGCAACGTGCGAAGCCGACTTAGTCGCAGGTAAGTCCAGTTTTAAAATTTTATCTGGAAGCGTGAGTGATTCTGCAACCTTTTTAGCGATAGGCCCAAAAGTAATGAAGACCTGCGTGTTGCTGTTTTTAGTCACTTCATCCATGATATTTTGTCTTGTCTTTTGAATCGTAGAATCCATTGCGATTTTCAAAACGTCATCTTCTTTCATACCTAGAGTATCAACCGGAAGTGTGCGGATAATTCCGTAGGAGAGACCAACGCCCGCAGCGTTAAAGAATGTTTGCAGTCTCTGACCATCTGTTCCGGTTAAAGCTCGCGCCGCAAAGAAATCGTCGTGGGATTCTTGATCCGCTAAAACCAAAATTTTTGCTTCATTTAAACGACCACGATAGATAGGGCCATGACCAAAGGACTTATGAGAAACTGGTTGTGCGGGAAGACTTTCAAATGATGGCCAATCCATAAGCATCTCAGCAAGTGGACATGCCTCTTTAGTAAAATCCTGAAATCCGCAAGGTCCATAATCATAGGATTTTGCATGATTCACATCGTTTGCGTAAAAACGAGGTGGTTCGTAAGGAAGATCTTCAGGATGCATGCCTTTAAGAAGCTTATTAGGAACTGCGAATCCAGAATCTATATCTATTGGATATTCGTATTTTGAATTCTGAGACCCATAAGTACCAACATCTGAATACACCTGTATAGAACCTGCGTCCCAACGATTCGAAGTCGTGCCCTCTGACCCCATTCTCCAGTTCGTTCCAAACGCAAAATCACAGAACGGAATCGGTGCGTAACCTTTATATTCGTAGTCTTTTTCAAGGCGATCAGGATAGGTTCCATAAAATTTTTCGCCAAACTTTTTTTCTTCTTCATCGGGCTGAAGCCAACCTGAATTTTCTTTTTTAAATTCAACAACACGTTTAGCGGCCGCAGAGAAGCCGCGCTTAATATTTTGTAGGGCCTCGTCACCACCGAGATTAGGATTCGCGCCTCCGGGATGTGGTACTCCAATAACTAATATTTTATTTTTAACTTTTAAGTCTTTGCCTTCATTCTCCCATTTTTTATTAAAAAATTCGACCATGCCAGAAGTGTCACAATTTTTAAGTTCATAAGCGGCACTACACTTTCCACCCCGGGATTCGACCCAAGTTGCAAGAGAGCTTTGTCCTCCGGCTCCTACGCCCATAAAGAGAGAAACGGTTTCTGCGTTTTGCTCTATCATATAATCAAATAATTTATGACGATACTCCACAATTGGGCTCGTTAGCCCTTGTTCCATCCAAGCAAAAGATTTATTTTTACTATCGAGTTGACCGTTGATGGTATAGACAAATGTATTCATAAATAAATAACTGCGCCAAATGCCTAAATGATTAAGAAATTTTTGAGTGCGCGTTCCGGTAGAGCCTGTAAACGCGCGGTTCGATATATTTTCGTCCTGTGCACCTTCTTGGCCGACAATAAACGTCTTAACTTGGTTTTGCCCTAAACGACCGCGATACCACATTGGTCCAAATTGCCATCGAAATTTCTCCTTTGGGCCGCCAATAATTTTTTGTCCGAGGGATCTATAGTTAGGAACAGATCCGTAAAGCTCAAGCCACTTGGAATCTTTCGGTGCACCAGGATCATACTCGGCGGGACTTCCTCTTCGGGCATCATAGGTGAATCCACCGACGTTGCCGGCTGGCACACGTCCATTTGAATTTGCATTTTTTCGATGTGTCGACGAACACCCTATACCAATAACTATTAAACTCCATCCCAATAGGTTTTGTATTTTCATGCCCTATTCTCCTGCTTTTGTTTGAGTATTTTTATGTTTTAAGGATGTACTAAGGAAATATCTCGGTCTACCTGACATGCATATTTTTAATATTCACCAAGCCTATAGTCCAGCCCGTCAAAAGGCGTCACTCTACTTTTCGTTCCGAGATGTGTCTAAACCAATGCATCTCGGAACGAAAAGTAGAGTGACGCCTTTTGGTGTTGTCTAATTTTTGGACAGAGAGGGTTATGATTACACTCTCAGATCATAACACCTATAAGACTCCCGTGGCGTGGTAAAATGACGTTCTTATTTGAGGACCCCCATGCCTATGTCACCTATGCAAAAAAATGCGATTTTATTTTCTGTATTGCTTGCGTCGTCCTCTGCGTTCTCAAATGAATCCCCTGTTCAACATGCGTGGAGACTCAGCGGCTTTATTGCGCCTACGAAAACCAAACAGTGGATGTCGATTTCTGAAGGTAAAATCGTATGTATCGATGACGAAGTAAAACCGGGAGTTATTCCTGAAGCTAAAAACTGTGTCTCAGGATTTGACGTAACAAGCCTCAAAGATGTAACCGCAATTTCTACTGAAGACTCTATCTTTCCGGGAATGATGGACCTTCACAATCATATTGAATTTAACTCGCTACCCCTTTGGACAGACGCTCAAGGACAATTTAAGAATCGTTTCGAATGGCGTGAATCTGAAAGTTACCAAAAAGGTCCGCATAAGTTCTTCATGCGTTTAATGAAATTAGACCCCAAAGACCCTGATTATGCGACGTTTTCAGACTTTAATTGTCTGAGTCTTCAATGGGCCGAAATTAAAGCCCTCGCAGGTGGAGTTACGGCGATTCAAGGAATGGGACGAATTCAAAATTCTACGTGTACTAAAGATTTTGGGATTCGAAATCTCGAAATCGCATCGACCATGGATTTAAAAGACACGACAATCACAGGCTCTATTGAGGTTTTAAATCCTGAAACAATTCAAAAAGGATTTAACGTCTTCATTCGTCCGCAAATAAATAAAGAGATGACAAATTACCGCGAAGCTTTGGGCGCTTTTGATGAACACTTTGAAATTTCAAATTGGTTGACGGATTTTAAAACTAAAGAACATACCATTGAAAATGGAATTCTTTTAGCTGTTGGGCCTATGGCTAAAAAGTATCTTAACGATCAAGTTAAACTGACCGAAGAGACTGCGGTTCCGATGATAAAAAATATTTTAGCGTCGGAGACTCAAACTCTAAAAATCACTGATGTCGAAAGTGCGTCTGCGCGTGTTTTGGCCTGGCTCTTTGAGCCTAATATCGAAAAAGTTTCGTATATGGATATCTCTCCAACAAATCCCGATATTGAAAAACTCGCGTTGGCCTTCTTAAGCCCAGACAAATACGATCGTACCGCTATGAAATCTGATGCCGTCTTATATATTCCGCGAGATGCACGAGACTACATGGCTTCTTTTGAATTAGGCACGCTTACAAGTTTGCGCAAAAAACTTCTGCTGCCAAAAACTCAGAGTTTCCTTACGCACTTGGGTGAGGGTCGTCGGACAGATGAATACAATTCACAAGAATATAATTATGCAAATACACTAGGTCTGCTCACTCCCAATTTTGTTTCTATTCATGGTGTAGGTTTTAGCGAAGATAACTTTCATGATATGGGTACGCGTGGAAACGGTTTAGTCGTGTCTCCTTTTTCAAATTTACTTTTATACGGAGAATCAGTTCGAATTAAAGCGGCTGTGCAAAATAAAGTGATTTTGGCATTAGGTAGCGATTGGTCAGTTTCAGGGACAAAAAATTTATTAGACGAAGCTAAAGTTCTTAAAAAATATAGTTCTAAAGAAGGCGTGACGCTCACAAATCAACAGTTAGCCGAAATGCTAACCATAAATCCCGCTAAACTTTTAAAGTTAGACACCGATCAAGGTTTTGGAAGAATTGCGTTGGGTCGTCAGGCCGATTTTATTTTACTTTCAACAAAGCCACGTGATGCGTACACCTCGTTAATCGATTCAAAAAGCGAAAATATTGAGTTGGTTACGGTTAAAGGCGAACCTCTATATGGTAATGCAGATTTACTATCGAAAGTAGCGCTTGGGTTGGGCGATACGGTCGCGCCGGAATCTCTTAATGATTTTCTTGGAAGCGACCCTAGTTGCGCTCCATTGAAGGCTTCGAATAAGGCTTTTCGATTGTTTTCTTGGGCTGATAGTAAAACTCGTTTTTCTGTTCGTGAGATAAAATCGAAACTCGATCAAAGATTTAAAGAGGCTTCAGAAAAATACAAAGCTACTATGAATGCAGAAGGTCTTTCTTTGGATCCCATTTATTCTTGTCAAGATCCTGGCTACCGATCTGCGCTTTCCCGCCTACTTAAATAGCTAAGGGGTGATGGTTGCGCAGTCCTTTTCGGCAAAGGCCGTGCGGATTTCTTCCCACATATCGAAATACTTCCAAGCGGCTTGATCGTTTTTGCCTGGTTTGTGATCAGCAAGTAATTGTAGTTCACCTGTTTTTTTAAGAATTTCGCAGACAGAACGATTTTGAGAAAACTTTTGAATCATTGCGGTCCAAATTAATTTATAAAACGCGCTCATTCCGGGTTCGTGGTACGTCATTTTTTGCTTTTCAAACGTCACCCAATCAATCTTAAGCAGTTGCATGTTTGTATTAGCAAGATTGCCGGCTGTTTTTGCATCGGGACCGTTCATTTGTTCAACTTGGGCTCTTGTATATTTCCAAGTTACCGCTGTCGAATCTAAACGTTCATCATCAGGGCCTTCTGGATATTTTGTGGCTTGCCAGAACCCTTCTAAAGAGGCGTATTTTTTTCCGCGATACGTAAAGGGAGTCTCGCCGTAATTAGAGAGTAATTTTCCAAGTTCGTTACGTTTAGAAAGTACAACTTCTCCAGCTTTTGCGGCCTGCGGAAGGATTTCCCATTCGGGAGCAGCTCCTGTGACCGGAGCCCACCAATGTTCGGGATAGCCATGAGCTTTGCCAAATGCGCCGCCACTTTCGCTATTATCTGTGGTTGTGCCCGCGGGGCGAATGGCAATTTCAGATGTATTTTTGTAACCGCATCCAATGAGGACAAGAATAAGTGCAATATATTTCATCACATTCTCCGTTGAGACGTATTTAGCATAAAAGTATTTATCATAAATATGTAATCCAATAATATTTAGCAAGCACAATGACGCAGCGCCGGGTGCTTTGTTTCGCCAGTGTATCTTAGAATTAATAGACATGAAAAAATGGTGGCCAGTTTTATTTTTGCCTTTACTTGTATGTGTTGTTTACCATCGCGCGTACTATGCGCAATTTGTTTTGTGGGACGACGATGCTCTCATCATGAACAACGCCATGTTAAATATGCCCTTATGGGGCGCTCTTACCACTGCCTTTACAATTTATTATCACGGAGATTACTTTCCACTCACGCTTATGAGTTATTGGACCGATATTCAACTTTTTGGTGTGAACGCTCGAGCCATGCATTTAGAGAATCTATTTTTACAAGCACTCAACGTAAGCTTGCTCTATGTGTTTCTTAAAAAAATAACGGAATCTCATATTATTGCGTTAGTCACGAGTCTCTTTTACGCTATTCATCCTTTGCAAACCGAAACGGTGATGTGGATTTCAGAGCGCAAAAGTTTGATCTCGGCCTTTTTTACCTTTGCTTCATTGAATTTTTATTTAGAGTCGTACTCCACGCTTGAAAAAAAACGTCGCGTTTTTCTGGGGCTTGCTGTTTTGTTTTATGTGCTAGCCGGATTAGCAAAGGCCACGAGTATTCTGTTGCCAGGATTATTTATTCTTATCGATTTTTATAAAATTCCTGGAAACCGTAAACGTCAAATTTTTAGGGCCCTACCTTCGTTGCTATGTGCGGCGGGTCTTATATTTATGCGCATTACTGCCTATTCGGTGAGTGTAGGGAATGTTGCCGGAGATCTCTTTTCATTTGAGAGAATTCTCAATATTCCTACGATGTCTCTTAACGCCATTGGTTTTTATCTGCAAAAATTTTTCGTGCCACGCCACTTGGCTGCACTCTACATAAATTATGAGCTTACAGATGTCGTCATTGTATGGTCGATCGCCGTTTTTGTACTCTTAGCGGTGCTGGCGTTTTTAATAAAGAAGCAACGAGATTTGTCGTCAAAATTTTTCTTTTTATGGTTTATTTTATTTTTAATTCCTGTACTGCAGATTTTTCCGCGCATTAATTACGTCAATGATCGATATATGTATTTACCCATTATTGGCTTTGTGGCCACGTTACTCTGTCTATTCTCTGCAAAATGGATTTCAGCAATGATACGCTATCAAGTATGGATCGTAATTATTTTAGCGTTAGCATTAGGCATTCCGTCTTATGGTTTGTCTAAAGTATGGGAGACCAACGAAAACCTTTGGCTCAATGTGATTGAAAATTATCCCGGTAGTGTGATCGCCCATAATAATCTTGGTCTTGATTATCAGGACAAGGGGCAATTTGAAAAGGCTATTAAGCATTACACGACTATTCTTGGTTATTCCGTCAATGATAAAACAAAACTTTTAGCTTATAACAATTTAGCCAATGTTTATTCTGATCCAAGGTTTTTAGGACGAGATTTTAATAGAACCATTGCTCTTTTAAAGGAAGGTTTGTCTAAGGTCGCACGCATGCGTGATAGTTATGAGATGCGAGCCAATCTAGCGATAACCTACAAAAAAACAAAGCAATTTGAAATGGCCCGGGTGTTTTTTCAAGACCTCCTGAAAGACCTTAAAAATGAACCCGATTATCGTTTTCAGTGGTTGGTGCCGATAATTCAAACTCACATGGACACTTTGCCAAAATGATAAAGCTATCATCACAGACTCGGTACGTGATGGTTCTGTTTTTGATTGCAATAACCTCTTCAATTTACTTTTTATCATTCGATTTTGTTGGCGTGGACGACGTGACTCATATCCTCAAGAATCCTCATCTTCGAACGTTTGACGGTCTTTTAGAATTTTGGAAAACTCCATATTTTGGCCTATACATTCCATTTACGTACAGCATTTGGTGGGCAATTTATCAAATTTGCGGTGCCTCTTCTGTGGTTTTTCATGGCCTAAGTATTCTCACACATGCTTTTAATGGAGTTTTAGTTTTTTATTTTTTAAACTTGCTCTTTAAAAATGAAAAGTTGAGTTTTTTTAGCGCGCTTTTATTTTTAATACATCCCATGCAAGCCGGAAGCGTGGCATGGGTATCGGAGTTTCGCGGACTCATAGGTACCTATTTTGCCCTGCTCGCTCTATTGGGCGTGATCCAATATGTGAATACAACTCGCGTTCGTTATTTAGTTTTGTCTTTATTGTTTTTTGCATGCGGAGTTCTATCCAAACCTAGTTTTATATCTTTAATTTTTATAAGCCCGGCGCTGTTCTATTTTTATACCCGTCGAATACGAGATTATAAGTTTATGGCTTTGGCGGTTATACAAATGGTCATCAGTTTGGTGATTATTCTTAAAACCCAAACTTTGCAAAATACTTATGAGTTAGCTCAGTCTCCAATGGTAGTCGTAAACAATTTAGGCTTTTATACATTAAGAGCCCTTTGGCCCGCTTTAGGACAATTTGATTACGGATATACGCTCGACCATATGAAAGAATGGAGAATTGGATTTTTAATAGCTTTTATTTTTTTAATTTTCCTTACCATTCGCCCGCTTAATAAAGACCGCACGACCTTTTGGTTTTTAATGTTTTTTATTTTGGCTTTGGTTCCTACATTAGGATTCGTACCATTTTCGTTCCAGTATTTTAATACGGTGGCAGATCGCTACTTATATTTTGCACTACTTTTTTCATCGTTTTTGTGGGTGTTTTACTTAAATAAAATTTTAAAAAAATATGATTTTGTAGCAATATATGCGTTGGCCCTTATTTGTGTCGGACTTTATATCACGACCGCGTTGCAATATAGAAACTCTAAAACATTTGCGGAATTTATGCTTCAAGCTTTTCCCGAAAGTTTTATTGGCCGTACGATTTTAGGTGAAGCACAAATAAAATCAAGAGATTACGCTCTGGCCGAAAAGAACTTGCGTGAAGCCATCAACCTCAAACCCCAGTATTGGGTCGCCCACAGTCAACTTGGAGAGCTCTTTGAAGTTCAAAAACGTTGGGACGACAGCCTCAAACATTTTCAATCCATAATTAAAAACGAACACGGCCGCTACCAAACCATCACATCCGAAAACCTGGGCGAATTTTATTTACGCTCAGGTCTAGCCCGCCTTAACCTTAACCAAAAATCCGAAGGACTAAAAGACATCGAACTCGGCCGCACCCTAGCCCCACTCCGTTACGAAGAGTTCCTCAACAATCCCAAATCGCCCTAATTAAAATCTATAATAACTAAACGTAAACCTACTAAGTTTCTCCGACGAGTAGATCTTAACTCTTAGGTTTTTCTAAAAATATCTTCAACGAACAGGCTTGAACGCGCGGTGGACGTACTCGTCCGCTCGCGGCCAGGAAGGCCGCGAGAGCGCGTTCATGCGCCCACGGAGGGGCGCCCTGTTCGTTGAAGATATTTTTAGAAAAACCTAAGAGTTAAGATCTGCCGCAGGAGAGTTTGAGAGGCTAAGAGATGTACTTGAGAATTAGTAGATCTCGCAGTAGGATTTTTGTATGAGTGCTCATCCATCTGATTTTGTTACGGTTATCGTACCTGTTTTTAACGAAGCTCGAAATATCGTTAATAATATTGATCTTCTCATTCATGAAATTGAAGATCATTTTAAGCAATTTGAAATTATCATCGTAAGTGATGGAAGCACAGATGGGACAAATTCTGAGATCATGGCGTTTAAACATCCGGCTATTAGACTCGTGGCCATTGCCGAAAATAAGGGCAAGGGCCACGCGATTCGCTCCGGCCTACAACAAGCTAAGGGAAACTTTATTTTCTTTATCGATGGCGGTATGGAACTTCATCCTAAGGAATTACGCATTTTCTTAGGTCTCATCAGATTGTATGATGCGGATATTGTGATCGGTTCAAAACGCCATCCTCAATCTCACGTAAGATATCCGTGGTATCGAAAATTTTTAAGTCGCATATATCAAGAGCTGATACACTTTTTATTTCATGTCAACGTGACCGATACGCAGGTGGGAATTAAGCTTTTTAAAAGCGAAGTCATCGTGGCTATTTTGCCGCATTTAAAAATTGATCGTTACGGCTTTGATTTAGAAATGATTTCGTTAGCTCACCTTTTTGGATATTCAAATATATTAGAAGCTCCGGTGCGTCTTGATTATTTTTACAAAAATAAACGTTTTTTTATTTTTGAACTTATGCATGTTTTTCGTATCGGATTAAGTTTGGTGAAAGACACGTTGTCTTTGTATTTTCGCCTTAAAAAAATTAAAAAACCGATTAAGGCTGCGAAATGATTCGAAATGCGCGAGCTCAATTTATGTTTGTAGCTTTCGGGTACATTATAATTTCATTTTTTTATCTATATCCTGGAGGGCTACCGCTCCTGGCTGGGAGTTCATCCGTAGTGATGGGCGATGGAACAGATTCGATCACAGCACCCTATCAGTTTGATTTATTGCGATATTCTGCCACTCATGCCCCCTCTGAACTGTTTTACGGTGCCCATCCGACAAAGTTGATGAATGCCCCTGAAGGTATGGCCGGTTGGCATTCTTGGTATGATAAAATTACGGCAACACTCACGTCTTTAATTTTGCCGATTGAACAAGTTTCGACGAGTGTGGTGTGGATCAGTTTCGTGATCGATGCATTGTGCTTTTATATTCTCGGTGGGCTTTTAGGTTGGAAAAAACCCATTTCATTCGCAGCCGGCTTATGCTGGGCTATTTGCGCGTACACGCGAGCGCGCGCAAAAGTTCATGTGGGCTTTGTGGCGACTTATTTTTTACCGCTTATCTTTATTGCCTTATTTTTACTAAAGCGCAATCGTTCGTGTAAAGATTTGATCATGGCTATGGTGGCATTTTTTTTTAGCGCCATGGCGGCTCAGTACTATATAATTATGGCGGCGTTTTGTGCGCCTTTTATTTTATATTACTATCTTTGTGATAGCTCTGACCTACAAATGATTCGGCAGCGTCTTCAGAGACTCGTCATCAGTTTAATACCAGCCATTTTATTATTGCTCTGGACACTTCTTATGCCTGTTCCTTCTGATATTAAAAGTGCCTTTCCTAAAACTGGAGAAACACAAACAGGAGAGATTCATCCATTTTTGAATCGATTTGGTGCTCGTGCAATTGATTATGTTTCGGGAGACATCGCAATCGGACTTAAAGATATTAATCCTCTCCGTGAATCAATTAATATGTACGTTGCTGAAAATCTTGAAGGCAGCAATCCCCATGAAAGAACAAACGGAATTCGGTGGTCGATTTGGATTTTTGCTTTCTGTGGGATTTATTCCATATTAAATAAAAGACAAGAAGCTGTTGTTTCTAAAAACTCTTTGGCCTTATTAGGCTTTGCGATTTTTGCTTTCGTTTTATCATTACAGCCCGACTGGTTTGGATATAATATTGGGCCGGCGGTGTGGCTGCATAAATTAGTTTCGCAAATTCGTGTCACCAGTCGTGCCGGAATTTTTGTTCATTTTTCTTTGATCATGATTGCATGTTCATACATCAATACTTTGAAGCCAAAAAAATGGCTTTGGGTATTTCCGTTATTGATTTTTATAGAACTTCCGCCATTTCTTAATCCGATGCCAATGTATAATATGTCACCGGCCTATGCTTCGCTGGCCCAGCATAAGGAAGATGGAGAATGCGGTATGGGACTTTATTATCCTTACGTCTCGGGGCAATGGCAGCTTATGGAGTTTTATACGTTCTTGAATAGGATGCGTGGTTCTAGATGCGCGATATTAAATGCGGCCGCGATTAATGATCGAGAACTCAAAATGATTAATTACTTTCCGTTGCATCCGGAACTTATGAAATTAATCGTGAATAACAATTTTATAACAAAGCAACGTTTAGTTGATTTCGCGAAATGTGCTTCGTTGAGCTGGATAGTTTTTGACGCAAGAGTTCCTGTCGCCTGGAGATCGGAAGTTTGTTCCTCACTAGGATGGCAAATGTCAGAGGCTGAAGTTTGCCAATCTCAACCACAAAACATTGTTCCGCAAAAATTCAATGATCAGTGTTTGGGATATGTTCAATGAGTTGGCTAAATAAAAAAAACATTCTCTATTTTATTCTGACATTTGCCGCGGGCGTTGGTCATTACCTATTTCAAGTTTACAGTGCTCAAAATTTAACTATTGCGGAATACGGCATGTTTAACTCGTGGCTGGCGGAATTAAGCGTATTTTTGTTTTGCGGTGTTTTTTTGCAATATTTTGCCAATCTCTCTTCGCTCACAACGCTACAATTACGTCTCGTCTTAGCAGGATCGTTTGTTGCGGTCTTGATTATGGGCTTTGTATTTTTTTATTCGAATCAGATGTCCACCACAACGCCCGCACAAGCCTTTGTTCTAAGTTTTGCTTCGAGTCTTATTTTTAGTTATTTGTTTGGAGTCACTCAAATTCAACTGGGCTTTGTTGCTATGGGGGTGAGTGGTTTTTTAGTAGCATTAAGTAAGTGGGCTTATCCGTTCTTTCACTCCTCCGCATCTTTTTCTTTTTATCAAGCGCTTCCCTTTTCATATTTGGTCGGAATACTTTTTCTCGTGGTTTATTTGTCTAAACAAAAATCTTATGGTGGCGCCAAAAAAATTAGTATGAGTTTGGGAGCCGCATTAACATTGTCTATTGCTACCGTTTTAATACCACAAATGGATATTCTGGTTGTCAAATACACTCAAAATGAGGATGTAATTGGACGGTTTAGCTATATCAGTCTTTTTTATAAAGGGTTCTTCTTCTTATTTATGATCGTCTCGCAATGGTTTCTCCCACAACAAGTGAGACAAACAGCTTTTTCTAATCGCAAATATGAAACGCATAGAAATTTAATTGTTATCATTTTAATAGGTTTAGGCGCCGGAGCACTAACCTCCGTGTTGTTTCCGATATTGGTCGATGTGATTCTTCATAAGCAAATCGAAGTTGAAAAAAACTGGATTGTGTTTTCGTTTTTACATATTTCGTTGTTGACCTATTTATTTTACTTTGTCCAAACCTACTGCACTCAACAACAACTGTTGAAGGCCGGTATTTTGGTGAGCACTAATGTGGTTTGTTTACTAGTATTCTCATTTATGACGATTTCGGTTTTGCAATACTTAATTTCTGTGTGTGCGATTGAAATTGTTCTTTTATTTTTAACAACTTTGTCGTCGGAAAAATTGCAAGCGAATGGTCATAAGGTTTAGAAAGAGTGACTCTGTTAAGGACGTAGTGGTTTTCGTCTTAGGTTAACGTAAACTCCACGTATGATCGAAAACCCAGCTACGAGGCAAACAATAACGTGTAATGGAAGCATTTTTATAAATTCACGAATTGATTTTGCAAATAAAAAAACTGAAAGCACTAAGGCCAAAACAGCAACATTAAAAAAATACTTTCCGTAAAGAGGCATAAATATCATTGTGGTCATCGTAATGAGAATGTATGCGAGGGCGACCATTAGGATTTTATAGTAAGCGCCCTTATGAGTTATAAGATGATACTCTACAAAGCTAGGTCCTCGCTCCCAAAGTCGATCTAAGAAGGCATTAAACTCTTGGCGTGGCTCCCAAATGATTCGCCATTTTGCATGAACCCAAATGGGGTCTGTTTCGGCTATAGCTTTGAGTAAAGGCGTGTCGTCGTTCTGAAGAACCTGTTCGTTAAAATGAGCGTAGGCATTTAAAAATATTGTTTTAGAACAATAAAATCCTGTCGTGCCTTTGGCGTAGGTCTCGTAATTTGTACTGTTGATGTAAAAGCCAGCCTTCGCGTCTTTAAAATGTCTTCTAAAAATAAACTCGTGAGTTCTTTGCCAGTAAAGATTAAACAAACTTTTTTTTGTATCGATTTCAATCATACACATGGCGCAAGAATGTTTGCAGACCTGAATAAACTCTTGTCCAAAGTCATCTGGTAGAGACACGCGCGTATCTAAAAAGAGAAGGTGTTCGCCCCTCGCCATTTCGGCACCTACTTTACGTGCTAAGTATCGTCCTTTATTATCGGTTTGTTTTTTTAAAATAATTTTTTTTCCTGATTCTGAAGATTTAAAACTTTCGATGACGGCGGCAGTATTATCAGTTGATCCATCATCAACAAATATAATTTCTGTCACAAGATTTGCGAGACCGGAGTGTTCAATTGTCGCCCACAGCTCGGCTAAGTAAATGGACATGTTATAGGTTGGTATGATGACGCTAACGTTGAGACTCACAATTGTAGGCTTTCAAAAATAATGTCGGTAGGTCTTTTCAACGGCCGAACTTCATCCCGTTGATATTTAAACGGGTTTTCCATAAACTCATTGATAATACTTTGATCAAACTTACTTATTACGCAGGTAGAATTAATACCTTCGATACTTTCGGTTCGATCCCGCATGATGAGACACGGCTTACCTAAATAGTAGCACTCCTGTTGATTGCTCCCACCGTCTGAAATCATATATTGGGAATTATGAAGCAAATGCATAAAGCGACTAAAGGGCATACGGTCAACAATGTGCACGCCTGCTTTTTCTAAACGTGTTTTAGATTCTAAATCGTTGTCGATTTTGTGGCGTGCATTCGGTTGCAACACAAAATAAACCGGAAATTTTTTGGCGGCTGCAAGCGCAACATTAATCATCGCGTTCCAACGATCTGATGAACCTAAGTTTTCAAACCTATGGAAGTTTGTGACCACGTATTCACCTGAAGGCAGTTGCGAAGGTTTAAGATGTTCAATCGCCGTATGGAGCGAATCTAAAACAGTATTGCCATTTGTAACAGTGACATTCTTGCGAATCCCCTCTTTATAGAGATTTTGAGCCGCATTTTCGTCAGGAGCCATATGATATCGTGCAAGTTTTGAGACAAATCTACGATTTAGTTCTTCGGGAAACGGACTTAATAGATGTCCCGAACGCATTCCCGCTTCTACGTGTACAACGGGCACGCCGAGGCGTCTTCCATAGACGGTTCCAATTAATGTTGAAAACGTATCTCCATGAACGATCCAAAAATCATTTTTAGAAGGTAACGTTTTAAAACTTTCCTGAATTTTTCTAAGAATAGAAGCTTTCGATTTTGGTAAAACTTGGAAAAACCATTGCGCAGCTTTTTTAGAACTTTTTAAATCTTCTTGTGCCGAAAAAAGCTCCGTTGCCTGTGCACGTGACAAAGAAAAATCATCATACTGTTTCCAAAAATTAAGTCCGCTCTGACCCGTAGTTAATACATACCACTCAAGTTTACGTTTTTGAGCCTCAACAATAAGAGGATAAACCTTAATAAGCTCCGCCGCCGTTCCAAGCACAAACCATAACGCCATACCCATTAGTTTTTGGAACCCACAAGAGAGAGTCAACGTTAATCAAGGGAATCTAATTTCCTCTACTATATAGAGAGGAAATTTCGGCTCTTCTCGGTTGATGGTGGAATGCTGGGCGTTAGTCTCTGAATAAAGGGATCCAATCAAATTCAAGAACTTCTTAGAATTTTAGTGTCTGACGCTGAAATTTAAAAAGGAGTTATCTGATGGA
>JAKFYE010000012.1 GCA_021731045.1 Bdellovibrionales bacterium | reverse complement strand
GTGCTACGTACATTGTAGATCCAGACGGAATTATTCGTTGGGTGAGCGTAAATGACTTAAATGTGGGTCGTAACGTAAAAGAAGTGGTGCGAACGCTTGACGCGCTTCAAACCGATGAGCTTTGCCCATGTAATTGGGAAAAAGGCCAGAAGACATTAGGCTAAGTAAATGCGGATAAAAAGAGTGAGTCAAAAATCCTCTTTATCCGCATAGTTTATGTTCTGACATATTTAAATATTTCTGTTTCAGGACATTCATTAAGGAGAAAATATGAATCAAAATGCTATTAATTTTATAGAGTCACAAATTGGATCTCGTGAATCATTGATCAGTAAAGATATTAAATTAAATCTTAAAAAAATATATGAAGGTGAACAATTAAACCCTGAAGAGACAAACTTACTCACACTTGCGATAGGACAATCGTTGGGAGATCAAGAGTTTGTTAATTTTGCTTTTGAACAATTATCTCAAAGCGGGATGGCCAGCGAACAAATCACCGAGGCTAAAGAAAGTGCTGCCATCATGGGTATGCTTAATTCTTATTATAAGTTTCGTTTTTTCTTAAGTCATCATCTTCAGGAGGCTGAGATGGAATCATATAAGACGGCCCGCCTTCGAATGACCTCTATTGGTCGTCCACATCTTGGTAAAGATAAATTTGAAATGCTGGCATTCGGGATCAGCATTGTGAACGGTTGCGAAAGCTGCGTCGTCTCTCACGAAAAATCCTTACGAGAGCTAGGTGTCTCTCAAGATCGAATTCATGAGATTGCGCGATTAGCATCCAATCTGAAGGCTTTATCAGTCTTAAAAAGCTAAAAAATGTGTTTGCCACTCTGCTCTATGAGCTTAAATCTTTAAATTCGGTTTTTGAATTGCAGTTTGAAGTCATTTTCGCATAGGATTTCCTCCTATTTAAGGTCGGAGGATGCACATGACAAAAACGTTAGCTCTTTTAGTTTTTTCAATTTTTTTCGCGGCTCAATCGGAAGCAAAAAATCTGCAAGTGATTGAAGAAAGCAAAGATACAGGTTTTGGAATTTATCGAATGGGCGCGCCAACGGCCGATGAAATGAAAGAGCTTTGTGCCTTAGGAGTAGAAGAAACGATGGTTTTATCTGGAAACGCGGATCTTTTTGAGGCGCGATTGAAAGAGTATTGCCCGAGTTTAAAAGTTATTTTGAATGTCACTCAAAACGTGCGCATTCCGTTAACAAAAAAATTTCTTGATGCATTTGATGCCTGGGTTCAAGACGCACAAACAAAAGGCAAAAAAATTGTATTTCGTTGCGATTGTGGATGCCACCGCACCGGCCGATTAGCAGCCTATTATCAAATGAAGTATCAGAAAATTTCTTCTGAAGAAGCGATGAAAATTATGAATATGTATGGGGAGTGGATGATTCTTCACCCAACATTACGCAATCAAGTTCTCGCCCTCGAACAATACATAAAAGGCGAAGCTTGTCGGGAAAGCTGGTTCTTTTGCGTCCATTAGTTAGAGCAGAACATAGCGAGTTATCCCTTTGTTTATATGAAAAATTGAAGGACAATCAGTTTTTGATTACGACTCAGTATCCTTAGGAGGATCCCATGTCGCATTGGACGGTGTTCGAATCACGATCATTACGTAATAAATTAAGTTTAAGTCTTTTGGCTGTAATGTCAGGTCTTATTGTTTCATATTTGACGGTGTCATGCTCCCACACGCAGAAAACAAACGAAACTTCACTTACACCCTTGGCTCCGCCCACGCGGATAGAAGTCCAAGCGCATCGTGGTGGACGAGGTCGGTTTCCCGAAAACAGTATGCCGGCGTTTGAATACGCCATCACGATTGGGGCCGATGTTTTAGAGCTCGATTTAGGTATTTCTAAAGATGGGGAGCTGATTATTTCCCATGATCCGGCTTTAAACATCGAGCAGTGTGTAGCTCCTGGAGGATATAAAATTCCAGAGAACATGTTGATCTCAACGCTGACTCTCGCCCAAATTAAAACATATACGTGTGGACATTTACCGTATGCGCGTTTTCCTAAACAAAAAAAGCTGAATGTGTCCTACGCGACTTTAAGAGAGCTTTTTGATTTTATTAAAGCGTCTAAAATTCCAAATGCTAAAACCATCGGCTTGAATATCGAAACAAAAATTATTCCTGGCCGTCCCAACGATACGGCGACGCCCGAAGTTTTTGCAAAAAAAATTACCGCCCTCTTACAGGAGTACGGTTTTACCGATAGAGCAACTTTGCAATCGTTCGATCACCGTTCGCTTGTCGAATCAAAAAAGATAGACCCAAAACTTCGCATTTCGCCTCTAACTGAAAACACGTTGTTCACCAATCTTCCCGCCATTGCCAAAGAGTTGCATGCCGAGATTTTATCACCAAATCTTTTTTGGATCACGAAGGGGGATGTCGAGTCTTTACATCGAGTTGGGGTACGTGTGATTCCATGGACGGCGAACGAACAAAAAGAATGGGATATGCTCATCGGGTTAGGTGTTGATGGAATTATCAGTGATTATCCGGAAGAGCTATTGGCGTATTTAAAGTCAAAGAATCTGCACTAGATCGCGATGTCGTCATCACGTAAACCTAAAACGTTAAATGAGGAGATCATTGTCTGTCGGCGATGTCCTCGTCTTATAAAATACTGTAAAACCATCGCCCAAGAAAAAAGAAAGTCATTTCAAAATTGGGAGTATTGGGGGCGCCCTGTTCCTAATTTTGGTGATCCCCACGCGCGCGTATTAATTGTTGGTCTTGCACCCGCGGCTCATGGAGCTAACCGTACCGGGCGCATGTTTACGGGAGATCGGAGTGGGGAATGGCTCTATCGATCGTTACATAAGTTTTCATTCGCAAATCTGCCACATTCCGAAAATTCTGAAGACGGATTGATTTTAAAAGATGCGCTTATCACGGCCACTGCCCACTGCGCCCCTCCAGATAACAAGCCCACGCGCGAAGAACTACTTAAGTGTGAAACACATCTTGATCGCACATTTAGAGAAGTTCCATTTCGAGTTGTCATCGCGTTGGGTGGAATTGCATGGCAAGCTACGATCAAACAACTAAAAAAAATGGATATGCTTTTTGAAAATGAAAAAAAATTCATTCACGCAGGAGAAATGAAGCTAAAAAACAACTGTTCGTTGATTGGGAGTTATCATCCGAGTCAGCAGAATACATTTACTGGTCGTTTGACCGAGCCCATGTTTGATCTTGTATTTGAAAAAGCGCGACGAATTTTGAATTCATAAAACACTGTTGACTGTAAATTGGATTAAGCAGAATCTTTGAGAGCAAGGACAGAACGTCCAAAAACAACAGATGAAGACAAAGGAGTCTCAGATGAAAACATTAATCGCAGCCGCTTTCGTATTCGCATTCACAACAGCAGCTTTAGCAAATGACCCGCATGCAGCTCCGCCAGCTGACCACGCAGCAGTTACTGGCAGCACAGTAACTCCAACAGAAAAAGCTCCAGCAAAAGATGCTAAAGCTCACGGTAAAAAAGAAAAAAAAGCCGCTCACTAATAGGTAGTTAATTAGAAGTTTGAAGAGGGCCGCAGAAATGTTAGCCCTTTTTTTATCAGCTTTTTACCTTCACTAACAATGGGCCATGTCGTAGACGTCTTGAACGTCAATTTCAGAAAATCTTACCTGAATAAGCTCCTAAATCTGGCTATAATATACGAATTAGACAAGTGCTTTTGGCTTTTAATTGAAAACCTTAAGACGGCCTGCTATGAGACGCTACCTTATCCAAAGGTACAAGTAGGTTCAAAAAATGAAAAAAGACCGCGTTTTTATTAGATTAACTGATATTCCCGACGAAGGCCGCTCATACACATATGACCGAGAGACCGGAGAGTTCAACCTTCCACTTAAAGATCTGATCGATGAAAATCTGTATAAGATCGATTTTTTTATTCGCCCTGTGGGGAATGTCTTTGAAGTAACCGGCAAAGTCAGTACGACCCTTACACGTATCTGTTCTAAATGTGGTTATGATTTAGCCTTGCCGGTAGAAACAAAAATTCATGAAATTTTGATGCCTAAAACTGAAGACGCTAAAGGCGATACGCAAAGTAAAAGCGGTTTTTTGGCCAAATCTGTAGATGATGAAGCATTAGCCGTCACGTACGTATCGGGTGGGGTGTTGAATGGTGAAGACATGATTCACGAAATTGTAGCGCTTTCAGATCCGGCATTTCCATCTTGCGGAAAAGACAAATGTGAAAACTTAGAAGAGGTTGAAAAAAAACTTCGAGAGTTGGCGCAGGCCTCGGAATTAGCCTTGCAAGGTAAAAACACGGCCTTTGAAGTTTTAAAATCTCTTAAGATTCAGAACTCTAAAAACTAAGGGCTTTTTTGCGAACGAAGCTCATCTGGCTTTTTTGTTGCGACCACGGGTTTATCTATAAGCCCTATCGTCGGGCGTACCGCTAAAACTCGAGAGACAATTAGGCGAATATCTGATCGGCTGAGGCCACGAAGAAAAAAGAGCGCAATAGCTCTGGCAAGCGCCGATAAAATAAACAAAACAAAATACGCATGCATATTTGTGCCTAGAAGAGAAAGTATTTTGGCGCCGATAAGAGTACCAACCGTCATCGCGACGGCATTGGCAAACGTGAAACATGTCAAAACGCTTGTACGTTTTTTTTCTTCAACGCCTTCAAAAAAACTTAGGGTGATGCCAAGTTCAAAAATAGCCCAGCTCGCGCCGCCTAGAATTTGAATAAAAATTAAATACAAATAGTTATTAGAAACGATCCATAGTGCCGGCATTGGGATGATTAACAATCCTCCTAGCTTTAGCAAGCGCGTGGCGGGAAAGTGCCCAGCATAGCGACTAATCAAAGGCAATACGAATACGCGCGCCAAAAACGCCATACACACTAGAAACATATATTGTTCGTAATTGAGTTCGAGTTGACTCAGCATAAAAGGCGCAAAAAATGGGCTCGAAATAAACACCACGACTTGCGTAAAAAGCAGATACTTAAAAATTTTACCTTCTTTTTGTGAAGCCATCTCTTTAAAAACCAAGAGTGGATTCATGAACTCTTGGGATTCGTACGTACCAGGAAGTTCATTTTGTTGTGTCAAACAATAAAATGAAATCGCGCGCGCCACCATGGCAAGACCAAACATGATCGCAAATGCCAATAGCACCTGATCAAATGTGAAGAGTCTTTGCGCTACGAATCCCCCTGTGATTAAGCCAATTAAAATTCCAAGGTGGCAAATACGTGTTCGACGAGCAAAATAGCGCGTTCGTATTGAGGAAGGGACGAGTTTGCCCATCCAGGTGTTCCAGGCTGCCGATGCACCTAAGCCTCCTGTCCAATACAAAATGGTGGAGGTGTAAAGAATCAAAATTGAACTTTTTTGATAAAGAGCCATGAAAATGATTGGTAAAAATGAAAGTGCTTGGGTCATGGCACAGGCTAAAACCCATTTTTTATGTGATTTAAGCTTTTGGACCGCCCAAGGAGATATGAGTTGAAGAGTGGCTCCTACAACGATGGGAATCACGGCCAAGAGGCCTGCTGCGACATCTCCTAGACCGAGGGCCAATACGAATGCGGGTATAAAGGTTTCGCCAACTCCAACCATAAAGCTGAAGAGTGCTCCGTCGAGAATACTCATTCTCAAACTGCGATGGGTGGACGAATCTAACGATGAATCTGACACTGACATAATGGATGACTTGCTCGATATTTTAAGAAATAATGCCTTTTACTATTTTTAGGAAGGCCGCATGAGTAATACTATCAAGGATATTCGAAACATTGCAATCGTCGCCCACGTGGATCACGGAAAAACAACTTTAGTCGATCATTTATTGAGACAAAGCGGGACCTTTCGCGAAAATCAGGCAACTGATGAAAGAATGATGGATTCAATGGATCTTGAACGTGAACGTGGGATCACCATCGCGGCTAAAAACGCGGCTTTCGTTTATAAAGATGTTAAAATCAATATCGTAGACACTCCTGGACATAGTGATTTTGGTGGCGAAGTTGAGCGTGTGTTAAACATGGTCGATGGTGCAGTCCTGTTGGTGGATGCGAGCGAAGGTCCGTTGCCACAGACGCGCTTCGTTTTGAAAAAAGCTCTAGAGCAAAATATTAAAATTATTGTGTGTATCAATAAAATTGACCGTCCCGATGCGCGTATTCAGGAGGTCGAAAACGAAATTTTTGACTTGTTTATTGACCTCGATGCAACAGACAAACAAATGGAATACAAAACGGTTTATGCCGTGGCTCGCGAAGGCTATGCGACACACGATCCGGCTATAAAGGGCGATAATTTACTTCCGCTCTTTGATTTAATTTTAAGTGAAATTCCGAAACCGCACACTGATGCAGACAAACCATTACAAATTATGTGTACGAATATTGATTATAGCGATTACGTAGGTCGTTTGGGTGTCGGTCGTATTCGACAAGGGACGATTAAAGTGGGTTCAGATATTGTTTGTCACAAAGACAACGGCGTGACTAAAAAAGCACGCGTGACGGCTCTCTATGCGTATTCGGGAATGAGACAAGTCGCGGTCACGGAAATGTTGGCCGGTGATATCGCGGTGTTTGCAGGTTTAGATGATATTCAAATTGGTGACTCCGTGACCACGCAAGATGCACATCCTCTCACGCGAATCAAAGTTGAAGAACCAACTGTCGGAATGATTTTTTCGGTGAATGATGGTCCATTTGCTGGCTTAGAAGGTGACCACGTTACAAGCCGTAAAATTTTAGAGCGTCTTGAAAAAGAACTTCGCTACAACGTTTCGATTCGAGTTGAAAAAACTGACCGCTCCGAAGCTTGGAAAGTTTTAGGCCGAGGAGAATTACAATTGGCCGTTGTTATTGAAACGATGAGACGTGAAGGTTATGAACTTTTAGTGAGTAAGCCTCAAGTTATTATGAAGAAAGAAGACGGAAAACTTCTTGAGCCAATGGAAAATGTGATCGTGGATGTTCCGGATCAGCATGTGGGTGTTGTGACTGAAAAATTGGGCGGTCGTAAAGGTGTAATGACCAATATGGTAAATAAGGGTTCTGGACGTGTACGTTTAGAGTTTTTAATTCCGACTCGTGGTCTTATTGGTTACCGATCGGAGTTTTTAACAGATACGCGAGGACTTGGGTTGTTAAGTACAGAGTCTGCGGGTTACTCGGATTATCGTGGCGAGATTGAACATCGTAAAACCGGCGCGATGATTGCGGATCGTAAGGGAGAAGCCATTGCGTATGCGCTTTGGTATCTTCAAGAGCGCGGCAAAATTTTTGTTTCACCTCAAACTGAATGTTACGAAGGTATGATTATCGGAGAGCATGCGAAGGCAAATGATCTTGTGGTCAACGTCAACCGTGAGAAAAAACTTTCTAACGTTCGGGCTTCTGGAACGGACGAGGCCGTGAAGTTAACTCCACGAAAACCTATTGATCTTGAATTTGCCATGGAATGGGTAAACGACGACGAACTCATTGAAGTGACTCCTCAACATATTCGCATCCGTTGTCGAGAGTTGAGCCCACACAAGCGTGGTAAAAAAGTTGAGGTTGATACTTAAGAAACTCTCAGGAGGAATTTATGAAAATAAAATCTTTCGTACGATTGACTCTAAGTTTGAGTGTAGTTTTTGGATGTTCAACCTCACCTGAGGGACGAAAGCAAATTCATTTGTTGCCAGATTCGCAAATGGATCAAATGGGCGCCCAGTCCTTTACAGAGTTAAAACAAAAAACGCCTCTAAGTCGGGATCCCAAAAAAATCGCCTTTGTAAAGTGCGTGACCGGTTTAATTTTAAAACAAATTCAAAACGTTGATACGGGTCAATGGGAGATTCAAGTTTTTGAATCTCCAGAGATCAATGCGTTTGCTTTGCCCGGTCGTAAAATCGGGGTTTACACTGGTATTTTAGAGGTAACCGAAACAGGTGGGCAATTGGCGGCCGTAATCGGGCATGAAGTAGGTCACGTGATTGCCAATCACGGAAACGAACGTGTTTCGACCGCTCTCGTCACCCAACTGGGATTGGCCGGCGTTAATGCGGCTCTTAATCAAAAAAATGAAAATCACGGAACGTTGATGGCGGCTCTCGGGCTTGGGGCGCAATTTGGTATTTTAATGCCGCATAGTCGAACTCAAGAAAGCGAAGCCGATATGATTGGTTTGAATCTTATGGCGCGTGCCGGGTTTGAGCCTTCTGAAAGTGTTCGTTTATGGCAAAATATGAGCCGCAAATCTGGTGGGAGTCCGCCAGAATGGCTTTCAACACACCCTTCCAATGACACACGTATAAAGCAATTGGGCTCTCGCATGGAAAGCGCGAATCAAGCCTTCGCAGCGTCTCAATTTCGCGATCAAGCTGCTAAATGCAAAATGTAATCAAAACGATGACGTCGATTAAGTAAACTAGGAAATTTAAATGAAAATAGTAAAATATTTTTTAATTTTAATCATCGGAGTAGGCATTGGGTTTTCTTTTAATAGAAAGAAAACTGTAGAAAACGAGAACGTATTGGAATCAGAGGTTGCTACTGCAACAACAGAGTCTCCTATAGTTGTTTCTCATGAAACTGTTGTGGACATTCAGAATAAAAAAGATGCAGATTTAAAATCGCCAAATTCAAAGCAAAGTGAGCCTGTTGTACAGAAAGTTGAAAATAAAAGTATTTTTCAAATGAGCGAAGAGTTTGATCAAAGAATGAATGAGGACAATCTTGAAAAGGCACAATCCGTTTTAGTGAGCATGGAAAAAAAAGAGCCACGCTCGCGATATTTTCAAGAGGCCAACGGTCGTTATTTAGTAAGAACTCGCGAATTTGAAATGGCTAAAAGTGCTTTGCAGGAATGTTTGAAACTTTATTCGAAGTCGAAATCGTGTTTGATTGATATGGCCTCAGTTGAAGCCCAAATCGGAACCAAAGAAGAAAAAGAAAAATCAGCACGTGTCTGTTTATCCGCTGTACCCGGAGATCCTCAGTGCGGAAATTTATTGGGTATGGCTAAAATGAATCAAGGACATTACAACGAGGCGATTACTATTTATGAACAGCTTTTGAAAAGTAATGGTGACGGAAACTTTCGTTTTGCAGAATCTCTCTTGGAGTCGCAATTAGCTTACGCTCTTGAAGGGGCCAACCGTTATGACGAAGCGCTTCGACACTTTGAAAAAATTTGTCTTCGCCATCCAGATGATTTTGCAGATGCTTGTCGGCAAGCAGAGACCCTGCGCTTAAAACTCTAATATATTCCTGTGGAAAAGAAGAGGTAGGGACGGAGGTAGGGCGTACCTAAGTCTAGGCTGCGTTTATTAAGATTTATAGGATGCGTTTCGGATTGATTTGGGGTGAGTTAAAAATGCCATTCGAAGCTCATCCTTCGCTGTTAAATAGCCGATATTTTCTTGAACGGAAAAGAGGACTATTGCATGGCTCAGCAACCGACAGCGACAACTCAAGGATTAAAAAAAATCAAAAAAGGCGAATTGCTTTTTAAAGAAGGCGATAAGGCTGATTTTATTTATGTCGTTCAGTCAGGTCGAGTGCAGTTGAGTATTATTCGACCGTCTTCGAATATCAAAATTTATAAAACAAATGGAGTTGCGATTGTTGGGGAGTTAGCTTTGACGGGAAGCACTCGACATCCGTTTACAGCAGAGGCGGTTTCGGATGTTACGGCATTGGAAATGCCGGTGGCAGTCTTTAAATCACAATATGAAAAGCTGCCTGCAATCGTACAAACGGTTATTAAAAGTTTACTCGATGAAAATAAGTCTTATGGTAACGAGGTTAAATCTTCAAAACTCGAAAAAGAAGCTACACCTTGCCCACACACTTTGATTCCTAGAGTATTTTTAATCGTCAATCTGATCGCTAAACATTCCGGCAAAATGCATCCAGATTCAAATGCGATCGAATTGTCATGGGAATCGTTGAAGTTGTTCGGCGCACGTATACTAATGGAGTCGGCGCAGCGCCTTGAAGGCCTTATGCAGATATTAGAAAAATTAGAATACGTGGAATTGATATTTGAAAAAGATGAAGAAGGCCATGACGTTTTAGCTCGAATTATGATCAAAGACCTACAGGTTCTTGAGGACTTTGCGGAGTTCTTTCACTACAACCTGTACAAGCCAGGAGTGAATGAAACGATTCTCTATGATGATATTACGTATAAAGTAACGGACATCCTTGTGCAAATGACCGAGGGTCTAGAGACGGATCGTCACGGAGCGGTTAAAGTCGATTACAACGAAGTTGTAACGACGATGGTAGAAGCCCACAAATTGAATTTCAAGTTATTACATGTGGAGCTACTCGAAAAAAAGGGCCTGTTTATGAAGCGAACTGTAAATGGAGAAGAAGTTTTTCTTTCATTTGATCGAGTTGAGTTTGCGAAGATGGTTAAGTTTTGGGGACTGCTTAATGAAATCAATAAATGGAATCAAAGAGGCAAAGTCCTTTCGACAATTGAAGAATTAAAGCTCGAAAAAATAGCAAAAGGTGCCAAAAACGAATGCGGCGAATGTGAGATGCCTTACCAATCAGACGCCAAATTTTGCTCAAACTGTGGTGCCAAAGTCTCTCTTAAAGCGGCTTAAGGGACGGAGCTCTCGTCTCAGCTCTCCGCTCTCGACTTGCAGGGACGGAGCTTTTTAGCCGGGAAAATCGAAATGCCCGAAAAGAGACTCAGCTTTCGGCCTAAAATTATATTACTATAATATAAAATTATTTTTAACTCGGCATCGGCATAGCATCTAACATGATAATGCGCATTCCTAGATCAATTCAATTACATAATTCTGAGGGTTTAATTCATCAATTTTGGCGTTGTCATAATAAAGAATTTTATCTTAAAACTGCCGAGATGAAGTCCTTGTACCTTCAATCGCTTAAAGATGCATTAAAAACGCATAATAAAGAGTCTTCCCTAAAAATTCATGCCTATACATGTATGGATAATCATTTTCATAACCTAATAAAGTACACTCAAGGTAGCAAAAAGCTTTCAGATTATTTAAGACAAGCCCATTCTTTTTTTGGTTTTCGTTATAATAGAAGAAATAAACGTTCTGGCAAAGTAGCTGAGGGTCGACCTAAAACTTCTTTAATTGAAAATACAGAACATGAAATGAAAGTGCATTTCTATATAGAGGCCAATCCCATACGTTCAGGGCGATGTAATGAGAAACAACTTAGGAGCTACGTTTATTCAAGCTATAGATTTTATGCGTTTGGGATCACAGATAAATTCTCAGAAATTTTAACTGTTCCAGATTGGTATATTCGACTGGGTAGCACAGAAAAGTTAAGACAAAGAAAGTATAGATCCTTATTTTTAGAATATTTAGGTAAAAATTTAGATCGCACCGAATTTTTTGCTCCCTTTATAGGTTCACCTCTCTGGAGAGTTAAATTATTTCAAAAGGTAAATGAATTGCTCTGCTTTTCTCATAATTTAGATAGCGACTCTGGTTAGATATAGGTTATTTATAATAATAATTTTCGTACATTTTTATTAAAGGCATTCGTGTGTTCAAATTTGCCAAAATTAAAGATAATTAAAGTTAAAAGTTAAAAAATTAAATAAAGTTCGACATATAAAAAAAATATTTGAATCAAAATATTCCAAAGTCAAAAATTTAGGTCATAAATTGTGTATACGTAAAAGATGCTTAGAATTACGAATATTTAAACTCCGTCCCTGACGCGGGTTAGTCTAGGCTTAAGTGTTTGGGGTTGATAAAATTTGGGCTCCGTCCCCATGGTACTGTGAATTGTGATAATGCGGGGTGGCGTTTTGTGGGAGCGCTTGGATTACGTGACTCGAATGTTCTTATTTACTAGAGTTATGGGCATTCAAGCGAGGTCCACGTGGGTAAAACATTTAAGCCAATAGAATTTCGAAAAGACATCGACGTAAAAAAAATAATTCTGAGTGAACCTCCAAATAGTGAAAACGTACCGATGGATGTTTTGTTTGTTGGGGGTGGACCTGCAGGATTGGCCGGCGCAATTGAACTTGCGCGTCTAGTAAAAAAAGACAATGAAAACGGTAACGGTATTGGTGCCGTTGAAATCGGCGTTCTCGAAAAAGCCGAGAGTCTTGGAGAACACTGTTTATCAGGCGCGGTGATTAATCCTCGCTCCTTACGCGAGTTGTTTCCGGAATTAAAAGATTCAGAGTTTCCGTTTCGTAAAAAAGTCGATGCGGAACGTGTCTACATGTTGACGGAAAATTCGAGCGTTCGACTTCCGACGCCTCCTACGATGCATAACCTCGATAACTTTGTAACTTCGATTTGCGAATTGGTGCGTTGGTTAGGCGGAAAAGCAGAAGAGCTGGGAGTTAATGTTTTTACAAGTTTTCCCGCAGAAAGTCTTTTGGTTGAAGGCACGCGCGTAAAAGGTGTGCGCACTACGGCTGCGGGTCTCGGAAGAGAAAGTCAGCCAACCGAAAAATTTATGCCGCCAACCGACGTAACCGCTCAAGTGACGGTTTTAACTGAAGGGGTTCGCGGTCCCATTGCGCAAGCGTATTTGAAATGGCAAAAAATAGAGAGTCCCGCTCCGCAAATTTATGCGTTGGGTGTGAAGGAACTCTGGAAAGTGAAAAAGCCTCTTGATGCAGTTATTCACACATTGGGTTGGCCGCTCCCGACAAATGCATTTGGGGGAAGCTGGATGTACCCGATGAGCGACGACACAGTTTCATTGGGACTTGTTGTGGGATTAGATTATCGTCAGCACAATTTAGATGTGCATCGATTACTTCAAAGAATGAAGCAGCATCCGCTTTTTGCAGAATACTTGACGGGCGGTGAGGTGCTCGAGTGGGGAGCTAAAACTATTCCCGAAGGTGGATATCACGCCATACCATCGCGTTTGACGGGAGATGGACTTTTGATTGCAGGAGATGCGGCCGGGCTCGTGAACGTTCCGGCACTAAAAGGTATTCATTATGCCATTCAATCGGGTATGTACGCCGCGCGCGCGATTTTCAAGGCTTTGAAAGAGAAAAATACATCGACCGCGGGTTTACAGTCTTACGACGAAATGCTGAGAAGCAGTTACATTAAAGAAGACCTCTATAAAGTTCGCAATATGCGTTCGGCATTTAAATCAGGATTTTTTGTGGGCGGAATGAAGGCGGGGCTTATGACGTTAACGGGCGGAGCGTTTCCACCCGCAGGACCTGATCATGAAGCCGACGATGAAGCGATTAAAGAAATTGTAAATTCTAACGAGTTTGCGCCGCAAGTTGCGACGGGAATTTCTAAAGTCGATGCCGTGTTTTTATCAGGAAATAAAACGCGTGATGATATTCCGACGCACCTAACGGTAGGTAAAGAGGTTTCAGGCGAAGTTGCCGATTTTTATCATCACATGTGTCCTGCGGGTGTTTATGAACGTCAAGGTGATAAACTTGTGATCAACGCTCCAAACTGTGTTGATTGCAAAGCCACCGACGTTTTGGGGCCGCGTTGGATGCCGCGCGAGGGTGGCTCCGGTCCTAAATACAAACAAATGTAATTGTCATCGACCTAGAAAACAGACCAACGTCCAGAGTGATTTTTCTGACTCACTCTATCTTTGTCGTGAAGCTATTTGAATATGATGACCTCCTTAACAATATGCGAGACGATATTCATGCTGAGGGTCATACTTTGCAAAGTGTTTTTTATTAAGATTTATCCTCAACACATTATTTATTTATAAATTATTAATTGAAATTTAAAAGATAGGTTTACAGAAGAGAGGAACATAATGGGAATGGAACAACTTCATGGTTATTTTGTCGGAGCGAATGAGCCTTATTTTTGGTTAGGCACGATCCTGATTTTATTTTTCATCGGATATAAAGGGGCTCCGTTTATTTTATGGACACTTTTGTTTGGTGCAGGGCTTGTAGGTTTCGGCGCACCGGAGTGGTCACTGATCGCGTTTGCGGCGATAGCGGTCATCGGAAACATTAAACCGATTCGCGCAATTTTACTTAGTTCTTTTGTGATGAAAATCATGAAAGGAATCCTTCCTCAAATTTCTGAAACCGAAAGAACGGCTTTAGAAGCCGGAGTTGTTTGGATTGAAGGAGAGTTGTTCTCGGGCAAACCTGATTTTGATCGTATTATGAATGAGTCCTACCCGAACCTTACGCCAGAAGAACAAAGATTCTTAGATGGCCCCGTTGAAGATCTTTGCAAAACGCTAGATGAATGGGACATCCATAGAAAACGCGAACTTCCAAAAGAGTTTTGGGATGTCGTGAAGAAAGAAAAATTTTTAGGAATGATTATTCCTAAAGAGTATAACGGCCTTGGTTTTTCGATGCTCGCGCAAAGTAGCGTTCTTCAAAAACTCGCGTCGCGATCTGTTCCAGCTTGCGTAACGGTGATGGTGCCAAACTCTCTTGGGCCTGCTGAGCTTTTAAATCATTACGGCACAGACGCACAAAAGAAAAAATATTTGTCACGACTTGCAATCGGCGAAGAAATTCCGTGCTTTGCTTTGACGGAGCCAGGTGCAGGCAGCGATGCCGGTGCAATCACGTCGAGCGGTGAACTCTTCAAAGGTGACGATGGAAAAATCTATATTAAATTAAATTGGAATAAACGTTGGATTACGTTAGCGGCAATTTCGACAATCATCGGACTTGCTTTTAAACTTCGTGACCCAAAAAACTTGCTTGGTAAAGGTGAAGACCTCGGTATTACATGTGCGCTTGTTCCGGCAAAAACTCCGGGCGTAGTGTTAGGTATGCGCCACGATCCGATGGGAATTCCTTTTTACAATTGTCCGACTCAAGGCAAAGACGTCGTTGTTGTTGCTGAAGACGCGATTATTGGTGGCCTTGAAGGTGCCGGTAAAGGTTGGGGCATGTTGATGGAAAGTTTGGGCGCGGGTCGCGGTGTTTCTCTTCCGGCACAAAGCGCTGGCGGAATAAAACTTGCGGCACGTGTGACAACAGCTCATTCGACAATTCGTAAACAATTTGGAGTTTCGATTGGTCTTTTTGAAGGTGTTGAAGAGCCGCTCTCACGTATTTGTGGTTACAACTATATGATGGAAGCGATGAGATGCTTTACGCTCGGAGCTCTTGATGGTGGAACAAAACCGCCGGTGATCACGGCGATTGCAAAACATTACTCAACAGAAATTGGCCGTAAAGTTGTGAACGATGCGATGGATATCATGGGTGGAGCCGGTATTTCTCAAGGGCCACGAAACCTTATCAGCGGACTCTATATGAGCACGCCAATCGGTATCACGGTTGAAGGTGCAAATATTTTAACACGAACGCTGATGATCTTCGGTCAAGGAGCTCTTCGTGCCCATCCTTATGCATTTAAAGAAGTTGAGACGGTTGAAAAAGGCGATCTCAAAGGCTTCGATGCTGCCTTCTGGGGCCATATCGGTCACATCGTACGAAACGTTTTCCGCTCGTTCTTATTAAGTTCATCTCGCGGAATGTTTGGTTACTCGCCTGTACGAGGTCGCACGGCCACTTACTGGCGTCGATTATCTTGGGCATCTGCAAGTTTCGCGATTCTTACAGATATCGCAATGGGAAGTCTTGGCGGAAAGCTTAAACAAAAAGAAAAAATCACAGGTCGATTCGCTGACATTTTGGCTTGGATGTACATCAGTACGGCTACGCTCAGACGTTGGGAAGCCGATGGAAGAAGAGAAGAAGATCTTCCGTTTGTTCACTGGTCACTTCGAGTGGCCTTTGGCGAAATGGATCGCGCTTTTGATGGAATCTTTTTAAATCTTCAAGTTCCAGGATTAACCTGGTTTTTCAGAATCGTATTGAGAAGCTGGAGCAGCGCGAACGCATTTATGAGTCGAGGTGTTTCGGATAACCTTAGCCATCGCATTTGCCAGGATATGTTGAACAACCCAGAGCAACGGGATCGTTTGACGACGGGACTTTACATTCCCAAAGATCCTGAAGAACAAATGGGAAGATTGGAACGCGCTTATAAAATTATTAAAACGGCCGAAGTCTCTGAAAAGAAAGTTCGCCAAGCTATGCGCGCAAAACAAATTCCAAAAGTTAAAAAGATTTTGGAAGCTATCGATGGAGCTTTAGAGAAGAATATTATTGATAAAGCGGAATACGATAACCTCAAAATGGCCGAAGAAGTTCGTAACGACGCCATCCAGGTTGATGCGTTCACTCAAGATGAGTATCTGCATCACACGCAGAACAAAGCGCTAAAGCGCATTTCGTAAATATAAATTAAAGTATAAAATAAAAGGGCTAAGTTTAACTTAGCCCTTTTATTTATTTGACAACATTCAAGATGACTGCAGCCAGTCGCGAGTATTTATGACACCGGCTCTAGTGTTTAGTTTCTATTATTCGAGCCAGCTGACCGTTCCCGAGTTTAACCAATACATAGCCGATTTGATGACGAGTGTTCCGTCATGAACTTTATCCGATAGAATTTTTGAGCGTTTGACGAGATCTTCAGCCACACCCGAGGCATTCTTAGAAGACGCTTCAGAAACATCTGATGTAGCGGCAATACTGCTGATCCGAGGCTTAATATCTGCGACGAGCGCATCGAGATCCGCACTTCCGACGCTTTGACCTGGCTTAGAGCTGAGAGCCGCCTTGATGGCACCGCAATGCGTGTGTCCCATCACAACTAAAAGTCGCGCGCCCAAATGTTCGACAGCGTATTCGATGCTCGCCACAACAGACGAGTCGAGAGCCTCTCCCGCTACACGGATAACGAAGATTTCACCTAGAGCTTGATCAAATGCATGCTCTGGTGGAACGCGAGAATCCGAACAGGAGAGCACAATTGTATGAGGATATTGGCCGGCAACCAGACGCTTGATGTCCGATTTAGATTTGCCGTCTTTTCTAAAGTATCCCTTAGTGAAGCGGATGTTTCCGTTTTTGAGCCATCCCAGTGCGATGGCGGGCTCCGTCCCCTTTGGGGATTCATGGTGCGACGGTGGCGGTGGCGATATTTTGGGGGCGGCGAGTGATGGGGGTGGTTCGGTGAGGGTTGTAGAATGTTGTGCGAGTTCCGCAGGTACAGCCGCGGAGACAGAGGTCGTCGTGGATTCTGGAACTGCCGGCGGTGCGATAGGAGTTTCATTATCTGGCGTTGAAGAACAGGCGGTAAAAAATAAAAGTGCGATCAGGGCGACGATTTTGTGTTGAATCATAAATTCCTCCAAAAGAAATTCTGATGAGAGATATCGCACGTGTCACGTTTTAATTTGTATTCTTAACTAGGGTCTAAAGCTGAAATAATAGGCAAAAAGGGATGGGTCGTTCCCAAAAGAGTTTCTGATTTTGAAGCACGCCAAGGATCTTCAAAATAGGATTCGATGATCGAGGGCGAAATATCAAAAGTTTTAAACTCCCAATTCGCTGTCGTATTTTTATCAACCAAAACTGAACGCACGCCTTCGACAAAATCTTGATGAAGAGAGCACTGGATGGAAAGGTTAAAGTCTTGAATAAAGACATCTCGCCGCGTGAGCTTTTTGGCATTTTTAAGGTATTGAAAAATTAGAGCCGCCGAGAGAGGGGAGCCTTTTTTAAGAAACTCATAGCATTCAGCAATCCAAGGAGATTTCTGAGCTAACTCTTGAATAAAACTTACAGCTTCTTGCACAGTTTCCGCGCGATCGAGTTTAATAAAATAATGAAGATGATTTGATATGGTGGAGCGCAGACGCATCGGAAATTTGTATTTTAATAAGGCTTCGGTGACGACATTATGATTTGTGCCTACGTCGTCTGACCACTCCGCCGTCAACAAATATTTTAGAACCTTTTCTTGTTCTGAAGATTTAATATAAAAATCTGCAAGGCCCAGTTCGATGGCATCGTGCGGTCCAAATCGTGCGCCCGTTAAACCTAAAAATAAACCCACGCCCGGTGGTAGCCTTGAAAGAAAGTACGCGGCCCCCACATCGGGATAAAGTCCAATTGAAATTTCGGGCATTGCGAGGGTCGATGTTTCGGTGACCACTCGGTAGGAACAGCCTTGCATGAGGCCCATTCCGCCTCCCATCGTGATGCCTGTCGCCCAACAAATAACAGGTTTATTTATCAATGTAAGCTGATAATCATTTCGATACTCTTGGCAAAAAAAATCGAGTACATACTGAAACTCTCGTGGTTCTCTCTTAGATTTTACGATAGCCTCTCGAACAAGTTTAACATCTCCACCGGCACAAAATCCTTTATCGCCCTGTCCTTGAATCAAGATACAATAAATCTTTGGATCGTCCTTCCATTTCGAGAGCGTCTCACTCATAGACTGACACATTTCTAAATTTAAGGAGTTAATGGCGCGGGATCGCTCTAAGGTTATGACGCCTAAAAAACCATTCTGCACACTTAATTTTTCAAAGCGCACAGACATATCAGAAGCTTTCTTTTTTTCTACTTGAGTAAATAGAAAAACCAATAAAGGTCGCGCCGATCAATCCGGTAATAATCTCGGGGATTTCATAAACGGTATTAATAAACATAATGATGGCCAGTGAGGCGACAGCAAAAAAAGCCCCATTCTCGAGGTATTTAAACGCTTCGAGCGTATTCTTTTCAACCATCAGAATCGTGAGGCTACGCACAAACATGGCCCCAATACCAAGGCCTATCGCGATGATAAATAAATTATTTGTGATCGCAAAAGCTCCAATAACGCCATCAAAACTAAACGAGGCGTCCAAAACTTCTAAATAAATAAACATGCTCGCGCTTGCACGGTGAACATCATGTTTTCCGCTTTCAGGAACTTGGAGAAAAGTCCCAATGGCTTCGACACCTAAAAACGTCATGATACCTGCGAGACCAGCGTACATCAGCGGCAGGGCTTCCTCTGCGTGCACATAATGGCTGAGCACATAAAGAATTGCGATGACCACTCCGACTTCAATCGCTTCCAAACGCCCCATTCTCGCTAAAGGCCTTTCAATAACTTGAATCCAATGAATGTTTTTTTCGACATTGAAAAAATATTTTAGTGCGACCAACATCAAAAATGATCCGCCAAACGCGGCCACTTCATGATGAACCGAAAGCATAATTCGAGCATACTCTTCAGGATTTAAGGCCGCCATTACCAACGCTTGCCAGGGATTGAGTTTGGCGACGACACCGACAATCAGTAGTGGAAAGATCAGACGCATTCCAAAAACGGCGATGAACATTCCCCATGTAATAAATCGGTGTTGCCACTTGGGCGTCATTTCTTTTAGCACGACAGCGTTGACGACGGCATTATCAAATGAAATTGAAACTTCGAGTACTCCGAGAATTGCTGCAACAAAAAAAGCTGAGAGCGCTCCGGCTAAGGTTTGGGTATAATAAAATCCAACGCCGGTTGCGAGTAAAAGACCTATAACTGTGACGACGATAGAACTAATAAAATATTTCAGCATTTAGAGACCTTATTTTTTCAACTATATTTTTTCGATCACGAGTGCGAACCGTCTTGGAACAAACTTGTTTTCAAGTTTTTCGTAGCATTTTTGATAAACTTCTGAGGCGTCGCAAAAATCTTCAGTCATTAAGCTTACCCAGGTTTGCAAATTGTCTAATTCTGAACGCGTATAGTTTTTAATTTTATTAGTAGACTTCAGCTGTTCAAGTTGAGCTTCTATTTGCTTAAAGTTTACGAGACCTTGTTCTTTGTGTTCGATCAAAAAGTCGGCATGGCGATATTTGAGAACAAAATCTTCTGCCCACACATTTTCTTGGGATTTCACAGGCGCTACGATAATAACTTTATTTTTTGAAACACGAATCATCTCTTGGATTACTTGCAGTCTAATATCTTCTGGCACGTGTTCCAACATATCGAGCGAAGAAACAAAATCAAAAGTCCCATCGGCGACCGGAATAGCCGCGGCACTTGCCACAATGTCAGCTCCCTCGCGTAGATCTAATGTTTTCACATTTTGAACGCCGAACTTTTTAAGGAGGTTATCGCCGGTGGCTCCCCCAACGTCTAATACTGTGTAATTATTAAGTCCTGACTTAAGTATGGTATCCGAAGCAAATTTAATACGACCATAATACTCCCAGTAGTGGGCTTTTTGAGGTAAAACTTTGCGTTTGATAAATCTTAAAGCTTTTTGTGCGTACATAGAGACGTTATAGAAAGAAAATGAATCAGACACAACTCTAAACGAACGACGTCGTTATCGAGAAGCAGAGCCCAATGATGAGGCGCATCCACATGAAAAGACTTATCTGACAAGGGACAACTAGACTCCCGATGAGGTCCTTATGATTTCTATTATTATAGAGCGCACGGCCATGTAGAATCAGATGAAAGCTTGAGGAGGCAAAGTGCAGAGATCGTTTCTTAAATTTGAAACTTTTGTCCTGTTGATGGTGGTTTTGGGCCAATTGAGTTGTACGCACATATCCCGCGTTCCTGCTAGTGAAGATCCAAAAAAAGAGGACTCTAATCTTGTGAGTGCGGTGGTTCGATTGGAAGCTATTAAAAAAGCCGCAATCGTCGAGATGCATCCAACACCAGTTGGAGATGTCGATATCATTAGTGGTCCCGAGCAAAATGCCAAACACAAAAACAACTTTCAATTTAATGATCGCGTGTATTGTCGTTATAAAGGAACAATGCCTAACGGTAAAACTCCAAAGTTTAAGTGCGTCGTCGAAAAAATTGAGCGCGATGTATTGAAGTCCAACGGTTCTAAATATACTGAATATGTTACGGTCGAGCCAAATGATGAAGTGAAAGTTAAATTTCGTCCTAACGGCAAAGATAACAAAGAAATTTATGCTGAAGCCGCAGCGACTCGCTTATTTTGGGCATTAGGTTTTTTTGCGGACACCATTTACCCTGTTCAACTCATCTGTTTGGACTGTCCACAAGATCCGACTCAAAAAGCCAATGATATGAACCCAATAATGTCTGAGCACAATTGGGGCCCGGCCACCATTGAGCGTAAGTATCCGGGTGAAGAAATTCAAGAAAAAGAAGACCAAGGTTGGTCGTGGCTTGAATTCGCGAATTTGAATCAAAATTCGCGCGCCACGAAAGACGCGTTAGCTTTATTGGCTGCATTTGTTGCTCACGGGGATAACAAGGCCTCCCAGCAGCGATTGGTATGTTCTGATAGCGATATAAACATAGCTAAGAAAGAAAAGATCAATGGTTGTAATGAACCCAAAATGTTTATTCAAGACTTAGGGGCGACGTTCGGAGGCGCAGGCAAAACCACGAACGGCAATACGGCAAAAATGAATTTGAGTCACTGGCTTAATAAGCCAGAGGAAACCATCTGGGCCAAAGCAGAAAAATGTAAGGCGCGACTCGGTAAGAGTATGGCAGCTGACGATGGACTTAGTGATCCTGTTATCAGCGAAGAAGGACGACGTTACCTTGCAGAACGCATGTGTCAACTCAGCCGCAAGCAAATCGAAGATATCTTTAAAGTTTCGCGCGTGGAGCGAAGCATAGAAAATGATCCAGAATCGAAATCTATTAAAAAATGGGTCGAAGCTTTTCTGCTTAAGAGAAATCAAATTGTGAGCAATCAAAACTGCGTTCCGGCCGTCGGTCCTAAGCCAAAGGTAAAATTTGACGCTCAAACATGTGAAGAACTTTATTTACAAGCACACCCGAATGGGAATTAATTGCGATTTGCTTAGGATGTTGAATTGATGCGTAACTTAGCGAACCTTCTTATTTGTGTTCTTTTAGCATCCTGTCAAACGCAGGCACCGAAAGAATCTACTGATAAACACTATAATAAAAAAGATTTAGTTAAGCGGCAAACAGCTTCGAAGTCTTCGTTGGAGCAAGTTTTTAATAAGCCAGGGTGGGTTTATTACTCAACCGCAGAGGTAAAAAAATTTGAAACCCTGTGGGCGATCAGCGACATTCATGGGTCTTTGGATAAACTGATAGCACTTTTTTTAAAGGCAGAGCTTATACAAAAAAAAGCAGGCGAATATGTTTGGAAACCTACGGCAGCCCATAAACATCTCCTAGTGGTTGTTGGCGATAGCATTAATAAAGGTCCTGACAGTGTCGGAGTTGTGCGTTTTCTCACTTCATTACAGGCTCAAGCGCGTGAAAAGGGAAGTGCTGTAATTCTTCTTTTAGGAAATCACGAAGCCGAGTTTCTATCAAATAAAGGTGGAGCAGAAAACGAAAAAGAAACGCCGGAGCTTCTCGTGAGTGCTAATGATTCTCACAATCGTGACTGGTTGGAGACCGCTGGTAAAAAACTTGGGGCCAATATCAGTTTTAGAGAATTAAGACAGGATTCCGCTTTTGGAATATCCTTATCCACGTTTTCTGTCGGTGCCATTTTGGGTAAATGGTTCTTTGTACATTCTGGTTATATTGCCGGTACGACCGACGAAGTTTCCGAACTGTTAATAGAGGCCGGTCAAGTCCAAGCCGATGGTGCGCAATCTCTTAAAGGTGCAAAATTTAATGAAAGCGAATTTAAATATGAACAGTTGGTAGATGACGATTCACCATTTTCGTCTTTGTTAGTTAAGAGAGATTGGACGAAAAACTTAGAGAAACTTAACGATATGAAGGAAAAACTCGATTTTTTAGGAGTTAGCACTCTCTTCGTTGGACATGATCCCGGCGCTCTAACTGAAGACAACCAGGTACATAAAGAAATAGCGATTAATAAAGAGGGCTGGTTAGTCAAACTTGATGTCGGTATGAGTTTAAGTGACGAAGAAAAAGAGTATTCAAAAGGTCGAATGCTTAAATGTAATTTGAGAAAAGCGTTAGAGCAACCAGCGATGTCGCTCCTAAGAAAAGGTCCGCCCGTGTGCCAACAAATCCATGTTACGAAAGCAGTGATGCCAATTTGGGTAGTTGAAAATCCAACTTTTGACTTAAAAACAAAACATTAATAAATGAATTTCGTTTTACTGAGAATTCGCAATTTTTTTGATTTGGTTAATGTTAAAATATTATCACGTTAGCAAGATATTCTTTAATTTAGGTGCTGGACATTCCAAAATCATGGTGTTAAGCGTACGATGCTAAACAGGTTTTATTTATCATTGTAAGCTGGAGTCTACTTGAAAAGCGCAAAAAGTATCAACACCCTCAATATTAGTCAGAATGCAAATAAAATGTATGTTCTGCTTATTGAACAAGATTTGTCACTAGCTAATACAATGATAGAAACTTTGTTTAGCATCCCTTTTTATGAGGTAAAAGTCATACAAGTCTCAACTTTTAGTGGAGCCATGCAGGCTCTAGAAACCATAATTTTTAATCTTATTATTATGGACTTCGTTTCGTCTGATGAGTCGGGTATGGACAGTCTAAATAAACTAAGAATAAAAAATCCGAATGTACCGATCGTTTTATTAACTGATTCTTTAGACGAACTTTTAGCAAGGGATGTTTTTCGTAAAGGCGCTCAAGATTATCTAGAAAAAGGCGAGCTTTCGTCTAAACTTTTAGCCCGAGTTATTCGTCAAGCTACGGAAAGAAAAAGTGTCGAAGTCGAATTATTAAACGAACGTGAAGTCGCAATGAAGAGTTCTCAATCCAAATCGGTATTTCTTGCCAACATGAGCCATGAAATTAGGACTCCTCTTTCTGCCATTTTAGGATATACGGAGGTCCTTTCTGAAGATCATATACCTCACGAAGAGAGATTGGGATTAATTGAAATTATTCGTCGTAATGGACAACATCTCTCTAAAATCATTAACGAAATACTAGATCTTTCAAAAATCGAAGCTGGACGGCTAAATATTGAACACGCGACGTTTGATCTTATCGAAATGGTCAATGAAGTATTTTTTTTGTTTCAAGGCCCAAAGAACAAATCGATCGAATTGAAGCTTCGCAATGAAGGTCCTATCCCACGTTTTGTTCAATCAGACCGGACGCGTGTGCGACAAATCCTTATAAACTTAATTGGCAATGCCATCAAGTTTAGCCAAAAGGGTATAATAGAGATAAAACTACAGACTCTTTTTTCTCCAAATAAAAATCAAATTGCATTTTTCATTACTGATAATGGACCAGGTATTTGCAAAAGTCAGAGAAGTAAAATTTTTGAACCTTTTGGTCAGGCTGATAGCACGATTAATCGCAAATATGGAGGAACAGGTTTGGGTCTAATTTTAGCCCGAAATCTTGCGCGTGCCTTGGGTGGAGATGTAGAGCTCGTATTCTCGTCTGGTATGGGCTCTATTTTTAAAGCCACAATTGACGTCGGGCCTCTAACAGAGACGCCGATGGTAGATGCCCTCGTCCCGTCTATTGCTGTGGAAGCGTCAGTTCATCAAGATATTGAGTTGAAGGGCGTGCGTGTATTAGTAGTGGACGACACCAGCGATTCACAAATGCTTGTCAAACGTCTTTTAGAAAGAGCTGGTGCCGAGGTCGACTGCGCAAATGACGGTGCAGAAGGCGTAAAAAAGGCATTAACCACATACCCGGATGTCGTGCTTATGGATATTCAAATGCCAGAAATTGATGGCTATGCAGCTACGGCAAAACTACGAAGTCAAGGTTACAAAAAACCAATTATCGCCTTTACGGCTCATGCAATGAAAGAAGAACGTGATCGATGCTTGGCTTGTGGCTGTGATGACTATGCTTCAAAACCAATCAATCGTGTCACTCTTTTGGAGCTTGTCGCTAAGAATGCTTCGCTTATCCCGAGACCCTTACGAGTGATTCATCCAAATTAAATCCAAACTATAACTTCATTCGATAGTGGGCAGTTTAAATTTCGAGGTTCGGGGTAGATATCCCCACCATGTCTGAATTCTGAGGAAAAAGTACCCAGATTATTTTTCAAAAAAACCTATATGTAATTAAACCAACGGCATAGCTTTCGCAATTCACTGAAGTAGACTTAAACACCTAAGGAGAAAAAATGACGAAACTAATTATCGCATTAGTTCTTATAACAACTTCTACCATGCATTTAGCTTTAGCGGAGGCAGCTAAAACAAAGCCAGATAACACTGCGATTAATTCGCGAGATCAAAATTCAACAAATTTGACTCCTGAGGATCAATCTCGAGGAAGTAGCGCCGACGTCGAACTTACCCGACAAGTCCGCGAGGAAATTTCAAGTAATAAAGAGCTTTCTGTCTACGCGAAAAATATTAAAATTATAACGATAAATGGAGTGATCACATTACGTGGACCGGTTCGCACTGAGTCCGAGCGATCTAAAATTGCCTCCATTGCACAACAAAAAGTTGGTGCAGAAGATGTTCGCAACGAATTGCAGATTCAAAATCGTTAATTAATCAAAACAAGGAGAAGAAAATGAGCTATGAAAATAAAAAAGGGAATAAAGCGGTTTTTGGAATTTTTAAAACGAGAATAGAATTGGAAAATTGTGTGAGTGCTCTAAAGGCACATGACTTTCGTAATTCTGATATTTCGGTTTTACTTCCTAACTCAGATGACACGCGTGACTTTGCTCATGAAAAAGCAACTAAAGCACCTGAAGGTGCTGCCATGGGTGTTACCGGAGGATTCGCTATTGGAGGCACCCTCGGTTGGTTAGCAGGCATTGGTGCTTTAGCCATTCCAGGAATTGGACCGTTTGTCGCTGCTGGTCCTATTGTGGCAGCAATTGCGGGTGCGGGATTAGCGGGAGCTTTGGGTGGATTAACAGGAGCTCTTGTAGGTTTGGGTATTCCTGAATACGAAGCTAAACGTTATGAAACCATCGTGAAAGACGGCGGGTTTCTTTTGTCTGTCCACGTCGATGACTCGAGTTGGGCCACTAAAGCTAAAGTGATTCTTGAGAATTCGGGTGCTCGCGATATTTCGGCAACGTCTGAACAAAAAACAAGAACAGAAACATACAATGCTAAAAAAGCAGATGTAGGAAGTCAATTTCCTCCACCCCCTCAACTGTAACATTCTTTTTAAAAGGAGCCCTTACTGAGGCTCCTTTTAATTAATGGAGTGATGGCTATGGATCATGACACGCAACCGTTATGGAATGAGATCGCGCTACCGTATACATTCCCTCTGACGAGTTCGATAGAGACGGATGTCTGTGTTATCGGAGGAGGTATTGCGGGCTTAACGGCCGCTTACCTTTTATTGAAGGAAGGTCAAAAAGTCTGTGTTTTAGAAAGCAGCAAATTAGGGAATGGACAAACTGGACGGACCACGGCCCAATTTGTGACTGCTTTAGATGAACGCTATTTTACTTTGGAAAAATATCACGGCGAAGATATCACACGTAAAGTCGCGCAAAGCCATATCGCCGCAATTAAAAAAGTAATAGACATTGTTAAAAACGAAAACATCGAATGCAATATTGAGCTTGTAGACGGTTATCTTTTTTCCACCCTTGAAACCTCTGAGGAAGTTCTTTTTAAAGAACTAACGGCTGCCCGTAGAATGGGTTTGCTAGATGTTACAATTGTAACGCAAGCGCCGCTCGAATCTTTTGATACCGGACCTGCGTTGTGCTTTCCGGATCAACTGGAACTTCATCCAATGAAATATTTAAATGGACTGGCGCAATGTATCTTAAAAGGTAGCGGAAAAATATTTACAGAAACTCATATCGTTGAGGTTCATGGTGGAGACGCCGCGTATGTAAAAACGCAAGAAGGTTTTTACGTAAACGCAAAGAACATTGTCGTAGCTACAAATTCACCTATTAACGACATATTTGCCATTCATACAAAACAAGCACCTTATCGAAGTTACGTTCTTACGTTTGAGATTCCGCGCGCAAGCGTCGCGAAAGGATTATACTGGGATACGCTAGATCCTTATCACTACGTCCGTACGGCAAAGAGTGAATTGAACGACAAAGACTTTTTAATTGTGGGTGGAGAAGATCACAAGACAGGACAAAATAAAAATCCAGAGGACTGCTTTAAACGCCTGGAAAATTGGACACGCCGAAGATTTTCGATGGTTGGAGCACTTGTAAACAAATGGTCAGGTCAGGTGATGGAACCTGTCGATGGTTTAGCGTATTTAGGTCATAATCCTATGGATCGTGAGAACGTTTACGTTATTACGGGTCATTCTGGAACCGGAATGACATACAGTACAATTGGAGCCTTATTAATTACGGATCAAATTATGGGACGTAAGAATGATTGGGAAGCTATTTATAATCCATCGCGAGTTAATTTGCATTCGATTGGAACATTTTTAAAAGAAAACTTAAATGCGGCTAGCCAGTACAAAGAGTGGTTTACAGCTAAGCAGAATTCTGACTTAGAAAACTTAAGACACGGCGAAGGTTTAGTTTTGAGAAAGGGTCTTAAGCCGATTGCAGCTTATAAAAACACAAGTGGTCAGCTCGAACTCCGTTCGGCGACATGTCCCCATTTAGGATGTGTAGTCGCATGGAATACCGTCGAAAAATCTTGGGATTGCCCATGTCATGGCTCACGATTTAATTGCGATGGTAGAGTAGTAGAAGGGCCCGCTGTTAAAGATTTAGCGCTGATCAATTCATTAGATATTTTTATGCCCGGTACACATATTTTGCCCACTTTCGAAAGCGAAAGATTGGCGCATGACCATTGATAAAAAGGAGCCATCATGAAACAAAAATTAGCAAATCGAAAAATTGCCATTCTTGCCACTGATGGATTTGAAGAGTCTGAGCTTCTTGAACCTAAAAAAGCCATAGAGGAAGCCGGAGGAACGGTAGAAATTATTTCGCTGAAAGAAGGCTCAATCCGCTCTTGGAAAGATGATAACTGGGGGCAAGCTATTCGTGTGGATAAAATTGTTTATCAGGCAATGGTTGGTGACTACACCGGGCTCGTTCTGCCGGGCGGAGTTATCAATGCTGACAAATTGCGCGCAGATCAAAATGCTGTGGGATTTGTTTCGGCATTTGTAGAAGATGGAAAGCCTATTGCGGCCATTTGCCATGCTGCTTGGACATTGGTTGAAACAGGCTATGTTGAAGATCACAAAATGACGTCTTGGCCATCGCTCAGAACTGATTTAGAAAATGCCGGAGCGGAGTGGGTAGATGAAGAAGTCGTGGTCGATAACGCTTGGGTGACAAGCCGTAAACCTCAAGATTTGCCGGCATTTAATGCAAAACTGATCGAAGTGTTTTCGCAACAAAAAAAACAAAAATCTTTTCAGACTAGCGACGTCAGCACTAATAATGCGACTCGAATGTAAAATTGCGGTAGGTCTACGTCAATCTTAGCCGAGTCGCAATTCCACTCTTGCAAATTTGGACTTTTTATATGAATAGATAGATCCTTAAATGAGAGGAATAGATATTTTGTTGAAGATCATTCAAAAGCTTAAACCTTTCGCCCTTACCTTATTGTTTGTCGGTTCTATCGGGTGTCTTAAAGTAGTTTTAAACCGTTATTTTTTATTAGAAAGCCCATTTTTATTATTTTTTTCGGCTGTAGGTTTAAGCGCTTGGTATGGGGGCTTTGTTCAAGGTCTTTTAGCCACGTTTTTGTCCGTATTTTTTGCCCAGTATTTTTTTAACGTTCCAGATATGGTGGAAATTCTCTCGAGTAAACTGTGGATGATTCGAGTTCTGTTTTTTATGTTTGATTGTCTAGTAATTTCTTGCCTGTGCTTGGCATTAAGAAAATCCAAACAAAAAATTCAGAATACTTTCTTTAATTATAAACTCGCACAACAGTCTCTGCGTCAGAGCGAAATTCGATTTGGTCATATTTTTGAATCAGAACTCATAGGCCTGCTGTTTAGTGACTTAAATGGAAAAATTTTAGATGCGAATCAGTATTTCTTAAAACTAATAGGTTATGACCAAAACGCTTTAAAATGTGGAGAATTGAATTGGAAAGTCTTAACTCCTGATGAAGAAAGGGAGATGAGTGTAAGAGCACTGGCGGAATTGCAAAAATATGGCACGATTACACCTTATGAAAAATCATATGTGCATCGCAATGGACAACATGTTCCAGTCCTTGTTGGCACGACGTTGTTAAGCGAAAATAAACTGATGACCTTTGTCCTCGATATTAGCGAGCGCAAGAAGTCGGAAGCCGCACTAAGCAAAGCTTATTCCGATCTCGAAGATCGGGTTGCAAAACGAACTCAAGAGTTACTTATCGCAAACGAGGAGCTAAGGCACGAAGTTGCAGAACGAGAAAAGGCAGCAGACCAAGTTAAGCATTCAAAGTATTTTTTGGATAGCGTTATCGAAAATATACCCAATATGATTTTTGTGAAAGACGCCAAAGATTTACGATTTGTTCGTTTTAATAAAGCAGGTGAAGATCTTATTGGATACTCGAGAGAGGCCTTGATTGGAAAAAACGACTATGATTTTTTTCCAAAAGACGAGGCCGATTTCTTTACCTCTAAAGATCGCGCCGTTATCGATGGGCGAGTGGTGGTAGATATACCTGATGAACCGTTGACGACTCGAAATGGGATAAGATATTTGCACACAAAAAAGATTCCGATTTTTGATCGAGACGGAAAGGCTCAATATTTGTTGGGTATTTCTGAAGACATTACCGAAAGAAAAATCGCCGAACTACAAAAACAAGTTTTGTTGCGTGAACAAATTGCGCGTGCCGAGGCAGAGAAAAGCGCAGAACAACTGGTATTTTTATCGCAAGCCAGTTCAAAGTTAAATGAGTCTTTAGATAAGGACATCATGCTCAAGTCTTTTGCTAAATCGATTACTACATATATGGCAGATTGGTGTGTGATTCACCTCTTGGGACAGGATGGTCAGCCTGTTGAACAAATTTTAGCGCATCAAGATGCAGAAAAAGTGAAAACAGCAGAACAGTTTCGTGCAAAATACCCTATTGATTGGGGCGCACCGAGCAGCTTAGCCGAAGTCGTTCAGAGTGGGATACCCAAGATAGTTCCCGAAATTACAGACGACCTACTGAGATTAAGGGCCAAGTCTCCCGAGCACTTGGAGTTCTTAAGAAAATTAGGGTTGCATTCAATGATGATCGTACCTTTAAAATCTTACGGGAAGGTCTTGGGTACTTTAACCTTTATCACGACGGAGTCGAAAAGAATTTATGATGGACGCGATCTTTCGGTAGCTCAAGACCTATCTAAACGCGCTTTCTTTGCTATTGAAAATGCTGATCTTTTTAGAAAGGCTAAGAAAGCAAGTCGGGCTAAGAGTTCGTTTTTAGCAAATATGAGTCATGAAATACGTACGCCACTAGGAGCTATGATAGGATTTGCTCAGTTACTCCTTGAAGATAAAAAATTAGATGGTGAACAAGAAAAAGCTATTTCTACAATTCTAAGAAATGGCGAACAACTTTTGCGTATTGTGGGCGAAATTCTCGATATTTCAAAAATTGAATCTGAGCGAATTTTTATAGAACAAGTCGCGTTTTCTTTGCCGCTACTAATCGAAGAAGTCATATCGCTTTTGCGACCTCAAGCGATTGAGAAGTCGTTGCGTTTTGATGTAGTTTACTTATCTAAAATTCCAAATTATATTTTGTCGGACCCAACGCGATTGAGACAGATGCTGATTAATATTGTTGGTAATGCGATTAAGTTTACTGAAAAAGGTCAGATCGAAGTTTCCTTTGAGCTGAAACCTTCATCGAATTCTAAAAAACAAATTTTGGAAATTAAAATTGTCGACACCGGTATTGGAATTTCTTCAGAACAATCGTCAGAGCTCTTTAAAGCCTTTGCTCAGGCTGATAGCTCAACAACACGCAGATTTGGCGGAACAGGTTTAGGGCTGTTTCTTTCGCGCCAATTAGCACAATTATTAAATGGAGATTTGGTCTTAAAAGAAAGTGCGTTAAATAAAGGTAGTCAATTTATTTTGACAGTTGAAGTCGAGCTGGTTGAGGAGCTGCAAGCTTCGCCATTAGTAAAGCCAATTGTAACTTTAAATAAAACAAATTTTGACGGTACGGTTTTAATAGTCGACGACGCTCATGATAATCGTGTTTTGGTTCAGCGATTTGTTTCAAAACTTGGTGTAAAGACGGACTTTGCTGAAAGTGGTGCGGTAGCTATAGAAAAGGCCATGAAGCGTAATTACGATGTAATTTTGATGGATATTCAAATGCCCGGAATGGATGGATTTGAAACCTTGCGTATTTTAAGAGAAAAAAACTACAAAGGTATTATCATTGCGCTCACGGCAAATGCGATGAACGGCGATCGAGAAGACTGTTTAAGTAAAGGCTTTAACAATTATTTAAGTAAGCCAGTAAATCGCGAGGCTTTGTATTCAAGTTTAAGTCAATATCTAAAGCCGTCTCAAGCGCTCTCGGATCCTAATCTTCCGCTCTAATTTATGAGAAATAATATCTCTTAGTTTTATTTGTCGGGGCAGTTTACCCCAAAAAATATTTAAAAAGTAAGTTTATTGGGTAACCTTGTGGCCGCAGGCTTGCAGTATCTTGAATCATGCTTTTTAAAAAAAGGAGATGGAAGAATGAGAAATTCTAAAAGTAAACGTCGTGCTCAACAACAAAACAACACAGATTATTCTGAATCAAAAGGATCAACCGCTTCACGCTTTGTGAATATGATGGAAAACCAATTTCGTGAGTACCCGCAAGTTGAAACAGTAGCCCTTCAGGCAGTTTCATTTGCATGTAGGGGATTGATAAACTTTCTAAATGATTTGGAGATTGAAGTTTCAACTAAAATTGATGACGGGCGTAATCCTTCTTTGAAACGTGAAGACAAAAAATTTCAACGTCGTCGAAGCCAAGAGGATCAAGAAGATAATGAAGCAACAATTAACTAACCAAACAAAGGAGAGAACTATGAAGTCTCAAAATAAAGCAGGAAAAACTGCAGCTAAGAAAAGAAAGTCAGCCGTCGTTACTGGTAGAGCACGTTCAGGTGTTCCTCTATCTCGCGCGATCGGTCGTCGTGTGCAGAATTCAGGACGTTGGACAAAAATTATGGGAACAGTTGCCGCATTAGGGCTAACTGGAGCGGCTTACGCATACTACCGTAATCGAGGTGCTAGTAAAACATCGCCTACACCGGACTTGGGATCAACGACCGACTACAGTGAGACGTCAGCACGTCACGAAACTGATGCCGAGTACATGACTAGTTAAAAAACTAAAAAGGCCGGGAGTCATCCCGGCGTCTTTTAACTTAATTCAAAAAAAGAGGAATTTATGACGAGCATTATGACAATTACAGCTACGGCGATTTTACTTTTCACGCAGCATACGTTTGCAATGATTAGCAGCGAAACCGACCAACTTGCAAAAAATATGGGGGCAGCCCAAGTTTCAGAAGTGAATTTTGGAACTAGTAATACATCCCTAACAGATGATCAAAAAAAAGAAATTAACGAAGCTGTCGCAGAAGCCCGCAAATTAGGCGAGGTTGAAGATATAAAAATTCTCGCTTGGTCGGATAAGGAATATCCTTTGCCAAAAACTAAACACACAAAAGCCGATGTGACTTTGGCAGATAATCGCATTAAAGAAGTGAAAAAATATATTAAAGACGGTTTACACATTTCGTCAGTTGACAGTTATAACATGGCAGAAAGACCTTCTAAGTTGTCTGAACTATTTAAAACTTCAAATGCGAAAATTAAAAAGGATGCAGTGGCTACTGGTGCGGCTCCAAGTGATGACGATACCGGATTTTTAGGATTAAACGGGCATAAGTCAAAAGCCGTCATTATGGTATTTTTGAAAAAATAAGTAGTTTTAAGCTACAACAAATGCGTGCAATCGCGCATTTGTTGTATAAAGAAAAATTAATTTTGGATCGCTTCCTTTCATAACACAATTCTCTGTTTGTTAAGATTCCTTGTTATTAAAATAATGAAGTTGGCTTTTTATAAGCGCTGCCGTTGTATTTACATTCAACTACAACCAAGGAATTTTTATATGAAAACGATTGTTAAAGGTACTCGCAAACATGCCAGAGTATTGAAAACACCGCCGAAAGCATCTGCGAGCTCAATCTCTGAGGTCGGATCTCCCAGCATGAAAACAAATATTAATTCTTATGCGCTGGCATCCACTAGCAAAGCCAAATCGTCTAAAAAGGACAGACGACTTGGCTCTCGCGATATGACCTCATTGTCGTCAACTTTAGATCCAATCATGGAGACTAAAACAAACTCTTACGCTTATGGACAAATAGGTGGACTGCACAGTTCAGAAATTTCTCGAGAGCAATTGAAGCAACTTTTATTTATCGTGAAAGCGGTTCGTATGGGTGATTTCAGCGTGCGAATGCCAACAGATCAAGATGGAATCGTGACCGAAATCGGTGAAGTTTTAAATGATATCGTGGAACTCAATGAAAATTTGAACAACGAAATCGTGCGCGTGCGAAACATCGTGGGTTTAGAAGGTCAGATGACCGAGCGACTTTCGATCGGAAATATTAAGGGAAGTTGGTCTGTCAGTGTGAACGCTCTCAATGCTTTGATTGGCGATCTCGTTCAACCGACAACTGAAGCCGCTCGGGTGATCACGTCGGTGGCAAAAGGAGATTTGTCACAAAAAATGTCTATGGAAATCGACAGTCGACCTCTAAAAGGTGAATATCATCGCATTGGGTTAACCGTGAATACGATGGTGGATCAGCTCAATTCATTCGCATCTGAAGTGACTCGGGTGGCGAAAGAAGTGGGTACGGAAGGAAAACTCGGTGGACAAGCAGACGTGAAAGGGGCCTCTGGTATTTGGAGAGATCTCGTGGATAACGTGAATGGTCTCGCCGGTAACTTAACGGATCAGGTTCGTAATATCGCGAAGGTGACCACTGCGGTGGCAAAAGGCGATTTGTCCCAAAAAATTACGGTGGATGCAAAGGGCGAAATTTACGAATTAAAAAATACCATCAACGTGATGGTGGATCAGTTATCTTCGTTCGCAGCTGAGGTGACTCGGGTGGCGAAAGAAGTGGGTACCGAAGGAAAACTGGGTGGTCAGGCCGATGTGAAAGGGGTGTCGGGAACATGGAAAGATTTGACCGACAACGTGAACGGTCTTGCGGGTAATTTAACCGCGCAAGTTCGTAACATCGCAAAGGTGACGACCGCAGTGGCAACAGGTGACTTATCACAAAAAATCACGGTGGATGCCCGTGGTGAAATCTTGGAGCTTAAAAATACAATTAATACGATGGTGGATCAGCTTCGATCATTCGCAGCCGAGGTGACTCGGGTGGCGAAAGAAGTGGGTACCGAAGGAAAACTGGGCGGTCAGGCAGATGTGAAAGGGGTGTCGGGAACATGGAAAGATTTGACCGACAACGTGAACGGTCTTGCGGGTAACTTAACGGCGCAAGTTCGTAACATCGCAAAGGTGACGACCGCGGTTGCGACAGGTGACTTATCACAAAAAATTACGGTGGATGCGAAAGGTGAAATTCTCGAGCTAAAAGATACAATTAATACGATGGTGGACACACTGAGGTCCTTCGCAGCGGAAGTAACTCGGGTGGCGAAAGAAGTGGGTACCGAAGGAAAACTGGGCGGTCAGGCCGATGTGAAAGGGGTTGCCGGTACATGGAAAGATTTGACCGACAACGTGAACGGTCTTGCAGGTAACTTAACGGCGCAAGTGCGTAACATCGCGAAAGTAACCACTGCGGTTGCAAAAGGTGACTTATCACAAAAAATTACGGTGGATGCAAAAGGTGAGATCCTTGAACTTAAAAACACGATCAACGTGATGGTGGATCAGCTGAACTCATTCGCAGCGGAAGTGACTCGAGTGGCGAAAGAAGTGGGTACCGAAGGAAAGTTGGGCGGACAAGCAGATGTGAAAGGGGTGTCGGGAACGTGGAAAGATTTGACCGACAACGTGAATTTCATGGCCTCAAACTTAACGAAGCAAGTGCGAGGGATCGTAAAAGTTGTGACCGCGGTTGCGAACGGCGATTTAAGTCAAAAGTTCGTACTTGAAGCGAAAGGGGAAGTGGCAGCCCTTGCTGAAACAATCAACAACATGACTGACACGCTTCGAACATTTGCCGATCAAGTGACAACGGTCGCGCGGGAAGTGGGTATTGAAGGAAAACTCGGAGCTCAAGCTCGGGTGCCTGGTGTGTCAGGAACATGGAAAGATTTAACTGAAAACGTGAACTTCATGGCCTCAAACTTAACGAAACAAGTGCGCGGGATCGTAAAAGTTGTGACCGCGGTTGCGAACGGCGACTTAAGTCAAAAATTCGTACTTGAAGCGAAAGGGGAGGTGGCGGCCCTTGCTGAAACAATTAACGACATGACGGACACGCTTCGAACATTTGCCGATCAAGTGACTTCGGTCGCACGGGAAGTGGGTATCGAAGGAAAATTGGGCGGACAAGCCAAGGTGCCAGGCGCTGCCGGTACGTGGAAAGATTTGACCGACAACGTGAATCAGCTTGCGGGTAACTTAACGGCGCAAGTAAGAGCGATCGCAGAAGTGTCGACCGCGGTGACGAAAGGGGATTTAACCCGATCGATCGCGGTGGAAGCCCAAGGCGAAGTGGCGGCCCTTAAAGATAATATTAACCAGATGATCGGAAATCTAAAGGATACAACTCAAAAAAATACCGAGCAAGATTGGCTAAAAACAAACCTCGCAAAATTCTCAGGGATGATGCAAGGACAACGAAGTATTACCTCGGTAGCGCAACTGATTATGTCAGAGGTGACTCCGCTTGTGGATGCGCGTTTAGGTACATTCTTCTTTGCTGATGGTGAGCATGAACAGCTCACATTAAGCTTGATCGCAACGTACGCATTTAATGAACGCAAAAATTTAGCGAGCAAATACAAGTTAAAAGAAGGATTGATCGGGCAATGTGCATTTGAAAAAAAACCAATTCTTATTACGAACCCGCCAGACGATTATATTCGTATTGGTTCAAGTTTAGGTGAAGGATCTCCTGTCAATATCGTAGTTTTGCCGGTGCTGTTCGAGGGAGAATTGAAAGCGGTTATTGAGTTGGCCTCGTTCAAACCGTTCTCTCAAAACTACCTGAACTTCTTAGATCAGTTGATGGACTCCATTGGTGTTATCTTAAATATGATCTCGTCTTCGATGAGAACAGAAGAACTTCTCCAGGAGCTTAAAAAATCTAACGCTGAACTTGAAGCTCAAGCCAAAGAACTTGAAGACAAAGCAAAACTACTTGAGGTTAAAAACCAAGAAGTAGAATTGGCATCGCGAAGCTTGGAAGAGAAGGCAGAGCAACTCTCGCTTATTTCTAAGTACAAGTCTGAGTTCTTAGCGAATATGTCACATGAGTTAAGAACACCGTTGAACAGTTTATTAATTCTTTCAAAGACACTGTCTGAGAACAGAAGTAAAAATCTTAACGCGGATCAAGTTAAATACGCAGATACAATCAATTCAGCAGGACAAGACCTCCTCGCGCTCATCAATGAAATTCTGGATCTTTCTAAAGTTGAAGCGGGCAAAATGCCAGTGGATGCGAAAGGTGTTAAAATTTCTCAGATTCATGAGTACTTGGATCAAACCTTCAAGCCGGTCGCGGATCACAAGAATTTGGAATTCAAAATCGAAACCGATACCGCGCTTCCTAAAACAATGTTCACCGACGAGAATCGTTTGCAGCAGATCTTGAAAAACTTGCTCTCAAATGCATTCAAATTTACAGAACATGGTGGCGTGACGCTCAAAATTCAGCTTGCGGATAAACATCGTCGTTTCGATGTTGAAACACTCAATCAAACTAAAAACGTAATCGCGTTTGTAGTTAAAGATACTGGGATCGGAATTCCAGCGGCGAAGCAAAAACTTATTTTTGAGGCCTTCCAACAGGCTGACGGAACGACCAGCAGAAAATACGGCGGCACGGGGCTAGGACTTACTATCAGTCGCGAAATTGCACGTCTCTTGGGCGGTATGATTGAAGTTGAAAGTATTCCAGGCGAAGGCAGTACGTTCGTTCTCTACTTACCTCAAAAATATTCAGGACATGATGGAACTTTGAAAACTGGTGACAGCGATGTGATTCCTTTGATTCCGTCGCTACCAAAAGAAGCCGACTTTACCGGTAAACGTGTACTCATTGTTGACGATGATATGCGAAATATTTTTGCGGTTACGAGCATACTAGAAGCGAAAGGTATGGTTGTGACTTACGCAGAAAACGGTAAGCTTGCAATTAAGAGTCTTCAAGACAATCCGAAGATTGACTTGGTGTTGATGGATACGATGATGCCAGAAATGGATGGGTTACAAGCCATTCAGACAATTCGTAAGATGCCAGAGTTTAGTACGATCCCGATTATTTCTTTGACAGCAAAAGCGATGAAAGGTGATCGCGAACAATGCTTGGCTGCGGGAGCTTCGGATTACATTACTAAACCTGTCGACTCCAATAACTTATTAGCGCTTATGTACGTTTGGTTTGCAAAAACCGAAGTTGTTGCTGAGACGTCAGTGTGACCGAAAAGGTAGACGTTCTTATTGTTGATGATCGGCCCGAGGGTTTAGTCACCCTCGAGGCTGTCTTAACGAATCCGGAATACAATTTAATAAAGGCTAGCTCTGGACAAGAGGCACTTGCAAAGGTGCTGGCACATGATTTTGCCGTTATTCTTATGGACGTGCAAATGCCGGATATGGATGGCTACGAAACTGCGACTGTAATTAAGCAACGGGAACGGTCAAAAAATATTCCAATTATTTTCGTCACCGCGATTAATAAAGCCGAACGTTACATAGCGACAGGTTATAAAGTTGGTGCCGTTGATTATATTTTGAAACCTTTTGATCCGCAGATTTTAAAATCAAAAGTGGCCGTCTTTGTTGATTTATATAAAAAAAATCGAAAGTTGATGGAGCAGGAGCGGGCGTTTCGAGATATCGAGCGTCGTGATCGCGCACGTATATTAGCCGAATTAGAACTTGAAAGTCGCCGCCGTTATCAAGGGCTTGCGGACGCCATTCCACAAATGGTGTGGCGTTCAAATAAAGAAGGACAATTAGAATATCCCAATCAATTTTGGCACACGTACTCAGGTTTGTCTCTTGAACATAGCGTGGGAATTGGTTGGCGCCTTATATTTGACCCTGAAGATATAAAAGAATTTGACTTAAAGTGGGCCGACGCCATTAAAAGTAAAATTGGTTTTGAAGCTGAATGTCGTCTTCGACAAAATCTAGACGGAGAATACCGATGGCATTTGATTCGTATTATGCCGGAGTTCGATAATATGTCTGAACTTTGCAGTTGGATTGGAACTGCGACTGACATTCATGATCAAAAACTCGTACAAGAAGAACTCTTACGTGCAAAAGAAGCCGCAGACGCGGCCAGCAAAGCTAAAAGTCGATTCTTAGCGAATATGAGCCATGAGATTCGTACGCCGCTAGGTGCAATATTAGGATTTGCTGAATTATTGATCAACCCAAACCTGAATATTTCAGAGCAATCTGATTTTATTTCGACTATTCGTCGAAACGGCGAGCAACTTTCAAAAATTATCGATGAAATTTTAGATCTTTCAAAGGTAGAGGCCGGAAAAATAGACATTGAAAATACAGATATCCAAGTGGCCGAACTGTTAAACGACGTGAATTCTTCTTTGACTTTAGCAGCCAAAGACAAGGGCCTAGAGCTAATATTTACCAACGAAGGCGAAATTCCCACTACGATCAGAACAGATCGTACACGGTTTCGACAAATTCTTATTAATGTCGTAGGTAATGCTATCAAATTTAGTCCGAATGGAAAAATTGAAGTTGTGACTTCGTTTCTTCCCAACGAAGCTGAGTCCTTATTTTGTCTGACAGTTAAAGATTCAGGACCAGGTTTAACTGCAGAACAAATTGATGGTTTGTTTCAACCATTCACTCAGGCCGATACTTCGACGACGAGAAAATACGGCGGTACGGGATTGGGGCTTGCGCTTTCAAAACGCCTTGCCATCGCTTTAGGTGGAGACGTTGTTGTTAAAGAAAGCGAACCTAGCAGTGGTTGTATTTTCAAAATCACTATCAAATCAGGACCATTAGACCATGTTACATATACGAATTTCTTAATGCTGGATTCGGTGGCTGTTGAGCCTCCAAAATCTTCGAATGAAAATCTGACTCTTCAAGGTATAAAAGTTTTATTGGTTGAAGATTCACATGACAATCAAATGCTCGTCAGTCGTTTTTTAAATAAAGCGGGGGCAGAGGTAGAATTGGCAAACAATGGTTTAGAGGGCGTCAGAAAGGCACTTCTCGGAAATCATGACGTCGTACTGATGGATATTCAAATGCCAGAGCTAGATGGATACGGAGCCACAACTCAACTTCGCGAAAGCGGCTTTTTAAAACCGATTATTGCATTAACTGCCCACGCGATGGTGAGTGAGCGTCGTAGGTGCTTAAATGCGGGTTTTAATGATCACTTAACAAAACCGGTAAATCGTCTAGCTTTAATCGAACGCATTCACAATTTTAGTGCCGAGGGTTTCGGTATACCTGTTAACCATTAATATCCATGTCGTATTTTCTCAAAATAAGACAATAAAAATAGGATTTCGGCTTTATTGCCTTATGCACTTTATCCGATAGGAAGAATAGAAGAAGGACTTCTATGAGTATGCTTGCCCGCTATAAAAAAACAGGTGGATTTATCCAACTCCTAGCAATCGTGGAGTCAGCAGGACAGGTAAAACAAGAAAAGTTTTTACAGCTCATTCAAGAAGAAGATCAGGTTTGGGCCGAGGCCATTCAAAGCAAAATGCTCACGATCAGAAAAATTATCTCATGGGATTTATCTGTTCTGACATTAGTAACAGAATGGCTGCCGGATTTGGCGATTGCCATGTTAGCCCAAGGTGATTTTACGCCGGAAGCTCAAGCAAAAATAATGGCCACCGTTACGGGTATGCGCCTTAAACGAGTCGAGCGTATGATCGCAATTAAAAAACCAACGGCGGGCGAACTCAACACCGTTTTGGTGCAGGTGATTACACAGGCGCGCTCTCTGATTTCTCAAGGCATTATTAAAACCGATTCTTCAGTCATTATTGAATCTAATATCGAAGAAACTTTGGCACAAATACCGATATCATCACCGTCTGCGCCGATGAACACAGTTTCTAGTATTACAGCGACCACAGCTCCGGCATTTGCGGGTGAGCCTAAAAATGAACTTGAACTTCTAAGACGCAAAGTCATTCAACTTAAAAATGAAAACAACCAGCTGAAAGAGAAACTTATTCAGACTGAGTTAAAGTTAGCTAAGATTAAAAAAATCGCTTAATTCTAATGGGATGATTCGTTTCGTTCTTCAGGTACAAGTAAAAGCCAAGGTTTTGTTAAAATCAGGAACATGCCCCACTTCACTAAACTCCAAAGATGTGAGACTCGGACTTTTGAAGAAAGTGCAGCTAGTACAAGGGCTAAGCTGAAGCTGACAGAAATATTTAAAATTCCAATTAAGAATAAACCTAAAAGCGCATTGATGAGATCAAACCATTCAAAGCCTTGCATCAAAACGATCGGCAAAGACGTCGCAAAGGTACCGGTTTGAAGAGTGATATGTCGAGCTTCTAAAGGTAAGCCCATGAATTTTAAATATTGAGGAGCCAAACCTAGAAGAAATCCTAAACTAATGCTCGCGGCATAGGGGTTCGCATTTTTTCGTAAAATTTCAGAAAACTTTTTGGTTCGCTCTTTACCTAAATAGCGAAGTAATTTTTGGTGATGGGAAATACGATCTGACATTTTATGAATGACAAACCAATTGTCTACCCAACCAGCAATAAGGCTTGATAAAAATAAAAGTACGCCCGTAAAGGCGGCGTAAAGTGCGGTGGGACCAAAAAAATTGCTCGACTGAAAAATTTCTATCGCGTGCTCATCATTCATTAAAGGGTGTGCAAAATAATGGAGAGTCCACGAAACAAGAAAGCAAATGGGAAACACTAAAGTTAAATTTCCGAGGACCGCAATAAACTGTGTTCTGAGGATCGCAATCATAGCTTTGCGAGACTCAGTGATGGATTGTTTAAGAGATTGCGCCAAATAAGGCGCGGTGGCTGAGGGCTGTTTGGTTGCGAGCGTCCAACCAAAACTCTGAATGCAAACAAAGCTCGACGCATAATTAAGGCTGTCAAAAATACCTTTGATAAATCCGGCCATTCCAAATGAAGACAGTAAGAATTTAATAAATACGGTCACCGAGGTCACCGCACCACCACCAACTGCCGAGCGGTACATTTTTTTAAATTCTTCCCAATTAAACGTAACGTAGTGCTCGCCGACGTCGGAGTTTCGGCGCACAATTCTCTGCGTGAGTAAGTTTAAGTTTTCAGTAAAGAAGGAGCGCAAACTTTTTTGATGATGAATATTTAAAATTAAATTGGAGATAAAGAGACGCACCGAAACGGCACGAGGTTTAGTGTCGTCAAGCAAGGTGATCAGCGCGTGGATTCTTTCAATCCTTCGACGCTGCGATTCAAGCAAAAATACAAATTCAACTTTAATGCCTCTTACTTGAATTAAATCATAATTTTTTTGTCTGAGATTTTCACACAGATCAATCAGTGCAAATAATTCGCCTAAAAGCGGTTGTACAGACTCAAGGGTCTTATGTGAGAAAAGCTCTTGGAGTTTAGCTTCAGGCCAAGTTTTACTTTCCCCAATGGTACCTTCAATTTCGCGATGGACGGTAAAGGCATTAGCTAAAAGTTGAGTTGATAAAACGTAAAGTGAAAGGTAAATATTTTGCTTAAAGTTTTTGATTAAAGCTTCATCTTTATCAAAAAGCTCCAGCAATCCCTCAAAAACTTCAGCGTCGATACAGTCAAATAAAATACTTTCTTCCTCATTAGGAAAAACCTCTAGTAAAAGACTGGAGAGGTTTTCTGTTAGAGCACTTTGCGGAAGAACTTTGTCTTCAAGTCGTCGGATAAACTCTTGTACAAAGCTCGTATTGACCGACATGCCGACATCGGTAAACATATTGACTGAAGACATGTGTCTAAGCAGTGCAGAGAGATTTGAAACAAAATTGTGTTTCCAAGTAGGATTACGTGAGAGCAGTTGCAATAAAAATTTAAATCGGACCGAGTAAACGCGGTCACGCTGAATTTTATGATTCTCAACGTCTCGCGCCAAGCGTAGCCACTCAAAAATATGAATGAGCCACTCAACCTGATCGGAGTACTCTTTGTTATCCGCAGATTCGTCCAACAGACTATCTATATGAATCATTTTTCTTGAGATTCCTTCGCTCCATATATTTGAACCCGTTTGGGGTCGTTAGGTCATTAGAAATGTAATGCGTTAGGTGGCCTAAACATTTATAAAATCCGATGCGCAGTAAAAAATAAAGTTTAGATTTGGCAATGAGTTATATTCGAGATTCGATATTTGAAGTTGCTGTTTGTCATTTTATTCGCATAGAGTTGGGCTTAGGCTTTGCTCTGTCAGAAAGAAATGCTTTTGCTAGAAACACGAACGTCATCACATCAAGAGTTGCTCTCAGATCAGGTCTTGCAAAATGTATTGCAAGAGCGGTTTGGTCTTAACACTTTTCGCAAAGGCCAACTCAATATTATTAAATCTGTGCTCCAGCGTAAAGACGCTTTAGCCGTTATGCCGACGGGCGGAGGCAAATCGCTTTGTTATCAGCTGCCTGCTGTAGTTTTGAACGGCCTGGTGATTGTTATTTCGCCATTAATAGCGCTGATGAAAGATCAGGTTCGTCAGCTCAATAATATGAATATTCCGGCCGGTTGCTTACACTCAGGGCAAGGATTAGATGAAAAGCGTGACGTGTTTTCTCGGATCAAAACGTGCGGAACATTTGTTTTGTATCTGTCTCCTGAACGCGTACAAAACCCTGGATTTGCCGATTGGATTAAAAAACAAAACATAGTCCTCTTTGCGATTGATGAAGCTCATTGCGTTTCACAATGGGGGCCTGATTTTCGTGAAGACTTTCATAAACTATGTTTGTTAAGAGATTTACGGCCAGATGTTCCGATTCTAGCTCTAACTGCCACGGCCACACCACCGGTTCTGGCAGATGTCAGCTACCAATTGCGAATGAATAAACCCGATCGTCATACGCACGGCTTTTACCGTCCCAATCTTTTTTACCAAGCTGAAACATGTATTGATGATGAGTTTAAGTTTCATTTTTTAAAAAATGCGATTACGAAAACACCTGAGGGCCGCATTTTAATATACTGCGGAACGCGTCAGCAAGCCGAAGATCTTGCGACTCGTTTGCAAACTTATTTTGAAGGGGTCAGTTATTATCATGCGGGTTTAGGAGCTGAAACCCGCAAAGAGGTTCAAGAGAAATTCGACCGTGCAGAGCTTAGAATTCTCACGGCCACGAATGCCTTTGGAATGGGAATCGATTATCCGAATGTTCGCTTGGTTACGCATTACCAAATGCCTGCAAACATAGAGTCTTTTTATCAAGAGATGGGGCGGGCAGGACGAGACGGTCAGATGTCTCGCTGTCTTTTGCTTTATTCAAAAAAAGATAAAGGTCTACAATCTTATTTTATTCAACAATCGACAGCGGCTCGCGATGTGATCAGTCGTCGTTGGGATGGGCTCAATGCGATGACTCAGTTTGCAGAGTCTTACGAATGTCGCCACGCAGGCATTTTGACGTATTTTAAAGATTTCGAAAGAATCACGGCATGTGGACATTGCGATGTTTGCGCGTCGACATCAGAGTGGATCGTAGAGAAACCTGTTTTTGCATACGCATCCGAAGGAAAATCGGGAGAAAAGTCAGAAAAGAAAGTGAAACTTAAAAAGGCTCTAAATAGAGAATCCAAAACTAAAAAATCCACTTTTGAAATTAAGGATTCTCAAGCTGAAGCGCGCATGTTGTTACTAAAAGATTGGCGTCGCGAATACGCTAAAGAAAACGACATTCCGGCTTTCATTATTTTTAGTGATCGTACTTTAATTGATCTTGCCAATAAAAATCCGATGTCGCTTCAGGAATTAGAAAACGTGTTTGGTTTTGGTCCCGCTAAAACACAAGCTTTAGGCGAAATTTTATTAAAAGAGTTGGGCCACAGTTAGCAAAACATTGAGAGGACTTTATGAGTTCGGCCGGTGGTTCATCGAAAGTTATTTTGATCGCGTTTTTTGCAAATCTCGGAATTGCATTTGCCAAATTCATAGGCGCATTTATTTCGGGTAGCGCGTCTCTTTTAGCTGAAGCCATTCACAGCGTGGTTGACTGTTCCAACCAGGTTTTACTTTTGATCGGGAATAAAAAATCACAAAAGCCTGCAGACGCCATTCATCCTCTTGGCTATGGTCGTGAAGCTTTCTTTTGGTCTTTCATTGTGGCGATTTTACTTTTTTCGGTTGGCGGATTGTTCGCAATTTACGAAGGGGTGCATAAACTCAATGAACACTCAGAAATTTCTTCGCCTTTACTGGGCTTGGGAATTCTCGTTTTTAGTTTAATTTTAGAAGGTTATTCATTTTTTGCCTGCTTAAAAGAAGTCCGAGCTCAAAATAAATTAGGAAGTCTTTGGAAGTGGTTTAAATATACAAAAAACTCTGAGCTTTTAGTTATTTTTACTGAAGACGCGGCGGCCCTTGCCGGTTTAATGGTGGCGACAATTTGTTTGGTCATCGCGTGGATCACCGGGCTCTCCTATTGGGATGCCTTGGGTTCAATTTTAGTCGGAATTATTTTAGTTTGTGTGGCCGTATTGCTTGCGGTTGAAGTGAAGTCGTTCATCATTGGCGAAGCTGCAAGCGATGACATTAAGGATTTTATTCAAAACAAAACAAAAACACTTTTTCCGAATGGAAAAGTTTTAAACATAATCGCAATTCAAACTGGCTCCGACGAGATCATGCTTAGTTGCAAAGTTCATCCCGGCGATGTGACAAACGTCGACCACGCGATTGATTTGGTTAATCAATTAGAGCGTGAAACGAAAGCCCATTTTAAAGCCGTCAAATGGCAATTTGTCGAACTCGATAGAGAAGATTAATATTTTGTGGAACAGCTTTTGTGAGTCCTCCTAGCTCTCTTAACATTGCAAGGTCGTTTCACATTTGTATTGAATACTTTTGTTGAGAATGATCATCGACATAAGTCTAGAAAAACAAGCGTTGATGGTAGAATTAAGAATTGGAATTCTCATGACTTCCCTGATGACGAAGTGGATGTTGTGATTCGTCAAAATTACTTTATGATGAAAGGAAGAGTTGGCAACATCTTGGAGTCATTATGAAAATGCAATTTTATAAGCATAAGTTTTTTGTTCCATCTACGTTCATCGTTTTGATCGCCTCAATTGGTTTAGCGTATCAAAATTGCGCACGAATTAATTATGGCGAAAGCGAAAACACTAATGACACAGTTGAGGCTATTAAACTTGTCCAAGACACAGATGGTGATGGTTTATTGGACAATGAAGAAGGCGTTATCGGAACAGATCCTAATGATCCCGACTCTGATGACGATGGTTTGTTAGATGGTGCCGAAAGAAACACTCATATGACGGATCCCAGAAATCCCGATACTGATGGTGGCGGTAAAAATGATGGGCTTGAAGTTAATAATGGTTTAGATCCACTTGACCCAAGTGATGATGCGACCCCCGCAATATCAGATAATGATGGTGACGGTCTCACAAATACGGAAGAAGCCACTTTAGGAACAAATCCGAACGATCCTGACACCGACGACGATGGGTTAGCTGATGGCACTGAAGTGAACACGACACACACCGATCCTAAAAAATCAGATACAGATAAAGGTGGCGTTAACGATGGAGTGGAAGTTGGTCGGGGAACAGATCCTCTTAACAAAAATGACGACATCGTAAAGCCCGGCGATCCAGATGATGATCATGACGGTTTGACGAATTCAAAAGAAAAGTATCTCGGCACGAATCCCAAAAATCCGGATACTGATGGTGATGGATTAAAAGATGGCGAAGAGTATTTTAAATACCATACGAATCCTTTAAAGCGCGATACCGACGGCGGTGGCGTCAATGACGGTTACGAAGTCAAACACGGCAAAAACCCTCTCGATAAACGCGATGATCGCTCAAATGATTGCGATGCCGATAACGACGGCTTGTTGGGGAGTGAAGAAGGTAAATACGGCACGGATCCAAACGATTCCGACACTGATAATGACGGTTTGTCAGATGGTGCCGAAGTAAAAAAACATCATACAGATCCGCTCAAGAAAGATACGGATGATGGTGGAGAAGACGATGGTCACGAAGTATGTCGTGGAACGCATCCGGATCGCAATAATGACGATCACTCAAAAGATCACGGCAAGCATCACTAAGCGGAGACGTCTATGTCCGATACTGTATTGAAACTCATTTTTACGTTCTTCATTTTGTGTTCGGCCGTGATTAGTTTTGCTGGTGAAATGTCAAACCCAGAGTGGAGTTTGAACGCAGGTGTCGGTCCAAACTTGACTCAACTTGATGCTATTGGTGATGAATTAAAAAGTTCGGTCGGTGGAGCGCTGTGGTTATCACGTGAGTGGGACGCGCGGAGCCGATTTGATATCACGTTCGACTATTTTGATTTTGAAGGTTCTGGTCGTAATTATCCAGGGCTTAGTGCGGCTTATGGCTTGAGATTTTTTACTGACTCTCAACTTAAACCGTTTCTTTTAGTTGGTGCCGGCGCGGGAAAAGCCAATAACTTTCCTCGAGCGGTAAATAAAGCCCAAGATACATTTCATTTTTTTGCACGAACCGGTGTTAAAGAAATATGGGCGGGCAAACGTTGGGCCTTAGGTTTAATTTACGACTTTCTAAATGTGGACCTTGATGACAAGCCAGCAACGTCGGCACAATTGGGTTTACCGATGGTGAGTTTTACTTGGAAGTTCAGCCGCGACAACGAACCGCCAGCACCGACTCCCGTTGTGCGCGTAGATTCTGATCGAGATGGTGTTTACGACGATAAGGATGATTGCCCAGATACTCCGCGCGGTTCTCGAGTGAATTCGATTGGCTGCCTACCTAAGCAAAAAGTAACGAAAACTTTAAAAGTCGAGTTCGATACTAATAAATATTTTGTTAAAGAACAGTATTACCCCATCATCGATGCGTTTGGAAAATTTATGAACGACAACCCTGATTTGGATGTCGTGGTCGAAGGTCATACGGATTCAGTTGGTTCGCGCCAACACAACCTAAAGTTATCTGCCAACCGTGCGGCGGCTGTTAAAGACGCAATTGTCGCACGAACCGGTGTAGACCCGTCGCGATTGCAATCACAAGGCTTTGGTCCTGACAAACCTATTGCTTCAAACGCCACGACTGACGGGAAGTCGCGTAATCGCCGCGTCGTCGCCGTTCTCAGTTCGATGTAAAAGGTAGCGGGGTGGACTCCTGCTTCTAATGCAACATTTCATAAGAAACATTGGCAGGATGACGTAGTCTTGCAGAGACCCTTAAGCCATCTTTTGTTAGATGCGTTTGCCGTCTATGTACGGAAAGAACAGGCTCAAAGCCCCGTTAGTGGGGCACGCCAGTTCTCCTAATTATTTACGCTATAATTAGGATGAAGTGATCTGACATTCGAAGTTTCATAGGTGTCTTTTGTTAAAATTAATTTCTATTTGAGTTTGGTTTTTATCTTTTTTTTCATTGACTTTATACCTTCGTGCACATATTTTTTAGAAATGAAAAGAAACCCTCAGCTTGAAATGCTTAAGAAACAAAATAGCTCTTATGGTGGGGTGCTTTTAAATACTCGCAAAGGTCGATCAACACCTCGGCCTCTGGATACTCGACATACTATGCATTTGGTTTTGCGCTCGTCTAAGGCTACTGGGGTTTGGTCTTTTAAGCGTCAGCAGCATACGTTGGAGATTCGTCGAATTATTAAGACGTTTTCTACTAAGTATCGAATTAAGGTTCTTTCGCTTGCGAATGTTGGGAATCATTTGCACTTACAAATTAAGCTTTCGAATCGGTTTACTTATCGGCCGTTTATTAGAGCTATTACGTCTGCTATTGCTATGGCGGTTACGGGAGCTAGTCGTTGGAATCCTCTTAAGAAAGAAGCCAAGGATCGCTTTTGGGATTATCGTCCCTATACTCGAGTCGTGACTAGCTTTAAAGGTTTTTTGAATCTTCGAGATTATATTGAGATTAATAAGTATGAAGGCTTTGGGTACGATAAGAATCAGGCGCGGTTTCTGATTGCATGGAATCGCGCGGCGAACTCAGGATGACTATCGTACATACACTCACGTAAATAATTAGAAGAACAGGCTCAACTCAATTACTTGAGTAACGTCGAAATAATTTTTGCAAAGACTTGAGCAAAGCCAAAAACCAATGGAGTTGCGGCTTCAAGATTTGGCTGTTGAATATCAAATGCGGGTATATGAAGAAATCCAAATTGTGGTGTAGGTGACCCAGTTAAATGACTCAATTTTATTTTATCGCCGGCGGCGTAGATATCGGGTTGCAAGACTGATATCGCAGTATAGAAGCTAACATTATTGCAAATATAATCGTTTCCGGGTTGGGCAAACGTGTTGCTAACGGTATCAAAACCCAATTGTTTCACAAGCGGAGTGATGGCTTGTGCGACTTTTTCAATATCCCAATTTAATTTTATAGTTTTTGAGGTGGGATAATTATCTACAATCCATTTTGAATTGGGAATATTTTTGTGAGGCGGAGTATTCAAAGGTTCGCCGTCAAAATTAAAATCCAAAAGTGTCGTCGTAATATTCGTAGCCTCGCCTTCGATTTCTACTTTTGCGCCACTTCGTCCCGTCATTAAAATAAGATTTGGTTTCATCTTTTGAATTTCATAATTTAAAATTGCCGCGGCAAGATCCCATCGCACTTCCAATAATACAAAACAAACGTCATAGGATTTTTCTTCAATTTTGAGCGTGCGCATGACTGCGAAGGCACCGTTGTCTTTTGAGGTAAGCTTTCCTGGTGTCGCAGACGTCTGGGGGAACTGACTTAAGAATTGAGAGTCTTGTGGCCAAAACTGAGTGTCCATCATCGACTTAATCACGGTGCCGGATCCGTTGTAATCAACTCCATCAAAAAGACCAAAACCGGAGATGAGAACGCGCGCATTTTGGCCGTTTGAGGCGCAGCTGCCAAGAGGGTGCTGGGATCGATAGTTTTCATACTCCACAGAAATTAAAGTGTTAGAGGCTTCACCTAAATCAGTTGCAGCTTTTATTTGCAACAGTGAAAAAAAAGACACCACAAAAGCCAAAAACAGGCTCAAAGGTCCAATATAAACGATCACCCGCATTCTCTGTCGCATTCATCTATTGAAAGCAAACCCCATACCTCCCAAATATAGCTGTAGTTACGCTTACTAAGAGTGTGAATTGTCATTGAATAAGTGTGTTTCACAAGTGAGGTATTATTTTCCTGCTAAGGTTAAGTTTCAGCTTGAGTGTTCCGATTAGTTTAAACAATGTTCCAAAATTCTAAACGAAGATCTTTCATTTCGATTATCTCACTAACTTTTGCTTTTGGAGGCATCCTATTTTTTCAAAACTGCGGAGTACCATTTAGGTCGATTAAGCCAATTAATTCAATTGGCTCTCTAAACTCTGACGGAGACGAGCTTGTGATTCATGTCTCGTCAAAAGGAAGCGATCAAAACAACGGAAGTTCGGCATACCCATTTCTTACTCTCGCAAGAGCGCAACAAGAAGCGCGGCTCCGCTCTAAAAATCTCGATTCGGATCTTATTGTGCACATTGGTGCCGGCACTTATTATTTGAATCAAACATTGAAATTTGAACCTCAGGACTCAGGTACAAACGGCTTCTCTGTGATCTACAAAGGAGACGGCTTTTCTCGAACTACCTTGAGCGGCGGAAACAAACATGCACTGAGTTGGTCAAGCGTGGGCGGTGGTATTTTCAAAACGACTGTCAATGCACCTGCAGGGTTTCGACAACTTTATATCAATGGCAAGCGAGCGACTCGCGCAAGAAATCCAAACATAGGTTCTTTGCGCGCTTTGGAGTCTAATCATTGGATAAGTTGCACACAAACTTCAGATACATGGAATTGCCCTAATCTCCGCGTGGCGACAGATGCGAATATGACTTCAACGGTTCAAGATTTTTCAGGCATGGAAATTGTGCTTCTTCAAACATGGCATGAAGCTATTGTCAGAGTTGGGTCATCACAAATGGTTAATGGAATGATGGAGCTAACACCTCAAGTTCCCGAGAAGGATCGATTGTTGAAGATTTTCAATCCTTCGATTTCATCTGCATACTATCTGCAAAATTCGAGAGAATTTTTGGATCGTCCTGGTGAGTGGTATTTTAATATCGCAACCTCAGAACTCTTCTATATGCCGTTGGTGGGAGAAGACTTATCGACAGCTGAAGTCATAACACCTGCTCTAGAGCAAATCATTGATATTGCAGGAAATCAAAATGAAAAAGTGCGCAATCTGAAATTTGAGGATATCACTTTCACCCACTCGTCTTGGGAAAGACCCTCGAGCTCTGGATATGTTGAAAATCAAGCCGGCCAATATTTTTGGAGTCCCTATTCTGCAACCATACCAGGTGCTTTTCGTGTGCAAGATGCCGAGAAAATTGAAGTGTCTTATAATCGTTTTACTCATCTTGGGGGCGTGGGTCTCGAATTTCATAGTGCAGTCAAACAGAGCAAAATTATAGGGAACGTCTTTTATGATATCTCCGCCTCGGCTATCGACCTTGAGAACAGCCGAGTCGTTCCATTTTACTTTGGACTTAAACCCCGGATGATTAGCGCCGTTGACGTCACAAATAATTACATAACAGAAATCGGTGTAGATTTTCCTGGGTCGGTCGGGATTTTTGCTGGTTATGTCCACGATGTTAAAATTTCGCACAACGAAATTTCTACGGTTCCTTATTCCGGAATCAGCTTGGGTTGGGGCTGGGCGTCCCAACAAACCTCAGCTTCAAATAATACTATTTCATTCAATCGTATTTGTCGGACGACACGAACAATGATCGATGGGGGCGCAATCTATACTCTCGGAAGAATGGATGGCACTATCATTTCAAACAATTTTATTCATGATCTTTTTAAAGAGCCGCTTTGGGGCAAGAGGCCTGTGAGCGACGGTGTCGGGATTTATTTGGATCAGGGAAGCGCGTTCATTACAGTTCGAGATAACACTATCCAAAATGCTTATGAGTTTCTCTCTAACAACACAAATGACGTGCTGGGAAATACCGACCCTGCTAACACGAACATTTGGAGTGGTAACACTTCAGACAATTCGAAGCTTACAGGCACCGAGGGTCTTGAGCCTGCTTTTGCTCATATTAAAGATGGGCTCGACACAGAATCATCTCCTTGCGTAGCTCCCATACCACCTGTTTCAGTGTTACGCCCTCCTAGATCCCCTCAGCTTTTGATGAGTTTAGATGCGACCCGTTTTTCTGGAAATACTGCACTGAACGACGGAGCGCTGAAAACTCTCAATGGCGTCGCTTCAGGCTCGTTGAATTTTGTTTCAAGCCCAATGGGAGGTGGATTACATTTCGACGGAATAACATCGCAAGTCAGCGTTCCCCATAGTGCAGCAATGGAATCGGATAAATTTACGTTCTCACTTTGGTTTAATCCTGATGTCTTTAACCCTCCTGCTGACTCACGAATCTGGATTGGTGGAAAGAATCTGCATGAGCGTACGGCTGGCTATTACGTCTTAATGCTTGCTGGTGGAACACTTCCAAGATTATTTGCGCAAATAAACTTTGGACCTGACGCTAATTATGAGTATGATTTCGCAGAGATCAAAGGCAGAACTGTTGTGACTACTGGTGCTTGGCATATGGCTACTATCACATATGACGGAATCTGGATGAATCTATATCTCGATGGAGTACTTGAAAATATAAGATACGTTGGGTTGCCTCGCACGACTGGAACCGGGGCCTTTGTTTTTGGCCAACGACCCGATGGTTTCAGACTTTTTAAGGGTTCAATTGACGAAGTCGTTTATTATGACCGAGACTTGAGTGCTGCAGAGATTGTGGAAATCTTTAAAGGGAACTATACAGGACCCGCACTTTAACAATGCAAAAGGTACGACATCCTTTTGCCCTTAGCTTTGGGTTAGAACTAGCGTCGGCACAGCAAGTCGCCCCTGAGGTTCTGAGTTATCACCAGGAGCAAGACCTTCAATCCCTGAAAACAGCTTTGGCTAATGTAAGACATATGTCTCATCCCGCATTCTGCAAGTCTAAGGCAGATCGTTCATGTGACTCTATCAAAAATGTAGAAACTGTCGATGGGTATGTGCCACAAGTTTGGATCGATTTTTTAGATAAGATGCAGTACATGCTTTTTAATTCTTCTTTGTATGTTTTAAAATTTTGTAAAAACTGTTCATCCACCTACCGTTTTACCCGGCCAAAATTTAATTTGTATTTAAGTAATGAGTTTTTTGAAATCGATCGTCGAGACGTTTTTTGGGACGACCTCGAGATCAGTAAATTTTTTATTGCTCATGAAATTGGACACTATATTCAAACGATTGCCATGTCCCAAGGTTTTCTTCGTTATAGAGAAAAACCGGATCACTCAGATGTAGACACTTTGGGCCTAATAGCTATGTCGATGATGGGTGAGAAATTTCCAGAAGGTGTTCTAAATTTTTTTGAATACATAAAAAACAAACAAGCAAGGCTCAGCGTCGATACGACTGAAATGACTTTAAGAATTCAAACGCTTAAAGAATCTAAGCGCAAACTTTATCCTCCAGAGATTCCTCTAAATTAAAAGCCCCAATTCGCCTGCAAAGTTTTTTTATCAATAAACACACTCCCCCCGCTCCTTTGGCATACAGTTCTGCTTTCCAGAATACAGCTAACGTACTTCCTGTACTCAGAAAGTATTCTGGAAAACTGTTAACGGTATTCAGGTAGCTGATTATTTGGTGCCCGTCGTCCTAGGTGGTTGAACACCTAGTGATTCGAAACCCCGAGTGTTTATGGTTGTAGACGAGCATCAGACCAGTGTTAAGCGACTGACAACAAAGCATCATAAATTTTATTTCGGAGGACTTCAGTACTACAAGCTATAGAGCAGATATGTTCATCCATCGCCACGATGACTTTTTGCGCTTCTATTTCAGTTTCAGCCCAGTGATTGTCAAGTTCAGGTATGGCGGATAGTCCAATGACATCGTCTTCGGGGCGCACGAAGTTAAAGTGCTGAGTCAATCTATCAAGGATAAGGTTGAAGCCGGCCTTCGAGTGAGAATAGGGACTGATATCAATCGAGGGCATGCCATTTGCCCAACTTGATTTTGAAAATTTTGACTTTGAGTTCATTAGCCTAAACATTAACTTCAAAAATCAACTCTGATCAATAAGCTAATGAGATTGGTCCAATGGCAGACACGAAACGCACAGTACACTTGATTCTAAACCCCGAACTTACCCTCCGAACTGGCACCGAACAATTTCGGGGCTGGTTCGGAGCCGCCATCTTGTAAAGCGTTGAAAAAAGCCGATTCCAAAAATCGATTTTAAGGACCAAAAGCACTCAGTCTAGGGTTTTGATTTTCAGATTAAATCAATCGGATTCTGAATTCTGATCAGGATTCGGTATTCAGAATTCCGCATTCAGAATACCAAATTCGGAATACCAAATACTGAATTTTTAAACCAGTGAGTGTTCGAATATCTTGGTAAGTGGTGCGCGGAAGGGGACTTGAACCCCTACACCTTTCGGCTTACGCCCCTCAAACTTATGTGTCTACCAAAGAATGGCAAAGGAATGGCGATAAGTCAAAAACGAGTTATTTTTTTCTAAGGACTTTTATTGAAAACTAGGACTGTCATTTTAGGTCTAGACGATTGTCTAAATGACAGCCCTAGTCAGGTCCTAGGTAGGTCTGTTGCCCACTAAGTTACCTTAATCCTAGGGGGTAACGTTGTTTGGTGCCATGTTTGGTGCCAACATTGGGAAATGAAGAAAAAATACTCGTATACCCGACGGGCAACTAAGGCTGAGTACCCATTAATAAAAAACACAGCCAAATTATTGGCTAATAGATTTGAAACCCAAACTAATTGGATAGAAGTTGTGTTGTTCAATACAATAGTCTCAGGAGAAAACTTACTGGATTATTTTAAGGGTACAGAGAGCTTAGAAAATAAGGTGTTATCTGATGACCTCATTCATTCCTGCTTTATTCCGAGTTTAATTTCTTCGCTATCATCTTTAGGAGCAAAAAAAACAAAAAGTCTTTTTGGGATAGACTCTACAGAATTTTATGAAAATCGAATAAGTGGAGATGATGAGAGCAATTTAGATGATCGACATTTAGAAACAAAAGAGCAACAAAGCATTAATTTACTTATTAGACAGAGTTTGGCATTTCAAGGCATCTTTGAGCTTACTCCTCCACCGATATTTGATAAGGACGACGAAAGCCTCACTGATCCCCAAAACACTAATATGCTTTTGAATTTTCTGGCAGGATTCAAAGCACATCTATTTCAATACAAAAATTATTTTATAAATGATTCCGCTCAGAACTCTATTCCGTCATTCGAGCCTTATCCATGGTTCGATCATGCATTCGTAACACGAGCTAAGGTCGCTGAAATTATTCTTGCAAAAGGATTGCTTGCTGAAAAGAATAGTATTCCTTCTGACAAACGCTTCTTTCAAAATGAAATTGAGCGAAAAAGATATGAGGAAAAAGAACAAAGAGAAATTAGCATCCCAAAAATATCTTATGACGCATCACAAAGATATGAACCATATGTCATCCTCATGAAACGTGCAGTCGTTGAATCATTCCGTGAGAAAGTAACAGAGCCCGATCAACAGCTGAGGGACAAGCTATTTAGGGTAAGAATTTTTTTGATTGAGGAGTTTGAAAGATATTTTTCTGATAGTTCGTCACGAGAGCCAATTAGAGGCTTAGTTGAATATATAAAAAATGAATTTAGTCATTCGGAGTATCAGGCAATTAAAAGAAAAAATTCAAAATACTTTGGGCTAGATGAAAAAGTTGAGTATTCGTATATCGATTATCTAACTTTTGGAAGACTATTGTTCACAGCACTAGAGCTTCCACTTGCTTTTGAAAATAATATTTTTACTAAATTCTATAAAGCTGCAAAACCTATTTATGAATTTTCAACTGATATTGATGGTCCCCATCGATTGAATTTTAATTTCTTTGATTCATATTCGCTAATAGATAGTCATACAAAAATTGAGTACATCTATACGGCTCTTGAACCTATGAAAGCTAGGCGTTTTGCAATTATTGAGCGCATAAGTAAAGATTTAGAAAGGCATTTTGGATTTAGGCGTGGCTCAACAGCAGGCGCCGAAACCACATTTCTTGGAGAAAACGATATTGAACTTGGTAAGTTTAGTATTGATTTTTCTAGCTATACGCCTGCAAATAAAAAAATAAAGCAGTTAAGTTTTAATCCAAGACAAGCTGAAGTTATTAAAGTTTTGATGGATAGGCAGGATCGTAAAGCAACTGTAAGTCAACTTGTAAAAAAATTGTACTCACCTGCCGAAGCAAAAGAAATTTTGAACAAGATGGCAAAAGCAAAAAGTATTAAGCCTAAGGTCAGAAACAAATATCGCTATGAATGGCGCCTAGAAAAAGGCATTTTAAAGTCAAGACATCCAGCATGGAAAATCGGTCTTATTAAGATCGGCAAAAAAAAGGGTTTTGAGAAGTGGTACTATCTTGATTTTTCTTTTGAAGAAGTAAGATAAAACTTGCGATAGCTTACAGACTGCCTGCAGGCCCCAACAGGGCACCAAACACTTAACACCCCATGGATAATATAATGATGAGGGCAATAATGCCTTCGATTAATCCATAGGGGGATTTATGTCTAATGCGAACAAGTTCAAAAAATTAAGAGTTATCGAGCTTTGTTCTGGTCTCGGCGGCACTCGTTTGGGACTCGAGCAAACAGGTGTTTTTGAAGTAGTTCAATCCAGCGAAATAGACCAGGAAGTTATCCAAACATACTTCAATAACTTTGGTGAGTTGCCACTGGGTGACTTTTCTAAAGTGCCTATTCAAGAATGGAAAGACTGTGAAGTGATTACGGCATCGCTACCATGTCAATCATACTCTACAGAGGGCAATCATCAAGGACTTGAAGATGATAGAGGGAAGCTGTTTTATGGCCTAATGAAAATTGTTAAAGTTAGAAAACCCGATGTGGTTTTTATCGAGAATGTTCCTGGAATGATTAGATTAAAGAATGGCGAGTATTTTGAAGAAATAAAAAATGCTCTGCAAAAGGAAGGCTATTTTTGCCATCACAAAATTCTAAAAGCATGTGACTTTGGTGTACCTCAACTTAGGGAAAGGCTCTTTATCTGTGCCTTCAAAGAAAAGCTAAGTTTTCAATTTCCAAAGCCACAGTTGTATATACCTAAGGTTTTAGATATTTTAGAGTCAGAAATTGATGGAAAATATTTTCTCACCCAAGAGCAAATTGATGTTTTTATAGATAAAAAAACTGACTATGAAGAGCGAGGGCATGGCTTTGGCTATAAGGTTCTAAACCTTGAAAAGCCAAGTCGCGCCATTCTAAAAAGTTCGAGTTCTTTGATAAAAAACCTTGTCCCTGTCAAACAAATGAAAAACAATCTTTTTGGTTTAATTGAACTTACAGATACAAAAGGAAAAAAAGCAAACTTTCATCTTCGATATTTAACCCCGAGAGAATGTGCGAGGCTCCAAGGGTTTCCGGAGTGGTACAAATTTTCTTCAAGTAATGGCCAGGTATGTGCACAACTGGGCAATGCCGTTCCTGTGCCTGTTATACGAGAAATATTTAAAGAAATATTTTTAGCCTTAATGTCTAGAGGGCGCACCTTGTCCCCTGTAAGGCATGAGTCTCCAGCCGATAATTGCCCAATAGAACAGTCATTAATACATAAGTATGATAGACAAATTAGGAATGAGTCGAATCCAGAAAAGCGTCTACAGTTAGTAAATGAATTTAAATTAAAAATTTCAATCATCAAAAATGCAAAATCAGTAGCTTAACTACAGACTGTCTGTAGCTCAATAAAAACGCACTATCCACTGGTGCGGTTTTTATTTTTCTTTTGGCTATCATCTTCTGGCACCAAGCTGGCACCAAACAGGCGTTATACCTCGGTTCATAATAAATTTAGACCGGCAATTAAGTCGGAAAATTTAGGAGGTTTTATGGATTGGAAAAAGAATTTGTCCCAAAATGAAAAGCAGCAGGTTCAGCATATTGAGAGCAATTTAGTTGAATACATAATGAAATTTGAAGATGGAGAGATAGAGCAAAGTGATTTGCTTTTGTTTTTTACAGTTCTAATAAACAGCAAGAGGGTATGGTCACTGCAGGGCATCTATATTCGAATCGCTGTACAATTAATTGGGAAAAATATTTTAGAGCTTAAATTTGACACACCAAATTACTCAAATGCAATTTCAAAGTTAAGCACCATACAAAAGCTATTGATAAGAATGGCTTCAGATGAAGCCATCACAAAGTGGAAGCGAGATAAGTTAACCGAAGAGGAGATAGTTTTCTTAATCCAATACCTGCAAAAGTCAAATAATCGCATTTTGGAAAATGATGCAATTGCAATGGATGCCATCGTGCATGGTCTTCGAAATGAATATTTTTATGTAGTTCCTAATCTCGCACCTCGTGGAGGTCAGTTATGAGCAAGCCATTTATTCGGGAAATATTTCAAATGTATATCTACCAAGGAGACTATTACTTTTATGGGTGGAATCATTGGTCAGAATTTGGCACGCTAACTTGCTTTTACACTGACGGAATAGAAAGAGTAATAAAGAGTCCAGCTGTTGAATGGTCTAAACTTTATTGCGCCAGAGCAATTATTGATAGAAACCCCGATGTCCCCGAAGAGGTATATGACAGTGAAATGTCATTAGTACTTGTAGACGAGAACCAGAGATTTGCTATTCAAACTACGATCAGTGCGATGGATCTTTTTGAAGAATCCGACAAAGATATCATTATTGGAAATTTAGAAGCTCTTTTAAGTAAATTTTAAAAACTAATCTTATATTCTGAGACTTTTTAAAGCCTACCTGAGCCTGGTGGGTTTTTTTATCATGACTTACAGCTTTAAAATCAGTGGCACCAAACAGGCACCAAACTCAAATACCCCGACCGTTAGGATTAAATTGTGGATGTAACACAAACAAAAACCTAAAGGGGGTTAATATGAAAGATAAAAAAAGTAATTTGGTAACCAAGGGCACAAAGGAATATAGAAATACATTTATTGATAAAGACCTGT
>JAKFYE010000011.1 GCA_021731045.1 Bdellovibrionales bacterium | reverse complement strand
ACGAACCATTCCGAAAACATCGTACTTAACAATGTCGTTAGGGTTTTGGGATTTTGCTAATTGGTAATCAAAAAATATTCCCCCGACACCACGAGTTTCGTTTCGGTGAGGTAAATAAAAGTATTCGTCGCACGTTTTTTTAAATTTGGGGTAATGCTCTGGACCGAAGGGACGTAAGGCCTCAAAAAAAGTACGATGAAAATGAACCGCGTCTTCGCGATAAAAATAAAATGGCGTGAGGTCCGCACCCCCGCCAAACCAGGCGGCGTTTCCGCGTTCAAGATAACGAAAGTTGGCATGAACCGAAGGCACAAATGGATTTTTAGGATGTAAAACCAACGAGACACCGGTGGCGTAAAAATTTAAACCATCGCCGTATGGCATGGCGGCCGCAAATTCTGGCGTGAATTCTCCGTAAACTTCAGAAAAATTAACGCCCCCCTTTTCTAGAAGTCGTCCTCCTTCGAAAATTCGGGAGTCTCCGCCTCCACCGCCTTCACGTTGCCAAATGTCGCTTTTGCACGTGTGCTCGTTGATAGTCGTTAGCTGCGTGGTGATGTGATTTTGAAGACTTTTAAAATACTCGCGCGGAGATTGATCCATACAAAATACGTAACACGCTTTTTTTTTAGAAACTAGGGTGTATTATGCTCTATACCGAAATGGGTCTAAGGGGTTTTTGCGGGGGCTTTTTTAAATGCGCCTTCGGTCTTTTTAGGATACTTAGGCTCTTCGATTGACGCCGGCAACCTTTGGTTGGGGAATACTTTTTCGAGTCGCACTTGACGAGACGCTTGAATTTGATGCACCTGAGCTTCGTGGTCGGCAACTTGTTTTGCACGGCCCGCCGCTTGTTCACGTCGCCAATTTCTTTTTTCTTCGAGGTGTCGTTTATAGTCTTGGTAAAGCTCCGTCATATTCACGGGAACTTTCTTAGAACGTGCGTCTATAAAATCTCGACGCTTTTTTTCGGTTTCGTCTTCAAACTCTTGTCTTTGTTTTTTATGTAATTCGATGGAGGCTTGATCAATTTGGTGTTGATGCTCCCGCTCTTTAAGAAACTCTTCAAAATTAGGATCGTCTTCGGCACGAACAAGATCTTCAATATCCACATCTAAAAGTTTAACATGGCGCTTCTTACGCGGAGTCGCACCCTTAATCTCTCGGGCTTGAGATTCGGAAATAAAAGTCAGCACTAATATAAGAGTTAAAACCACTCTAAGCATAATGAATTTTCGGATGATCTCACCTGAAATATAAGATGAAGACCGCTCTATTTTGAGACAAACACAGCGAATTGGCCTCGACCTTTTGACAAAATGAAAGCGAAAGCCTTTAATATCGTCTATGGAAACGCAATACCATTCGGGGTTTGGAAATTACTTTGAATCAGAAGCCGTAGCGGGCGCTCTTCCGCAAGGTCAAAACAACCCGCAAAAATCGCCATTGGGCCTTTATGCGGAACAACTTAACGGCAGCTCGTTTACGGCCCCACGAGAACACAATTTAAGATCGTGGCTCTACAAAATTCAACCTTCTGTAACTGACGGCTCATTTAACCCAATTGATATTCCACTTTTTAAAACAGGTCCGTTTACAGTTTTTGAACCTAACCAGATTCGCTGGAAACCGTTTTCTTACGCCCAAAAAGAAATTAATTTTTTGCAAAGCCTTGTGACGTACACCGGAAACGGCGCCCCTCAGTCGCAATCCGGTTGTTCTATTCATATGTACGCATGTCATGCGTCGATGAAAAACACTTATTTTTATTCGGCCGATGGTGAATTTGTTTTTGTTCCTCAAGAGGGTGATCTTGAAATTAAAACAGAATTTGGAACACTTAAAATTGCTCCTACCGAAATTGCTGTCATTCCTAAAGGTATTAAATTTCAAGTCAATCTCGTGGGCGATAAAGCTCGTGGTTATGTCTGCGAAAATTACGGAGCGTCGTTTGTATTGCCGGGATTAGGCCCCATTGGCGCTAACGGTCTTGCCAACCCTCGCGACTTCTTAGCTCCATCAGCTGCTTATGACGACAAAAAGCAAGAGAGCACTTTAATTTTTAAATTTATGGGAAAGTTTTTTGAGCAAAAATTAAAAAGCTCACCTCTGAACGTCGTTGCATGGCACGGCAATTACTATCCTTACAAGTACGATTTAAAAAAATTCAACACGATCAACACCGTCAGTTTTGATCATCCAGATCCTTCTATCTTTACGGTTTTAACTTCACCTTCCGGAACCGAAGGCGTTGCCAATATTGATTTTGTAATATTTCCGCCGCGATGGATGGTGGCCGAGCACACGTTTCGACCGCCGTATTATCATCGCAATTTAATGAGCGAATTTATGGGATTGATAAAAGGTGTTTACGACGCAAAATCCGAAGAGTTTGCTCCTGGCGGCGCCAGTCTACATAATGCTTTTGCTCCTCACGGACCCGACGCTCAAACATTTGAAAAAGCCACCAAAGCCGAACTCAAACCCGAAAAATACGACAACACACTAGCCTTCATGTTCGAAAGTCGCTACCCATTCGCCATCACCGAAACCGCAGCTAAATCTCCATTGCGCGACTCCAACTATCAATCGTGCTGGTCTGATTTAAAATCGAATTTCAAAGTCTAAGAAACGAATTTCCAAAGGCGTCACTCTACTTTTCGTTCCGAACCGCGCCATTAATACAATGCGGTTCGAAACGAAAAGTAGAGTGACGCCTTTAGAGCGAAATGAAGACGACAGCCAGATCGAAGAAAAGATGTGGCTATCAACGCTAATACGAATAGTCATGTTTTGCTTCCAGACGGCGTTGCGAGACCGAGAAGGTTCTCCTCAACTATGATTTATCTTATGAGTAAAATCGCATTATATCCAACTCTGTGCGAAATGCCTCCTCCTGAAACAACGGCACTGGCAATTTATATGCGACTGGGATTTAAAAAATTGAATTCTTATCTAAGAATTAAGAGCGAACAAAATCCTAAATTGGATTTACTCGAAAAACTAACGAATCAAGCCTTGGACAAAATCGCGAATTCAAAACGTCTCGTTTATAGAACAACAAGATTCTATGGACAACCCGACATGCCCGAACCTGTGTCAGGTCTTGAAAATCGAAATTGGGGCGACAAAGTTGGAGCCATCGCTGATCCCGATGGCCATGTGGTCGCTTTTGCTTGTCCTATCTGACCATTTTATAGTGCTTCAAGGACTCTACCTGATTCTGCCGATCACTATTTTTCTAACAAAGTATTTAACGCATTTACCAAAGGTTGTTTGTCTTGGCTTGCAGAATCGATTCGGGCAACGGGGACTCCGGATTCGTTTAAAACCACAATCATAAATGAATGGGTGAAGTCTCCACCTTCTATCTTTTTATATTTGAAGTCGAGAACGGCTGCAAGTTCTCTTGGTGCACTATCAGTTTTGCTTGTCAGTAGCGTCCAATGTGGACTATCGAGTTTCCGTTTTTTTGCATAGGCCTTTATCACTGCTGGCGTATCTTTTTCAGGATCAAAAGAGGCTAAAAGCACTTGGACTTTCTCTCTTTTTTTGGGATCAATCTTAGCTTCAAGGTTTTGCACTTCCGAAATTATGGTAGGACAAAGAAATTTACACGAAAGATAAACCATCGCCAAAATTGTCGGCTTACCTTCGAAGCTCTCAAGCTTAACGATTTTGTTATCTTGATTGATCCAATTCGTTTGAATTTGAAAAATTGAATCAATAGGAATTTTCTTGGCTTCTGAATTACATGTGAGACAAGTAAATAAGCTAACGACAAAGATAATAGACTTCATGGTTTTGGATCCTTTGCACAGCGAAATCCCAAATTTTCAACGGTATAGTTTCCTTTTAAGCTGCTTCGAAAGCCAAAACGCATAAAGGCAGCATAATCACTTGGATTCGGTGAACCTGCGGCACCGCCACCGCAAAACATTGATTTCTCAATTGCTGAGTCGCCGCGCGACTCGCCAGTGACGAAAGCTGTATTGAAATCATAGGTCCATTCCCAAATAAGGCCATGAACATCCCACACGCCAAATTTATTTTTAAAAGTACTTTTCACATGTGGCAGTTTTGCTGGTGTTGGCTTTGAATACCATTCAAGAATAACATCCTTTGGGTCATGTTTTTTGTCGACTGGACCGAACTGAGCTAAGTATTCCCATTCATCAACTGTTGGCAGTCGCTTATTTGACCATTCACAATAAGCCTTTGCTGCGAACCAAGATACATTGACCACGGGAGAGCTATCTAGCGATGGGTCGTTGGTACCTGTGGGCCAATTCCAACTTTTTAAGTAGTTAGTGTCCGCAAAAAGCAGAGGCGTTTTTGTTTTTTGCCAAGAGGGGACTTTTTTTACAAACAGCTGAAACTCACGATTTGTTACAGCCGCTTCATCAATTAAAAATCCATTAACGGTAACGTCCCTTTTTTTTCCAAGAATGGGGCTATAGTGCCCACCATCCACCGTTATCATGTCGCTGGCCATAGAGAATATCGGGAATAAAATTAGAAATATTAAACACATCACCATATAACTATTTTTTTAATTTCGAACGCTCAGACTTAACATCTGCTGGAGTCACTTCGAAGCCAGCATTTCCACCGAGACTGTAGACATAAGTTAGCACATTAGCTACGTCCTCAGCACTGAGTTGTTGGGCCGGCATAACTCCATTAAATTTAACACCATTGACCGTTATCTCTCCAGATTTTCCCCCTGTGACAATTTGGATGGCCCTCTTTTTATCAGCATTCAGGTAGTCCGATTTGGCAAGAGGGGGAAATGCTCCGGCAAGGCCAGTCCCTCCCGCCTGATGGCAAGCCATGCAGTTATTTTCGTAAATTCGCTTACCATGTGTAAGGCGTTCAGCTTTAGATTTAGCGACGGACTTTGGCGGTGCAACATCGTCGACTGTTTGTATGGTCGATCCCTCTGGCAAATAAACTTCGTCTGAAATTTTACCAGAATAAAGCGATTTGTCTTCTGGCCCTTCAACCTTTAGCATTCCCAGTGAGCCTTTGTTGAATGTGCGGAAGATGGAGTGATCAACAATGATAAATGTTCCAGGCACATCGACCTTAAAATCCACTATTGTCGAACCTCCCGCTGGTACTAAAGTGGTTTGCACGTTTTCATTGATCGACTTCGTTCCGCCATCGATATAAACCTTATCGAAAATTTCGCCAATGAGGTGAAATGAAGAAACTAAATTCGGGCCACCATTTCCTACGTATAACCTAATTTTTTCTCCAACTTTTGCCTTTAAAGCCTTATCTCCAGTCATAGCGCCAACCGCGCCATTAAATACCACGTAGTCAGGCTGCTCCTTAAGAGCTTTTTCCATACTGAAAGGCTGAAGTCCGGGCTCGCCATTTTTACCTTTAGTGTAAAACTCTCCTTGCATAACATAGTACTCGCGATCAACCTTGGGCAGCCCATCCTTTGGTTCAACTAAAATTAAACCATACATGCCGTTACCAATATGCATTCCAACTGGGGCAGTTGCACAGTGATAAACATAAAGACCAGGATTCAAAGTCTTGAATGAGAATGTACTAGAGTGTCCAGGCGCTGTGAATGAAGAGGCCGCTCCTCCTCCTGGTCCTGTTACAGCATGTAAATCGATGTTATGGGGCATCTTGCTTGAAGGGTGATTTTGCAAGTGAAACTCAACAAGATCCCCCTCGCGAACTCGAATAAATTTTCCTGGTACGCTTCCACCAAAAGTCCAAAAAGTATAATCAACCCCATCTGCCATTCGTTTTCGAACTTCTTTGGTTTCAAGGTGAACAATAACTTTAGTTGGATGCTTTCGCGAAATAGGAGCCGGCACTTCCGGTGCATCTGTGAGAACAGCCTCTTCTTGTCCTTCGATTTTATCTTCACTTCTTGCTGAAAACGAAAAAAATAAGGCAAATGAAGTGAAAAATATTATGGCATACTGCATAGGTAAATCCTCCAAGGTTTGTCAGTTGATTAGTGTTATACAGTTTATCGAAAATGAGTATGATTTATATCATACTCACATATGAATTTTAGCTATATTTTGTAGGTACGAAAGGCGGGATTTTGGTTTCAACAGATGTTTCTAGATTTTTGTCCACCATAAAGCTCTCGCGGACTTTTGAAAGTCTTTCGGACTCAAACAAGAAATTTCTCGCCGAACATGCCGTGACCACCGAACTAAAAAAGGGTGACTTTTTATGGAAAAGACTGGACCCCGGCGAGTATTGTGCGTTTGTTGTTGAAGGCCTAGTGGAGATAGTAAATGAGAACAAGAGCGGAAATGAGCTCATTATGGGAATTTTTGGTCCAGGTGATATGATTGGTCTTTCGGCAATTCTAAAAAAAACGCAATATCCAGCAAGTGCTATAGTCAGCAGTAAAAACAGTAAAATTCTTAAATTTTTTATTCGATCCATTGATCGAGATCTTGCCGGACAAGATTGGGAAAATATGTTGAATTGGCAGCGAGAACGCCTTTTGATCCACGAACAAATTTTGCGCGATAAAATTATGATTCTTGGCGCCGGGGACCTATCGGCACGAATCATAGAACTTTTTGATAACTTACAAATGCGATTTTCCAAATCACAAGATGTAAACCCAAATAAGATTATCATACCAATTTCTATTACAAAAACCCAAATCGCAAAAATTATCGAAGCTCGAGTCGAGACTGTGATTCGTATCCTTAATAAATGGGAAAAAGCAGATTATCTAAAGATGGGTGATCAGTCTGTTATATTGAATAATTTTGAAAGATTGCGCAGTCAAGAAGGCAGCAAGTGATTGGGCAGGACCCTTATAGATTTATGTTCCCAGTTGGTTGGTCCTTGGGATTTGTCGGTGTCATGATCTGGGCGCCTTGGTTAATGAAGTATTCAGATTTTTACCCTGGCAGTATCCATCCCGAACTCATGGTGGGTGGTTTTCTTGTTTGCTATTCAGTGGGGTTTTTGACAACGGCAATACCCAGATTTACGGGTACCCAGACAATGACAAAAAGCGAAAGATCCGTCGTTCTGCTTTTCGTTGGTATATTGTTGTTATCATTTCTATTAAAAAATGCAGTCGCCATTCATTTTTCAGACTTTCTCATCATGTTGTTCGTCCTGGAATTTGCGAGAAAAAGATTTCTACTTAGAACAAATGAGCCACCTTCTACTTTTCTATTTGTAGGTATTGGAATTTTTCTTAGCCTTTTTAGCTGTTTGGGACTGATTCTGATTGATTTACACATTCTGAACGAAGAGTACCAAATGTTCTTTAAGTCGATTTTTTTTACTAATTTTATGTTGTCTCTTGTACTAGGAATAGGCTCAAGGCTTGTGCCGGCACTATTGGGCCATCAAGCAATGCCAACACCCATGAGGCCTTCAAAAAGTATAAATCATCAAAGCCTATTTAATTTTTTGTCACACGTGCCTAAAGATATAAAGTTGTTGTCATTGATCTTTGTACTCGCCTCTATGTTGGAGGTAAGCGAGGCAACAATTTTCTATGCAAGATTATCGCGCCTGCTTTTGGTTCTATATATTTCAATTAAATATTGGCGCCTTCATTTGCTACCTAAAAATAAAGGCCATCTGTATTTTTTCATTTGGCTGGCATGTTGGTCGATAATAGTGGGGCATTTTTTACTTCTACTTCACCCGCAACTGAGAATTTCCGCTTTGCATTTGATTTATATTTCTGGTTTTGGACTGTTGACGATAATGATTTCTACTAGAGTAAGCCTTAGTCACAGCGGAGAGCCACTGCTGTTAGAGAAAAACTCTGCATGCCTTCTTGGTAGCGGATTGTTAATTTCGGCTGCTGCGATGTTTAGATTTTTCAGTTCTTTTGTTTCTGGTCACTATGAGCTGTTTTTGTTGATCGCAAGTATCGCGTGGTGCTTGGGACTAACTCTTTGGATATCAAAATTTGGAAAATTTTGGCTTAAAAAAGACCCACATGAGGTCTAAAAATAGATTTGCATCGTCACTTCTAAACTCGTGACTTATGAGCGGCAATAATTTCTCGCTTATATGCTTCTGGAATTTTTTTGTATATGTTGTTCAGGTGAGTTCGAAGAGTAGCATTGCTAATAAAGAGTTGTTTTGAAATTTCATCATTGCTGAATCCCAAAAGATATTTTTCCATGACGTTCATTTCTGAATTTGACAATTTGAATCTTGAAATTTGAATCATTTGCTCTTCTACAGCGGGATTTTTTTCTAAAAGTAAGGTTGTAATATTTTGTCCGTCGTTGATTATTATAGCATCAACAAGTGCATCGTTCGATTCCATGTTCTTAATAATTTTGTAACTATGGTCAAAGGCTGGGTCAGCTTTGCTTTTGGCATATCTCAGCATACAACCTTTTTCGCATTTTTTATTTAACTGATCGCCACATAGGTCAAAGCATTTCTGATTTTGAAATTCTACTACTGCATTTTTAGATTTTATGCAGATTCCAAATTTTTCTGAATTCTGAGCCTTTTTCAGTGCCATAGCTTATATTCTAGTCCTAAATCCTCAAGAGCCTCTATGAGTTACATCATACTCGACCACGAAATTATCGTGGCTGATTGTATCAAAATGAGAAGTTCTGATTTTCCACCTGGTGGGTTGATTGTTCGGTCGCGTATTTAGGTCGAACATTATTGTAGATAAAGGGGGAATTATGAAAACAAAAGCAATTCCAAAAGCGTTGATGATGATTTTTATGCTATTGAACGGTTTTGTAGAAGCAAAAATGAACTCAACTGATTCAGTTAAACTGACCGGCACCGCGCTTTTCTCGTTTACATCCGATTACTATATGCTTCAAACGGATCGATACATTTATAAAATCGCTAAACAAAGTCTGACGCCTGATCTTAGAGTTACTTTTGATAGTGCTTCGGAGCAGGGTAAGCGAGTTAGCTTGGATTTACCCCGATCCAGCATTGTCTACTTGTGGCCAAGACAGCCATATGAACAAAAGAATATTAGCCTAAAAACTCATAACAAGATTGCATCTCAACTAGTTGGAGAAGCAAAAAAGAATCACGGTCAAGTTTCGTTAAAAGGTAATGTGGCCTACTCATTTTTGGCGGATTCTGTTCTTGTTCAAGTTGGTGACTCAGTTTATCAAGTTTCAAAATCGGCACTTGAAGCCAGTCAAATTTCCCAACTTGAAAATGTTGGTAACGGAGCCAGGATCGAAATCAATATTCCTGAAAAAGCTGTAAGTTTAGTTTGGAGTTACAAACAAAACCCAGTTCGGAAAGTGGCTTCAGCTGAAATGGGTGATAGCGCTAACTTAAATGGATCTAATTTAGTGATCAAGGGCACTGTGATTTACTCTTTTAATCAGTCACAGGTGCTAGTTCAAAGTAATGACACATTCTATCAGATTCAAAAGAGATTCGTCGTTACCAAAACCCCGAAGGCTCTAGATAATCCCGGCTCAAAAGTGCGACTGTTTGCGCCTATCGAAGCCGTTGAGTTCGCTTGGTCAACAAACACGAAAAATTTTGAAATGGGCCGACTGCCAGCTAGCACACCATGAATGGCGGAGGAGTGTTGAGCGGCTCAAAAAAGCAAATTTAAATTCGGACAAGAGATGGAGCGTTTCAAATCCGGAGAGGTAAAGCCTCTCCGGAAATAATTCCATCAAGATAACAAAGTCTCTTCATGAAAGAAGTGACCACTACTATGGAATAGCGGCCATTCCTCGGAGCGATGCCGAGGGGACAAAGACCCATATAGAGTTATTTTCCCAGCTGGCTGCTCCTTTGGATTTCTCGGCGTCATGATCTGGCTACCTAAGTTATTGAAGTATTCAAATTTTTATCCTGGTAGCATCCATCTTGACAATTTGAAATTTGAAAAACACATCGACGATTTGTCGCTATAACTTGTCTCAAGCAAAAAGCTTAGGTGTAAAAAAATGCTCACATAGGCTCTTTGTGCCTTGGAATTTAGATAAAAATAGCCTTTAATAATCTGATATGCCCATCAACTTATTAGTATTTAGTAATGATTTAGCCCTTTCAAAAAATATTCAAATGGCAACAAAACTTTGTCAGGTGCCATTTGTTGTTTACCCATGTTCTAATTTTGAAAAGTTTTGCGAGTATCTTGATAAACATAAGATGGATGCGGTGCTGGTTGATGAGTTGTTTAATAGTGTTCAAGAAACAAAATGGATTTCGGATCTGCGGTCTAAGTATGGTGAAAAACTCGCAGTTGACCAGACTTCATTTTTTCTAGTTTGCCAGGAGCACAACTTAAAACAAATTAGTCAGATCCTCAGTCAGGGCTACAAGGACCTTTTTGTTAAGCCCATAGATTTAACAATGATGCTGCAAAAACTTCAGATTTATCTTCCGAAAAAACAATTCCTAAAAGAAAATCTTTTGTTTACAATGGGTGTTAACAGCGAAATGGAAATTCAAATTCGGGGTAAGATGATTCGGGCTTCGGAATTTGGTGCTACAATTTTAACGAATCGGCCGCTGGGCGAAAATGAAGTACTGACCGTGTCTTCCGAAATGTTGACGGCATCTGGAAGCGAAGAAAAGCAATCAAGCCTTGCTCGCGTACTTTACTCTATTCCTCACAAATTATCAAATGCCTATGAAACGGGTATAACTTTCATCGGACCAAGTAAATCAATGCTAACTTCGATTCGATTATGGATAAGAAAAAAATTCATCGAAAGCTCTGAAAACGATAAAGGGGTCTAACTCATAAAATGGAAAAAAAATATATAATTGGCATTGCTGAAATGGACAAACAACATTCTAAAATATTTGAAATCGCTGAACGAGCCAGAGACCCCGAGCTGGATTTAGTTAGCATGCAGAATATAATTGTCGAACTCGTAAACTATGCAAAGAAACACTTAGAAGAAGAAGAAAGCATGCTGCGCATCAACGGATTACATGATTTTCTTACGAAACACATCGTACTTCATAATCAATTCAGAGAACAAGCAATGGAGATATATTGTGATTTTCGCAACGCTGAAGAAATCGAAGACAAGCGAATCTATTTACATAAAGCTGCCTCTTTTTGCGAGAACTGGCTTTTAAATCATATTGATGTCGAAGATCGTAAGTACGCAAAAATTCTTAAAACGAAATAACTTGAGGGGGCATGAAATGCCTGGATTTTGAAAAATAGGTAGCTAACCCTCACAACTAAAGACCCAACAACGAAGCTCAACTTCAGCTATAAAGTGGCCGAATTGTTTCGGCCCAATGAGCGCACTACAATTCGATGTAGAAAAATGTCAGGGGCTCAGTCTAAAGCACTTTTTTACTGAACGTCAGTTAATCAGAAATATGCTGATAAAATGATCGAGCTTCACTCATCAATATCCGCAAACTTCATTTACTCTAGCTCCAAAGGCGTCACTCTACTTTTCGTTCCGAACCGCATTGTATTAATGGCGCAGATCGGAACGAAAAGTAGAGTGACGCCTGGTTACACTGAGGTTGTTCCTCCAGAATATTTATCGCAGTTTAAGAATTACGTAAAAGCTTTCTACCTTCTTTATAAACACAAACTGGTTCAAGAACCAGATCTTCAAAAGGTCACAGTAGACCAAGCCGATTTACTTAGTGATTTTTCTAATGATGATCGCACACCAATTTTTAAATCTGCTAGAGCTCGAGAAGACCAATGGGCGTATCAAACTGTAATGAATAGCAATATTTTACTCCCAGATGGCGTCGCACAGCCAAAAAGATTTTCTGCGGCTATGATTTATCTTATGGGCAAAGTCGCGCGATACTCGTCATACTGTGAGATGTCTGTTGCAGAAACAACCGCATTAGCAATTTACATCGGACTAGGATTTAGAAAGCTGAATACTTATTTAAGAAGTAAAGGTGAACAAAATCCTAAATTAGATTTACTTGAAAAAATAACGAATCACGCCTTAGATAAAATCGAAAACTCACGACGACTCGTTTATAGAACCACAAGATTTTTCGGACAGCAGGATATGCCTGAATCTGTTTATCACCAGCACGTCACCGGGTCTGATATTGTTTACGATGCATTTACAAGCACCAGTTCAGCGGCTTTTGAAACCGCTAACTTTCTTATTTACTCGAAAACCGGAAAAGATTTGGGCCCTCTCTCAACTGAGCGCGAAGTCCTATTCAAATCCCACACCCACTTCAGAGTCAGATATAACTCTTGCGAACAAGAAAGCCTCAAAGTGTGGCAAAGCTGCAATGTCATTCTCGAAGAATTTGAATCTCAACCAAAACACTAATAGTACAAAACTACGCACATCCTTTTGCAGACAAAATGATCCCGCATCACTCATCAAGATCCGTAATCTTAAATTTTCAATAATTCGTCAGGCGGAGCTCACCAATCTCTTCTGCAACCACGGGCTCTCAAATTTAAAGAAAATTTCCAATATGTTCTAAAACGAGGATTGAACGCGCGGTGGACGCACAGTCCACTCGCGGCCACGATGGCCGTGAGAGCGCGTTCATGCGCCCACGGAGGGGCGCCCTCGTTTTAGAACATATTGGAAATTTTCTTTAAATTTGAGAGACGCCTGGTTAAGAAGCTTATTCGCCGAGTACGGTCTTCTCTTCGGTCTTAAGAAGTGACGCTAGAGAGAATTCCCGGTTCAATCGCGCAATCGTCTCAAGACTAATCTCCTTAGGACAGGCCGCAGAACATGAGCCGGTGTTTGAACATGCGCCAAAACCTTCAGCATCCATTTGCGCCACCATATTCAGAGCACGTTTGCGACGTTCGGCTTGGCCTTGCGGTAAAACTGCGTATTGCGAAACTTTGGCGGCGACAAATAAACTTGCGGACGCATTTTTACAAGCGGCAACGCAAGCACCGCAGCCAATGCAAGCGGCGGCGTTGAACGCGTAATCGGCATCTGTTTTAGGAACAGGAATGCAGTTCGCATCTTGAGCACCACCCGTGCTAACAGAAACGTATCCACCCGCACTCATGATACGATCAAACGCCGAACGATCTGTTGTTAAATCACGCAAAACCGGAAACGCTTTAGCTCTCCAAGGCTCTACGACAACTGTGTCACCGTTATTAAAACGTCGCATGTGAAGCTGGCAAGTGGCCGTTCCGGTTTCAGGTCCGTGAGGATTTCCGTTGATGGTCATCGAGCATGAACCGCAAATGCCTTCGCGGCAGTCGTGATCAAACGAAACGGGCTCTTCACCTTTGTGAATCAATTGGGTATTGAGAGTATCCATCATTTCGAGAAAAGACATATCGGTGGAGATGTTATCAAGAGTGTAATCTTTGAATTCACCAGGCGCATTTTTTGAAGCTTGTCTCCACACTTTCAATTTTAACGAAATCGTTTTTGCTGGCATATGTCCCTCTTACTTGTAGCTTCTTTGGGTTGGCTTAACATATTCAAATTTTAATTCTTCTTTATGTCGAACGGGAGCTTGAGTCTCACCTTTAAACTCCCACGCGGCGACGTGGCAGAATTTTTCATCGTCGCGCATGGCTTCGTGATCAGGGGTTTGGCTTTCTTCTCTGAAATGTCCACCGCACGATTCGCTTCTTTCAAGTGCATCTCGGCACATGAGCTCGCCAAGCTCGATAAAGTCCGCCACACGACCCGCTTTTTCTAATTCGTCGTTGACCGAATTTTGTGTTCCTAAAATTCGTACGTCATTCCAAAACTCATCGCGAATTTTAGGAATTTCGGATAAGGCTTTCTTCAAACCTTCGGCGTTGCGACCCATGCCGCAATTGTCCCACATCACGTGTCCAAGTTTGCGATGAATTTCGTCGACCGTCTTGGTGCCTTTAATGTCGAGATATTTTTGCGACAATCCTTTTGCGCTATTCACCGCAGATTTAAATGCGTCGTGATTCGCATCGATTTTACTAAACGTATTTGAAGCGAGATAATGCCCCAACGTATACGGAATCACAAAATAACCATCGGCGAGACCTTGCATCAGTGCCGAGGCTCCTAAGCGGTTCGCGCCGTGATCAGAAAAATTCGCTTCACCCAAAACATGTAGTCCCGGAATCGTACTCATTAAATTGTAATCGACCCACAGCCCACCCATGGTGTAGTGAACGGCGGGATAAATTCTCATCGGAACTCTATAAGGGTCTTCATCCGTAATTTTTTTGTACATATCAAAAAGGTTGCCGTACTTTGCCGCAATTTTATCTTGGCCGTTACGTTTGATCGCATCGGCAAAATCTAAGTACACAGATAAATGTGTCTCTCCAACTCCCATGCCTTCGTCGGCCATTTGTTTCGCGGCACGCGAAGCCACATCTCGCGGAACAAGATTTCCGAAGCTAGGATATTTTCTTTCTAAATAATAATCGCGATCGGCTTCAGGAATTTGATCAGGAGAGCGAGGGTCGCCTTTTTTCTTTGGTACCCACACGCGCCCGTCGTTTCGTAGAGACTCTGACATAAGCGTCAGTTTGGATTGATGATCACCTGAAACCGGAATGCACGTCGGGTGAATTTGTGTGAAGCATGGATTTGCAAAGTGCGCTCCCCGTTTGTAGCTTCTCCACGCGGCGGTCACGTTTGATTTTTTAGCATTTGTAGAAAGATAAAAAACGTTTCCGTATCCGCCCGTACATAAAAGAACGGCATCACCAGAATGCGCTTCGATTTCGCCGGTAATTAAATTTCGAACAACAATACCGCGAGCTTTTCCGTCAACTTGCACAAGATCCAACATTTCACGACGATTAAAAAGCTCAACAGTCTTAGCTTCAACTTGTCTCATCAAGGCTGAATACGCACCCAACAAAAGCTGCTGCCCCGTTTGTCCACGAGCGTAGAACGTACGCGAAACTTGCGCACCACCGAAAGAACGGTTGTCGAGCAATCCGCCATACTCACGCGCAAACGGAACTCCTTGCGCGACACATTGATCAATGATGTTAACAGATAATTCGGCAAGGCGATGCACATTGGATTCACGCGCACGAAAGTCTCCGCCCTTTACGGTGTCGTAAAAAAGTCGGTAAATAGAGTCGCCGTCATTGCGATAATTTTTTGCGGCGTTAATTCCCCCTTGCGCGGCAATCGAATGCGCGCGTCTTGGGCTATCGTGGATACAAAAAACTTTTACATCATAACCCATCTCACCAAGACTTGCGGCTGCGGAACTTCCGGCAAGGCCAGTCCCGACAACGAGAACTTTATACTTTCTACGATTCGCAGGTGCCACGAGCTTCATGTCGAACTTATGTTTTTGCCAACGTGTTTCGATCGGGCCAGTTGGTGATTTAGAATCTAAAACCGACATACACTATCCTTTGTATATAAAATAAACGTAGAAGGGTTGACTTAAAAAACCGAGAGACACAATGATCGCATAAATATTTCCCATTATTTTTAATGCCGGAGAATATTTAGGGTGATGAAAACCTAGTGTTTGAAAGCTCGAGTAAAAACCATGACTCAGATGCAAAGCTAAAACAATCATGCACGCCATGTATCCAAATGCATAGATAGGGCTTTGAAAAACTTCGACGATGAGTCTGTGCAAATCTCGAATCTCACCATCACCGTAATTTACATTGTAGTAAGTTCCGAATTTAAAAGTCAGTAAATGCAGAACAATAAAAACTAAAATAATCACACCTTGATAAATCATGGTCTTAACTGCGAACGAAGAATTCTTCTCGCCACTTAATCCAACGGCCGGTGGTTGGGCCCGCGAGGATTTATTTCTGTAAGTGAGCATCACACCTTTAATCACATGAAGAAGTAAGGCTAGAACCAGGACGGCTTCGGCTGCTAATAAAAATGGATTTGAAATCATCGCGTGTCCGTAACGATTGTATTTTTCTGCCGAAACTAAAATCAACATGTTGCCGGCCATGTGGGTCAGCACAAAACCACTCCACACTAATCCTGAAATTCCCATTAATTGTTTTTGCCCGATGGTCGAACATAAATACGAGTAACTGCGAGCGGCATGAGTGTTCATATCTGTAACCTCTTTGCGATTTACCTTCACGTTACTTAAGTTACCGAAAAGAGTCCATAATCGACTCACAACAGGACCACAGCAGTGAGATTGTATGCACAAAAAATAAGCAAACGAAAGTGATTATGTTACTCGAAAGAGAAAGCTAAACCATAGACACCATAAATAAATTCAAGTAGCTTTTTTCAAACCTGAGGAGAGGCTATGAAAAAAACTGCATTCATTCTTTTTGTTGTCACATTGTTATCTGTTACGGCGTTTGCGCAAAGAAATTCGCCAGTTTATTCTTCGTCGTATTCAACTCCTGCACAATTTACGAATTCCGCAGGCAGTATGCACGTCTACGCAAACTTAGGTTGGTTCGGAACAGAAAGCGCTTGGCTTTTTAAAGACGAGCAAACATCTGTAGGCACACAACCTCTTTCGGGCATGATCGCGCTCGGTGGAGATTTTGAATATATGATGAAAGAAGATCTAGGTATGGGCGCTCTTTTGCGTTACTACAGCACCGGCGACACGTATGTTAAAACCGCATCGACAAGTACCGAAGCCTCTTTGTCTTCACTCGCGATTGGCGCATTTTCAAGATTTCATCTTCCACATAACCAATATGACTTTTATATGTCACCAGGGCTTGGCATTACCTCAACAACCTCGAAGTTAACGGGCGCAATAAATAAAACCTACGAAACCGGAACCGTCTTTACGTTCTTTATCCAAACCGGTGTAATGTACGCATTCACAGGCAGCATGGCCGCAGGCTTTGAAACCACAAAGTACTTACCATGGAGTTCAGAACTCAACGGCTGGCTACTCCAAGACTTCGTAGTTAAATTTAGATATTCTCTCTAAATCCTACGAGTCTCACGAACTCATTTTACTCTGTTGATTTATAATATGTAGGTTAAGAGTCTTGGAGGACTTTCAATATGTCCTCTGACTCTTATTTGCGTCGTGCGGGGCGTATCCGGGTTGCGATACAAGTAAGTCGGTAAGTTATTTCCTAAATGCTTTCGATCATTGTAGCGCAACCCGAAGACGAGCCCGCGGCCGAAAGCATTTAGAGTCAGAGGACATATTGAAAGTCCTCCAAGACTCTTAAGATGAAAGTTATTTCAACAGAGTAAAATTAGTTCGAAGAGGACATAAGCATGCGTGTCCAAGCCCCGATACGTTCAAGGACGGTCGAGTTGGCTTCTACAAACTGGATACCATAGGACTTCGACTTATTCTTCCAGACGACTTTACCTTTAACTTCCATCTCATTGCCATCTGGAGTTTGAATTTTCAATGTGACCACGCTACCTTGCTCGAGCAATGTCTGCGTATTGACGCCTACACCACCAAGAGAAATTGTCGAGAGATCCGCAACGACTTCGCTGTCGCCGACTTTCATAGACACATGACTTGAAACTTCAAACCGCTCGTAAGCACGTTGATAACGTGGTTTACGATTTTTTAATTTTTGAATCATTAATATTGGAATCAACAACAGAACCGAGATGATTAAAATCACGCCGATTGGGGTTCCACCATTTCCGCCACCCATTTTGGTCACGTCATTAATGAGTCCGCAACCAGCACCGCCCGAAGCTAGTGCCGAAGCAAGCGCTCGGTCTTCACTCGAAACAGATATTCCATATTCAGGTTGATACGAATTTATAGTTGCTGATTTTGCGTAAGACAGAGCTGATAAGTGATTCACTCGTCCGCCCGTCATCACCTTACCGCTTAATTGTGATTTCATGTCGACTGTACCTGCGATAATGGATTTAACTTGGTAACCATTCATCGTGGGTTTTTCGTTCATAATAAGAGCCGCAACACCTGAAATAAAGGGAGCCGCCATACTTGTACCTGATAATGCAGTAAAGTGATCACCTGGGTATGCACTTAAAATACTCGTACCTGGCGCGGCTAAATGTACGCTGCTCGCACCAAAATTTGAAAAATAAGCTAAAGCATCGGAGCTCGTCGTTGCCGCAACTGAAATCACATTCGGCACATCGTAGCTCGCGGGATATGTTTTAGCCGCATCATTATTATTAGAGGCGTTTCCGCTTGCCGCGATAAACACAGTTTTTCCCGTGTAAGAATAAATAATGGCCTCATGTAGAGCACGACTGTAACTTCCACCACCCCAAGAGTTATTTAAAACTTTGGCTCCGTTACGAACAGCATAGTAAATCGCACTAATCGCGTTTGAAGTTGAACCTTCTCCGTAACAATCCAAAAATTTAAGCGGCATGATTTTAATAATAGGAGCATCTGGATGAGGTGACTTAAAAAGATCTTGAGTTGTTCCACGAATAATACCCGCCACATGTGTTCCGTGACCATCGCAATCCTGAGGATAATTATTATTGTCGTTAAAATTCCAACCGTTTACGTCATCTATATATCCATTGCCATCATCATCAAGGCCGTTGTTTGCAATTTCATGAGTGTTTGTCCATATTGCATCTGAAAGAGCCACGTGATTCAAATCAATGCCGGTATCTATAATTGCTACGATCGGATTGTTATTCGACGTCACTTGCGACCAGGCTTCGACGCCATGAACTTGATTCGTTGTAAGACCAAACCCCGCAACGAAACCATGTACTTCTGAAGCTGTGTACGACTGTATGCTGGCATCTAAAGACTGTTTGTTCATGAGATAATCTGGTTCAACGTATTCTACGTCCGGATCGTTTTTAAGGGCTTCTATCATTTGTTCGGTGCTCTCACCCGACTTAGATTGAAACGAATGTAAATTGAACGAACTCCATGACTTGGTTTTTTCAAGATTGTTTTCAGAGTTCATTTTAGACGCAAAAGAAGACGCCTGAAGGCTTGAGGCTTTACCGCGAAGTTTTACGATCACTCGTCCAGGCACATAGTTCTGAGCCTGTGCTCCCACAGTAAATAGGATAACGTAAAATGCTAAGAGAATATTAAACACGTTCAGATGAATCCCCTTGATATAGACTTATCGGACGAAAGGCCTGGGGAGTTGAGCGCAATGTCCTTATATATACGCCAATCGTTTTTTAAGTGTCTCATATTGATAGCCTCATATTGAAATAGCTCCGCAACTATCACGCATTCAAAAAGTTCGACACCTGTATGGATTCTAAACTTGTTAAATAGCACTGCATGGTTTCGGGTGTTTCAATCCGAGAAATCAACTATTTAGGTACTAGGTGGCCCCACTGTTGCTCTATTACAATGTATGAAAACGAGAAACATAAAATACATATTAGCTCTTATCGTAGGCCTACCAATCGGACTTGCTGAAGCTAAGAAATTACCTTCGGTCAATGTCGCGGCCATTCATATTCATCAAAAAGAATTGATCGGCGCTAAACGTGCGATTGCCTCAGTTCACACTGAAGATGAAAGCGAAGTTAATCATGCTATCGCACAGATCGTTTTTGAAGAAACCCGAAAGTCTTTACCTGAGGCTCATAAATCTCAAGCTAGCAAAATCTCAAAAACGATCATTGAACAAGCTAACAAGTACGAAATGGATCCGCTTTTTTTAATCGCCGTTATTAAACATGAAAGTTATTTTGACCCTGAAATGGTTGGTTCATTTAAAGAAATCGGTCTTATGCAAATTAAGCCTACGACTGCAGAATGGTTAAATAAAGATGTGGGTCTAAAATCTATCGATTTAAGAGATCCCATTATTAACATTAAATTGGGCGCCGCCTTTTTTAGCCAACTCCGTAGCAAATTTGCTAAAGATTCACGACTCTACATCGCAGCTTACAACATGGGTGCGGCTAATGTTTACAAGCTTCTTAGAAACAACAAAAAGCCAAAAGATTATGCAATGAAAGTTATGAAAAACTATATGGATCTTATTGAAACTCTTGAGATCAGTTTAATGAAAGAGCCGTTTCCGGTTAAGTTTGCAAAAAACTAAGCGAGGTTACGGCCTTGCGACTCTATCCAACTCAAACTCCCTCAGCACATCCTTACATTTAGCTAAATCCCGCTGCTTATCAGTAAGCTCAGGAACAGCGGGGCAAGTTAAATTTAAATCTTTTGCCGAAGCACCCGCTACAGGTGTTGCGTCTCTTAATAACTCGGCGTTTTCTTTTGAATTTGCCGACTTGTAATAATCAAACGGCCGCGCGCGTTTCGCTAAATCATACGCTGTATAAGCAAATGATCCTTTTTTTGCTCCTGGAGGACACCATGGAGCGTTGATATCGGCACCCTTTTCTAAAAGGGCCTGAGCCGTCGCTACATCCCCACGAAAAACGGCAACGTGTAACGGTGTGCGCCCAGCCATATCTCGCACATTCACGTTTGTTGAATTTCTAATTAGGGCGACTGCGGCTTCAGGAGAACTAAAAATGGGAGAGTAATTGCCGCCTTCAGGTCTCTGAAGATGTAAAATAGTAAAATGAAGAAGTGGCATTTTGCAGCTTAAAACCTGATCCGGATTTAATCCCGCAGTTACTAACTCCTGAGTCTTGTCGTAAATTTGTCCTGACGTGTGGCGCTGATGCCCGTCAATTAAAATACTTCTCAAAATAGCAAATAAGTTTTCATAGTTGGGTTCAAAGCAACGATCTACGTAAAAAACTTGACCTGCGGGACACGCCACCGCTGCGGCATCAGCAGGCTTACGCGCACTATGCGTACAACTGATAACTGCTAAACTACAAATAACGCTTATGACGCCAACGATACTCATCTTCATAATTACCTCTACTTTGATTGAATCAAATTTAGTCTAAATTAGCAAGCGGACCTAGGCTATACGCAAATCAAATATCGATCATATAGGTCTAGATATCTCTCTTTGTGACAAATAGTGCTTTGGTAAAAAAACCAATTTCGCGTTCTTGAATTTCAAATCCACACTCACGCAAAAGATCTTCCATAGGGTGTTTAATATAATTAGTGAAAAACGGCTCATGAAAATCGACGGGAAATTGTGTAATCGCCCAATCTAATTCTTGATTATCTCCGATTTGTATCGAATCCAAAATTGCAAATACGCCACCGGGCTTTAAAACCCGGTAAGCCTCTTGAAGAATTTGCTTTCTGACTTCATAGGGAATCTCATGAAATAAAAATGTGGACGATACCAGATCAAAAGAGCGCTCTTTAAAAACTAACTCCTCCGCACGCCCCTGAACAAAATCAATATTTGTAAAATCCGCGAGCTGTTCACGCGCATGGCTCAGATAATGAGGACTCAAATCTAAAGCCGTAATGCGGGACTTCGTAAATTTTGAAGCTAAAATACGGGTGGAACTTCCTTCGCCACAGGCTAAATCTAAAATCGTGCGAGGTTGTATTTTAAGTTTATCTAGTCTTCGTAGAACAAGGCGTCTCATCGCAGATGCAGTCCCTTTAAACAAAATTTCTACCTGATGACCATAAAGCCGAGCTGATTTTTTACTTAAATACCCATCCGTCTGAAAATGAAAATTTCTGAGATAATAGTCTGGGTAATCGGATTGGGAGACGCCTTTATCTTTAGGTAGTTGGGTGTGTTTTTTAGAATTCCGTCGAAAGCCCACGCCGATACTATCTGTTAAGATAGATTTGTAACGCTTAAGATGTTGGAACGGTTTTTCAGGCACTAAAAGCGCTTTAGGATAAACTCCGTTTTCAAAAAAACTGGCGTCGTCCCTGAAAAGTCGTCGCATATAATGATCTAATTGCATGAACTGCTGTCTTCGAAGCTTGGGTAATTCCGCATCATGAGCGCGAAATGCTTTTTGTACGAGCACGATTGGTAAACCTTCTGCAAAATACATAGCCGATCTTAGCCAAGAATAGCCATATATGGATTTCGAAATGGCGCGCTGGAAAGACGAACTGAGTTTTTGCATTGGTTCCGGCATATAAATACCTCGTAAATATAGTACGTAGTTCTTTACAAAAAGTCACGACTCGCTCTAGGATTACTGTAAGGATATTTTATGACACACCGACCATGGCCAATTGTAGTTATTGCGCTCTTTCATATTATTGCTCCCGCCATCAATTTTATTATGAGCGCACGCCTCCTAGGCATGACGCTTGGAGCTTATTTTGATCACCAATCGCACTATGGCCCCATGACACTTTTCATATGGGCGATTCCTTTTTTTGCAGGTATCTCGCTCTTAACATTTCGCATGTGGAGCTATTATTTATTTCTTGGTTTTATGGTGCTCGCCACAGTTTTTACTTTTTATCAAAGAATTTTATATCCACATCGCATAGATATTTTTCTTTTTCTTTTTATGGAATTGGTGAACTTTGTCGTTATACTTTATTTTTTAAGCCCCGCCGTAAAACGTATTTACATCAACAAGCGTATTCGCTGGTGGCAGCATAGCCCCCGATTTCTTATTGAGTATCCCGCCGATGTTCATATTAAATTTGCTCAAGAAAACTTGCCGCCACTTATGATAAAATCAAAAATTTTGAATATCTCCTCTACTGGGGCTTATATTGAATCCACAGAAAAGCTCGACTCAAACGATAACGTTACACTTCGCTTTCAAGCTTATGGCAAACAGTACGAGATTAAATCTCAAATCGTCCATGCTCAAAAAAATGGATACGGACTTTTGTTTAGTAATTCTGTCACCACACAGTTCGAAATGAAAAAGCTCATCAAAGAACTCAAAAAGAACAAAATTCCACTTCGAGGAAGCGAGATGACAACACTCGAAAGTTTTAGGTTTTGGTTTCATGATCTTTTGCGAACAGGTCAGGGAATTTTTCCTAAATAGAACCTCTTAAAATAGACTAAGGTCCAGCCAAGGGTCGAACTTTTTTTGCCGATAATTAAACATGGCAAATACTACTAATTGGCGCAGTTTTCTGTGGCAGTCGATCTTTCCTAAAACAATTCAAAAAAACCAAGCTCGTCTTAGTTTTTTGAAAGAGACCGCGTTCTTTCAAGATTTCAGTCAATTTGAACTCGATCTTGTTCACGATTTTTTGCACGAACGCGTATTCAAAGATGACGAACCTATCTTTGAAATTGGACAGCCAGGCGCAGTTCTCTACTTCGTGTTTAAAGGAAAAGTTTCAATCGAAGTTCCTTCACAAAATGGAACAGTAAAAAAACTAGCCGAACTCACCGAACGCTCATTTTTTGGAGAACTCGCGTTGCTCGATGATGCTCCCCGCTCCGCCACAGCTCGTGCCATCGGAGAAACAACCGTATTAGGCCTTGCGCGTGCCGAACTCGAAAGCATGTTGAAAGAAAGGCCGCTCGTGGCCGCTCCGGTTTATCGCAGTGTTGCACGCATTACCGGTGCGCGATTAGTTTCAACAATTGAACGCATTCAAAAAGAACAACAAGTGGAATTAAAGGCCGTTTCAAATGGTTGATTCGGTCAAATCCTTTCGACGCAATTTACTGAGGGGTTTGATCGGCATCATTATTCTCGCCGTCGCCTTCGTATTTGTTTTCTTGGCTCGAGATTTACTGCTCCCTATCTTCGTAGCTTTTGTTTTGGCTTATATATTCAAACCCCTTGTTTACACGGCACGACTTAAAGGCATTCCACGTTCCGTAGCCGTCATGTCTATCGTTGTTGGATTATTTGCTTTTATTATAATCAGCTTTAAATTAATCGAACGCGCTTTACCAAAAGGTAGCGACCGTGTTGAAAAACAAATTCGCATTCAATACCAGCTAAACCAAAACGCTAATAGTTTTTTAGGAATCTCAGAGGAGAATAGCGAAGGATCTTTTGTTTACAAATATCTTCATAGCGAAATCGACACGATGATGAGAGTGATCAATGGTATTTTAAGCCCCACGACGAGCGATAGTGAAAACGTTCAATTGGTATTAAAATCACGCGACAACGAAAGTTCTAAAAAATTACTAGAGATGTTAGATAAAAATGCCACAAGCAATCGATGGCTATCCAATGACGCAGATAACTTAAAATTTGAAAGTCGAATGCCGCATTTTGGAGTTTCTAAATTAGCGACTTGGCTCTTGCTGCCTTTAGTTTTCTTTTTTCTTTTAATCGATGACGGAAGCCTCTTACGATTTTTTCTCGGATTTGTACCAAATGCCTATTTTGAATTAGCCCTCACGGTTTTAGAACGGGTTGATAAAGCTCTTGGGCACTATTTACGAGGAACCGCCCTAGAATGTGGTGCCGTCGGACTCGTGGTTACGATAGGTTTAATTATTTTTGGTGTTGATATTACCGGCGCGATTTCGATAGGCGTAGTTGCAGGCGTGCTCAATGCGATTCCGTTTTTAGGTATGATAGTGGCTCTTATCGTAGGAATTGTGTATGTGATCATGCTTGATCATGCAACACCTCTTATTCCGTTTCTCACAAAAGATCATCTTATTTTAGGTGTTTGTATTTCTATTGGCATTTCACACTTACTCGATAATGCGATTTTTCAACCGCTCCTTGTCGGCCGTGCGGTGAATCTTCACCCGCTCGGAATTATTTTAACCGTCGCCGCGAGCGGAATGGCGTTTGGAGTCTTCGGAATTCTTTTAGCTATTCCGACCGTCGTAACTGTTAAAGTTTGTCTCGAAACAATCTACACGGGTCTTCGCGACTACCGCCTCATGTAATTATTGACGAGCTAAGATCTGTTCGCGAGCCGCGATAAGTTCAAAAGCGTTTTTCATTTCAAAAACTTGACTGGTGTAAACCGCCGGCCAGTGAGAACCGCACTTAGGAAGCGCATTCACATGGTAAGCATAGCGAACAAGACGTCTTCCGACTTCGGGGCCGCATAAATGAATAATGGCGGCTAACTTAGTTAACTTTTCATCTGAAATTTTTTGCAAACCTTTTGGAGACAAAATATCTTCCATCGATCTGACTAAAAAACCCGCAATAAGATTTACACTGTCGCGGGTGCGCATGCGTGTAGCTAAATCGGGATTAGGACAGGGCTCACCAGATTTACCGCACGTTTTTAAAATTAAATCAAACGTGCCTCGCGTGATTTGCATAATTCCAAATGCGCTTGAAGCCGGAGCATAAATATCAGCTAAGTCTGATGAGAATTGCATGCGCCACTCCGGAGCCGCCAAGGGATTCCCTCGGCTCTCGACTTGCGCCAATGCGGCCAGTAAAGCGGGAGACACCCGTCGTGTGGAGGCAGATTCAAATATATCGCCGTACGCGTTCCACGTTTGTTTAGGTGTTTTATTCATCGGGCGAGAAAAAAAACTTAAAACATGAAGTGGATTTTTGTAGATCTGATACGCAAAATTAACGCCGACGATAATACCGACAATGCCGATCCACATTTTTATTTTTTGAAATGACGATTTTGGTTTTTTCTTACCCACACATTAAGTTTACTTAATTGCCATCGGCTGACTAGATGAAGTCGCAAAGACTTAGCCTAAAGTCCAAACAACTTCCCACAAATGACTTCGAGTTTCTGTTCTGATTTTTGGAACTTGCAACTGCTAAAGACATAAAACATAGTTGAGAGGCATCCCTATTATATTAATATATGTTCTTTAGAGTGATCAGGATTGAAAGGATTTTTATGCAAAGATTTTTACATCTATTGTCTTATGCAATTGTTATGGCGTCTGTACTTTCCTGCCAAACAACCTCAACCACTAATGTGCGCACTCCTGCTTCAGACGATCCTTACGCCCTCGACACTCAGCTTGGCGAGCAAAAATGGCCCAATGAAGATCAAGATATTTCACAGATTGCAGATACAATTTCTAAATTTGTTAATCGTCGCTATAGCGAAGGCCGTCGTCCTGGCATGAGAGACGCACACGCAAAAGGACACGGATGCGTAAAAGCAAGCTTTAGTGTCGATAACAATTTAGATCCCGCATTAGCAAAAGGTGCTCTTATTCCTGGTAAAAAATATGCCGCGTGGATTCGTTTTTCAAATGGAAACAGCGAAATTCAGAGCGATGCCTCTAAGGATGCTCGCGGTATGGCCATTAAATTAATGGGCGTTAAAGGTAAGAAAATTCTAGTTGAAGAACAAAATGCCGAAACGCAAGATTTTGTCATGATCAACAATCCTATGTTTTTTATAGACGATCCTCATCAGTATTTAGAATTGCTTGAACAATTCCATAGCCCAAATTGGTTTAAACAAAATGTGGGAGTTTTAACTAAATTAGGCATACACAATGGCAAGTTGGCACTCAAAGTAAATAGCACTCACATTCCTAATCCGCTTCTAAGCCAATATTGGTCCATGGTGCCTTACAGCCTTGGCGCCGATCAGAATCGAGTGGCCGTTAAATTTTCGGCGAAGCCTTGTACATCAGGCAATACCACGATGGACAAAAACCCTAATTACAATTTTTTACAATACAATATGGCCGAAACTTTATCTAAAGGACCTGCATGCTTTAATTTTTACGTTCAGCGTTTTCATGATTGGAAAAGCACTCCCATCGAACAGTCCACCGTTGAATGGAAAGAAGAGATTTCACCTTTAGAGAAAGTCGCAACGATCGAAATTCCGCAGCAGATTTTCAATAAAGGTGGTAACTCTGGTCCACAAATGACGTTTTGTGAAAACCTCTCGTACAATCCATGGCATTCTTTGCCAGAACACAAGCCTCTCGGCGCCGTCAATCGCACACGACGAGTGGTTTATACAACAATTAGTAACACTCGCCACAAACTCAACGGCGTTAAACCCACTGAACCAACGGGTACCGAAAGTTTTTAAATTTTATTCTAAGCTTTAAAAGACCCACTCTTAAGATCAGGAGTGGTTTTTATTTTGGAGTCACGAGTGTGACGATCTAGTGCCAACTGAATGAGTTTATCAATTAATTCGGTGTACGACACTCCCGAAGCTTCCCACATTTTAGGATACATACTGATTTTTGTAAAACCTGGGATCGTATTGATCTCGTTAATCAACACATCACCGTTCGATTTTAAAAAACAATCAACTCGGCCCATACCTTCACATTCTAAAACTTGAAATGTTTTGATCGCAATTTGTTGAACGCGGGCGACAATATCTTTAGGTAGATCTGCCGGAATTTTAGTCGAAGCGCCATTAGGATCTACGTATTTAGATTCATAGGAATAAAATTCGGAATTATTTAAGACTTCGCCCGGTAAAGAGGCTTTAGGATTTTCATTTCCCAAAATACTACATTCAATTTCTCGTCCGTCGATTCCTTCTTCGATAAGAATTTTTGTATCGTATTTAAACGCTTCCGCAACCGCTCGCTTATAATCGACTTCAGTTTTTATTTTTGAAACGCCGACGGACGAACCCATATTGGCAGGCTTTACAAACATCGGCGTTCCCAATTCTTTTTGCAGTTCAGAAAAAGAAGGTAAACTTTCATGACTACGAAGTGTTTTAAATTTTGCAATGGGAATTCCGGCTTCTCTTAAAAGTCGCTTCATCACATCTTTATCCATTCCGACAGCAGAGCCAAGAACGCTCGGGCCCACAAAAGGAATATTTAAAAGTTTCAGCATACCTTGAACGGTGCCATCTTCGCCCATTGGCCCATGCATAACCGGAAAGCAGACATCAATGTTGATGGGCGTTTGATTTTTTATTGCAACTAATTGCGAATGGTCTTCACTTTGAGTCAACGTGACTCGCGATCCAAAACCGGCCATCTTCAATTGCGTTGGGTTAGCATCAAGGAGATCTTTCGCATTTTGACTGAGGTACCATTGACCGTCTCGGTCAATTCCTACAAGGGTGACATCGTACTTGGTTTTATCTAAAGCTTGATAGACATTTCGCGCAGATAAAATTGAAACCTCATGCTCAGCAGATTTTCCGCCAAATAGAATCATGACCCGCGTTTTATTTGCCATTTCGCCCTCGTGTATCTGCACCTTTATAATAGAGACTCACAGCCCTCTCATAAATAGTTTATTCTTAGACTTGGGCTTTTGGCTTATGTTTTTATTAGAAATCAGGATTTTCTTTATCGTCAACGCATCTCGCCTCAGGACCAGTCAATTCTTACTAGTATTCCTATACAAATTTGCTTAGGCTAGAAACACACCCCTATTGTTGAGGTCACTATGAAATTACAAAAGCTCTTCGCATGTTTGTTACTTTCTTATTCCGTAATGGGCGCCTCAAAATGTTCAAAACCAATACCGCCTGTTCCTACAACTCCTCCCGAACTTGAAGGGGCTTGGCAGTGGTCTTGCGTAGAACTTTCAACTTCAGACGTGATCGAACAGAACGCACAACCATTGGCACTCAGTTGTGCGCAACAAGTTCCGCTAAAGTCGCCATTTATGTCGTACGTAAAAGAACATATCGAGTTCAAAAAAGATACGAGCGCATGGTCCGCATTTTTTTCGTTTGGTACATGCGTAGATTTACAAGAAGGAACTTATAAATACGGTTACGTAGAGACAAGCAAAGAAAACGAATTAGAAATTTATGATTCTCAAGGCGTTCTTCAACAAAAATATAATGTCGAAAAAGTGTCTGAAATCGAAATTAAATTTTCTAACGACTTAAAATCGTGCAACCTCACAAAAAGCACAGAACCGATTGTGTCTAAAGGCTCACATCCACGCCCAATCTCAACGATCGATTGGGATTTCGATATCGATGGCGGCGCTTCGTTTTGGACCTCAAGCGCACAATTTCCATTCGTCTATCAATCTCCACAATTACAATCTCGCGGAAACCCATTTGGCACCTATCGCACCGATTACGTCGTCCTCAACACCGCTATTGACGGTTCTCAACTGACTCACTATGCGGCTTATATCGCCCTCTACGTCAATGCGACTAACACTCCCCTTGCATTTAGCGATGTTAAAGATTTAGAACCCGGCGCTAGCTTCCAAATAAAATACAAGGATCCAAATACAAATTCCGACATCACCGTTAAAGCCGTATTCCGCTAAAAATTAAGAGCGAATATATATTCATTCGCTCATTGAGCTAAATCTGTGAATGTCACATCAATGCCAAGGTCTGCGAAAGTAAATCGATAAGGCGCACACGCCTCTTTAAAATCATATTTAAAACCATAGGAGAGTTCTAGAAATTCCTTTGAATTAAGAATCACTTTTTGAGGATTTTCTTCTTTAACAGAAGGAAATACATCTGGTCGAATTTCATGTGATTCATGCTTTACACTTTGAAATTCTTCAAAGCTCTTTACCCCCGAAGCTTGGGAGTAATAGACTCTATCAATAGGAAGATTCTTGTTACATTTGGATGACAATTTTGCCTGCAAAGGCTGAAGCTCAATGGCTTTCTCTTGAAGATTTTGAGCGCTTACTGATATCCCACAACAAGAGTTGAGCCCGCTTGCTTCTATTCGATATTGTACATTCTTTCCCACATACGTTGCTGAATTATGATCTGAAATCGTCAAAGTGGGATCTGGTTTAATTCTAAAACGATGAAGGAGATCGCACGCAGACAAAATACTTAACAATGACAAAAATATAAATATATTTTTTCGCATATTGCTCTCATTTACTTCCGAATTGGAAATAGAGTCAATATTTCAAAACACAAACCAAGAAGTCATCATAAAAAATCGATTCTCATTCACTGTCCCGACTTCGTTTTATAATAATTTTATTTCTTGAGCCCATACATACGCGGTGAGAGCTTTAAATTTTCGGAATATCTTCTCCAATCAGGATTGAACGCGCGGTTCGCGCAGCGAACTCGTGCCCACGATGGGCACGAGAGTGCGTTCATGCGCCCACGGAGGGGCGCCCTGATTGGAGAAGATATTCCGAAAATTTAAAGCTCTTCGTTTAGATAATGATTCAAGAAATAAAATTATTTTAAAAAGTGAGCTCAGTGGCCTAATGTTTGACCGAGTCGAACCATTCCCGTTGGATCTGCTTTGGAAAGATTTAGATAATCGCGCGGATAAAGCATCACAACGGTGCTTCCCATATGGAAAACGCCGAGCTTATCGCCCTTAGCAATTTTTTTTGCAGGCAAATATTTTTTCACCAAAGGTTCATGAATATTAAGTTGATTCGTTACAAGTTCAGAATCATAACTGACGCTCATTTTACCCACGTTCGTAGCACCGACCATAACTAAAGCCACGTCACCACGATCTGTTTTTAAAAACGATATCAATCGTTCGTTCACCGAGAATAATTTATCAATAGAGTCCACGCTCCACTCATTCACTGGCCATAAATTCCCAGGCACATACGTCGCCTGCACGACTTCGCCATCAACTGGTGAATGAATTTGGTGATAGTCCGTTGGACACAAGTAATAAGTAAAAAATAATCCACCTTCAAATTTTTTAGCCCAATCAGCTGATCTTAAAAAATCAGACACAGAATATGTCTTGCCCTTTGCTTGGAGAAGAGAATTTGATTTAATTTCTCCCCAACTTGTAATGCGACCATCTACTGGGTGAACAACACCTTCATGAATTGGGCGGATGCCGGCCTTCAGATTTCGCGTAAATAATTGCCCGATCGTTTTGTACTCCGAGATTGGCTTTTCGGCCTCAGCAAGATTTATTTTGTAACGTTTCGCAAACCAAGCCACAGAAGTCTGAGCAAGGGGAGCTGGAAGAGCTTTATGAACTAAATTTCCCACCAAATAACTCAGGTGATTTTTTGGTAAAAGTCTCAAAAGCTCTCCACTGAGACGTTGTTTAAATGGAATTTTTTCGCTACTCATAGACTCTCTGACCTTGTTTTAATGCCACCACTGATGATTTCACCCTAAACTCATCTCAAAATACTCGTAACTCTGCCCTACGTCCATTCTCGAGATCAATTCTCAGAGCTTTTTGATGAATTTCAAAAAGCCTTATGTTACACCTTTACTAATTGGAGATTAACTCACTCCCATGAGCAAATTAATTAAAGATCTTAAAATCGGGCTTGATGAAAGCCTACAAGAAAAGCTGACCTATCTCGTTCCTAATTACGGAACTCATCGCGTACTTCGAGAATCTGTTGATGCCCGCCGCAGAAGTGCCATTCATCAAGTTTACACCGTTGAAGTTTTTGAAAAAAATGAAGCCGTACCAGAACTTTCATATCCTCTCGATAAGATCACACCAAACGGTGATCGCCCCATCATTGTGGGCTCTGGGCCGGCTGGTTTATTTGCAGCCTTGCGACTTGTTGAGCGCGGGGTTCCCTGCCTTTTGCTCGAAAGAGGCTCTGAAGCCGAAAAACGTATTCTTGGCATCAATCAATATTGGCGCTACGGAAAGCTCGATCCTGATAACAATGTGTGTTTTGGCGAAGGCGGCGCGGGCCTTTATTCAGATGGCAAATTAATTACGCGAATTAAAAGCGAACATATTCCCTATGTTCTCCATCGTCTCGTAAAATTTGGTGCGCCAGAAGAAATTCAATATTTATCAAATCCTCATGTGGGCAGTGATCGCATCCGTCGTGTGATTCCTAAAATGCGTCAGTACCTCTTACAAAATGGCTGCGAGATTCGTTTTAACTCTAAAGTCACCGAAGTTCTCACCGAAGGAAGCACCGTTTGCGGAGTCAAAACTGCAGATGGCGAGGAGTTTAAATCAGATCACGTCATTCTTGCGACCGGACATTCGGCAGAAGACATCATTCATCACTTGCACGAAAAAGGCGTGTTTATGGAGGGAAAATCTTTTGCCCTCGGTTTACGAATTGAGCATCCACAAAAACTCATCAACCATCTTCAGTTTCGTCAGTGGGCCGAACATCCTAAACTCGGCAGTGCCAATTACAAACTCACTCACCATGATGATAAATCTGGAATTGGCGTTTACAGTTTTTGTATGTGTCCAGGGGGCTACGTACTTTCGAGCGGCACAGATGCCGACGGTGTCGTTTGTAATGGCATGAGCAATTACAAACGCAACTCGCCGTTTGCCAACAGCGCAATTGTGGTCACCGTTGATCACGAAAAACAATTTGGAAAAAAACTTTTTGCGGGAATGCAATTTAGACGTAATCTTGAAACCGAAGCGTTTCGTCGCGTGCAACAAGCCGGAGGAGATCGTGAAATTCCTGTTCAGAGAGCCCTTGATTTCGTCAAACGCAAAGAGAGTTTTGCTCTTCCGTCTTCGACACCTTCGGGAGTTAAAGCGGTACGACTCGATACACTTTTACCTCTTGAAATGACTCAAAATATTAGTGCGGCACTTGAAGATTTCGAAAGTAAATTACCTGGTTTTTTAGGCAAAGAAGCTCAACTCCATGGCGTGGAGTCGCGAACAAGCTGTCCTGTACGCATCACCCGTCACGAAGACTCGTTAGAATCTATTAGTCATCAAGGATTATATCCGGCTGGAGAAGGAGCCGGTTACGCTGGCGGAATTACCTCCGCGGCCGTTGATGGTATTCGTATTGCCGAAGCTATCGTTCAGAAAATGTCTTCGCAGGCACCAAAAACAAAACATAACTCCAAATCATAAGCAGCGAAAAAAACATGAGATTCATGCTGAGTCCAATTCCTAGGTGAAGAAGGACTCCAAATCCTAAGAGCCAAGGCCGAACTTTGGGATTCCAAATAAGCGCCGGAAAATACACCTCAAACATTAATGTGCTAAAAGTCATCAACGTCACAAGAAACGGTATGTAGATAATAAAACTGAAATCATAATTTACCAATTGCGGATTCGCGAGAACATTCCAGATCGCATCTCCGCGCCACCAAGTGACTCCCTTTATTTTTTCTAAACCGCTGTAGCCATAAATAATACATAGCTGAATTTGAATAAAACGAAGTCCTACTGAATTTAAGGCATCACCCATTTTAGAATTCGCCACGTACCCTTTGTCACCTTTCAGCGGCCACAAATCTTGTTTTTTTAATAATTGAGGAAGCGTTAAATAGGCATCCGTTTGAAGCAGCCACATATATAAAAGCCAACAGGTGGCTACAAAATCCGCACCATAGACAACCGTAATATTTCGTTGCACAAAAACCAAATGTAAAACCCAACAGACAAAGGCGACCGCTCGACCGCCAATACCTAAAGCAAGACACACAAGTGCTAAAATAAAAATAACATGCAAAGCATATAAAAGTGATTCAGATGACGGAAAAATCGTAAGGGGAGATTTGAAAGCGTCACCGATAAGATCATTCAATTTTGAGTATGGAACTAATCCTTTATCAGAAAAAAGAAATTCAAAATCAAAAAGTCGTTCGGTATAAAATATGACCAACGTAAAGCCCACCAACACCCGAAACACGGATGAGAGCACCAACGGTTGAGGTTTAAACCAAAAAATTTCAAAACTTTTCCATAGTCTTAAACTTATATTTTTCATTCTACGAGCTCCTCGGTACAGGTGCCGCGTACAAAATCCATAGAAGGAGATTTTAAGAGCTCGTTTAGTTTTTTTCCGGCCCGAACTGAGTCGAGCGAAGGAATCGAAGCAATCGTCTTGCTGACAACGACAGACGTCGCCTCAGGATATTTTCGACAAAGCCAAGGTATGACAAGTTCTTGAATGCCCGCTGGGTTTTTTGCCGCAAATCTTAGCGAAAACGTGCGCCGGTCATAGAACGTACGAAAAAAATATTCATCTTTTTCGGGAGGCAATTGTTCTTCAGCAATGTCTTCAGAATTTTTTTGAATTTGCGCCGTCATGTATATGGGAATTCCTGGATCAGGCGAAAAAAACTGCCATGCCATATTCATCGAAATTAAATTAGCATAGGGTAAAACAATCGGGCCTAAAGCTTGAGTTATAAATGACTCGCGATTAGGGACAGTAAGGATAACCGCACAGTGAAAGAGTATCGCAAGAACTCCGAGAGCCCTCACTCCTCTCTTAAAATTCATTCCTTATTATCCTTACCAAGATCAAAAAACTCGTCATTCATTTCAAAATTAACGGTTTCGATAATATCATCCGAAAATTCAGCGATTTCTACCGAGACCTCTTCAATTTCAATATCTGAACCCGCTGGTATTGCAGCTTCTAATGAACTCTCAACGGTGATAACCTCTGCGAGCTTTTTTTCTTCTTCAAGTGCGGCTTCATATTTTTTTAGCCATTTCGTATCGGCCGATGACACTTCAGAACCTAACATCATAGTTTCTCTAATATCCTGAGCCCGTTCTTCATCGCGCTTACGCTTTTGACGGATTTTTTCTTTCTCGAAAAAATCACTCGAAGTTTGAATCGACGTCAGTTGATCGGTAATTTTAATAAGTTCAGATTCACCATCCGAATAGGTGGAGGCTGTTGCCATACTTAACTCACCCGTCAAATCACCGATAGTCTGCTTCTCTTCAACGATGTCCCCAATTCCCTCAGGAATAAGTTCGTCAATTTCGCCAAGACTTGGAAGTTCATTGATATTTCGTAATCCAAAAATTTCTAAAAACTTACGAGTGGTTTCATAAAACATTGGTTTGCCTGGCAATTCACTTTTACCTGCAAAGCGAATCAAACCTCGATCCATCAAGGCGCGCATTAAATGCCCCGACTCCACTCCGCGAATTTCATCCACATGAGCTTTAATACTCGGCTGCTTGTAAGCTACGATCGACAATACTTCTAGCGCAGGTCCCGAAAGTTTAAAGCTGCGCCCCTTTACATGACGTTTCATGTACTCAACATTGTCTATTTTTGTTCTTAACTGATAGCCGCCACCGATCTCTTCAAGCATAACTCCCGAAACAAGTTCTGCATAATGCGTAGAAAGATCTTCCAGCGCGCGACGGATATCTTTAGTCTTAATATTTGTGCCTTTAAAAACCGACTTAATAGTTTCAACCGTAACGGGACGATCCGAAGCAAACAAAACGCTTTCGATGATAGAAAGAAGCTTATCATTCTCAATAAATTCGATCTCTTCAATTTCAACCGCTTCAAAATTTGCAAGCTCGTTAGACTCGACCGTCGCCTCGTCAGCTAAAATTTCAGTTGAAGGAGGTAGCTCACCCGCGGCTTCACCTTCTTCGATAGAAAGCTTCTCATCTATTTCAATATCTTCGTTCATGATTGACCCTTATATTTCGCTTTCAGGTTCAGTTGGTTTTTTAAAAATATGATTAATATCGGCCACCGCAAAATCTTCAATTTCATCCTCTGACACTAGGGCCTCAGAACCCAAGGCTTGAGCTTCGAGATCAATCGCAATTCCGTGCGAGTCGTCTTCAAACTTAGCCCAGGCCGATTCGAAATCCTCATCGTTGATGAGAGGAGGTGACTCTGCATCCACGGTCTCCACAAGAGCGACTTCAGGCTCTGCTGCGAGACTCTCTTCTTCTACGGATTCTACAGTTGTCTCGGTAACAATCTCTGTCGAGACTTCCGAAAGCGTTTCTTGTGCGGATACCACCAACAGAGAGTTTTCAGGAACCACATCTAAACTAAAATTAGCCAAAGCTTTATCAACGGCATCGAGTTCTATTTCGGATTCATCAAATCCCATTTCAAGTTCAGCGGCCATGATTTCATCATTCGAAGCTAACTCTTCAGTTGGCGCAAGTTCCTCTGCAAGCGGAGCAGTTTGATCCGCCAGACTCAATTGTGCATCTGAATTTTCATCTAGGTCATCCTTACCCAGTTCCACCGCATGAAACTGTGTCGCGAGGGACTCGCCTTCAAGCGCAGCCGCAAGTGCAGCCGCCTCTTCTGGCTTTTTGTCATACTCTTCGACTCGCTCGATCACATCGCGTTCGATAATCTTTAAAGTATCAATGTAGATTTCACCATAAGTGTCGGCTTGAAATATATTTGTAAAACCCATTTTGGTCAGCTCAAGTAAAGAGAGAAACGTAATTAAAACTTTCGAAGCACTTTTCTCTCCAACTAAAATCAATTCAGACATCACAATTCGACGACCAACAACCAAACGATCGCGAATTTCTAAAACACGAGCGGCAATAGATTGGCCTTTTGCGCGAACGTTGTGCACCGACTTCGCTAGCTGGCGCACAACTTTGCGATACATGCTGATCAAAGAAAACAATCCACCCTCATCCACGATGATATCGCCTTCATCCATCGGCAATTCCTCTTTCAAACCTCGCGCCCAAACATCACGACCTAATAGCGCTCTTTGGTTCAAAGTTTTCGAAGCTTCTTGATACCGTTGATACTCTACAAGTTTTTGAACCAGCTCTTTGCGAGGATCATCAGTGACTTCAATTGGCTCACCGTTTTCATCATATTGAGGTAACAACATTCGTGATTTAATATGAATTAACGTTGCCGCCATTGCTATAAAATCGCCCGCGACCTCTAAATCCAACTCTCGCATTTTTTTTATGTGCTCAAGATACTGCTGAGTGATCGTGTGGATAGGAATGTTGTAGATATCAACTTCGTCCTTACGGATAAGGAACAAAAGGAGCCCCAATGGCCCTTCAAATTGTGGGAGCTGAACATGCATCAACTCTGTACCCCTCCAAAAAACTTCATTGCGGCGCGCACGGTCTTAAGCGTCGTTTGCGCTTCTTTTCTGACTCGTTGGACGCCGTCGTGAATGATTGCATCAAGACGATTAGTATTATGCAACAACTCTTTTTTAGTTTCGCGAGGTTTTTCGCATAAGCGGTTAATATTGCTGAATAATCGGGCTTTACAATCGCCACACCCAATTCCCGCGGTTGTACAACCTTGAACAACCCACTTCAAATCTTCGTCCGAAGAAAACAGTTTATGATACCCGTAGACTGGGCAAACCTCGGGATTCCCGGGGTTTTCTCGACGGGCCCGTTGAGGATCTGTTGGCATCGCCCGAATGCGTTTTTCTAAAGCCTTTGGCTCTTCTGATAAAGGAATAAAATTGCCATACGAGTTCGACATTTTGCGCCCGTCTGTCCCTGGCACCATCGCATTTTCTGTTAAAAGTGGCTTGGGCTCCGGAAGTTTGGCTTTATAAAGACTGTTAAATCGTCTCACAATTTCACGTGAAATTTCTAAATGCGAAACTTGATCTTTGCCAATTGGAACTAATGAAGCGCCCATAATCGCAATGTCCGCTGTTTGTAAAACTGGATAAGCAAATCGACCTAAATTATGCGTGTCGGTCTGCTTCATCTCTTCTGTTGAATCTTTCCAAGTATTGACCCGTTCTAGCCACCCCATCGGCGTCAGCACAGCAAAAGCCATAAAAAGTTCTAATGTTTCCGGCACAAGACTCTGCACATAAATGCAGCATTTTTGTGGATCTAAACCCCACGCGATCCACTCCGCAATATTATCGCGAACAATGGGATCGACTTCGAACGACTCTTTGTACTTTCCCATTTGCGCATGCCAATCCATAGCTCCAAAAAAACATGTGTATTGCTCCTGCAGCACGATCCAATTCTTAAGAACACCAAAGTAATGCCCCATATGAAGAGGCCCGGTCGACCGCATACCGCTCATCACTCGAAGTTTGATTTCGCTCATACAATAGCCCTTGCGAGGCTGACAAAAGACGCCATTAACAACACAACCGGATAGCGCAAAATCGACATTGCACCTGTCATAAACAACATAAGTAAAAACATCGATAACATTTGTTGGTTTTCTTCAAGCTTACGATCCCAGCTGAGGGGAATAAAACGCGCAATGACTTTTCCGCCATCAAGAGGATGAATCGGAAGAAGATTAAACACCGCTAAAAAAAGATTCAACTGTATAAAAATAAACATCAACGTTTGGATACTTTCGCTAAAATTCACCATGTGCTTTTCTGCAAAGACCAAAACAAAAGCACCAATAAAGGCCATTAAAATATTTGAAAGCGGCCCGGCAGCTGCGATCCAAAACATATCTGAACGTGGATTTTTGAGATTACGAGAATTCACCGGAACCGGCTTAGCCCACCCAAAAAAAATCGGTGACCCCATGATTAAAGATGCGATGGGTAAAACAAAGGTGCCAATCGTATCTGCATGCACCATCGGATTTAGCGTCAGACGTCCCATCGACTTCGCAGTCTGATCCCCCCGTTTCAACGCCACCCATCCGTGTGCAACTTCATGAACACAAAGTGAAAACAGAAACGGAACGTAGTACATCCCGGCCCTCACAATTTTTTCTGCTATATCTCCATCCATTTACAAAAACGCTATTACAACCTCGCACGGCTGTCTATCAAAAGTGCAGCCTCAATGTTGAGCATAAGTGTACGAATCGCACAAAATGTGAACCCTCGCCGTGGGCTCATGCCTAATACTAATTCCATTAAATAATCCCTAGATCTTCGCAGGAATTTTTATTCAGATTCAATGCGGGACGACGAGGGATTAGCCAGTAGCTGATTCATGGAGGACGAAATTGAATCTGTATAAAAAGAACCAGCAATGTTAGGGAATTATTTAATGGAATTGTTATAAGTACGACTTTTCAATTCAAGAGTCTCTGCTTTCACTCCTGTCGCTTTTATTTCTTTCGTAAAACATAAGTCCCTGCGAAAAATTTTATGACGCTAAAACAAACACATTTTAAGCCTTATTTTTTATTAAATTAGGCCCTAGGAGCAATATGTAAATATATAATATTACTGTGCAATTCATCACTTATAAAAAATATTTATATGTCTTCAAAGTATATATTGCTTTACAATTTATGTGGCAAAGATAACAACAAACTCGCAAGGGGGGATTTGATGAAAAAACTGGTTATCTATTTAAGCCCATTTTTACTATTAGCTGCGTGTGCAGAAAAAAAATCTGTATCTACAAGATGGCATGCTCATGCTCCTACCAGTCAGGCTGAAACCGGAGTCGTTGTTCAACTCAACTCTGCTAATGAAAACGAAGCCTTTGAGCTTCGCAGTCAAATCGAAAAACTCATGGATAAAAAAGACTCTCTTGAAGTCCGTGAAATCAATCAAACTCACGGGATGTATGAGTTTTACAATATCAAGCAAGAGGAGCTCGACGCCGCTTTAAAAACCTTCAATGTTAAATCTTATCAAAATGTTTATTTCAAAAACATGGTTCCAAAGGCTCATGCTTCAAGCGCACAAAGCTTATTAAAAGCCATCAGTATTGACACGTGCGTAAAATCAGAAGTCGAAGCTCAACAACCTGACGCGATTGTGGTCCCAACGAGCTTGGTCGACCAACTTTCAGAAGACATGCCTATCATTAATCTTAAAGATGGCGCGGTTTCATTTACCGCAACAAAATCTGTTTCATTCCAAACAGATAAAACTTTGGACCAACTTTGGCTTATTCAAGGTCCCCCAGGCTCTGCTTTTGAAGAAAAACTTGTTAATGGGTTAACGCTTTCTTTCACACCAGACCTACCTGGCAGTTACAGCATCGGACTCGTCGTTCAAGACACTGCAAAAAACTGTACGTTTACAGGATTTGATTTTGGCGTAACATACAACCAAGAGTTTGCCGGGCCAAAAGCTCCTCGTACTTTTGACATGACTAGCGACCGCTCTCAATTTTTTCACTTAGACGAAGTCGGAGGCATTGAGGCATGGAAGCAATCAAAAGGTGACGATGTTGTGATCGCCGTCATAGATACAGGAGTGAACTATAATCACCCTGACTTAAGAGCCAACATTCTTACAAATCCTAAAGAAATTCCTAACAACTATTTTGATGATGATGGGAACGGTTATGTAGACGACGTCGCAGGATGGGACTTCGCGAACAAAGATTCTATGCCGATAGATGATGGTATGCACGGAACACACGTTGCGGGCATCGCAGCCTCTGCGGTCACAGGTGTTGCACCAAATGCTAAAATTTTGGCGATAAAAGTATTAAATGCTTTTGGCGGAGGGGATCTCGCGAGTATCAAAGCTGGAATGCTCTACGCAGTTGATCGCGGTGCAAATGTGATTAATTTGTCACTCGGCATGGATACATTTGCAATGACGCCTTCACAAATCAAAACGATTGCTAACGAGTATCGAACAACTTTGGAATATGCCAAAACTCATAACGTGATTGTTGCTGCAGCCGCAGGCAACGGATTTCCTCAGGATGAAGTTTTTGAAGAGTTAGCTGGTAAAGGTTATAATATCGAAAAATACCCTCACCTGCCTTCGTCAATTGCCTCTTCTAATCTCATTGCGATTTCTTCCGTCGATTCAGCAGGTGCTTTAGCGGTTTACTCTAACTATAGCGCCACTTTAGTTCAGGTTGCGGCTCCCGGGGGCGCACCTGATATGAATCCTGATGACGAATTTGATTCTTCAAAGCCGATACTGGCGGCCTACTACTGGCCATCAATTAAAGCTTACGAAGGCTTGATGGGCACTTCAATGGCAACACCTGTTGTTGCCGGAGCTCTTGCAGTTTTAAAATCAGCTTATCCGAAAGCATTGCCCGTCACGCTTATTTCGACTCTTCAGGGAACGTCTGTGAAAAAAGCCGCTCTGACTGGAAAAGTAAAATCTGGTGGTGTGATCAATATTCCAGCAGCCCTGACGGCACTTTCGAAAGATCCTGCAGCTGCAAGTATTTTAAGCCATCATTAACAACTCACGGTGCTGAGATTAAACTCAGCACCGCCTTTGACTCTCTAATACTCATGAACAAAATAAATTCTACTTCCCTTTCATAAAAAGGCCCTTTACCTTTTTAGTCATGCAAAGTTGGATCTTACTTCTCACCTTTTTTGTAAACACTACGGTGTTTGCCGGAGCTTACGGCAATTATAATTCTGTTTTAATTGGGGACATGGCGGCAGGCATGGGCGGCGCATTTACGGGACTCACAGGTGATCCTGCCGCTTGTTCGTATTATAATCCTGCAACCTTAGCGAGAATGAAAGGAACGTCCCTCTCTGCTAGCGCCAACATTTATAATAAATACGACTCAGAATATGGGGACTACAGCGGCTTTTCTGGGGGCACAGGGCGAATCAACCGCGGAAACTTTCGTTCGATTCCGGCTTCGGCTGGAAGCGTTGCCGCCTTTGGGCCTTTTGCCATTGGCCTTTCTATTATCGTCCCTGATTACGATTTTTTTTCAGGCCCTGTGAAATCTCAAGAATTGCAGAACACCTCTTTGAATATTTTAGATGAATCGCTTTGGGTGGGCGGAAACATGGCGGTTAATCTCTCGGATGTTTCGAGTGTGGGCCTAACCGTTTATTATACTTCTCGCTTTTATCAGAAGTCCTTAATCGATAATTTTAAAAGGTCTAACGGAACCGCCGTTTTAAATTCAGAAGAGAAAACGTTTAATAACAACTCTATAGTTTATCTTCTTGGATATTATCACAGATTTAATTCGAGATGGTCTGCAGGCACTAGCCTAAGATTTCCTTCGATTGAAGTGCACGGGCGAGGGTCTTATTTTGCAACTTCAATTGATACGCAAGCGACGAACGAACCCACTCAAGTCGCTAAGAACGAACTCCCTTCAGAAACGCGCATACCTATGAAGGCCGCATTCGGGGTGGCTTATCAAGAGGCTGGTAAACGAACTTTTTCTTTTGATGTCACTTATTTTGGTAAAGAACGTTACTACGATTTAGATGATTTAGATGCGCGCGAGCTCGTCGAAAATGTTGAGATTTGGAATTTTTCTTTAGGAGCCGAGTTTTTTCTAAAGCACTGGTTGCGCTTACGCACAGGACTCTTTACGAATTTTTCTTCGCACCCGCCGATCAGTAACGATATCTCAGAAAGACGTTCGGATCATATTGATATGTGGGGTTTCAGTACAAATTTTGGTATTTTTACGAGCGACAAAGTGTCCTTTACAATTGGTGGTTATTACACAGGCGGAACGGGCTATTCTGTCGAGAAGCTAAATCAATCTCTACAAAAAGTAAAAAAATCACAGCAGATTTTTTCAATGCTCGTAGGATCCGCTTACTTTTTCTAGCCTTTGTAAATAAGACCTGACCAAAGCCTAGTAACATAATTAAGATTTGTCTCTAATTTTGAAAGCGTCAGTCGAAAGTCCAAGTAAACCTTTGAAAAAGTACCGATAAGTAAGAACATGTCTAAGCTCTATAAAAAAGTCGTTTTTGATGCCATACACGGATACATTTCTCTCACTAAGGGCGAACAAGCTCTTATACAAACGCCGTACTATCAACGTCTTCGCTGGATCAAACAATTAGGTTTTACTTTTTATATTTTTCCTGGTGGAACGCACACGCGTTTTCCTCACACGCTGGGCGTGATGCACATGATGGATCGTATTTTACGTTCGATCGGAAAAGCGGTTCCTGAAGACATGCTTTTTGATCCGAACAATAAAGAGCCCGCGACGATGTTTCATCGCAAAATGCGTTTTGCTGCGTTACTTCACGATATCGGCACTTTTCCATTTTCGCATACGATAGAACTCGCCTACATTAATCATTGGAAAAAGCAGCAAGCTTCCGGAGTCAAATCACGCTTTCCGGGACACGAAGCTTTAGGCGCGCACATTATTCAAAATACAGATTTTGCAGGTGGCATTACGCAGATTTTAAAAGAAGAAGGTATAGACCCCACGGAGCTTTCTTTGATCATAGCAGGCAAGTCTCATCATCTTCTTGCCAATCAACTTATGCACTCCGATATCGATGCGGATCGCATGGATTATCTTTTGCGAGATGCGCATCATACGGGCGTCAATTACGGAGTATACGATGCCGACTATTTGATTCACAATTTGAAAACTTTTGAGCTGGGCGGACAAGAAGGTTTAGGAATCAACGATCATGCACGCAACATTGCCGAATATTTTTTAATTTGTCGGTACTCTTGGTATTCACAAATTATTGATGACGGCACCGGTTACAAATTTGATTTGATTGCCGCAAAAATATACGAATATTTTTTAGAAAACGGTCTCGCACATTCATTCGATCACATTTATAAAAATATTGCCTTAGATCCAAACGCTTACTTTACGTTTAACGACAGTTACTTTCAGGGATTACTTCACCAGTTTTTAGCGAATCCTTCCGCGCACCCTGTGATTCGCGAGCTTTGTGAAATGCTGGCATACCGAAAAGCACCTAAGCAAATTAAAATCGCGCCCGTTGTGCCGACGCTTATTGAATCTTCTGAACACCGTAGCGAAGTCGCGAGCCAAATTAGTGGCCTCATTAAATGGCTTGAGAATGAGCTGAATGATTTAGGTCCTGAGGCTTGGTTGATTCACGACATTCCCTCTAAAGACATTCAGTTCACTAAAAATATGGATATGATTCGTAAAGAGGCTAAAGGGACCAATGTTGTACTTTTACGAGATCCGGTTAAAGTGATAAAAGCCAATGGCGACGTCAAACTTTTGGTTGAAGAAGACAATTCTTTATTAAATATTCTAAGTCATTACCGAAATTTTATTCCCAGAATTTACGTGAGCGCTAAAACTTACGAAAAACTTGAAAAGCGCGGAAGCCTTAAAGCCTTCGAAGCGTTTTGTAAAACCCAACTCCGCATCGCCGCTTAACCCATAAGAGAGTTAAATAAAAAAAACCACATCCGAAGATGTGGTTTTAACTCTCACTTTTAATTTTAAACTTTATTGAATACCTAGTTTTTTGTAGAAGGCATCATTCGTCGGCTTACGACCAATAAAGTTTTCTACAATTTGAATTTCTGGCAACATGTGGCCTTTTTCTAAAATTTCGTGACGATAACGAAGCCCCACGTTTTCATCCAAAAGATTTCCGCTAAACGCGGTGAACATATCAGCGGCATACACTTCCGACCAAATGTATCCGTAGTATCCGGCATCGTACCCACCCATCATGTGACCGAAGGTCGCCATAAAGTGCGCGTTTTCAAGGGGCTTAACACCTAAAAGTTCTTGGTACACCTGATCGTATGTGGCATCCACACTAACCGGTCCACTTTGCGTGTGGATGGTCATATCGGTAAGACCTAATACGAGTTGACGAGTATAAAAATAGCCTTGGTTAAAGTTTCTGGCCGCTAACATTTGGCTCAAAATAGAATCTGGCAAAGGTTCGCCCGTATCTTTGTGACCACTGACAATCGTCAAAATCTGTTTATTCCAAACCCAGTTTTCAAGCATCTGTGACGGCGCCTCAACAAAGTCTTGAGCCGTGCTCGAACCCGAAAGCGAAGCGTACGGAGCGCGAGTCAAAGTTTGATGCATAATGTGCCCAAACTCGTGAAACATCGTTTCGACTTCGTCGTGCGTGAGCAACGACGGCGTATCTGCGGTTGGAGGCGTAAAGTTTGCGACGATCGAAGCCACGGGCTGACTGTATCCAGAGCCGATCATGCGACCCGAAATTAAAGGGAACGCCGCCGCGTGGCCGTACTTGCCTTCACGAGGAAAGAGATCTGTATAGAAATACGCAATAATGCTGTTATCGGATTTTTCACGAATCGCGTACATTTTCACATCAGGGTGCCAAACATCCGCATTTACAACTTCTTCAAAATTGACATTTAAAAGCGTTGAATAAACCTTGAACAAACCTTTCATCACGGTGTCTTTGGGAAAATACTGACTGATCAACTCGTCATCTAAATTAAATTTAGATTTTTTGACTTGGTTTGTATAGTAGCCGATGTCCCAAGGCTCAATCGCAGTGGCTCCCGGCTCTTCTAATTTTTTTGCTTCAAGTAAAATTTGGATATCGTCTGCGTTTCTTTGAGCTAATTTACCTTTGAGGCTGTTTAAAAAATTAAGAACCGTATCACCCGTTTCGGCCATACGACCATCCGTGCGGTAATCAGCCCATGTTTTATATCCTAAAGCAGCCGCAATTTGCTCGCGCAAAACAACTGCGGTTTCAAGAAGCTTGGTGTTGGCCGCACCCGCACGATTCAAATACGCGCTGAGAATCGCCTTACGAGTTGCTGGTTTTTTTGCATTTTCAGCAACGCCGACGTAATCCGTCGATTTTGTCGTCACGATAAAATTACCGGTAGCATCAGTTTTAAAACGCTTTACAATATACTCCGGAACACCCTCAAGATCGTCTTTAGTAAAGGTGACCGTTGAAACGTCTTCGTTGAGATTTTGAGAGAACTCAGATTCTGTCTTAGAAAGTAACTGACGGAGTTCTGTGACTTTTGCCAAGTCTTGATCTGGAAGATTCAAACCGTTCTTTTCAAAACCCAAAAGTGTTTCACTTTTCAAACGCATTTCTTCAGAATTACGGGGAATGGCATTTCGAAGCGCATTGTAAACGTCTTTACGTGCCGCCATTTCAACACCAAAAGAGCTCAAGGCCTCTTCACATGCAAAACCTTCATCACGAAGTTCGGCGTCGGTTGAGGTGTAACCCATAAAAGTTAACGGATAAACGGCGTCAGCCAAGTCGGCCCAAACAGTTTCGTAGGTTAAAACCGTCGAATGAAAATTTTCAGGCGCAGCTTCTGCATTCGCAATCATATTTGTGAATGCCATACGAGCAGATCCAATCTTTGCGGCACATAAATCGGTGATTTCGCCTTTAGTATAATCGCTGCGAATGATCGTAATTCGATCACCTTCACTTTTAGGTGTGAGTGGTTCGTTTAAACCCAAAACTTTTTCGCGACTTTCAGGCGCACAACCTACAAGTACAACCATTAAAAACATAAAAACCGTTTGCATAAGACGCATAATTCCTCCGCAGATAAATCTGTTTAAGATCATTCAAAAAGGAGTAGCACACTAAATAAGCAACGTCGTGCTACATGTTCGCTACATAGCTAAATTTATTTTTTCTTAATCTTACGCTTAGTTTGAGAGGAGGGCTTTGATGAGACCACTTTTTTTACAGCGTCGGCGATATCAGCAAGAGGCGATCCGGGGCCGAAAACTTGAAAGACACCTTTTTTTTTCAGAAGCTTTGCATCATCATCAGGAATGATTCCACCAACAAAAACGGGTTTGGTTAATTTTTGCTTTTTCATAAGAAGTAAAATCGCTTCGACGATGGGAACATGCGCTCCCGAGAGAATCGAAAGCCCGATAACATCTACATCTTCTTGCATCGCACTCGAAACCACCATTTCGGGAGTTTGATGAAGTCCCGTATAAATCACTTCAAAACCTGCATCGCGCAAGGATCGTGCAACAACTTTCGCGCCGCGATCATGCCCGTCTAAACCTGGTTTTGCGATAAGAACGCGGATGATGTTTGCCATTGACTCCAACCCCCAGTCTGCGTGACTCTTTTAGAGCCTACAAAAAGGAGAATCCCTTGTCTAATCACATCTCTGCACTCACGACACTTAGCGACGAAGAACAGGCTTTTCGCGAAGCCATTCGCACTTTTGCCGAAGGAGAAATCAAACCTCGAGTCAACAAAATGGACGAAGAGGCCCAGATGGATCCTGAACTCGTTAAACAACTTTTCGAAATGGGTTTGATGGGAGTCGAATCCCCAGAAAAATATGGAGGCGCGGGCGGAAGTTTTTTTATGGCCTGTCTCGCAGTTGAAGAGATTGGTCGCGTCGATGGCAGCGTGAGCGTTCTTGTCGATGTTCAAAACACATTAACTACAAATGCCTTTATAAAATGGGGAAGCGACGCCATTAAAGAAAAATATCTTCCTAAACTGGCGAGAGAATGGGTCGGTGCTTACGCGCTTTCTGAAAGCGGATCAGGCTCCGATGCGTTTGCTTTAAAATTACGAGCCGAAGACAAGGGCGATAAATACGTGTTAAACGGTCACAAACTTTGGATCACGAACGGCAAAGAGGCCAGTGTGTTTATCGTTTTTGCAAACGTAGACCCTACAAAAGGTTACAAAGGAATCACCGCATTTGTAGTTGAAAAAACGTTTAAAGGATTCACGGTCGGAAAAAAAGAAGACAAACTCGGCATTCGCGCTTCGAGCACATGCGAATTGATTTTTGAAAACTGCGAAGTTCCAAAATCTAATATTTTAGGTGAAGTCGGCAAAGGTTATAAAGTTGCGATTGAAACTTTAAACGAAGGACGAATCGGTATCGGCGCGCAGATGATTGGAATTGCGCAAGGCGCGTATGAGGCTACTTTAAAATACATCAAAGGACGCGAGCAATTTGGTAAGTCCATCAGCGAATATCAAGGTGTTCAGTTTCAACTTTCAGAAATGCGCGTCCAATTGGAAGCCGCTCGACTATTGGTTTATAATGCCGCCCGGTTAAAAGACAGCGGCAAAGACTTTGTGAAAGAAGCCGCAATTGCAAAATATTATTCTTCTAAAGCTGCTGAAAAAATTTGTTCGATGGCAATAGATTTATTCGGTGGAAATGGCTTTACTAAAGAATACCCAGTTGAAAAATTCTTTCGTGATGCCAAGATCGGACAAATTTACGAAGGCACGAGCAATATGCAATTACAAACAATTGCAAAAATGGAACTTCAAAACTAGTTGCAGATGAGGCAAAATGGCAAACGTTGATCTTCAGAATTTCGATCTGCTCAATCCAACCGAAGAACACAAAATGCTTCGAGAGACCGTCCGTCAATTTGTCGAAACTGAAGTTGAACCGCAAGCGCATGAGAGTGATAAAAAAGAATTTTTCAATCTTGCCCTCTTTAAAAAACTTGGTGAACTTGGACTTTTAGGAATTACCGCACCCACCGAACATGGTGGCTCGGGCATGGACGCGATCGCCGCCGTGATCGTGCACGAAGAACTGTCCGCCAGCGATCCCGGGTTTGGTCTCGCCTACTTGGCGCATTCGATGTTGTGCGTGAACAACGCTGCTCAAAATGCATCCGAAGAGCAAAAAAAACGTATTCTTCCCAAACTCTGTAGCGGTGAATGGGTGGGCGCAATGGCGATTTCAGAACCTGCGGTGGGCACCGATGTTCTCGGGATGGAAACCACCGCTGTCAAAAAAGGCGATAAATATATTTTAAATGGTCGTAAAATGTGGATTACAAACGGCGCCATCGATGACAATAAAACTCCGTGTGACATCGTATGGACGTACGCGAAGACCGGCGAGAAAAATGGTCGTCCGCAGATTTCAACTTTTATTGTCGAAAAAGGGTTTAAAGGTTTTTACGTTGGTCAAAAAATTGCCGACAAACTTGGCATGCGCGCGTCTAATACGGCCGAACTCGTCTATGAAGATTGTGAAGTCCCAGTGGCTAATCTCGTCGGCAACGAAGGTGATTCTTTATTGCACATGATGCGAAATCTAGAGATTGAACGTCTCACTTTAGCCGCGCAAAGTACCGGTATTGCTCGGCGATGTTTAGAAATTATGGTGAAGTACGCCGAAGAGCGAAAAGCATTTGGCAAACCTCTCTCTCACTTTGGACAGATTCAGAAATATATTGGCGAAAGCTATGCAAAATACCGTGCAGCTCAAACTTATATTTACGATACAGCTCGGAGATTAAACTTAACGGCCGAAGGTCATCGTTTAGATTCTGACGGCGTAAAACTTTTTGCTTCTACTGCCGGAAAAGAAATCGCAGATGCCGCGATTCAAGTACTTGGTGGTTATGGTTATGTTGGCGAATATGTTGTCGAACGATTGTGGCGAGATGCCAAGCTTTTAGAAATCGGTGGCGGCACTCTCGAGGCTCATCACAAAAATATTACGAGAGACTTAGAGTTTTAAATCGAGATAATTTCTCCTAGACTTTCGTCCTTAACATAATAAATTTATTCACGAAAAAACTTAGCCCCGTTAAAATAAATTTATGAAAATTGATGTGGGTTCTACTCCTAAATCGGCAAATAAAAAATTAGAGACCGCCGTTTCTAAGAAAGAGGGAAAACCGTCGACTCTAAAAAATGGAAGCGAGTCTAAAGAAGCTTCCAAAGTATCGACTCCAAAACCAGCTGAAAAGGCAAAGCCTACAAAGGTTGCGACTCCAGTCGCAGCTGAAGAGCCTGCATACGTTGTTGCTTTTTCAGCTCGTGAACCCACAGAAGAAGAAAAGGCACAGTCTAAAAGTTATAGCCCTTCGGAAGTTCGCTCCAAGGCCAAAGCTTTTTTAGAAAGCGGAAACCTCCCGCCGGAACAACGACAGGTTTTAGCAGAAATCATCAAGAAACAAGAAGCCGAAGAACACGCGGCCATTAAGAAAAGAGTGAAGGGTTCTTAAGAACCCTTCAAGCACGCGACTACTCACTCACACAGTTTATACTATCTTTATATTCGATCTCAGCATCATTAATGCCGAGCTCTTGTGTGCAAGTTTGATATTTATTTTGCAACTTCTGACGCCATTTTAGCTCTATTGTGAAAGACGAAAACTCCCCGTCATAATCATGACAATCGTTTACGTCCAAAGCTAATGTTGAGACGAGCGCATTATTTTGACCTACAATCGAATCAATAAAATAATCGGTGGCAAATGAGAGAATCTTCTTTGATTGAGCTTTTGTTGGCTCAACGTAGCAGGCATTCCCTAATGAGCTACTTAATATGACGAATAATCCGAGTACGTATTTCATTTTAACTCCTTAATTCTTTAAGAATTTTTTGTGCCAATTTGATTTTTATGTGCCGACTGCGTAAATCTCGAAACTTGTCGACTTTCCGTCTAGAGTTTTAGCCTCAAAAGTACAAGACGAGCCGTCTTCTAAACCGACACTCGCATGCACTTTGTAGTGAGTTTTCTCGTCTTTTTCAAAACTGCCCAAGACCGTGCATTCGACAAAATCATCTGAACCCAATACGCCTTGAAAAAGAAAATCGTGCTCCGACTGCTTTAACGGAATAATGATTTCAAAACCCGCCATTTTTTCGACTTGTTCTTCAGTTAAATCGTAAAGGTCATCGCCATAGAGATTCAAACTCGAGTCGGTGTTGAGTTCGAGCTCAACCGGATAATAGTATTTGTCCGAGTTGATGTCTTTTGCAAATGCCGTCGAACTGATGGCCAGACTTAGTATTATTAACATTTTTTTCATATAAACTCCTATTGGTTATATTTGTTTGTTGGTTTCTATGCAGACGTATTTAGAGCACATTCTGAATTGATAAAATTAATATTTTGATATATATTATATTATTACATTAATATATATATGAGGATATATGACCCCATTTAATCCCGCCCTGCTTCAAACCTTTATTACGTTCGTAGAGTCTAAGAACATCACTGAAACGGCTGAAAAACTTTATATTTCACAGCCGGCCGTCACCGTACATTTGCAACAGCTAGAGCACCATATCCAACAGAAACTTTTTATCACTCAGGGGCGCAGAAAGGTTTTAACTCAATTTGGAAAGATATTTTATCAATCTGTGAGCGGCAGTTGGCGTGATTTGCAAAAATCAATAGAGGTGGCGCATTGGCAAGCTGGGGATAAATCGCAGTTTCACTTGCGTATTGGCGGCCGGCAAGAAATTTTGTCTCTGCTTGCACCTAAAATAAATTTTGAAGGACATGTGGAGTTCATTCCTTTAAGCGGCAAGACTGCCGTTGATGCGATCCTTGAGCGCCGTATTGACCTCGCCATCGTTCAGAATCGACCGGATACTACGGATGTTGTCGCAAAAAAATTGTTTTCTAATTCGGTGGTCTTTGCCGTAAGCAAAAGCCTCCTTAAAGGACTCTCTCTTAAATCCCAAATGAAAAATTCAGAGTGGTTGAAGGCGACACCCTCTCTGGGATACAAAAAACACCAGCCTCCTTTTTTAACAGAGTGGTGGAAGGAGCATAAGGTCGACTCTATAAGCTTAAAGTTTGCTTGCGAAGATTGGAATGTTATCGCGGAGCTCATCGCACAGGGCCGCGGATATAGTTTAATTCCAGAGGATATTCCTTTGGCCAAAAATGTTGAGATTGAATCTGCGCCTGCAATCAAACCGATTGATTTTTACCTACTCTATCAAAAGGATTTGAATAAAATTTTAGATGTGGGAGCGTTGTTTTAATCGCCCTTTTTAAAACTAGACTTCACGTATCACTCGAGAAGAAGTATTGTAGTTTCATTAGCTTAACGCTCACCGCCCGGACCTTCACAAATTCTTTTTTAAAGCCGTATTGACTTACGCACAACTTACGCATAACTTAAGGGAATGAAAAAGAACCCACTTTTTAATACATCCTCTCTCGATAGCTCTTCTCGACAGCAACCAAACCTCACTCCGAAACAAAAAATGATTTTGGATTTTATCTTAAAGTCGACGGAGACAAATGGTTACTCCCCGTCACAGCAAGAGATCGCCAAGCATTTTGGTTTTAATTCTTTGGGAACGGTTCAAAATTATCTTGTGCGCTTGCAGCGCCAAGGTGTTCTTTCAAAAACATGGAATGGAAAACGCACCCTCCAGGCTCTTGGTCCTCCTCCCGATGATAAGAGCCTGGAGTTACCTCTTCTTGGAAAAGTTGCGGCCGGTCGTCCGATTGAAGCTATTACTGTTGGCGAGACGATCGAGATCCCACCGATGATGCGAGAGACTGGCAGCGATATGTTTGCACTTAAAGTTCAAGGTCAATCCATGATTGACGATGGAATTTTAGATGGAGATTACGTTGTCATTCGCAAACAAAGTACCGCCGTCAACGGACAAACCGTGGTGGCTATGCTGAACAGTGAGGCCACAATTAAAAGATTTTATAAAAAGAAAGAGAAGATTGAATTGCACCCAGCAAATTCACAAATGAAACCTATTATTGTGAGTGAAGATGCGCGAGCGCAATTTCGGATTGAGGGAGTTTTAGTCGGAGTCATTCGACAGTATAAGTAAACGCAATAGACGCTAAACACATTTGACTAAATACGTTTAGCTAAAAAACTGAATAGAAAATTGAAAAGAAAATATAAGAGACCTGTTATGTTTTAATGCGCTTTTTTAAAGCGTAAGAGGTGTCTTTTATCCAAAAAAACTAGAAAACGAACCCAGGAGGGATTCATGGAAAATGGTTTACGAAAACCAAAGGGATTTGTGTTATCTGAAAATGACGAACGGCCGGCTCACTACCTACCCGAGCCCTACTTACTGCGCTATCGCGATGGCGGTTTTTTGGCAAAAGAATCTAAGCAATTTTGGAAGATTGCGATTTGCAAAGGACCAAAGCGAATTTCAGAATTTAAAAATTCTCCGAGCCGAGATTACTACTCGGTTCATACGACAGACCAAGAAAAGCTTTGGGTCTATTTTGATCCGGAAGACAAAAATTTTTATCTTCAAGGTTTTTTATGAAAATTTCTAGAAGAACATTGCAACGAACGGCCGCGAAACTTTATATGAAAGGACGCTATATGCTCAGACTAGAAAACATTTTTAAATATGAAAGATACATTTCAGGCGCGTTGTTTGCGCTGGCTTTAATCTCGTATCTCTTTATCAGCTGATATGTCTCATCCCAGCGGACTGAATTGGTTATTCGTAGATATGAATTCTTACTTTGCCTCGGTGGAGCAGCAAGCGCGACCGGAATTGCGAGGGCGCCCGGTTGCGGTTGTTCCGATGATGGCTGAGACGACGTGCTGTTTAGCTGCGAGTTATCAGGCGAAGAAGTTTGGGATTAAAACGGGCACCGGCGTCGCCGAAGCCAGAAAGATGTGTCCAGGCATTGTTTTTATTGAAGCGGATCATCGAAAGTATGTGGATTATCATAATCAAATCGTGACTGCAGTTGAGTCGTGTTTACATGTAACAAAGGTTATGTCGATTGATGAGATGGGCTGCCGACTCACGGGACGAGATCAAGACTTAAACAATGCAGTGGAACTCGCCAAACAAGTGAAACGTCGAATACTGGAAGTCGGAGTCGCGCTGACAAGCTCTGTCGGAATTGCGTCGAGCCGATTTTTAGCTAAGGTGGCGTCTGATATGCAAAAGCCCGACGGGCTTACAGTTTTAAATCCTGAAGACATACCCGGCAAACTATTTAAATTAATTCCTCGCGATCTTCCAGGTATCGGCGCAAGTATGGAAGCGCGATTGCACGAACGTGGCATCCGTACCATGGAGCAACTTTTTGCTCAAGATGTTCCTACCATGCGCTCTATCTGGGGTGGAATTGTCGGCGAACGTTATTATCAATGGATTCGAGGTGCCGATTTAGAATATCAATATGAAGATACAAAATCGATTGGACATTCAAATGTTTTAGCCCCGGAGTTTCGAAATCAAAAAGGCGCTTACGCCATTGCGATGAAAATGCTGCATAAGGCGGCCTATCGATTGCGAGGTGCCAAACGGTGCGCGCGACGCATTTCATTTAGTATTCGGTATACCGATCACACGCGTTGGGGCGATTTTTTGAAAATATCTGCTTGCCAAGACACCCATTCGCTCAATGATGCGTTTCAAATTTTATGGCGCGCACGAGCTCCGGGGGTTCCGCTCAAAGTTTCAATCACACTTTTTGATTTTGTTCATGAAGACGAACGATCGTTCTCTTTTTTTGATAATCCGAAAAAAGAAAACGCAAGTCGCGTTATGGATGAGCTCAACACCAAGTACAAAAAACATCTATTATATTTAGCCGACATGCACGAAACGCGGGACTTAGTTAAAAATAAAATCGCATTCTCAAGTATGCCAAAATATGACGTCGATTAAGGCAAAGATTGGATTAAAATACCGCCACAAAAACCTACAAAAGTATCTCTATAACCAGAGATACGGTTTCTCATCAGGTTTTCAAACTTAGATGGCACCTTTCGTCTAAAGTAACCCTGGGTAAATCGCGTGACATAGAAACTGACTCAAGGTAGCGTGCCGCTATGAATACAGTTACAAAATACATGAAGATAGCGTTGGTCTTTCTAATTTTAATTGGGTTTATTTATTCTCTCATAGAATTTTACCCCTATATTTTTGCTAAAACCGTTATCGGTAAAATTGAAAAGGTCGAACGCATCCAAATCGACGTTTCTATTTTGCAAAACAGCCAAGAAAAAATAGATCCTCAATTTTTCTCTTTTGCTATTGCGATTAAATCCGATGACGGCGTGGTTCACACCGCTTCCGCCGAAGACCGTCAATGGGCGGCTGTTTCAAACGGTCTTTGTGTCACGGCAAAATTTTACCCGTACCCACCATGGCGCCTCGACAAATCCGGCACCTTCTACGGCGCCCGCCTCCTAGAATCCCACATCTGTAATTAAAATCTCACCCCCGCAATAACAAAACACATGTAAAGTGAATGGTTTCAACGCCTGGTTAGCTTTTATTGTAACCAACAGCGCTTCCCGACGAAAAAGTACACTAGCACCCTCACTTTCGGCACAAAACCTAATTTTCGACGCTTATATGGTCAACCGTTGCTCGGATGATATTAGCATTGTGGACAAAACCAGGCGTTTCTGCAAGATTGAAGCCCTAGTCACCTTGTTTGAAAATGGAGTTAGCAATGAAGATTCAATTTTTATTTCTGCTTTTGATTTGTACTCTAGGATCAGGTATTGCGAGGGCTGAAGATATGGCTTTCTATTGCCGAAACTCGTCAGGAGCGTCTGATGGTCCTTTGCGATCATGGTTCGATTCGACTATTCCTTCACTAAGACAAGAGATCTATATAATCTCAGAAAATAAAATAGAAGAAAAACGATTTATCTCGCCAAATAGCGTTTGTGGTCTACCAATTAATTTTGCAAAAGAATGCCAAGGATCGGTTCGGTGGTTTCAAGGGAGTCGGATTTACTCTTTCCTTTGTAGAAATGGGATTGAAGGCAAGGCAACCTATTCTTACGGTTGGTTGGACTTTAAATGTACAGGCCCAGACGTTACTTCAGATTTCCAGACTAAGACTTATTATAGGTGTGAAGAGGAATAGGACTCTAAAACCACTGGTTCAAGAATCATTTTTAGATTCGAAACACCCTAACTTAAATAGCACTTGGTGTTCGACCACCCTAGGATAACGAACCCCAAGAAAAATGTACGGACTGACTTTTGGTAGCGGCGATGGGTCATTCCCCGCGTGCGTTTAGTTATCGGAAATAACATGAAGGTAGACGCTGCAAGGGCATTCAAAAATAACGCGTGATTGCTACCAAAAGTCAGTCCGTACATTCATATTCCTGTTTTGACTTCTAGCTCTCGACAGTCTTTAGAAAAGACAATATTTATGTTCGCAAGTCCGGCATTTAATCGCTGTTTACCTTTTTCGTCCTGATACGTGCCGACATCGTTATAATACAATCGGAGAACATCTCCACTAATACTCTTCAGATAAAGATCTCCGGCGCCGGAAAAGAAACAATTAAAAGATATCTGCCTTTGTTGAGAAGAATAGTAAGTTTTCGAAGGTGTACACCAAGTACTCGCATAAGTACGAGTTCTAGCCACTCCAACAATCTCGATTTGGGGATGTTTATCCGGATCAATGCATACATACGGCCAGTACGGACCGCCATAATTTGTAATTCCAGCCGCATTTGGCAAAGTACTTATATAGGCTTCTGCAATAGCGGCGGCAAGGGCATGGTCTTGATCAAGATAATTGAAATGATGAGCATACTCATGAAAGGCAAGACCGATCAACTCGGCAAGAGTGGTATTAAGATTCAATAGCAACTCTACATCAAAACAAATTTCTCCACGCAAGTCGCCCATTTTGCTTGTGGCAGGCACTCGAATGCCATTGAGTAAACATTCTCCTGTTCCTAGTTTTGAATCGACTATTTTGTAAGGCGACACCAGATCGGTTAAAAAATCTCGCTTTATAATATCAGTATAAATTATTTTTTCTGAAGAGTTTTTTAATAGCGCAGAGCCAACAATGGGATTTGCAACTATCTTCATATAATTCGGTAGTTGTTTTAACTCTTGAATGATTTGAGACTTACGAATCATGACTGGATTTCCGCCTCCGTGAGCCCCCTCTCCCGCAAATACCATTTGACTCGCGCTGAGTAAAAGAGTGATACCTGCAAAACATTGATTTAAAAAATTCATATTACTTCCTTTCATGTGTTAGTTTAAAAACCTGAATGCCGACATTATATACGGCGCTTTTTTTACTTTTCTTTTTCGACAACTTGATAACTTTGTTATAAAAATCCGTGGCTAATTTTCTGACCTGATCTACATCGTCTTCACTTAAAACGACTTGCTCCGAACTCATGATTTTTTCTTTGGGTGTTTGTGTTTCTAAACTTTGGATCGCACTGGTTAATATTCGTTTGTGATACGATCTCAATGCTTGATTTGGAGTGTTGGAGGCAAACTGAATATCACCTTTTGTTCTTTTATAGCGGCCTGGTTGATCGGGATATTCCTCAAGCAAATCCAATTTTTGCAATCGCTCAATGGCAGACACGACTTCATACTTATTAAGGCCTACGTGTTTTGCAATCACCTCTGGCTTGAAGTCGAAGTCTGGAAGCTCGGTGAGAAGTAAAATTGTATAATGATATGGCTCAGAAATCAGTCGAAACACTTCTGCAGATAAATCTGTGATTTGTCTTGAGGGATTTAGCTCTTGCAGTTTTCGCAATAAAATCTCTCGATTTTGAGGATCTTTGGCTCCTTCTTTCTGAACAAGTAGACAAAAGTACTCAGCCTCTTCTTTATTAAGTCCAAGAGAATCTGCCATCCTCATGGCTGTATTTAAAGAAAGTCCTTTCTTTTTTGAAAGGATTTGAGAAACGGCGGCTTGAGTGATGCCCAGATTTTTTGCCATGGCTCGCATGGAATATGCTGGATTGTTCGCCTTTCGCGTGGCGAGAACTTCATTCAAGTAGGATCTGTAGTTAGTATGTTCAAAAATCATGAGGGGAATATAAACGAGGCTTCAGAAATTGAAAATAAATTAGTTATCTTTCTGATAACCACCGGTTATCACCAGATATTTGTTACAATCCATAAACGTGACACCCCTTAAGTATAGAATCATTACGATCTGACGAAGAGATTCTCGTTCCTGGCGAGGCGCGCTGTAGGAGCCATAGTGTAACTATGGCGAGTCAGCGCAACGAAGTCCAGGGACGAGAAGATCGAGTCAGAGCTAGAGATTTCTTCTGTATTGGCCGCCGACGGAATATAAGGCTTGAGACATTTGGCCTAAACTACAATACCTCGCCGCCTCCATCAGGGCTTCAAAAATATTTCCACCACTGAGGGCAACGGCTTTTAGTTTTTCGATTTGTTCTTCGGACTTTTGTTTGTTTTGTTTATGCCAATTTTTTAAATTATGAAGCTGTTGTTGTTTTTCGTCACTGGTAGCGCGGGCCATTTCAATTTTCGGAGGAACGTACGACGCGTCTAACGTTTTAGGATCCGTATACGTATTGACACCTACGATTGGAAGTTCGCCTGAATGTTTCAGATGTTCGTAATACATAGACTCATCTTGAATGCGGCTGCGCTGGAACTGCGTCTCCATCGCCCCTAATACTCCCCCACGTTCATTAATTTTTGAGAACAAGTCTAAGACCGCCTCTTCAACTAAATCCGTGAGTTCTTCGGTAAAATAACTGCCTTGAGTTGGATTTTCATTTTTAGCGACGCCAAATTCTTTATTGATGATCATCTGGATTGCCATCGCTCTTCGCACGGACTCTTCAGTCGGTGTTGTGATGGCTTCATCATACGCATTTGTATGTAACGAATTACAGTTATCGTAAATTGCGATCAAAGCCTGAAGCGTTGTGCGAATATCGTTAAAATCAATTTCTTGTGCGTGCAGAGAACGACCGCTGGTTTGAATATGGTATTTTAATTTTTGTGAACGACTATCGCCACCGTAAACATCTCTCATCGCAATCGCCCAAATACGACGAGCGACTCGACCTAAAACGGAATACTCGGGATCTAAGCCGTTACTAAAAAAGAACGATAAGTTAGGAGCAAATTCATCGATCTTCATTCCTCGTGCAAGATAATACTCCACATAGGTAAAACCATTCGCCAAAGTAAAGGCCAATTGGCTTATCGGATTCGCTCCAGCTTCGGCAATGTGATAACCCGAAATACTAACAGAATAAAAATTACGAACTTGTTTTTGAATAAAGTATTCTTGGATATCGCCCATCATTTTGAGAGCAAAATCTGTCGAGAAAATACATGTGTTTTGAGCTTGGTCTTCTTTCAAAATATCAGCTTGGACCGTTCCGCGCACTTGAGTCATAGTCAGATCACGAATTTGGCACCACTCCTCAAATTTTAAAGTTCGACCAACTTCTTTTTCTTTTAATTGCACTTGTTGATCAATCGCCGTGTTCATGTAGAAAGCTAAAATCATCGGCGCCGGCCCATTGATCGTCATACTCACGCTTGTGTAAGGCGAGATCAAATCAAATCCGTCGTAGAGTTTTTTCATGTCATTCAAAGTACAAATACTCACGCCACTCTCGCCAACTTTGCCGTAGATGTCTGGACGTAAATCAGGATCTTCTCCGTAAAGCGTAACCGAATCAAACGCCGTTGAAAGACGTTTAGCCTTGTCGTTTTTGCTAAGATAATGAAAACGTCGATTGGTTCGCTCAGGCGTACCTTCGCCCGCGAATTGTCGCTTAGGGTCCTCTTCTTCACGTTTTAGAGGGAACACCCCTGCCGTGTACGGAAAACTTCCAGGTACGTTTTCTAATCTTAAAAAACGCAATCGGTCTCCGAGATCTGTTAACTGGGGAAACGACACGCGACGAATTTTAAGACCGCTTAAAGATTCTTTAACCAATTTTTGTTTAATGGATTTGCCGCGTATTTCGTAAACAAAATCATCCGTTGCATAGGATTTTTTAAGAGAGTCCCAAGAGCGAATCATTTCGACTTCTGTTGCTGGCACTTGGGATGTTATCTTGGCAATTGTTTTTTCAATTTCGGTTTTAGTGCCAGACTCTGCGACTAACCCTCTTGCAACTTCTAAAGAGCCAATTTTAGATAACGAATGCGCGTAAAGATCGGTGTCTTTCTTATAGCGACGAATACCCGCGACGATTTCGGCCAAATAATTTTGACGTTCCGGCGGAATAATTGTCTGTTGGGCTGAACTCACCATGCTTTTTCGTTTGTCGTCTGACACCTGCCAATAGCCTGCTGATTTTTCTTCGAGCTTTTGACTTAAACCAAAAAAGAGGTCGTTCACTCCGGAATCATTAAAGTGACTGGCTTGAGTCAGATAAACCGGAAGCGAGTCTTCGTTCGTAGCGGTAAACATTTTGCGGGAGCGTCTAAATTGTTTACGTACATCTCGAAGTGCATCTTGTGAGCCGCGACGATCGGCTTTGTTAATTGCAATTAAGTCCGCAAAATCAATCATGTCGATTTTTTCAAGTTGCGATTGTGCGCCAAATTCCGAAGTCATAACGTATAAACTTAAATCGCATAGTTCCGTAATGGCCGAGCCTGACTGCCCAATTCCAGAGGTTTCAGCGATGATCAAATCAAAATCCAAGTTTTTTGCAAACTCTAAAACCTTTGGGAGTGAAACTGAAACTTCTTGTCCTGATCCTCGAGAGGCTAAAGAGCGCATATACGTTCGCGCATTTGTGAGGGCATTCATGCGAATGCGATCACCTAATAAAGCTCCGCCCGTTTTTCTTTTTGAAGGGTCAACGCAAAAAACGCCAATTTTTTTGTCAGGGTAGACGTGAAGTAAACGATGCAAAAGCTCATCGATAATGCTGGACTTACCGGCACCACCCGTCCCAGTGATCCCCAAGACAAGCGGTTTATGTTTAGCTTTCGATAAAATATCTGCATACGTTTTATTATTTTGACCTAACTCTAACGCCGTAATCGACAGCCCTAAAGCAAGATCTGTTTTTTCATTTTCTTTGATATCTTTGATATTCACTTTGCTGGCGGCATCTAAAATGGAATAGTCGCAACCGCGAATGATTTCTTCGATCATACCTTCAAGCCCGAGCCTACGTCCTTCATCGGGATGAAAAATATGATCGATGCCGTAAGCCTCGAGTTCTTGTTTCTCTTCGTGCACAATCACGCCACCGCCGCCACCATAAATTTTGACGTAAGGTGCGCCATACTGACGAAGCAAATCCTTCATATATTTGAAGAATTCCATGTGTCCGCCTTGGTACGAACTCACGGCAATTCCCTGTGCAGATTCTTGAAGTGCCGACATCACAATATCGCGAACCGAGCGGTTATGACCTAAGTGAATCACTTCGGCACCCGCATCTTGTAACATTCTACGCATGATATTGATGCTGGCATCGTGGCCATCAAACAGGCTAGCCGCAGTGACGATACGAATAGGATTCTTAGGTTGGTACACGAAATTCCTTTAAACTAATTGTTGAAACTGTGGTTTTCGTTTTTCGATGAAAGCTTTGACTCCCTCACTCACATCGCGCGAGCGAAAAAGTTCAGAGAAGGCATCACGCTCATGATGCAAACCTTCATCTAGTGGCAAATCGTAACCCATATTGATGGTCTCTTTAGCTCTTGAAACTGCTATCGGAGATCGTTGCGCAATAAGATCTGTGATTTCAAAACATGTGCTCATTAAGGATTCAGGTGCGACCACACGATTGACTAATCCCGCTTGCAAAGATTCTTCAGCCGTCATCATACGTCCGGTCAAAATCAATTCTCGTGCTCTCGGTAAACCTACAAAGCGTGCTAAACGTTGCGTGCCACCGAATCCTGGAATCAATCCCAACGACACTTCGGGCAATCCAAATTTAGATTTTGATGAGGCAATAATAAAATCACATGAAACCGCGAGCTCGCACCCGCCGCCGAGAGCAAAACCATTGACGGCTGCGATAACCGGAATTTTTAAAATTTCGATCATTCTAAAAACTCGCTGGCCTTTTTCCGCAAAGATAACCGCTTGCATCGGGGACATAGATTCAAAAGCTTTAATGTCGGCTCCCGCAACAAACGCTTTTTCGCCGCCGCCAGTGAGAATGACCGCCGTAAGCGCTTTATCTTTATCGATTTCTTGAAGAACTTGCCCAAGCTCCGTCAGCACCTGGTCATTCAGAGCGTTAAGCGCCTGAGGTCTGTTGATCGTTACGACCGCAACCGAATTTTTCTTATCAAAAATTAAAGTTTCGTACGTCATAGAGGCTCCGATTATTTTGCGTAAGAATAAAATCCACGACCTGTTTTACGACCTAGCCAGCCGGCTTCTACATATTTAACTAAGAGAGGACACGGACGATACTTACTGTCACCTAATCCCTCATGCAGAACGTTCATGATGGCGAGGCATGTGTCGAGTCCAATAAAGTCAGCTAATGTGAGTGGACCCATAGGTTGATTCGTTCCCAGTTTCATAGCTTGATCAATAGATTCCACACTCGCAATGCCTTCAAACAAAGTGTAAACCGCTTCGTTGATCATCGGCATAAGAATGCGGTTGACGATAAACCCTGGCATATCGCGACCTTCAACAAAAACTTTCCCCATTTTTTCGGCTAAAGCTTTAACATCGGCAAATGTTTGATCATGCGTTTGTAAACCACGAATCCCTTCAACTAAAGTCATGAGCGGCACCGGATTCATAAAATGCATACCACAAACTTTTTCAGGGCGCTTGGTAACGGAGGCAATTTTGGTAATCGAAATCGAAGATGTGTTTGTTGTTAAGTACGCTTCTTTTTTTACGATTTCGTCGAGTTGACGAAAGATGGTGAGTTTTAAATCGACATTCTCTGTTGCCGCTTCAATCACCGTATCGCAAATCGCCAAGTCTTGAAGCTTAACTGTTCCTTGAATGCGACCCATGACTTCTGTTTTTTGCGCTTCAGTCAGTGTCGCTTTTTTTATTAAACGATCACAGCTGCTCGAAATTGTTTGAAGGCCTTTATCTATCGCAGGTTGCTGAACGTCGAACATGATCACTTTTAAACCAG
>JAKFYE010000042.1 GCA_021731045.1 Bdellovibrionales bacterium | reverse complement strand
TATCTCTCCGTTACCCATCATTAGGGCTGAAGATGTAAAAAAAGTTTTGCTTGGTAGCTCCACGATGGTAGCGGAGGCTATTGAAAGCGTTGAGCTAGAACGCGGACTTTCGACGCTCTTGGGTGAATATGAGGCGCGCCTTATCAAGCAGGCTCTAATTAAACAGCCAGATATTGATCTCGCAGCAAAAATTTTAGGGATTTCAAGGTCAAGTCTCTACAAGAAATTAAACGATTATAGTATAGAGTTATAAAGGACACTACTCATGCAATCACAATGGGATAACCCCCTCTTCCGAGAAACTGCCATTTTGATTTTGGGGATCCTACTTGTCTCGGGTATTGGCTTATTTCCTTTCCGTAATCGTAATGCGACTTACCTCAAAGCCTGGCACAGCCTACAAAGTTGGTTAATCGGCGCTCCGATTGTTTTTATATTACTAGGCTCTGGCCATCCTTGGCCGATTGCGGGTTTAGTCGTCGCGGGAATTTTTGCGTGTAAAGAATTTTTTCAAATGACCGGCATGTATCACCGAAACACATATGTTTGGTTAACTTACATTTCAGTTGTGGTTATGGGATTGACGATCGTTGATAATCACAAATGGCTTTATGATTTTATTCCGATGATCTCACTTGGAATCGCATGCTTACTTCCTATTATGCACAACGAAGCTAAAAACATGATTCAATATGTAGCACTCAGTTTTTTAGCCTGCAATTTTATGGGTTGGGCTTTCCTTCACGTCGGTTGGATTTTACAAGGAGAAAACGGCCCCTTTTACGTTATCTACCTCGTTCTACTCACCGAAGTTTACGATAACACAGCTTTAGGGGTTTCTAAGTTATTTGGAAAAAGAAAAATTCTAGAAAACATTGCTTCCTACCGCACCATCGAAGGCATTATTTTTAGTGGCATTACCACTTTGTTAGTGGGTTGGAGCATGCGACACCTTTTACCAGATCGCTCCCCTAGGTATTGGCTCACAATATCTCTCGTCGCTATTATAGTTGGGGGCCTGGGCGGTGTCGTTCTCTCGTGGATTCGACGCGATCTGGGACTTCGAGAGTCTGGCGTATTCATTATCGGCCGAGGCGGAATTTTAGATCGTATCGAACGTTTGATTTTTGCCGCCCCTATTTTGTATTACGTTTTACAACACATAGAAAAGTTTGATTTTAATAATTTATGAGAGAATGGAATTACGAAAACGATCAATGGACGAAACTTCCGATCCACTTGCGACATCTGCCGCTCTTCACTCGACATTTGGATTGGGCTAGTATTTTTATTCGCTGGCTATGGTCAAATTTTCTCAAACTTATTTTTTTTCGATTTTATCTCCAACTTAAAGTTGTGGGCGATTTTGCAGCTGTATATAAAAAAAATCCAAAACTCATTGTCATTTCCAATCACGCCAGCCATCTCGATGCTTTAAGTATCGCCGCCGCAATTCCCTTTCGCTATTGGTTGAGTTTGTATTTTGCCGCCGCAAAAGATTATTTCTTTTCTAATTATTGGATGACCTTTTTTTCCAAGCATTGCATTGGCGCTATTCCGATCGATCGCAAAGATCGAAAGGGTGAAGCTGTTCGACTCTGCGTAGATCTTCTCACTAAACTCAATAGCATTTGGCTTGTACTTTTTCCTGAAGGCACACGCTCACAGACAGGCAAAATTTCTCCGTTTAAAAAAGGTGTAAGTATGTTCTCACTACGAACAAACACACCGATTTTATTTATTTTTCTTGAAGGTGCTTATGAGCGATGGCCAAAGAGTGCCGCGTTTGCTAGTCCGGGCCCTCTCACCGTACACGTAGGCCCTGTACATCAACCGGCTCCTATCGAAGACATTTACGCTGCCTACAAAACATGGGTGAATACAATAAAACCGGGTCTCTTCGAAGACGACAGCACAATCGCCGCAGAAGATCTCTTTCAAACGGGTCTCACAGACAGCGACCGCGCCCAAGCTGAAGAAGAAGCCGCCGCCCTCAAACTCCAAACTCAACAAAACAAACCCTAATCGCAGGCTACGCACACCTAACAACAGAATAACGACACGCCATTTCTACGACAAACTACACATTCTACTCATATTTCCTGCAGCGAACTGAAATACTAAATCTAAAACTTAATTTTTAAACGCGCCCTAAGTTAATGTCAGATGCGCCACAATTTCGTAATGTGGTGACTGCGGAAATTGATCGACAATTGAAATATCCCTCAAAGAGTAGCCTCGAGTATAAAGCCGATGACAGTCCTGAACAAAAGACTCAGGAAAGCACGAAACATACAAAATTGTACCGGGAAGTCTTTTGCTTTCATCGAAACAATCAAGCGTACCTTGCAAACCTGAGCGTGGAGGGTCTACCAATAAGGCTTGTGCACTTTCTATTAATGTTTTTAGTTGCGGCGTGCGTTTGTGAAAATTTAAATTCTTTATCTCTATACGACTCTTCCAACCATTCTTACTTACTGTTGTCTCGATCCCCGTAAGGGCGAGTTCATCCATTTCCACTGCGACAACTTTTCCACCTAAAGAGCTCAACGGAAAAGTGAAGTTGCCGCTGCCACTTCCTAATTCTAACCAATCCTTCGTTCCAGATTTTTTCGCGTACGAAATAGCTCGTGAAATAAGAATTTTATTCGAGTCAAATCCAGGTTGGGTAAAGCCTCCTACGGGTCCATAAATATCAACGGGTCGCAAATCGTCATGCGTGTATGTTTGAAACCAAGGATTCAACTCGGGGTCTCCAAGTCTCAACTCGCCATCTTTAATTTTTAAACGTTTTCGTTTCTGACCAACCTCTACCACGCCGAACTCTAGTAATGTTCTAAACCACTCTTTTTGGAGTTGTTCTTTAATTTCTAAATTAGGTAAATCCAGCCAAACACCACGGATTCCGCGAGGCGACACTCGTAATCTAAAAGATCCAATATTTATATCTGGAATGGTCTTTCTAAATTCATAATACCACGCTTGTAATGGCGCCGACATTTGAGGGCACCGTTCGATATCAATAAGTAATTTTCTGGTTCGATCATATAAGCCTACAGTACGCTGTTCATTGTGTCTTTTTATAATGAGATCCGCCCGATCTCGAGATTGAAAGGGAGAGATTTTTAAAAACTCTAGTCCCTCCAAAGCTTTTGATGGCAAATTGGCTTCTAGCCACACGTTTTTAAGATGATCTTTTTTTAATTCTACCTGTTGATGATACGGTTTTTGAATCCACTCACAACCCGAGCATACTCCTGAATATTGGCAAACATCGTTCATCTAGAGTCCCGTCTTAAAATTACAAATTTTAAAGAGGAATCACAAAAACAAGGATGTCGCCTTTAAAATATACGGCATCTGGCTTATAGGCCGTTAAAACATTGAGACGACTAGGCTCAGTTAATGGAAGCAAACGGCCTCTTGGAATTAAAACTTTTTTTCCAACAAAGTTCCGCTCATCTAGTTCTTCGATACACATTTTGTAATCTGTCACAAAGCCCAACGTACGTCGAACAGCTTGAATTTTTCCATCATAAGTGATCTCAAGCGTTTGCACATAAACAACGCACGCATCGCCCACCGCATTCGCATCAAACTTTTGCGTTACAATATCGACAATTGCGCCATAAATATCATGATTATAAGTTGCCAACTGAGAGCTAAATCGACAACTCACGTAGGCCGGCGCCTCATCTTCAAAACCTGCTGGTCCATTATTTGGAAAGTTAATTCGCCCGTCATATTGATCAGAAGAAATTTTCTTTAAGGTGGCGTATCCTGCTTCTGCCTCCCAACCCCACTCAATATAGAGGTCATTATTTTGCTCATAAATGTAACGCGACTTTTGCAACTCAAGATTAGTTTGCGGGGTCGAAACTATTTCAGCCCCATAAAAAGGATATTGATACCAACTTAAAGCAATATTCCGATCTTCTTCAAACGTCAGAGTAAAACTGTACCAGGGCGTCACGCTTTCACTTTTAAGATTACAAATTAGTGTGCGATCCAACGCAAACGCATTAGAGCTAAAAATCAAGATAAGTCCTAAACTAAAAATTGTTTTCATTTCTTCTCTTTTCTCTCACTCTGTTTTTACAACTTGAGAGATTTAAACTTCGGAGATGTGCGGAAGGCTGAAAAGCCTTGCTCCAAACCGTCGGAGATCTGCGGAGGATTTTAGTCCTGCTCCAAACCTTGGTAAGAAAACATTTTTACTCCTCTAAATTTAAAAATCAAAGTGCTTTTTTAAAACCAGTCTCAAATAAAGAAAAATAAAACAATGGCACTTGAAACATAAAAAAAAGCCCGATCTTTCGATCGGGCTTTAAGATCTCTAACTGATGTTAGAGTAAATAGAGCTGGCATCGTGCTACTCTTCCACACGGTTACCCGTGCAGTACCATCGCCGCTGACGGGCTTAACTGCTGAGTTCGGAATGGGATCAGGTGTAGCCCCGTCGCTATAGACACCAGCAAGACTGAATTTCTAAAGTCGGCAATAGTTGTCGCTTGAACTTTATAATCAATGAATCACATCTTGTGTTTCACTAATTTAAAAGCTTAGCCACACGCTATTGTCGCCTTTAGGAATTCAGACCTTTTCAAGTTCTACTTACATAAAACTCAAAAAGATAGCTGATGTTGTAAGCGATAAGTTTTTATACTTTCACTTACCAGCTGCATAACGTGTCAAACTACGTACTGCGTGCAACTGATTTTCAGTTTTTTAACAACTGAATAGAATTGATTATGGTGATTATTAGCGGGATTCAATATGTTTTTTGATGAACATTAAAGTTCATTCAAAAGAATTTAAAAAAAGCCTCACGACCTATTAGTACAGATTAGCTTAACACATTACTGCGCTTACACCCTCTGCCTATCAACCTCGTAGTCTCCGAGGAGTCTTTAGGGGGCCCGAAGGCCCCAGGGAAAATTTATCTTGAGGTTGGCTTCCCGCTTAGATGCTTTCAGCGGTTATCCATTCCGAACATAGCTACTCTGCGCTGCCGCTGGCGCGACAACAGAAACACCAGAGGTTCGTTCATCCCGGTCCTCTCGTACTAAGGACAAATCCTCGCAATTTTCCTGCGCCCACAGAAGATAAGGACCAAACTGTCTCACGACGTTCTGAACCCAGCTCGCGTACCACTTTAATTAGCGAACAGCTAAACCCTTGGGACCTGCTCCAGCCCCAGGATGTGATGAGCCGACATCGAGGTGCCAAACCTCCCCGTCGATATGGACTCTTGGGGGAGATAAGCCTGTTATCCCCGGAGTACCTTTTATCCGTTGAGCGATGGCCCTTCCACGCGGGACCACCGGATCACTTCGACCTGCTTTCGCACCTGCTCGACTTGTTTGTCTCGCAGTTAAGCCACCTTATGCCGATACACTCGACGCCCGGTTTCCAATCGGGCTGAGGTGACCTTCGTACGCCTCCGTTACTTTTTAGGAGGCGACCGCCCCAGTCAAACTGCCCACCAGACAGTGTCCCTCGCCCTGTTAAGAGCGCAGGTTAGAACGTAAAGTCAACAAGGGTGGTATTTCACCGTTGCCTCCATCGGAACTAGCATCCCGACTTCAAAGGCTCCCACCTATGCTACACATGCAAACTTCACGTTCACTGCCAAGTTACAGTAAAGGTTCACGGGGTCTTTCCGTCTTTCTGCGGGTACCCGGCATTTTCACCGAGAATTCAAATTCGCTGAGCATCTGGTTGAGACACCGGAGAAGTCGTTACGCCATTCGTGCAGGTCGGAACTTACCCGACAAGGAATTTCGCTACCTTAGGACCGTTATAGTTACGGCCGCCGTTTACTGGGGCTTCAATTCTTCGCTTCGCCTTGCGGCTGACAAATCCTCTTAACCTTCCAGCACCGGGCAGGCGTCAGGCTGTATACGTCGTCTTGTGACTTTGCACAGCCCTGTGTTTTTGTTAAACAGTCGCTACTCCCATTTCTCTGCGACCACCGAATGCTTGGGGAGCAAGTCCTTACACATCCGATGGCATACCTTTTTCCGAAGTTACGGTATTAAGTTGCCGAGTTCCTTAACCAGATTTAACTCAATCGCCTTAGGATATTCACCCCACTCACCTGAGTCGGTTTACGGTACGAGCAAATTGGCTGACAAATCGAAGCTTTTCTTGGGAACATGGCTTTTACCGCTTCCGACACTTACGTGTCTCGCATTCACCCCTCAGTGTTAATGCCCAGCGGATTTACCTACTGAGCCACCTACAGGCTTACACCTGAATCCAATAACAGGCCGGTATATCCTATTCCGTCCCTCCGATTTCAAAGACCAATTTGGTAAATGAATATTAACATTTTTGCCATCGCCTACGCGAATTCGCCTCAGCTTAGGCCTCGACTGACCCTGGGAGGATGACCCTAGCCCAGGAACCCTTGAGTGTACGGCGTGGGGGTTCTTCCCCCCCATTACGCTACTTATGTCAGCATGATCTCTTGTAGTTCGTCCACACGTCCTTGCCGATCGTGCTTCGTCCTAGACTACAATGCTCCCCTACCCCTTACGGATAAATCCGTAAAGCCGTCGTTTCGGTATCATGTTTGAGCCCCGTTATATTTTCCGCGCAAAGTCGCTAGACTAGTGAGCTATTACGCTTTCTTTGAAGGATTGCTGCTTCTAAGCCAACCTCCTAGTTGTCAATGCAACTTCACAACGTTTACCACTTAACATGAATTTAGGGACCTTAACGGACGGTCTGGGCTCTTTCCCTCTCGACACAGGACCTTATCACCCCATGTCTGCCTCCCGAGATAAATATCAACGGCATTCGGAGTTTGATTGGGTTTGGTAATCAGGTAATGACCCCTAGCCCATTCAGTGCTCTACCTCCGTGATACAATTCCTCGAGGCTATACCTAGATATATTTCGGGGAGAACCAGCTATCACCCAGCTTGATTGGCCTTTCACCCCTAATCACAGCTCATCAAAGAGTTTTTCGACACTCACTTGTTCGGGCCTCCACGCGATTTTACTCACGCTTCACCCTGGCCATGATTAGATCGCCGGGTTTCGGGTCTATTCCTGCAGACTAAATCGCCCAATTAAGACTCGCTTTCGCTACGGCTACACCTGTTACGGCTTAACCTTGCCTGCAAAAATAACTCGCTGACTCATTATGCAAAAGGTACGCGGTTGAGCGTGTGTCAGACACATAGCTCTACCACTGCTTGTAGACTTACGGTTTCAGTTTCTATTTCACTCCCCTCTCGGGGTTCTTTTCACCTTTCCCTCACGGTACTAGTTCACTATCGGTCACTAAGGAATGTTTAGTCTTGGAGAGTGGTCTCCCCGGATTCTAATCGGATTTCTCGTGTCCGATTATACTTGGGATACTTCCTACAGACCTCGTTGTTTTTGCCCACGGGGCTATCACCCGCTCTGGCTGAATTTTCCAAAACATTAGGCTAACAAGAGATTGTACTGTATGAGCCGTTCCTAACCGACCCTGAAAGTCCCACGACACCTTCTACACAACGCTTAGGAGCTATCACATGTAAAAGGTTTAGACTGATCCCCGTTCGCTCGCCACTACTAGGGGAATCTCGGTTGATTTATTTTCCTGAGGGTACTGAGATGTTTCACTTCCCCTCGTTCGCTTCTCGTAACTATGAATTCATCACAAGATACCAGTAAACTGGTGGGTTTCCCCATTCGGAAATCCCCGGGTAATAGGATATGTGCTCCTAACCGAGGCTTATCGCAGCTTATCACGTCCTTCATCGCTTCTTAGTGCCAAGGCATCCACCATAAGCCCTTTGTAGCTTATTTCTATAATTATAATAAATATGAATCCTCGCTAAAAATCACCAAATCAATTCTATTCAATTGTCAAAGAACTAAAACTTTTTAGTTGGTGGGCCTAACAAGACTCGAACTTGTGACCCCACGCTTATCAAGCGTGTGCTCTAACCAACTGAGCTATAGGCCCATGCCTTTCGCTCTCTCAAAACTAAACAGCTAGAAGTGTTTTTGGGTTGACCTCAGGTGACTGAATTAAAGCTAAATAAATTTAGTTTTAATTAAAAGTCTCCTTAGAAAGGAGGTGATCCAGCCGCTGGTTCCCCAACGGCTACCTTGTTACGACTTCACCCCAATCACTAGCCCTGCCTTGGGCGCCTGCCTACGAGTTAGCACAGCGACTTCTGGCGGAACCAGCTCTCATGGTGTGACGGGCGGTGTGTACAAGGCCCGGGAACGTATTCACCGTGGCATGCTGATCCACGATTACTAGCGATTCCAGCTTCATGAAGTCGAGTTGCAGACTTCAATCCGAACTTAGATCGGTTTTTTGGGATTGGCTCCACCTTGCGGATTGGCAACCCTTTGTACCGACCATTGTAGCACGTGTGTAGCCCTGGATATAAAGGCCATGAGGACTTGACGTCATCCCCACCTTCCTCCGACTTAACGTCGGCAGTCCAACTAGAGTGCCCAACTGAATGCTGGCAACTAATTGCAGGGGTTGCGCTCGTTGCGGGACTTAACCCAACATCTCACGACACGAGCTGACGACAGCCATGCAGCACCTGTACTGCGGCCCGAAGGCGATCCTATCTCTAGAGATCTTCCACAGTATGTCAAACCCAGGTAAGGTTTTTCGCGTTGCATCGAATTAAACCACATGCTCCACCGCTTGTGCGGGCCCCCGTCAATTTCTTTGAGTTTTAATCTTGCGACCGTACTTCCCAGGCGGGATACTTAACGCGTTAGCTTCGTCACTGAAGGGGTCAATACCTCCAACAACAAGTATCCATCGTTTACAGCATGGACTACCAGGGTATCTAATCCTGTTTGATCCCCATGCTTTCGCTCCTCAGTGTCAGTACTGGTCCAGTGAGCCGCCTTCGCCACCGATGTTCCTCCTGATATCTACGTATTTCACCACTACACCAGGAATTCCACTCACCTCTACCGTACTCAAGCCATGCAGTTTCAAGTGCACTTCCAGGGTTGAGCCCTGGGCTTTCACACCTGACTTACTAGGCCACCTACGAGCTCTTTACGCCCAATGATTCCGAACAACGCTAGGACCCCTCGTATTACCGCGGCTGCTGGCACGAAGTTTGCCGGTCCTTTCTCGCAAGGTACAATCACTTTCTTTTTCCCTTGCAACAGAGCTTTACGACCCGAAAGCCTTCATCACTCACGCGGCGTTGCTGCGTCAGGGTTTCCCCCATTGCGCAATATTCCCTACTGCTGCCTCCCGTAGGAGTCTGGACCGTGTCTCAGTTCCAGTGTGGCTGATCATCCTCTCAGACCAGCTACAGATCGTAGCCTTGGTAAGCCATTACCTTACCAACTAGCTAATCTGACGCAGACTCATCTCAGAGCAATAAATTTTTAACCCCTTTAGCCGCAGCTATTGTGGTCTCATGCGGTATTAGCTCAACTTTCGCTGAGTTGTTCCCCACTCTGAGGCAGATTATCTACGTGTTACTCACCCGTGCGCCACTAGGTATTGCTACCTCGTTCGACTTGCATGTATTAGGCACGCCGCCAGCGTTTGTTCTGAGCCAGAATCAAACTCTTCAGTTAAACTGATTTGTTTAAAATGACTTCAAAAATAATATCTTTTTTTTCAAAGATTTTGACTTAATTTTCAGAGAGTAAACTCTCTTAAATTGAGCCCAAAAACACTTTACGTTTCTAGCTATTTAGTTTTCAAAGAACGAAGAGACGAATCGCAAGTATTAGTACCATTCATCTTGCTTGGCAAACCTTTTTTAAAAGATTTTTTGTGCTTAAAAAAGTGGCACAAATTTGGTGGAGGCAACAGGGATCGAACCTGCGACATCCAGCTTGCAAAGCTGGCGCTCTCCCAACTGAGCTATGCCCCCTCAAAGTCATCTTCTAAAAATGGTTTGGTCGCATAAAATGAACCATGGCCAAGGGAAGGTCAATGAGATTTTTTGAATATCGATATTGATGGAATAGTGAATTAAATTAAGAGGCTACAAGGTCTGAATATAAAAGCATAAAATTTGTAATTATTAAGTTACGCCGTGGCTTTAGCGTGCATTAAGCACCATAGCCACTGTCTTTCTTGCGCGAGATCGAACCCAATCAGTTCGCCACCGGCAAGTATCGAATTAAAAACTTTTTTAAGAGTTTCTAGCTCTTCGGTTGAAGCTTTCATTGCAACGGCATCTTCAATTGCCTCAAAAACACTGATAAGATCTGGAGTCGTGACAACTTTTGGAAGCTTATTTAGATCCAAACCCAGAACTGGAGCGGGCTTAAAACCAATTAATGACCCAGTTAGAAGAATTTTCTTTCCGGTTTTAAAATTGACCTGGATAAAAGGTTGTCCTTCTGAATCAGAACGAGACAGTACATCTGAAACCGCGGATAGTTCGAAGTGAATTGTTTTTTGATCGGAGACTTGATGGATTTCCACTCGCTCTTGATCGAGAACTTTGCATTTTAAACCAGGAGTTGTTGTTACATATTCGGATAATGCTTTTAAGTATTGTTCCATGCTGTCGTCTTTCATCCTTTTCATGGTCCGATCAAACTCTTCATAAAATATATCGTCGCCCGCATAGGTACACTTAAAGAGTTTATGAGTAATAACCTAAGAACTAGATATGAGACCCGTAATAGTTTTTGACAGTTTTATTGAGTCCGCGAAATCCCAAGAGAGAGTGTCTATACTATTGACGAAATATAATAAGAAATGTCTCAAAACACGTCATCGTAAGAAAATGTATTTTTAAATTTTTGACATCTTTGTTAAAGGTGCGCCACCACGATTGACTGTTTTGTATGAACTGTCTACTGTCTACTCCATGATAGTAACAAGATGGCAAGCGCAAGTCGTGCCGAGTAAAGAACAAATTAAAATGATTTTTATGGCGGAAGGGCTTGAGCCTAAGGAAGAAATATATCCAGTCAACGGAACTGTTAAAGAACATCGTCATCCTTTTGATGAAGTTCGCATGGTAGTTGCGGGCGAATTATTTGTAAATGTTGCGGGCAACCAACTCCTGCTAAGGTCGGGCGATCGTATCGAAATTCCTTCAAATACAAAGCACGAAACGATCGCTCGGGGAAATGAAGATTGCGTATGTGTGTACGCACAAAGAATTTCGATTTAAGAATTCAATAATCGTTGCACAATCCAATCTGTTAAACGATCGGGAAAAAAGCGCGCCATAAAATTTTCTATGTGAGCATCGAGTCCTACCAAATAACGAGTTTTTGGACATTTAGAATTTAAGGCATGGAGTATCGCTTTAGAAACCCGGGAGGACGGAGAGCCGACTGCGCCTGCTTGAGATGTAAGACTTTCAATTTTAACAAGATCACGACCATAATAAGATGCTCCGACGGGAGTGAGTTTTTCAAGTCGTGCGCGATTGGAGCTTTTACTTTTTTCCCAAATAGGCGTGAGCACGCGACCAGGTTCTATCAAAGATACGCTCACATGCTGATGGTAGATCTCGCGACGCAGACTGTCGGCAAGAGCTTCGACGGCGTGCTTAGAGGCACAATAAGGTCCGATAAAAGGGAAGGCGAACTTTCCACTAATAGATCCGATATGTATGATGCGACCCTTCGATTCTCTTAGAAGCGGTAAAAATATACGCGTCATTTGATGCAGTCCAAATACATTCACTTCAAATTGTTCACGCAAGTCTTCGACTGTCAAAAATTCTAACGGGCCGGCGACAACGATGCCAGCATTATTGATCAAGCCCCATAGAGCGCCTTTACTTTGAATATGTTCAAACGCTTTTTGGATTTGGTCATGCTTTGTGACGTCTAATAGAATCGGCGTAATGTTTTGAGGATGATGAGCTTTTAACTTTTCTCCGTCAGCCTCGTTACGAATTCCGGCATAGACGTGAAAGTCTGCATGTGCGAGATCTTTAGCGGCCTGTTCGCCAATTCCGGTCGAAGCGCCGGTTATCAAAACATTTTTTTTCATAAGAGAAATACTGACATCAAATACGAGAGCTGAAAAGGAAAATTCGGTCAGTCTCGTGGGTGCGAGTATTCATGAGGCCGGTTTCTAAGAAGGTGCAAGGTGCGGGAAGAAAATTTTGAGAACAAGCCAAATAACCTCAACGGCGATAAGGGCGATTATGATCATCTCGAAAAAGCTTTGCTTTTTAAAACGTAGCATTTCGACAACGACGGCCACGGTTTCTTGAACAAGCTTCAGTTTATACTCCAGAACTTTATAACGAGTTTCAATTTCAAATAGCTGTTTGACATCGACGTAGAGGCGCGAAAGCGTTTGATCCTCCCAAGTTTCTTCAGGCGAATCCACCACATAAAACTCAGTGATGATTTCTTGCTTAGTTGAAAGGCACATGCCGATAAACTTAGACATTTCGATCATAGAAAGATCCGTATCTCCAGAGGTTTTTAAGTTTCGAGATATGGTCTGTGTTTGTGTTAAAAGATCTCGCTCGACAATCAATTCAAAATACTCAATCGCGGTGCTTTCAGCAATTACACTGCAAATCAGCTTAATTTTTTCAAATGAGAGATCGACGATACGAACTTTATTAAAACTTAATTCGTGGAGGTTGCCTCCCAATTGGCTATTACCTCCCGCAACCTCTTCGATCACGAAGTCTTCAGAAGTCGCATGCACGTTTTTTCTTTTATTGCCTACAATATCCTGAAGAAATCTATTGCGAAGATCTTCTTCGATATTAAAAAAAACGATCGCGCCAAAATTATAAATAAAAATGTAGCTGTTGGCGCGCATCTCATACACAAGTTCATAGGGAGTTTGTACGATGGGAGACTCTTTGATTAAACCAGCAACTATTTTAAGCACGAGTCGTGTGGCTAAGTGTTGAGCTTGGATGAAATACTGTTTCATCTTTGTCCTTTCAGCCATTGCAAATAAGCTTTAATGTTTTTTTCAAACCCGTGCTCTGAGGGTTCGTAAAACTTTTTATCGGCAATCTCTTTGGGCAAAAAAGTTTGCGGCAACCAACCACGCTCACCTTCGTGCGCATACTGGTAGTTTTTGCCGTATCCCAATTCTTTCATCATGGTGGTCGGGGCGTTTCGAACTTCTAAAGGGATTGGTAAGCCACCAGTGGTACGCACTTCTTCTTGAGCCTTACGAAGCCCCACGTAGGAGCGATTGGATTTAGGAGCTGATGCTAAGTACGTTACAACTTGGGCAAGGTTAATCGCGGCCTCAGGGAGTCCAACAAAATGCACAGCCTGTTGACCAGCCGTTGCGATTTGCAGAGCTCGCGGATCGGCATTACCGATATCTTCACTTGCGAGGATGATAAGTCGACGCACGATGAAAAGTGGGTCTTCACCACTCTCAAGCATGCGCGCTAAATAATAAAGGGCCGCATCAGGATCACTGCCTCGAATCGACTTAATAAATGCTGAAATCGTATCGTAGTGAGAGTCGCCGCGACGGTCATGATAAAGTGCTTGCGAGCCTAAAACTTTCGGTAGTTGTTCTTTTTTTAGTGGAAACTGAAACTGATTTTTGTTGAATTGATAGACGTTGATAATTTGCTCAACGGCATTCATCATTTTTCGTCCGTCTCCATCAGCCAAAGACACCAGCATAAGTTCGGCTTCGCCTTCGAGAATTTCAGCTTCGGATAACTGGCTCTCGGCAAAAGCTTTTTGCATTAATTTTTTAAGACTGCTGTCATCAAGACGTTTAAACACGAGTAAACGACAACGACTCAAAACCGCGGAATTCACTTGAAAACTTGGGTTTTCAGTTGTGGCCCCGATCAAAACAAAGTCACCTTTTTCAATATACGAGAGTAAAACATCTTGTTGGGCTTTGTTGAGACGGTGAATTTCATCGATAAAAACGAGCGTGCCTTTTTCGGCGATAATTCGACGATTACGAGCCGCTTCGCCGACTTCTTTTAAAATTTTAGCGCCGGTGTCGACGGCGTTAAGGCTAATAAATTCTTTTTTGGTGGCTTTTGCCAAGGCCATGGCCAAACTTGTTTTGCCAGATCCGGGCGGACCCCAAATAATCAGACTTGGAATTTGATCACGCTCTAAAAGATTGCGAAGAGGCGCGCCTTCACCAAGATACTCGGCTTGTCCGAGTATCTCTTGTAAGTTTTTCGGACGCAGACGTTCCGCAAGCGGAGTGCCCTCGAGTGGGCCGTCGGATTTTTGGGAATACTGAAAGAGATCCATAGTCGGCAAACATACTCCTGTTTTAGTTGAAGGTAAATGTGCACCTAGACCAATTGCGGTCGCATTTTTAAATGTGGAGAAATATTAAAAAACGTTTTGTAAACGTGGGGTTATCGGGTTTGGGGGAGGGTTAGAGGAGCGAGCTCCGTCCCCAAAAGAGGGGGATGAAATTAGGGGTGAAGGTCCCCCAATTTTGGATAATTGGGGGGGAGTTGATTTTGTTGTTAGAGGGTTTCGGATTCGAATTCGGGTTCAGGCTCGACGGTTTGGGCCGCCGGTTGACTTGGAGATCCGAAGGCTTTGTCCGTATTTAGCACCCTTGGCGATAAGAAAATTAGCAATTCATTTTTTTGCGATTCTTGCCTCTGACTCTTAAAGAGACCACCAATGATGGGAATTTTTCTTAAGTACGGAATACCGGTTTCAGTTTCAGTGGCGTCGTTTTGATAAATGCCCCCGATAACCGCTGTTTCTCCATTATTAACTAAAACCGTCGTGGAAGCCGACCGACCATTCAATGGAGTCGCCGATGTTCCCGAGATCACTTCTTCACCAAAGAACTCCCTAATCACGTTCACGTTTAAAACGACTCCACCTTCGGCCGTAATTTGCGGAGTCACACCCAATGACAGTTTGGCTGTCTTATACGAAACCGATACTGTCGTGGCGCCAGCTACGGTTGTCGAAACAGGAACCGGTTTTTCGGTCGTTTGTTCAATCGTCGCTTTAATATTGTTGAGCGTTACGATACGAGGCGAAGAAAGAACTTTAATCTTAGATTCTGATTCATAAAGCTGAAGTTGCGCCGAAACATTGTCCCAATTAAAGAGTTTGCCCACGAGAGGGCCTATCGTTAGAGCCGTATGACTCGCGGGAGTGTTGAGCGTCGCATAGTTTTCAGTACCTATACCACCAACTTTAGCTGGGCCTCGCGGACTTGATCCCCAATTAACACCTATTTCTTGTGAGAACGACTCTCGTGCTTCGACGATTTTTCCTTCGATCAACACTTGCGGCGTTTGAGTGTCTAAAGCCGCGAGAAGTTTTCCCACTTTGCTTATGACGTCGCCGATATCGTTTACGATAATTGTATTTGTACGCGCATCGGACTTTACTTTACCTCGCGCAGTTAAAAAACCGAGGACTTGAGGCTCTAAATCTTTTGCTTGAGCATAGTTGACCGGAAAAACTTTAACCTTGAGCGGCTGCAGAGATTTTTGAGATTCAATCATATCTTTCGTGGCATCTGTCTCCGCACGAATTGTTTTTAAGCTCGCAATTCGCAAAATATTGCCCTGACGAATATAGCCCAATTGTCGCGTCTGCAATAAAACAATCAAAGCCTGATCCCAAGGAATTTCTTTAAGCTTAAACGACACTCTTCCTGTCACGTCGTCAGACAAAATTAAGTTCATTCCGCTTTCTTCGGAGATAAAATAAAACACATCTCGCAAATCACCCTCTTTAATTTGCAAAGAAATTTTTCGTCCGTAAAACTTCATTGGCCCTAGAAGAAATTGATCTAAAGTTTTACCTTGTAATATTCTCTCGTCGAATCCTGACACCGAAGCTTCGGATTCAATTTCAGGCGCGGTTGTTTCTTCAGCTGGCAGCGGCGTGACTTCGGCCACCGGAGTTGCGCTCCCCAAAGCCATCACCAAAATAGAATCTCCCTCCTGTTGAACAGAAGGTTCAATGGGTTCACGCAACTGCACAACGATTCTTGCGATTGTGCTGCCAGGATTTTGATAACCATTGATCAATCCAATCGCACTTGAAAATTCCTTCGTATTATACGGCCTTTGAAACTTCTTAGGTAAAATGGCGTTTTGAATTTCAACAATGAATTGATTTTTTTCGGGCTCTGAACGTGTCGTGTAGTTTGTAGGTGAAGATGTTTTAATAACGATTGTACCACCATTGTCGCTCCCTTTAAAATCAAGACCCGTAATGGTCACCGGCGCTTCGTTCATTGGCGCTTCACTCACTTCTGCCGGAGGTGGAGCGACCTCTTCGGTTGGAGCAGGTGCGACAGGTGTTTGTTCTGCATCTCCCAATTGCGTTGGATCTTCCAATGTTTCTGGGGGAGGCGTCTCGTTTTCAACTAAACTGTCTTCGAGAGCTTGATCTTCAGAGCTCGCATCTGGAGTTTCTTCCGCAGCAGTTTCGGCACTTGAAGAGTCCTCTGGCGCATCTATATCATCTAAGCCACTCTCAGAAGAGGTTGCATCTGCCGTCGTTTCGCCTTCTGAATCAGACGTGGAAGAACACCCTGATTGCAAAAACATAATTAGTAAAATGGCTAACAAAATTTTTGATGCTCGCATTTGCTACTCCCTTTGCAACTTTAGAATTCTTGGCTGGTAACTAAAACGACCCTCATTATTAAAGGCCTCAATAATCACAACTTCGCCCTCTCGAATTTCCGCGATATATCCATTATGGCGCCCAATTCGAGCTTTATCGTGAACAACATAAGTTTTATTATTAGGATCTAAAAACATAGCTTTTGGTTTCGGCACACCCCAAATAACTCCAATCAAACGTAACTGATCCAAATCAAAACGCTCCAACTCTGTGACTGGTCCCACCGGAGTTCCAAAAGCTTGCATTTGGTGCGCGACAAATGGAGCAAAAGGATCTCGCTTTCCCTCTCCTTGATAATCGTACTCTTCGATAATACCTTCAAGAATCCCCAAATTTATTTTTTGTTTTTTCTCGCCTGGTACATTCGATGGCAACTCTTCATCGGGCGCTGCTGGAACACCGTCATCAATCGAAATATTTTCTGGAGGCGGTAAGTTTTGTGGATTTACGGGTTGGGTCGTTGACGGCGTTTGTGCTTTCGCGCTTGTGGTGGTGACTGTAAAAAGTTTTGAAACGCCAAAACCTAACACGGCCAATGAGCTCGCGCCTATCGTAAAATAAATAAAAATGGAGAACCAATTTTTCATGCTCACTTGGGTGTCTCCAAAAGTTTATCTGCAGGCTTATCCACGTTTTCTACGTAGCGATAGGCGACGACCGTCCCCCGCACTTTCAAAATTGAGATTTCATCGATGTACGTTTTTAATCTTAATTCTAAACCTTTAATATTTACGATTCTTTGAATTTTTGAAATGTACGAAAGGAATAGCACGAGCTGCGTATAGCTCCCCTCCATTTCGATATCCATTTGTAATTCTTCGTAAAATCCTTTTTGCTGAGCTTTATTAGGTTGGACTTTCGTTAAATTAACTCCGGCCGAGCGCGCTTCATTCGAAATTTTTGCTAAAACTTCTTGCTCGTTAATTTTATTCGGCAAGAATTCTACTGCGGCTTTTAAAAGATCAGATATTTTTTGGTTTTCTTCTTCAAACTTGGCTTTGTCGTTTGCAATTTTCTGCGCAGCTTTAATGGATTCTTCTAAGGCGTTTAACTCAATCTTCTTGTTGGCGATTCCCGAATCCAACAGGTTTAAATTATTCATGCCATTAACATAATAGAGTCCACCTAAAACTAGGCCGATGAGCATGAAAACAAATTTAGATGTTTTCTGTATCATCTCTAGCACGTTAGATTCCCTCCAAACTACATTCGATGCTAAAATCTTTTAATGTTCCGCTTTTTGATTGCTGTTCGACGGATTTAATTAAACGAACATTAGCAAAATAAATATTTTCTTCTAACGAGGACATCAGTTCGGCCACGACTTTGTCATCTATCGCGCTGCCCTCTAATTTTGCATTGTTATCTTCGATTTTAAACATCGTAAGCCACGCTTTTTCAGGAAAAATATTTTGCAGTGCCTCGAGGGCTTTCACATTTCGCAAACGCTCACGTGAAAGAGCTTTAATCGTATCGATTTGAACTGTGACTCGCTCCTTTTCTTTTTTAAACATTTCAACCGTTTTGATAGCGTTAGCTAAGGACGCCTTTTCTTCAGTTTTACGTGCAATGCTGTTTTCAAGAGCTTTTAATTCTGTACTTTTTTGAGTCTCTTCGTGGTCTAAATAAAAAACAAAAATAAAGAAGCTCACTAAGAGCATCGCCATTTTAACTATTAAACCAAAACTACTGGTTACAGAGGTAACTTCGCCATCGTAAAAAGTGCCCTCTCGAATTGTTGCAGTATGACTGTCGCGCAAAAGGTTGACTTTAATCATCTATCGTCGACCTTTCTTAAAGCTAATCCAACACTGACCGCCGCGTAAGGAGTAATCTGACGTATGTACTCAGACGTCATGGCTTTGGGATTATGTTTAACCGCAATAAACGGATTAAAAGGTTCAACTGGAATTCCGGTGAGCTGACTTAAATGCGCGCCAAAGCCTGCAATCAACGAGCTTCCGCCCGTAATTAATATTTTTTTAATTTGTAAATCATTAGCCGTGGCAGAGAAAAAATCAAAACCGCGGTGGATTTCTTCGACCACAGTTTCGAGCGTAGATTTTATAATTTCTCCGACTTCTTGAGGCGTATTTTGACCATTGGAGGCACTGATCTTCATACCTTCGGCCTCAAGAATGCTTATACCTAATTGCTTATTGATATCTGTTGTAAAGTTTAAGCCCCCTACCGGGATGTCGCGAGAAAAAATAACATTCCCACTTTCGACCACAACAAAGTTTGTAACACCCGCTCCGACATTTAAAAGTGCAACGACTTCTCCCGGAATACTGCCATAGTTATACTGAAAACAATTTGCTAAACTAAATCCCGCAACATCAACGATCGTGCAGTGGAGTTCGGCAGATTCAACAACTTCGGCTAATTTTAATAAAAATTCTCTCTGTGCGGCGATCAACAAGTAGTCCATCGTCTCAGCCGAATTATTTTTACTTTGTAAAATTGAAAAATCTAAGTTGATCTCGTTAATGTCGAACGGAATATATTGTTCGGCTTCAAACTTAAGATTGGCTTGCAGATCTTGCTCAGACATTCGCGGACCCGTAATTTTTTTCACCATTACAGCTGAGCCCCACATAGCGACGGCAACATTTTGTCTTTTTGTTTTCACTTGTTTAACAAGATTTTTAACTACGCCCGCCACGCTCTGTGGATCCATGATTTCTCCACGAGAAGTAATACTGCCTTGAGGAGTGGGAACAATTCCGAAAGAAAGAAGCGTCGCGCTTTTGCCCGAAACATCAATTTCGGCAACTTTGATAAAACTCATTCCAATGTCGAGTCCAATGACTTTGGTTGATTTAAACAGTGACATCCAACAAATCGCCTTCCATGGTGCAAATCACACTTGCGCTAGCTCACAAGTCGCTAACTACTTAAATCCTTTAAAAATTTTCTGATTTTTCGCGTCAAATGTCAAATGGCTCAAGCCATGGAAAAAATAAAATTAGATAGTTGTAAGCCAGTTTGTAACCGCCCAACAAATAGATCACGCTACCTAAGGCTAGGAAGGGACCAAAGGGAAGAACTGTTTTGAGCCCATCCTTAGATCTCGTCATAACAATCAAACCAACTAGACTTCCGACTATGCTCGAAGACAAAATCACAAACGGGACCGAAGGCCAGCCTAAGACCGCACCAATCCACGCCAGAAGTTTAATATCTCCACCGCCCATGCCTTCTTGTTTTCGTACTTGCAAATAAATCACAGCCACAGCCCACAAAAAACCACCGCCCATAAGCACGCCCGCAAGGCTGGTGACGAATGAACGCTCTGGATTTATGAGACTTCCAATAAGGCCTATCACAATTCCGGAAAGACTAAAAACATCGGGGATAATATAATGTTCAAGATCAATAAATGTAATCGTCACTAAACCAAAAACGAAAATTAAATATTCTAAAAGCGTCCACTTTATTCCGACAGAATATGCGACTGCTAAAAAAAGAACCGCCATGGTTAGCTCGACAACTGGATAGCGAAAAGATATTTTTTCTTTACACTGACGACAGCGTCTTCCAAGCAAAAAATAAGAAAAGATTGGAATGTTATCATACCAAGAAATCAATTTTCCGCACTTAGGACAATGACTGCGCGTCCACGTAACGCTTTCACCTTTAGGGAGACGCACAATTAAAACATTTGCAAAACTACCTAGAAGCGCTCCTAACACAAAGAAAAAAGGCAGATACAGAATCGGTTCAAACAAAATCTTTTCTCCTAAAAATAAAATTGGTGACGCTGATAAGCACGACGACCCAACCGATCGCGTAACCAGTGGAAGCTAAAATTTCGTTCGTGTTGACGGCTTCGGTATAAATGACATTTGCGCGCCAATTAAAACGTTCAAGGTTCGGTATGAGCCATGAAATGACATCGGCAAACAATTTAAATGAAGTCGATTCACTTTTATTCGCAAAAAACAATAAGCTTGGGATCCAATGACCAATTAGAAAAACTCCCAGCACGCAAGACACCGTCAGAAATGGTCGAATCATAACGCCTAAGAGCATCGTCACCGCCAAAAGGGTGAGGGCTTCTAAAATAATTCCGAGCATGGCTATAAAGAGCTGGACTTCAATGGCCGCGCCCATAAACGCCATAAGTAAACCTAAAATAAAAGAGAGTCCAAAAAGAATCGTTAGTAAAACACCTACTAATCCTAAAAATTTTCCGATTAAAAATTCTCCTCGACGAATCGGTCGAGACAAAATGGTTAAAATTGTTTGTTTTTCAATTTCTTTAGAAACCAAAGTGCTGCCCACAAAAATCGCGAGGATCACACTCGAAAATTGAATTCCGACTAAACCAAAATCGATCGCAATCCGATTTTGCTCGGAAAAACTGAGTTGCCCTAATGCGAGACTTAATCCCAATAATAAAATGGCAAAAACTAAAAGAGCATAAAGAATGCGATCGCGAATAATCTCAAGATATGTATTATGGGCAATTATAAATATTTTTTTCATGGTGCGACCTTACGCGACGAATCCGATGAGATTTGCACAAATGCTTTTTCTAAAGTGGGACGATCATTTTTAATATCGAGAATTGTTTTTCCGGCTCTTCGCAAGTCATCAATTTTACTTTGTAGGTCTGCCTCTGTTTTAATCATAGCAGACTGAATCAATGTACCTTCTCGATAGTTAACTATAAAACCCACTTGTAATTTTTCTAGGAGCGCGTTCATCGATCCGCAATACGCCACGTCTCCTTTTGTAACTATCACTAAATTTTGACAGAGAGCCTCGGCATCGTTGAGTAAATGGCTAGAAAAAAAGATGGTTGTTCCGCGAAGGGCTGCTTCTCGTAAAATAGAATTAATTTTAAAGCGCCCGTCAGGATCTAATCCTGACATTGGCTCATCTAAAATAATAAAATCAGGATTATGTATCAGAGCCTGGGCAATCCCTACTCTCTGTAACATGCCTTTAGAATATTCGCGAAGCCGTTTGTGCTTAACGTGGCTCAATTCCACCATCTCTAACAACTCATCAATTCGTGACTCTAGCTGTTTGCCAACAGACATTCCTGAAAGTTGAGCAGCAAATTTAAGTATTTCATTGGCTGTGAGGTAATCGTAAAAATAGGGCCGTTCGGGCAAAAAACCAATTTTTGTTTTCACTTCAGGCGTGTTGTAGCCTTTACCGAAAAAATTAATTTCGCCAGAATCTGGAAAAATTAAACCAAGCAAACACTTGATCGTGGTGGTTTTGCCCGCCCCATTCGAACCCAAGAAACCCGTGACGGCACCTTTTTCAATTTCAAAAGAAATGCCTTTTAAAATTTCTGTTTTTTTTAAAGTCGTTTTCGATCGAAATGATTTTCTAAGGTTTTTGACTGATAATAGAGTTGTCATCTAGTCTATCATGTCGTGGGTTAAAGCTTAAGGTCAAGCTCCCTGACAAGCTCGCGAACCGGATCATATTGGCGGCTGGTGGCCATCATAACTTCGTTCACGCCTAACAATTCTTTTAACAAATTACCCTTCTTATCTTCTTTAAGATCAAGCAATGCGAACATCATTTGATGCGTAAATTGCGGGTGCTTATCGTAAAATTCTTCACGTACACAGAACGGGTCATTAGGAATCGGAGCGCTCACCCATAAGATCTGGACTTCATCGGCCCGATCCGGAAAGAAATTACGCACCGCTGATTTCAAACCATCTGGCGAATCTGAAAAAACAGAAATTGCATCGACCCTACCCTCTAGAAGGGATTTGGAAGCCTCTTGATGATTTCCTAAAAAGGTGGTTTTTGATAAATCTTTGTTAACATCAAGGCCTTCTTTCTTAAGTTGAACCCGTGGATACAGATATCCTGATGTTGATTTTTCGTCGACGAAGCCAAAGGATTTTCCTTTTAACTCTTTGAGGTTTTTTATTCCGGAAGATTTTTTTGTGAGGATGGCGGAATAATAAAACGGCGCATCCCATACTTTCTTAAGTAGAACTTTAGCTCCAGCTTGCTTTTCGGCAAATACAAAGCTCATTGCGGTGAAAAATGCATAGTCGATTTTTTTATTTTTCATCGCGTCGATAATGCCCTGGTAGTCTTTTGAAATGTACAGATTGACTTGAACTCCCAATTTTTTTTGCAGAACTTTGGCAAGTTCCAGCCCATTTTTTTTAAGCTTTACGGGATCATCCCCAGGGGTCAGACCCAGTGTGATTTCTTTTGGTGGCTTTTCCGAGCTTTCAGCGGCAAAGACGGGATGGGCGAAGAAGATGAAAACTCCTAAGGATACTTTTAAAATGTGTTTTAGACTCATTGGCTTATTCATATACGCCTCCGCGCCCCGTTGGGGTTAAACCGCAATACTTAGACCCCCTAGACCAAGGGCCGGTTAAAAATAATTGCACCATATTTTAACAATCTCCGCAAGACTGCAATATTGGGCACTCGAGTGTAATTGTGTAAGGGTCGCTACGATTGTAAGGGGTTTGATAAGTTTTTTAAATTAAGGGCTTTTTATAATGAGAGCCGAAAACTTATTTACAAAATTTATTTTTAAACTTGGGATCATACATCAAACAGCCAAGGAAAGATTTCGGGTGACCATGTAAGTCGTCTTCAAGAGAATTACACAACCACGACACTCCCTCTAAACTTTTTTCTCCAGCAAACACAATCTCCGCAAACGCTTCTTCGAGCCATCGGTCACGATTGATTTTTTGTCGAAAACTCCCACTCGTCCCATTGTAGTAAGAGCTAAGACCATTCATAACACATGCAGTACCGTCTTTTCCTAAATAAAATTCTATGTCCTTTGCCGTTTCTTTAGCCTTAGGTACACCTGGTTCCTGGCCATACGATTCTTTTTGCCATCTATGACAAGCATGCCCCAGTTCATGCAAGAGAAGATCATCCACACAACCGGTCGTCCAGCAATTTGCGAGCCTTGCGCTTGAAATTTCAATATAGTGTGGAGGTAAAATTAAATTGTGGGCTTTATAGTTGAGTGTACCAGCTCCTATAATCAAACGTAATTTTGTAGCAGCCCATTGCTCTTTACAAGTTTGATTGTCCCCACAACAATGCTTCTGCATTTCTGGATTTTTAACAAAATATCGAAATTTTAAAGCCGTGTATTTAAATACGCGCTCTCTTGCTTTTATTATTTGATCATCCGAAAAACCAGTACCGGGCTTACATGTTGTCTCATTGCCGTAAGACTCTAATCCTCCCATTGCCAATACTGATCCAGTGTAAGACTTAACGTAATAACTCACATCACGACATATTTTATTTGCGTCTTTAGACGAGCAGACATCTGCCGTTAGTTTGTAATCTGGAATTTTAACAAAATCATAACCAACGAAATCAGAATCGTAATTTTTATTATCGAAAGATTTCAGTGTCAAATTGACAAGTGTGAGGGCATCAAACTCTACAACTCTTTCTTTGACTAACGGCACGCACTTCAATTGTTTTGATTGCGCGTGTGTATCCAAGCTTACAAAAACTAAATTAGTCAGAAAGGCAAAAAACAAAAAAGAAACTTTCATTTTTATAGTATTAGCCAAGCTCTTAACTTCGTCTAGTAGAAAGAACTCGGCACCACACCAGAGTCTGAGACTTATTTTAAGCGACGGCAGTTTTGAATGTTGCCAGAAACGCCCGTATCCCATTGCACCTGCAAAGAAAAAGTCGATGCCGATGAATTGGGAATGAAGATATATCCCGCGCGTCCACTGTTGGACGTGCAATAGATTGTGCTTGCTCCTGGAATTGTTTTTGTGGTTGCAGGACTACATCCAAGAGAAAAGCCTTCATGCTCCTCTAAATCGACGATCCAGCTAATTTGAATGGGGGCACTGTAACCATCGTGCTTACCTTCTTTTATATTCACCCGAGAGTTAGGGCCGCTACACTCAATTGTGTCGAATGCGTAAGCAGAAACATTTAACAACATCGCGAATACAAAAATGACTTTAAACATTTTAATCTCCTAATGAAATAGCGTAAGAGTAAAATGGCATCGCAAAAAAGAGACCAGCCCCTTTAGCCCTTGTTTCTAAATGATGATAAACTTTGCGGTTATGATTTAACCAGACATGAAAAAATCACATTTATATATTAAAATTAGACCATATTAAAATTAGACCAACGGAGAAACGCTGAGTTCGCTGGTGCGCTCTCGTTTTAAGGCTAATAAAAATGCTTGAGCCGCGTCGGTTTCGGTCAGACACGGAATGAAATAATCAATGCAGCTGCGACGAATGCTGAAACTGTCTTGTATGGCGAGACGGCCGGATGTGGTGTTGATGACGAGAGCGACTTTTCCAGAGCGGATGCGATCCACCGAATGTGGGCGACCTTCGTAAACTTTTCTGACATTTACGCATGGGATATCATAGCCACCTAAATACTGTGCGGTTCCTTTAGTGGCCGAAATTGTGTAACCCATTTTGACTAACTCGCGCACAAGAGGAAGTAAGCGGTCTTTGTCTTTTTCTCGTAAAGAAAGAAACACTTCGCCTTCACGAGGCAAGCGCACGTGACTTGAAACGAACGCTTTTAGTAAGGCTTCGGAATAATCCTCGCCTCGTCCCATAGATTCACCGGTAGATTTCATCTCGGGTCCTAAGATCGCGTCGGCCTCAGGGAATTTTTTAAACGGAAAGACCACGCCTTTGACCGCAACGTATTTTTGATTCTTCCACTCGTATTTTTTGTTCAACGGCAAATCTAACATTGCACGTACGGCTAAATCAACAAGTGGGATCAACGTGGCTTTTGCGACAAACGGAACGCTCCGCGAACTACGTGGATTGGCTTCGAGCATGTAAATCTGGTCGTTTTTAACTGCGAGTTGAAGATTGAGATGTCCGATAACGCCGATTTTATCTGCGAGTTTTAAACTTAATTCTTCCATGCGCTCACAGGTTTCATCTTTGAGTCGTTGCGGAGGGAGCACTCCCATACTGTCTCCGCTATGAACTCCAGCGACTTCAATATGCTCGACGATTCCGCCAATGATGCTCCAGTTTTTCGAGCGCACAAGATCCACATCCACTTCAAGCGCGCTATCTAAAAATTCATCGATGAGAACTGGTGACTTTGCGTTGATATCTGAAGCATATTTTTCGAAGTATGTCGTGAGATCTTCTTCGCACTCGATCACTTCCATACGCTTGCCCCCTAATACAAAACTGGGGCGAACTAAAATTGGATACCCGATGGTTGACACGGCCTTTAGCGATTCGGCGAGATTGACTGCGATTTGAGCTTTCGGCATTAAAATACCTAACTCTTGGCAGACGCGACTAAATTGGCCGCGATCTTCTGCAAGATTAATTGTGTCAAGAGACGAGCCTAATAATTTAAATTTAGCCTCTGTGAGCGGCTCAACTAACGAAAGCGACGTTTGCCCACCCCACTGCGAAACAAAACCTTTGGGATTTAAAAATCTCATCACCTCTAAAACGTATTCTTCTTGGAGAGGTTCAAAAAATAATTCATTCGACGTGTCGTAGTCTGTCGAGACGGTCTCAGGATTCGAATTGATCATGGCGACACGATAACCTTCATTGCGAAACGCTTTGGCCCCTCGCACGCAACCGTAATCAAACTCGATGCCCTGACCTATTCGATTGGGACCACTGCCAATAACGACGACCGTATCATGTTTTATTTGGGCCGGTGAAGGCTCCGACCAATACGTTGAGTAAAAATAAGGCGTATCTGAGGCAAACTCTCCTGCACAAGTATCAACCTTTAGATAGGCGGGCCTTAACCCTAAACTCTCACGCATTTTGTAAAGTTCATTTGTTTCCAATCCTAAAATGCGTGCGAGTGTAGAATCTGAATAACCTAAACGCTTAGCTTGCAAATGCACTTCGGGAGAGAGTTTTTTTGTGTGAGACAGTTCTATTTCAAAATCAAGAATGTCTTTAACTTGCTCCAAAAACCACGGTGTGATTCGAGTGAGACGCTCAATGTCTTCAATGTTCATGCCCTCGCGGAAGGCCTGACCAATTTGATAAAGGCGATTACTGTTAGGGTACGCCAATTGGTCTTCTGAAAAAGCCACCGGATAAAACCCTTCTTTTTTCTCAAGAGAGTTCATCGCCTTTTGCAAACTCTCCTTGAACGTGCGCCCAATGCCCATGGCCTCTCCGACCGACTTCATTTGGGTGGAGAGAAGGTCTTTGGCACCATAAAATTTTTCAAATGCAAAGCGTGGAATTTTAGTCACAACGTAATCTAAAGCCGGCTCGTAACAGCACGGTGTTGTTCCCGTGATATCGTTTTGAATTTCATCGAGCGTGTATCCTAGGGCGAGCAATGCCGAGATCTTAGCAATTGGAAAACCTGTAGCTTTACTTGCTAATGCCGAAGATCGGCTGACGCGTGGATTCATTTCGATCACCACGCGATCGCCATTAAGAGGATTAACCGCAAATTGAATGTTTGCGCCTCCTACTTCAACACCCACTGCTTCAATAATATTTTTAGCCTCGGTACGCATGTCTTGGTATTCGCGATCTGTCAGCGTCTGTTGAGGAGCCACCGTAATGCTATCGCCGGTATGTACGCCGCAGGGATCAAAATTTTCAATCGAACACACCACAACAAACGTGCCGTTTTTGTCGCGCATCACCTCGAGCTCAAACTCTTTCCAACCCAATAAACTTTGCTCAACTAAAACTTCGCTTGTAGGGCTTTCAAACAAAGCGCCCTGTAAAAGAGTTTTGTAGTCTTCCATTGAATACGCAACGCCTCCACCACTGCCACCCAAAGTGTAATTCGGTCTTAATATAAGAGGCAGCTCCATCTCTTCGGCAAATTGTACGCCGTCTTCGTAATTACGAATCAATTTGCTTCGTGCAGGCTTAGCTCCGATTTCTAAAAGTAATTTTTTAAACAATTCTCGGTCTTCGGCTTTGCGAATGATTTGCGAATTAGTCCCTAGCATTTCTACTTTGTATTTTTTAAGAATTCCTTCGTGATCCAAAGCGAGGGCTACGTTCAGGGCCGTTTGTCCTCCCAAAGTGGGTATCAGCGCATCTGGTTTTTCTTTGGCAATAATTTTTTCAAGAAATGGCGTGGTGAGTGGTTCGATATACACTCGGGTTGCGATTTCTGGATCGGTCATGATCGTCGCCGGATTCGAGTTGACCAAAATAACTTCAAGGCCCTCTTTCATCAAGGCTTTGCAGGCTTGAGTTCCAGAATAGTCAAATTCACAGGCTTGGCCGATCACGATCGGGCCGCTCCCTAGAATTAGAACTTTTTTTAGATCACCACGCTTTGGCATTAAATCCTCAGTTTTTGATCATTCGAATAAATGTATTCCACGCGAATATGTCTGTATTGCTCATGCTTATATCGCATTTTTAAAAGACGAAACATGAGTTCTTCCTGCTGAGAAACATCGAGATGTTTCACTTTTTTAATTTCTTTAAGAATAAATTTTTTCACATCGGGCGGGTGAAAACAAAAACCTTGAGTAAAAACAAAGTTATTATCGAAAGGAATCACCCGTGCCTCAAAGATTTCATCAGAATTAAATCCAGCAAGTACATTAGAGTTTTGAAGCGTAACTTTTTCTCCGCGAAACAAATCTTTTACGATCACATCGTGGCCTTTAATACGAATAAATTCAAAGAGGCTATGTTGGGTTTGCGATAGTGACACATAAATATCTTTTTCAAGAACATCGACATGATAAGGAGCGTTTTCGCACATCAATTGTACCGGTGTGAGGTGAACCTTTGAGAGCTCTCGGGTAAATAAATACCAATCGAGAAACTGAGCCATTCGCGATTCAAAATACTCCGAGGCCTCATCTAGAATTCCGGCTTGTTCAAAAAATTCGCGCTTGGCTTCGGCAACTTCAGTTAAATAAGCGGGCCCGGTAAAGTGATTGAGCATGGCCTCTATCTGTTTTTCGTAAATCATAAATCCTACCTTAATCTTTCAAGAAAGTAGTCAAAAAGCGAAACCGCATCTCTCGGCCCCGGACAACTCTCAGGATGAAATTGCACACTGAAAGCGCGTTTCTCTTTGCATTCTATTCCTTCATTTGTTTTATCGTATAAATTAATATGCGTTGCTTTAACGGAGGTGGGTAATGTTTTATCATCGACTGCATAACCATGGTTTTGACTGGTCATATACACAGAGTTTTGCAAAAAATCACGAACCGGATGATTCGCTCCACGATGCCCAAATTTTAATTTGTAAGTTTTCGCACCCAAGGCTTGTGCTAATAACTGATGCCCCATGCAAATACCAAAAATTGTTTTTTGACCAAGCAGCGATTGTATATTCTGAACGGCGTGTTGCACTTCGCCAGGATCACCGGGCCCATTGGATAGTAAAAATCCCTCCGGTTGCCACTCCAATAAAGTTTTAACGTCCGTGCGTCCTGGAAAAACCGCCACATCGGAGCAGCGTTTAACAAGTTCACGAATAGAGTTTTCTTTAACTCCGTAATCGAGGATCGCGACTCGTGGACCATTAGCTTTCATCCCTTTATAAAATTCTGCAGTTTTGCGACTGACGATCCATGTCCAGTCTTTTTCAATTTGCTTTTGCTTTTCAATAAGGGGCTTTGCCAAACTCCAAGCCTCATCTTTGTTAGACGCTTGAACCATTGCACCCCAAGGAGTTCCGCTTTCACGTAAATGCAAAACGAGTTTTCGCGTGTCCAGACCTTCGATCACCGGAATCGTTCGTTTTGTTAATAGGTCAAGCCAAAAAGAATCCCGTTTAGTATTTTGCATTTCAAGACTCACAAAGCCTTGGATAAAAATATTTTTTGATTCCCAATCTTCTTTGTGGCTACCGTAGTTGCCTTGTTGGGGCGCGGTCATAACCATAATCTGCGAAAAATAAGAGGGATCAGTGGCTATTTCTTCATAGCCACTGTGACTGGTATTAAAAACGACTTCACCTGCTTTATTTGCACCGCCGAGCCACTCCCCGGCAAACATCTCACCTGATTCAAGAACCACATATCCTTTTTTCATGCGGCCCCCAGGATTTGCGCCATCAGTGCCGCGCGGATGTACACGCCATTTTCTGTTTGTTTCCAAATACCGCAACGTGAATCGTGTAAAACATCTGAGGTCAACTCGACATCACGATTAAATGGTCCCGGATGAAGTATTAAACCATCGCTTCTAAAATTCTTGAGTGAATTTTTATTAAGCTGAAAGTTTTGTTGTACGCGTACTTCCAGATTTTTACTTTCTGAGGAATGCCGTTCCTTTTGAATTCTTAAGGCCATGCATACCGTAGCCCACTCAAGTCCCTCTTTGAGAGATTCAAATTTTTTAAAATGAGAAGGCGCCCATTCTTCAGGCCCACACACCGCAATTTGCGCACCCAGTTTATTTAATAGTTCAATGTTACTTGCTGCCACACGACTGTGGGTGATGTCGCCGATAATGAGAACCTTTTGCTCCTCAATCGTTTTACGCTCTTTGATAATCGTGTACGCGTCGAGCAGACCTTGGGTCGGATGCCCCGCCACGCCTTCGCCCGCATTGATTACTGGGACTTTAAGTTGAGGAACAATGTCAGAAAGTTTTTCGGCATTTCCGTGACGAACTACGAAAAGATCTGGTCGCATAGAATCTAAAGTTAGCAATGTATCGAGGAGAGTCTCTCCTTTTTTTACGCTGCTAAAATCTCCATTCAGCGTAGAAACTTTGTAACCCGATCTGAGAGCCGCAATTTCAAAACTTGAAACCGTGCGCGTGCTGGGCTCTAAAAAAACTAACGAGATCAAGGCGTCGTTTTTTTTGGGCAATATCGACCAACCTTTAAGTTCAATTTTCAATGCGAGATCAAAGAGAGATTTAACTTCATCATGCTTGAGCGAGCTTAATTCGAGGAGAGACTTCGCGAGAAAAGACATTAGTTAAAAGGCTAGCGGGGGGCGTTTCGACTGTCAAAAGTTAGTCTTAAACAATCTCTCCCAACGGACTCTTGGAAAGCCATCTTCTTTACTCGCCCAGTCGAACGACATCCAAATCATGAAAACCTCGCCTTCGATGCTTTCAAGTGGCAGCACCCCCCAATGTCGCGAGTCGTCACTCGTACTGCGATTATCCCCTAATACAAAGATACTGTCTGGAGGAACTAAAATGGGCCCAAAATTATCGACCGGCTCTTCTTTGGCCAACATAATAACGTGAGCTTTCGGAGAGTACTTCTCAATATAGAGTTGATACTCGGACATTCCATTGGCCGACTTAATTGGCGCGTCAGGCATAAACTCTACCTGATCAGCCTCTCGGCCATTTAAAATTAAGCGACTATTTCGAACTTCAATACGATCTCCTGGAAGTCCCACAACTCTCTTTACATAGCTGACGGTTTTATCTTTAGGGTGCTTGAAAACAACAACCTTTCCTCTCTCGGGCATTTGCCCTGTCGACCACTTTCTTCCTATTAAAGGAATATCGACTCCATAAGGAAGTTCGTAAGTAAAAATAAAATCTCCGACTAAAAGGTTGGGCAACATAGATTCTGAGGGAATTTTATACGCGGAAAAGACGAAGGTTCTTAGAATCACCGCCAAAATTACCGCGATGACAAAACTTTCAACGTATTCGCGAAGTACGAGTTTAAAATCCGAGTTGCCGTCACTCATACAAAAAGTCTAGAGCCCATCTTCTCAATAGTCTATTTCTTATGTTTTGGTTTTTATTTAATTCCAAGAAACATCTAGCGGCGCGAGCCCTTTTTGATTAAGTCGAGCCAAAATAACTAAATCGCTAGGCTCGGTTTTATTCGGATCGATAATAGAATTTCGCAAACATCCTTCATGCTCAAAACCTAACTTTTTAGCAATCGCGATGCTTTTTTCATTTTTTGAACTGCAACGGATTTCGACACGCTTAGCCCCAAGCTGTTGAAAAGCAAATCGGGTGAGTGCGTGCGTGGCCTCCGTAGCAAAACCTTTATTCATGTGATTTTTTCTAATCCAATACCCAATTTCAAAACTAGGAATGTTCCAATTAATGCGATGTAAACCGACCTTGCCCGCAAATTGTTCGGTCGCACGATCAAAAATATTAAACATTAACTCTTCACGGGTCATCCATTTTGCCTGCGTACGGGTTTCCGCGTCTTGAGTCTCTTCAACGGTGGGTTTTTTAGTCGCCCAAGGAATCCAAAGTTCCAAATGGTCATATGTTTCTAAAATAGCTCTATTGATTTCTTGAAATTCGCCCACATCCGGGGCGCACAATTTTAATCGTGGAGCCGTAATGTTGTGCGGAATATTAAGACTAGCGAGATTCATATCTATAGCTTTCAAGAAGGTGCCTACCACCTATTGTGGATGCGAAGCATCCACAATAGGTGGTAGGCACCTAATTTAGTCGATGCTGTGAAAGAAGCGTGTCCAACGAATGGTGATCGGATTACAAATAAATGAAATGACCGGAAGTGTGTCTTCACACGATAGCCACACGAACATCGCGCGACCTAAAATATTTTCTTGCGGCACCCATCCCCAGTAACGACTGTCGTTGGAATTATCGCGATTATCACCCATAACAAAAAGCATTCCCTCGGGAACCGTTAACGGACCCGCACCCATGTGTTGATCGCCACGGCGCAAAAGCGTATTGTGCTGTTTGTCGGCAATCATCTCGTCAAAATGAACGTAATCGGCTTTACCGCCGCCCAATTCAAAGTCACGCACGAGATCTAAATCTTGCGGTCGCTTAGGGTTTACGTGTTCCATTTTAACGTCGTTAATAAATAAATTTCCGTTTTCATAGAGGAGTTTATCGCCCGGAGTGCCGATCACCCGTTTAATAAAATAAATTGATTCGTCTTCAGGAAAACGAAATACGATCACGTCTCCCTTTTTAGGAGATGAAAATTTAAGTAGCCATGTTTTATCAAATGGCACTCGAATACCGTAGACGAGTTTATTAACGAAAATATGATCGTGAATCAAAAGCGTCGGCAACATACTCCCAGAAGGAATCACGTAGGCTTCGATAAGAGCCCAACGGATCGCTAAAGCGATTAAAATCGCCAGCGCCATCGAAAAAGTACCCTCGAGCCAAGTTCCTTGCTTATTCACTTTTTTCTTAAATAGCCCCATGGTGCCCTTTCTTAGTCGTCAACTTTAAGTATGGCTAAAAAAGCCTCCTGTGGCAAATCGACAGTGCCGATTTGCTTCATTCGCTTCTTACCTTCTTTTTGTCTCTCCAACAGTTTACGTTTTCGCGAAATATCGCCGCCATAACACTTAGCGGTAACATCTTTACGTAACGCCCCTACAGTTTCACGCGCAATAATCTTCACTCCGATCGCCGCCTGAATGGCCACTTGGAATTGTTGGCGCGGAATTAGCTCTTTCATTTTTTTAGTCAGCTCGCTTCCACGATGTTGAGATTTTGATCTATGAACCATGATCGAAAGCGCATCCACGGGCTCGCCATTAATTAAAATATCGACCTTAACCATATCACTTTGGCTAAATTCCATAAATTCATAATCCATGGAAGCATAGCCTTTAGAGATTGATTTTAATTTATCGTAAAAATCCATCACAATTTCATTCAGCGGGATTTTATATTCGATGATGACTTTCTTTTCGTTTACGTATTCCATTTTAATTTGGCGTCCACGTTTGTCTTCGCACATTTTTAAAATGGCACCGATATAGTCTGTCGGTGTGTGAATCGTCACTTTAACATTCGGCTCTTCAATATACTCAATTTTGGGAATGTCGGGAAGGTCTGCCGGATTTTCAAGCCGCTTGAATACCCCATCTGTTTGCTTAACGTTGTAAACTACGCTCGGCGCCGTCGTAATCAAACTTAAATTAAATTCACGTTCTAATCGTTCTTGTACGATTTCCATATGAAGGAGCCCTAAAAATCCACAACGAAATCCAAATCCGAGCGCAGCAGAAGATTCGGGTTCGTAAGTCAGACTGGAGTCGTTCAAGCATAGTTTCATCAAAGCATCGCGCAGATTTTCGTAGTCGTTGACATCAATCGGGAACATTCCCGAGAACACCATCGGTTTTACTTTTTGAAAACCAGGCAATGGTTCTGCCGCCCCGTTTTTAATAGTCGTCACGGTATCGCCGACGGTGACATCACGGATATTTTTAATTCCACAAATTAAAAACCCGACCTCTCCCGTCTCTAACATTTGACGTTCCTGCGGAAAGGGAGCGTTGACGCCAAGTTTGAGAACTTCGTACTCTTCGTGGTTAGCCATTAAACGGATTTTATCGCCCTTTTTTACACGACCATCAACAAGGCGACACAAAACCACCACCCCTTGATAAGAATCAAACCAAGAGTCAAAAACAAGTGCGCGCAACGGCTCCGATTCCGATCCTCGAGGAGGCGGAATTTTTTTTACGACAGCCTCAAGAATGTCTTTAATACCCAACATTTCTTTGGCACTCGCATGTATTGCTTCTGTGGCATCAATTCCGATCGTATCTTCGATCTGTTGTTTTACACCTTCGGGATCTGCTGAGGGCAAATCGATTTTATTTAAAACAGGTACGAGCTCAAGATTGTTTTCTATTGCTAAAAAAACATTCGCGAGCGTCTGGGCTTCAACTCCTTGAGCGGCATCCACGACTAAAATGGCGCCTTCACACGCGGCCAGCGATCTCGAAACTTCGTAACTAAAGTCGACGTGTCCGGGAGTATCAATTAAATTTAATTGGTATTCTTTTCCGTCGTCGGCAAGATATTTTAAACGGACAGCTTGAGCTTTAATCGTGATGCCGCGCTCACGTTCGATATCCATGTTATCAAGAAACTGCGCTTTCTCTTCGCGCTTTGAAACCGTACCTGTCAGTCGCAGCAAAGCATCGGCAAGTGTCGACTTGCCGTGATCAATATGCGCGATGATAGAAAAGTTTCGAATATGATCTTGTGACATCTCTACATTCGGGCCAAAGTTTTAACTACGTCTTTAACCTGTTCTACGCGATCTGTTTTATCCCAAGTAAAGCCTTCTTCAGATCTACCAAAATGCCCGTAACTCGCAGTTTGAAGATACTTTGGTTTTAAGAGATCAAATTGTTTAATAATAGCAGCCGGCCTGAGATCCCAGATTTTTTTAACCGCTTCTTCTAGAACATCGGCGCCAACCGTGCCCGTACCAAAATCGTTCACCATAACACTTACGGGTTCTGCAACACCGATCGCGTAGGCCACTTGCACGAGACATCGTTTTGCAAATCCGCTCGCCACGATATTCTTAGCGACATGTCGAGCTGCATACGCTGCCGAACGATCCACTTTTGAAGGATCTTTGCCTGAGAATGCGCCTCCACCATGACCGCCATGACCACCGTATGTATCGACGATAATTTTACGACCTGTTAATCCACAATCTCCTTGAGGTCCACCGATCACAAAACGACCTGTCGGATTAATAAAATATTTTGTATTCGAGGTGAGCCATTCACGAGGAATTGTTTTTTTAATCACCTCTTCAACACAGAATTCTTGAATTTGAGAATGGGTGGCTTTTTCGGAATGCTGAGTTGAAATTACAACCGTGTCCACACGAGAAGGTTTGCCATCTTTGTACGCGACCGTGACTTGGCTTTTCGCATCTGGTCGCAACCAATCTACGACGCCTTTTTTTCTTTTATTTGAAAGTTCTTTTAAAAGTTTATGAGAAAGGCTGATAGATAGTGGCATCAACTCCGGCGTTTCATCAATTGCGTATCCAAACATTAAACCTTGGTCGCCTGCACCTTGCTCTTTGTGCACATCAGTGTTCACACCTTGCGCGATATCAGGGCTTTGTTTCCCAACGGCAATCATGACACCACATGTGTTGGCATCAAAGCCCATTTCGGGTCGATCATAACCAATTCCGCTCACTGTGTTTCGGACAATCGCTTGAAAATCAATTTGAGCAGATGTTGTGATTTCGCCGGCGACCACCACCAAACCTGTGGTACACAAAGTTTCACAGGCTACGCGCCCACGAGGGTCTTGAGCTAAGATTGCATCCAAAACGGCATCGCTAATTTGGTCAGAAACTTTATCCGGGTGTCCCTCGGAAACCGATTCGGATGTAAATAAATGTTCACTCATAAAACCTCCGTCGAACTTTTTGAAGTCCTAACTTATCGGGGAGGTAGAATGTCGTCAATAAAAGACGATGGTTTTGATAGTGGGTTTGTTAAGCCGCGCGACTCATTTTGCGACCGCGCTTACCTGGCTTAAAACCGTGCTCCATAGACGGACTCATTCGGGAGAGCGTGCCTTCGCGCGAGGAGTTTTTATCCTTATGAAATTGAACTTTGCTCTTACGACGAGCCAATTGCGCTTCCAGCTTATCCATAGCCATATCAATAGCGGTTTGGTGTTCTTCGGCCAACGCAGTTGCTCGAAAATAGACTTCCGGGCCCTTAACGGAAACTTCTACCTGACACAAATGCTGCCTTGCAGAAAGTAAGAATTTAATATGCGACGGCTTTAATTCATATTTTTCAAATCTCTCCAGTTTAGCTTCTGCGTATTTTTCTAGCTTTCGATTATGATCAATATGACGGAATAAAACTTCAAACTTCATACAACCTCCTGCAGGTACGTTTTTATCGGAAGGTTTTGGGCGAGCCCAAAGTCGGTTCACTAAAAAAAATAAAATTTCTATCTAATTCTGAGATAGAAATTTTTTTTACTAAAATGAGATGAGCCTGTTCGATTATATTAGAATCAATATAATGACGCGCAAATGCCTGTCTTAAAAAGGGACACTCTGAAAATTTCTTACGAAAATTGTTACTTATCCGTTAAACTTACGACAATTTTTTTATCGTCGCTTTCAGGTAATTCGCAGCTCCCATTTTGACAGAGATAAAATTTATCTTCGGATTTATTTTGCAGTAACGGAATTTCAGAGGATTTACCAGAGGCTAAAATCAAACACGGCAAAAATTTTCTGCGAACTAGCTCTTGAATATTTGCGTTTTGTTTTGGAAAGACCAATTGCTGCGATTTTTCGTTCGTAAAAAAATCATAAGCGATCAAAAGTGTCGAAAATGCTGAAGGAAATCGCCCAAGAGCGTCTCCAACAACCGAAAACGAAGCTTCGGCTTTCTGTCGATATTCTACATTTGAAAAATAATGGCTGAGCGCGAGCAAATTCCAAACTGAGATCGCGTTGCTGTTCGGAATGGCATTATCGGCAAAGTCTTTTGTACGCACGATGAGATTTTTCGTATTGGCTTGCGTATAATAATAACCCGCACTCGTTGTATCCCAAAATAAAGTATTTTGAGTTTCTTGCAGCTCGTACGCCCAGAGTAGCCAAGATTCTTCAAACGTGGATTGGTAAAGATCAATAAGAGCTTTAATCAAAAAGGCATAATCATCTAAAGTACCGAAATATTTTTTTTCGCCGTCACGATAACGCCGGTAAAGCGTTGGTTCTTCATACAAAGTGGACTTTATAAAACCCGCACTTTGAAGGGCCGCTTGTAAATACCGCTTATCTTGAGTCACCCGAAAGCCAGTCGCCATCGCCGAAATCATCAAGGCATTCCAAGAGGTCAACTGTTTGTCGTCTAACAGAGGTCGTTCACGTTTTTCGCGCACCTCAAAAAGTTTTTTTTGTAGAGACTTAAAAAGCGGATTGCCTCGGGCCTCCCAAAATTGAGATTGCGTTAAGTGAAAATGATTAAAACGGTGCTCAAAGTTTCCTTCGGACGTCACGCCCAAATATTTTTGCGCGTATGCGAGCTCCTCAGAGGTGAGAAGAGCGGTCAATTCGGCAAATGTCCAAACATAGAAAGCACCTTCCTCTTTTTTCTCTCCGTGTTCGTTTAAACTATCGGCGTCTTCGGCAGAGTAAAATCCAGATCCTGACGACAACATGTCTCTTAAAACGTATTCTAAAGTGTCCGTTCCTACGCGCAGATACTCTGGATTTTCAGTGAGCTGATACGCCTCAAAATAATTGATGGCGCATTGAGAATTCACGTATAACATTTTTTCGAAATGTGGAATTTCCCACCTTTCATCTACCGAATAACGAGTAAAGCCACCCCCAATATGATCGTACAATCCCCCTTTAGCCATTTCCTTAAGGGTTTTTTCAAAAATTAAAAGTAACTCAGAGTCTTGAGTCTTCACATAGAGACGCGCGATCCATTGCAATTGCGAATGAGGAGGAAATTTAGGAGCGCCTCCAAAACCACCATGATCAGGGTCAAAGGTCGACTTAAAGTTCTGAACGCTGCTTTCAAAAATCTTAGGATCCATGGCTTGTTGAGCGGTATATTGCCGAGATTGCTGATTCAAAAATTGAAACACCTGCTCGGCCGAGGCTAGCATTTTTTCGTGGTCGTCCTTCCACATATCTGAAAGTTGCATAAGTAATTTTATTAAGTGAGGCTTGGGAAAGTACGTTCCTCCGTAAAGCGGTTGTAGATCTGGAGTTAAAATTAAATTTAACGGCCAGCCGCCTCTTTGTCCCATTGCATGAATGGCGTCCATATAAATTTGGTCGACGTCAGGAAGCTCCTCACGATCGACTTTGATCGAGATAAAATTATCATTTAAAATTTTTGCCACATGTACGTCTTCAAAAGACTCGTGTTCCATAACATGGCACCAATGACAGGTCGCATACCCAATGCTTAAAAAAATTGGCTGGTTACGATCTCGTGCCGCTTTAAAAGCTTTTTCCGACCAAGCTCGCCACCAGACGGGATTATCTTTATGTTGGAGCAAATAAGGGCTTTTTTCGCGACCAAGTTCATTCATAAACGAGAGGGTAACAGAGCTTTAGATTGCGTTGCAAAACTAAAGTATAAATAGACTTGAGTTTTGCAACGCAATCTAAATAAAAATCGAGCTCTGCGTGACCCCAATGAGATTACATTTTTTTGTGAGTGGCAGTACCGCAAGCAGCGTCAATAACTTGAATGAGTTTATCTGTACTTGGAGAAACATTCTGGCTCGAATATTCCAGTTCTTCATGTCTAAGAAGCAATGGCGTTTTCGATACATTGGCAAAATACTCTTTTTTTGATCGCAGGCCGTCAAATTTCTCTTTGTTACTTACGCTGCTTTTATTCGACTTAACTTCGTATTTTTGGGCGTCCATGATATCCGCCTCTATTCCCGAACGATCAAATTTTTCAATCGCGGGTCTTTTAAGCTGATTTTCTTTATTCATAAAAACCACTTTTCCGGATTTATCTATACGACACTCTTGATAAAAATCCGCACCGGGATCGTTCCAAGAAATTTTTAAAAGCCAATTGGCTGTTGAGGAATTCGCCGCGTAAGCCACTCCCGTGATCGATAATAGACTTAAAGAAAATAATAACTTAATAAACATCGTGTTCTCCCTTTAATTATTTAATCATTTCGAGAAGTGCGGCGCTGAGTTCTGGCGGCGTAGTTATGGCAGAGCCCTTTGTAATGTACGACTCGTCCACAGAAACATCCCAGAGCTCTTTAAAATAAACTGCGTAATCCTTCGTTAACTCTTCATCTTGAGTTAAATACAGTGTTTCAAAATTTCCATCAAGACCCGAGCCTGTATAATGTCCAGCGCCTGAAAACACACGTTTGCCATTAAGAATCGCAAATTTATTATGCATTTGCTGGCCGTTACCGCCCGCAGCGGGATTCGTCTCTATGAAACGTACTTTAATTTTACCGTTCTTTAAGTTGGCATCATAGAAAGGCTTATCAGAGGTCACTTCAGAAGCCCCTCCGACGGTTCCGGAATTCATAATGATTCTCACATCTACACCTGACTCTGCCGCTTGATTCAGCAAATTTGCAATGGCTTGGATGGTAAAATGTTCGATGGCAATGTAAATGTAAGAAGGTTTGGTTTGTTTCGTCACTGCTCTAATTTCATTTTGAAGTGTGATCAAAGCCTGACGACCAGGATTCGGAGTAAAGAAAGCGGCAATACCTTCTTTCTGTATGGCCTCTTCAGGACGATTCATGGGGATAACTTTTTGCGTGATGTAGCAGCTTTCGCGCGTTTTTTGATATGTATTCATAACTGTTGGTTCTTTGGACCAATCAGGTGTCGAGGCGTACATTCCTAATTCGGTGGCTTTTTTATCTGCGGCGATTAAGCCCTCAAATAAACAGAGAGACGCTCTCGCAATATTAGATGTTGGAGGAGCTTTCATCATTACCCAATGATCCATGTGTAAACTTACACCAAATGTCGAAAGGTTACCTGAAGAAAAATCGATATTGTAGTCAGTGCCATCTCCTGGATCCACCACAACAGTTTTATTATGGTGTAAGCGCCATTCAGGAAAATTTGTAAATCCACCGAGGACCGCTGTTTTAAGATTGGGCACATTTGGATTTTTTTGACAGTCGGGACTCGAAGCAAACGCGAGATTTGCAGACGAACCGTAATCTAGAAAAATCACAACGCTTACACCCGCTTTTCCAAGCTCACACATTTTTCTCTGAATCGCTTTAGCCGAAAAACTAAATTCTGCAACAAAAACTCGTGATTGAGCTGGATTCACTAGAGCGCGATCGAGTTGTTCAATAATCGCAGTTTCAAGTCCACCCGCTTTTGTCGAGTTCGCAATATCATTACCAGTGGTTCCATCACACCATGTTGGCTGATGTCCCGCATGATTGCATACTTGCACGGTGTGCTTCATATCAAACGTAATACCAGCAACATTCGAGACGCCCCGGCGCTCACGTGTTTGTTCAACCTGCTTATGACTGTGTTTGGGTGGAGACGTACAAGACGTTAAGGCGATGGTCGCTAATACTAACAACAGTAAACTTTCTAAATAGACTTTCAAAATATCCTCCTAGATTTTTTTTTGAGGGGCTTTTTTTGGTTTTGGTTCTTCCATATCCGCAGGCTCCTCGGCTTCTTCTTCGGCTCCTTCATCTGGATTTGGTTTTATTTTCTTATTTTGACGATCGACTTTTGCTTGTTGCGCGGTAATACCGAGGTCTACTTCCGTTGCCTCCGCTCCCGGCCACATACGTTCATCAAAGTGTGTATTAAAATCTTTACCGATCGGAACATCTGCTTGCAAATTGCGGATACTGATCACATTCTCATCGTTTCCGTCATTCCCGCTTTGCGACCAATTTTGTGAACCAAACACGATCATTTCTACATGATCTTGTCCATTCAATTTTCGAGTGAGCGTTCCTGATTTGTGGTGATTCATATTCCAAGAATCCATTCGCACACGAATCGACCCTACTGGAGTTGGATCATAAGGGTTTTTATCGCGCAAACTTGCTTCTAAATTATTAAGCCATGATTCTTCACCCGCACCCGTTGTGCTATCAAACACGATGCGGATATGAGCGCCTCTTGCGACGGCATATTGGAATGCCCGCACGTATTCGTAACCGCCACCGCCAAACATAGAAATTCGAATTTGATCACCCGATCGCGCAGAGAGAAGCATCGGTAGGATGACCCGATGTTCCGCATCATCCGTCGGAGAAAAATGTATTCGCACTTCGTTTCCATCTTTAAATTTTAAATACCGTTTTGTATTAGGGCGCTTGTCATTATTGAAGCTTCCCACCATTAGACCTTGGCCGCCATTTCTATTCACGAGCTTTTCATCGACGTGGAGCTCTTTGCGATAAGCATACATCTCTTCAAATTCCGTTTGAAAAACTTCGGCGATTGCAGTGTTTTCAATATAAACACCCAGATTAGTGTTTCGTTCTGTCCCCATACAAGTGCGTGATAAGTTGGCTGTGCCTGTCCATAAAGAATAATTGGCCCCTTTTTTAAACACGATAAACTTATTGTGCATGATCCCTTTGCTCGGCCATTCGATACGCGCTTTCGCGGTCGCATCGGTTTTACCTTTATTTATTTGAGCGAGCAAATCAGGAGTATTCACATACTGAAAATGCAAATTTGTGTGATTTTTTGAATTGAGCGAAAATATTGTAGGTTTAGTGCTTTTATACGGCACATTCGTATACACGTAAGGATAATCCTTAGAATCTTTATCTAATTTCTCACTATCCAAAACCGCACGAACATCTGACCCTTGTGTGATTTGAGACATAATCCCATCAAAAATAGGCTTCATACTACCTTCGATGTCGTCCATTCCGTAAATTGCCATCGACATGGCATCCCACTTTTTATCTTTGCTCGAAGTACGTGCTATAATATCGGCCAATTTTTTTGCCATTAACTCTTTAGGTTCAACTTCAGATTCGGGTTTGTCCCACTGATTTGTGAAAAAATATTTTATTTTTAAAGGCTCATTAATCAAAACGGGTTTTCCTAAATCTTGCGCTGTCTCCTTTCTCCACTGTTTTTTAGAATCGACGATTGGCAATTCAGGATATTTTTCAAGACATTCAAAGTCTGAGAAACTTGGGCATAAGATAAATTGTGTCGAGGAGCTTAAAAGACGAGGCACAACTTTTTTATAAGCTGAGTCTTCAGGCTCAATTCCTAAAAAGGCGATGTACTTTTTTAAACGTTCGATAATAAACGTGTTACTCTTAGGGTCGGCCACTCGCTTGTTAATGTCAGCTATTGTTGTCGGCAACAAGGTGACCTTCGCGTTTAATTGCGGTAAATCGGAGGCACCTTGATCTTCGTTCGCAACCGACCGACTTTGATTCTGATTTGCGAATGACGATTTTGAGCTTGGCGAAGCACAGCTCATCAAACTCAATGTCGCGATGACAAAAACAAGTTTTTTATAAAGCTGCATAAAACTCCTTAAGTAAAGACGTTAGCCCTTACATTTCGTTTATGTTTGGAAAACCGTCCGCAACGACTTCTTCTCCGGTCGTGATATTATGTAAATAAATTATAGAATCCATTTCATCTTCTAAAGGCGTACCAAGACGATCCCATGCATGTTCTGATTTTGCTAATCCGTTAGTACCTAGTGATGTTTCGTCAAACCAATGTTTATCAAAATCAATGAGCTTATTTTCAGCAAGTGAAGCGGTGTTGTACCAGTTTTGCTTTTTTACACGAAAAACAAACATCCAATGTTTCTTGCCATCACTCGCCGATTTCACTGTAACCCCCGGAGACGTAAACCCGTTCGATGCGGACATCTCGTAACTGCTGGCGACAAATGGTGAGTAAGCCTGTTCGCGCAACATTCCCATACCGTCATCAAATCCTGAACTATACCAATCCGTGTGGCGATTAACGGCGTCGCGAATGCGTTCGTAAGCAGTTTTATAATCTGGCTTAGATGTACCCAAAGCAAAAAGTTCATTATAGCCAATATCAGATTTTGGCCAAGAGGTCGGCTGAGACCATCCCGAAATAAATTCTTTGTATTGTTGGCCATTGATTTTAAATTCAAATGGTTTTGATGATCCTAATTGGTGGGGAATGATGTAGACGGCAGAGCCTTCGGAAGAAAATGTAGAATCAAATTTTTTATCTCGAAAGAGCCAAGCTGAGAGGCCGGCACGGGCCGCATTCCAACGTGCTTTAAAAGGCGCTTTAAAATACTTCGAACAATCCGACGATTTAATTTTAGCGCCCTCTTTAGCTTCGGTCGTAGATTTGCATTGATTTGTTATCGAACTGGAATACCAAATCATTCCGTTTGACTCTGGAGAGTTTGGTTTAAAATTAGAGTCGCCACGGAAGTCATAATAAGAGTCTTTATCTGATAGCGAACAATTTCCTTCAACGGCTTCAAATTTTTTGTACTCGGATTCAAAATTGCTCAGGTTGTCGAAAGGTTTGTCTTTCGTGATATATTGATCAAAAATAAATTTAGTTTCGCAAACAAGCTGACCTTCAACAGGACTGTCAACTTCGTAGTCTCCCAGCTTAATCTGCTTGCTATATTTTTCTTGGCGCGCGCCCCATAGGCTTTGAGAAAAATATAAGTACGGTGAGTAAGAATGAGCAGAAACCTGAGCCCATAAATTTTTGCTTAAATCAATTTTGCCTTGCTTCGAATCCGGAAGTTTATAAAGATTAGTAACCCAATCTAGTTTCGCTTCAATCATAGAGGCCTGATCGCGAAATTCACCGCAAAGAATAACTAAAAAATTATGCGCATTATGCGAAGTGCCTGAAGGCGCGCCAGTAGCTGAATCATCCGCATATTTTTCAGGAGCCGGTGCCGGTACAACTTCGGTATCGGCAGGAGCCGACTTCAAACCATAAGCTTTTAATGGGCCCGAATAAAAATAGTAACTAAAAGCTGATACGGCCGAAAGTTTTTTAGCCGCTCTTTTTACTTTTTCATTTTCATAATTTACCTTAGGAACGGAGTCAGAGTCTGCTGTTCCGATACAATAGCGATTAAATACTTCTTGGTTCTCCGCTACCGTTGTTGGCTTGCTTGGACCAGTGTAATCTGCTGACCAAGAAAAAGGAGATAAAGTTAGAAGTGTCGTGATGATGATTGTTTTTTTCATAGGCGTTACCATTTTTTGTAAACGTCAACTTTAGACGTGAAGTTTGAAACCGATAAAGCGGTACTAGTTTTACTGCTACTGCATAACATCTCAGTGACTTGTCCATGAAAACAAACATACGGTACGGCCTTACGAGCTTTTCCTGTTGTCATGTTGTCGAGAACGGCTTGTCTTCGCCAACGAGTTAAAGTTCCTTTTTGACCTTTTTTTATTGCACCGTTTGCAAAACTTAACCACGTGGCTTTACCTGTTGCCATAGATACAGTCGTGCAATCCACTCTTATAAAATAACCCGCATCTTCATTATTTAAAGCCGTATGAGCAGATTCACCCTGAACCAAATATCCACAAGCTTTAGCCTTTATGCCCTTACCGACAACTTGAGAGGAACTCTCTACCGAAATTGTTTCTTTAATTAAAGCAGATGTAACTCCGTCTTGAGCATTGCTGGCAGGTTTACGCGTCAGCGTCTCCCACTGAGGTTCGGCCACTGCCACTTTTTTAGGTGATGATGAGCAACCTAGGTTAACGGTCAACAGCGCAAGCGCGAGAAGACCGAAAACATAAGTTGCACGAGTCATGAGACGTGATTTCATGCGTGCTCCTTGCAGATATTGCTGTGTCTGATATCTAAATTATAGAAAGTGGATTTCTAGCGGTCAAAGTTTGCAAGTCAGAACATCAGAAGCCTAGACTGGTCGATTGTCGAGGCTCGTATCAGATGTGATAAAGATGCAGAGTTATTAGCATAAAATAAACGCAAATTTAATGAAGGTGCGTACTAGAAAAACTTTTTGCGTTTGCTTGAAGGTAGAATTCCTAGCATGTCGCGATACTTTGCAACTGTACGACGTGCGATTTGTATCCCGTCTTTCTTAAGAAGATCTACAATTTTTTGATCCGAAAGAGGGTTTTTTACATCTTCTGCGGCCACGAGATCTTTAATCTTTAACTTAACAGACTCACTCGCAAGAGAATCTCCGTCATCGGTACTGATTCCCGAGTTAAAGAAGTATTTTAACTCAAAAATTCCGCGAGGTGTATGGACATATTTATTTGTTGTCACTCGGCTCACAGTGGATTCGTGAATTCCAACGTCGTTTGCGATATCCCGCAAGATCATCGGCTTAATAAATGCGGGACCTTTATCAAAAAAGTCGCGTTGATGTTTCACGATGCTTTCAGTCACTTTATAAATCGTGCGTTGCCGTTGATGAATCGATTTGATTAACCAGACCGCCGCACGAAGTTTTTCTTTTATATAATCTTGAGCTACATTGTTGTTTGAAGCCTGAGCCTTTAATGCATTTTTATAGAAATTAGAAACACGTAGTCGAGGCAAGCCATCTTCGTTCAAGGACACAACGTAGTCGTCACCTACGGGGTATACGTAGACATCCGGGGTGATGTAAATTGTTTCGTTAGTCGCAAACGCACGGCCCGGTTTAGGCTCCATATCGTAAACGATTTTGCACATATCAATGACTTCTTCTAGATCGCGATTCATCGATTTTGCGATTCCGTCGTAATTTTTCTTTTCAAGATCTTTTAAGTAATTCGTAATAAGATTCACGAGATCATGTGTGTCTTCTTGTAAGTGCTTAGCTTGAATTAACAAACATTCTTGCAGATTACGCGCGCCAACTCCCGCGGGATCGAACTCATGTATAAACGGTAATATTTCCTCTAACTGCGCAACGGTTACGCCTTCTTCTTGTGCGATTTGATCAAAGGGGGTTTTAATATATCCGTCATCATCGACATACCCGATAAGAATGGATGCAATCGCAAACTCTTCATCGTTAAAGCCATGAAGATTTAATTGCCATAAAAGATGATCGTAAAGAGATTTTGTTGTCGAGATAATATTCTCGTAACTCATGATCTCTTCGGAATCGCCTAAGGTGCCCGGCCCTGTTGGCATTTTAGGACCCTGATCAACATAGTTCTCCCACTCAAATTCGTCTTGCTTCGTTGGGTCGTTATCTTGTGCCGTGGGAGTTTCGACGGCTCGAGCTTCAGCTTCAGCTTCGGCTAATTGACTTTTTTCTTGTGCGGGCTGTTCTTCACTCAGCTCGGCGTTTTCTTCAAGAATAGGGTTTTCTTCAAGCTCTTTACGAATCGCAGTTTCTAGTTCCATGCGCGATAGCTGCAAGAGTTTAATGGCCTGCTGCAATTGCGGAGTCATCCGTAAAGATTGGTTCTGACTTAAATTTAATCCCTGCTTAAAACCGCCGCCTGCCATTTTTTTTCCTTCTAAAGCTTAAAGTTTTCGCCCAAATAAAATTTACGAGCTAATTCCGAGTTTGCAATTTCATCTGCGGTGCCATGCACCTGGATCTCGCCATCTTTTAAAATATAAGCCGTATTACAAATACCCAAAGTTTCACGAACGTTATGATCCGTAATAAGAACGCCTATGCCCTGCTTGCTTAAAAAGCGAATAATATTTTGAATATCGGCCACTGCAATCGGGTCAATACCGGCAAATGGTTCATCGAGTAATAAAAATTTTGGGCGCGTCGCCAAAGCGCGTGCGATTTCTACGCGACGGCGCTCTCCACCCGAAAGTGACATACCGTAACTATCGCGCACATGTTCTAATTTAAACTCACCCAAAAGCTCTTTCAATCGTTCAGACCTTTCGCCGCTATCTTGTCCTTGGGCTTCAAGAGCCACAAGAATATTCTCTGTAACTGTTAATCGGCGAAAAACACTGGCCTCTTGAGGTAAGTAGCTTAATCCTATTCGGGCCCTTTGAAACATAGGTGTCGAACCAATCGACACTTCATCTAACATTATATCTCCAGAATCAGGTTTAACAAGGCCGACCACCATATAAAAACTTGTAGTCTTCCCAGCACCGTTTGGTCCCAGCAAACCAACGATCTGACCAGACTCCACGTGAAAGGTGACAGACTTTACAACTTGTCTAGCTTTATAAGATTTTGAAATATCCTGAATGTAGAGCGTGCTCAAAAATCGAATCCTTTACTCTGCGTCTAATTACCCGCGTTTTTTTGGTAGAAACTATTTATCAAAATCTATTTTTCAAAATCATCTATTTTTCAATCGCCCTCGGTTGCATTTCAGCTTTTGCGCGATTAACCAAAATTTCTTTACCACCATCTAAAAACGTAATCTCATCACCCACGAGTTCGTCATTATCTTGAACCACTCGGGGAGACCCCTTAAGTATAAATTTATTTTCTTTAAAAAGCATCTGAATCGTTTTAGCCGTCGCCCATTTCGACAAATCTGTGACGCGCGCGCCACCTTCTACTAACAGAGAACTGACAGCTTTGATCGTGGGGTCATAGTCAAAACGAGCGCTCGGTCCTGTTATGCGTGAACCTTGATAATCGATCGTCACATCGCCCAAATATTTCGCAATGCGATTGGCCGAACTAAATTCAGCCGTATTGCTCTCGATAAATACAAAATCTTTAGATTCTAACTGTCTTTTAGATTTAACGTTTTCCAGAATTTTAATTTCGTTCGTACCTAAGTTGGCCAACATACCAACTCCCTTAAGTTCGAGGGGAAATTCACCCTTTCCTTCGCCGCCATTCATCGCTACCGGGTCACCTGTTTTAAGTGCTCGAGCTTGAGAGACATAATAAAGTTGCTGAGTTCTAAAGCGATACCCGTTAGAAGAAATCATCACTACATTCCCACTAATGCGAACATCTTTTGTGTTCACATTCACGTCACCGGTTTCTCCCGTCACTACATATGTAACGCCGCCATCACCAAAAAATTGAACTTTCACATTGAGCAGCTTCCAAATAGCGCCACCTTCGGTAGTAAACGCTTGATCCGCCCATAACTCCCAATCTCGCGAACCACTTTTAGATTCACTTAAATGTACGCCTCGCATCGATTGTTGTGCCTGTTGCGTTTCTGGTTGCGATAGGAGAGGCGAATCCGAACGACTTGAGACGCCGATTTCTTTTGGCGAAATAATAACAATCTCAACCATTAAAAAGATAAAAATCAGAGTTAAGAGAGTCCCACGGACTTTAGTCATAGTGATTTTCGTTTTCACATTACTATGATGCAATTAACCAATTTGAGAGTCATTGAAAAAGAAATCTCATGACGCCACAGTTTCTGTTTAGGCATAAAAAAGCGCGCCTCAGGCGCGCTTTATCGCTTGCACTTAATATCCCCGACAACGGTTTCCGGGGTCTAAGCGATTACGTGCAAGCCATGGTTGCCATCGTTCCCAACTTCTATCAATTTCTTGATTTCCGCGACTGCATTGGGCTTCTTGAACTCGTACTGAATCGCGACGAAAATTAACAGAATTATAAAAGGCTTCCGCTCGTGCCATTTGCCTTTCAATTTGACGGGCTTCCATACGAGACGGGTTCCCTTGATAAAGCACGGTGTCCATACCTTCTATACGTCGTTCAAGTTCATAGCATGAACATGCACGATCTTGACTAGGACGATTGGGTCGATCTGGTGGATAAGGGCGTGGATTTCTTTGTGCCCAAACGGACATACTAAATGCCGTAATTAATAAAATACTTAAAACATGTTTCATGAAGATGTCTCCCTTCTTTTCCCATTCTCAACAAATGGGCTGGTATTCACATCTTCATTAGAAGCAAAAAAAGTGCCGACGGAGAGTACGAACTCTCGTGTTTCGATAAAAATAGTGAGGCAAAGAGACACGAACTAGCGAAAATGCCGTCGTATAAAACCCCATAAACACAAAGTATAAATAAAATTATTCGATGGTCGGTTTTTCTTTATTCATAACGGCAAAATTAATTTCAACCACACCCGCTTCGGTCGCGGTGTACATGATTTTTTTAACACTTAAAAAATCGATACCTTTATCTGCTTGAATAGTCACTTTACGGCGCGATTCTTCAGGCACAGGTTTGCCACCCGGAGTTTTCGAACCTGAAACCGCCGTTCGCAACTGATTTCGAATGCCTTTTTGATAGTCGATCTCATCTTGGCGCAGGGCTTCTACGATACGATTGTAAAGAGGTTTTACCATCCAATCTTTTTGTTCTTTAACATCGGTAAAGCGCGCGATCGTAAAGTTATCGAGCATGACTTCTTTTTCGCTCACGGTCACGACATGTGCAGGTTTAAGTTCTTTGGTCGAGGATGCTTTCGGTAATTGAACTTCTTTCGGGATATAAAGTACTTCCCCGGTCGTATTGTAATTTTGAAGCAGAAACACCACGAGCACCGTAAACATATCCACCATCGCGGTCAGTGAAAGCATTGCAACGATGTTACGCGATCCCGATTGTATTGCCTTATTGTGTCGTGTGCGTTTTCCTGGTGCGTAGATGGCCATTACTGAGCGCCTCCCGTAGCAACGGAAATCTCAGGAAATCCGCCATTGAGTAGCAAATCCATGCCGGTAATGAGATCTTCGTATTTGAGTTCATCTGCCAATTGAATGATGGCGTCGGTTTTATCAGGATAATTTTTTTTGATTTGCAAAAGTTGTTTTAACAAACCTTTTTCGTCCCAAGCTCCATTAATTTTAGCGATTCGCGATTGTGTCTTACCAAGATAAATCACGTAGCCCGAAGGTATCACGTCTAAACGAAATGCAATTTCTGGGCGAGGAGGAGGCTCCGCCGGTTGAACATCATTTCGTTTTCCATATACGGAACTACCAATTTGAATCATTGAAACTTGACTCCAAACCGCAGTAATAAGAAGAAAAATAATGCAAACGCTCATCAGATCGATGAATGGAACTAGGTTCAAATCTATCGTTAAACTTTTCTTATCATCACCGCCACCAATGGATGCCACAACTTACCTCAATCTTTTATTTTATCGCGGTTTGCAACGACTAGGTTCATCATGCTCATAGAACTCTCAACCATATCGTTAATGGCTCGTCCTACACGTACCTGAAAGAAACCAAAGAATACGAGTGATGGAATCGCCACAACAAGACCGAAAGCTGTACAGTTTAACGCTTCCGAAATACCACGTGAAAGCATTTCTGCTTTTTGCGCGGGATCGGCAGCACTGATGGAACCGAACGAAATAATTAGACCCACGATCGTACCTAAAAGACCGATCAGAGTTGCGACGTTACCAAACACCGCTAGAAACCCCGTCCACCCTTCAAGTCTTGGTGACTCTCTTAAAACGGCACTGTCCATCGCGACTTGTACTTCTTCGTCGGGACGCTTGTTAATAACTTGCACGAGTCCAGCTTTTAAAGTGTTGGTGAGAGGAACGGGTCGGCTATCACAGAACGTGATGGCTTGACGAATTTCTCCCCGTAAGATCATTCCAAATATTTTTTCGTTAAAGTCATTTTTGTCTACGTTTAGATTTCGTAGCGTTAAAAAACGCTCGATGATTAAAATCGCGACAAGTATTCCGACGGCCGCAATGAAATACATCGCTGTTCCGCCAGATTGAAAGGCGTGTACAACAAAATTACTTTGTTGGCCGGCCTGCATAGCTGCTTCGGTTGTTTGTGGTTCCACGTTGTTTCTCCTCCTCGAGAATTTTAGTTCCTAATTTTGTGCTGCAAATGCAAATGGGTAAGTAATATCGGCTTCTTGACCTTTAGGCGTTGCCGGAAACTGCCACGTCCTCAATCGCGAAACCATACATTGCTCAACTTCAGTGCTATTCAAAGTTGTGTTCGAGATTCTCGCCGATGTCACTCGGCCACGATCGTTCAACACCCAACTCATAACAACTTTCCCATGTAATCCAGGATCTTTATTTAGTGCACGATCATAACATGCCTTGATCTGTCTCATGTTTTCTAAAACTACGCGACGAATAGCATCCCGATCGATTGTTCCTTCGAAAGCTTCTTCAGCTCCACCAGGAATAACAGTCGCATTTTTTTTGTCGCCGATACTGCCTGTTCCGTAACCTTGATTGCCGCTACCGCGACCTTTGGTATTAACGCCACTGATACCGACGGTGGCCTCGCCTTTTCCGCCTTTACCGATATCTTTTAACCCTTCTCCTGGAGTATCCCCAGCACCTACCGCCGATTGACTACCCGATCCCGTTGCGGCTTGGCTTAATCCGCCGACAACTCCGGCACCTGAATAAACTTGCGATAATTTGTCTTGAGCGCCTTTACCGCTCAAGACGCTCAACATACCCATTTTTGAAATATCTTTTTGTGCACTCGCAGCGCTCGCATCATTTTTCTTATTATTCGTAGCGGTTGCCGCTTTTTGTATGCCCGTATTTTTACCTGGATTTGGAGTTGTTAACTTTACTTCTGTAGATTTGGATTTATTCGGCTTTGCCTCACTCGCTTTACCTTCGTCATCACGAGTCGCGGCTTTTTGCGGCTTTTCTGTTTTAACCGGAGCCTTTTCTTGTCGTGGTGCTGGTTTTTCCGCAACCTTTTCAACTTTTGGTTTTTCAACCACAGGTTCTGGCACTGGATCTATTTTAGGTTTGTAAGCAAAAACCGCCTTACGAATTGGCTCTTCTTCTACTTTTTCTTCAATTACTTGCTGTGGAGAATATACCGCAATATAGAGACCGACAAACATCATCACAATGAGAGATCCAATTAACGTAGTGACTTCCGAAGTGGTCAAACCTAAAAATGGAGCCGCGATAGGCTTAGGCGCTGGCGCCACGTAACGAACATACACCGAAATCATATCGGCAAAATCAACGCGAATTAATTCTCCCTGCTGAAGCGTTACGACCGTACCGGCACCCGAACTTTCTGCGCGACCTGTGCGTGAAATTCCGACAAGCGGAGTCACGGTGTTTCCGGTTATAAGTTCGCCGCGCAAATCAGAAGAAAGAAAAACTTGGGCTGCAGAATCAATTTTTACTAATGGATAACTAACGGTGGAACTTCCAAAAACAGGCAGGATAATATCATTTTTAGGATGTGATCCCACCATAACGATTTTTTTGTCTTGATAATGGTAAGTGGCAATCACGCGCTCTTTCCAAGCCACAACGATTTCAACAACCGTGCCCTTGGAAGGCTTAACAATATCCTTCAAAGAGGTATTGTAACTTGGCGGAGCAAATGTTTTTTCCCAATCGCCTTTTCTATGCGGCGTGTGAGTGTCTAACCCTGTCGCTCCCGATTTTGGTTTTTGAGCTGGCATTGCCGCCGCAGGTTTTTGTACTGCAGGTTGTTCCCATATCGAAGTTTTTGGAGATGCTTGTGCCGTTGCGGGTGGCTTTGCCGCCGGAATTATCGGCTCAGTTTTTTTTGCCGGTGGCGCTTGTGGAGGTTGGGCTTTCGGAGCCGCAGCAGGAGGTCCCTTCGGAATTATTTTTTCTGCCTCGGCAACTGGTGCCTCGCCAGCTTTTGGTGGCTTCGATTTAGGCTTAGGAACACCAATATAAAATTCAACAACAAAGTTTCCAATTTGAAACTCATCACCCGACTCAATCGCGGTGTCGAGAATTTTTTCGCCGTTACGACTTGTCCCAGAACTCGAACCCAAATCGCAGATGAAGTAGCCATTTCCACGTTCTTCAACCATCGCGTGTATAGGCGAAACCGAATCATCTTTCAAAGGCACTTCAACGTCGGCATTAGAACCTAAGACGACTTGCGTACCATTCACCTGCTTTACTTCAGATAATTGGCCATTTTTATATATTCTAAAAAACAGTGGCTGCTTCACGGTTACTCGCCCCCACGTCGAACTTCTTCACCCGTACGTCTCATTTCAGGCAAAAAATTCTCTCTTAACTTAATCAACCGTCCAAAGTTAAATTGCTTTTTCTGAAGTAAATAAAAAAGCTCAGGTTTACGAAGATCCCCAGTTACTAACTGGTCATCAAAGTTAATTGCAGTTTTCTTTTTAGCGGGAGTTTTGGCAGCAGCGGCGGGTGGAGGCGTCTGCTGAGCAAATGCTTGAACGTAGTCAAATAAACTGACGAATAAGCTCATACAGATGATCATCAAAGATGTGTTAAGCCGTCTCATTTAATTTTTGCCTCAAGCATTTTAGCTCTTTCCATTATAGCAGGGTCCGATGTTAAAAACTTAATCTTATTGATAACCGTTTGGCCTTTCGTCTTGTCATTCAAATTTTCGACCAATAAATATGCGTAATTTAAAAGCACGATCATGTCTTTAGATTCTGCGGCTCCTGATTTTTCATAAACACGCTTCGCAGCCGAATAGTCACCCGTTCCGCGAAGTGCGAGCGCAAAATTGTTAGCCACTTTTACGTTAGATTTATTTTTATCGTATGCAATTTCCAACCACCGTCTAGCCTCATTATAATTTTTTGCTTTTGCGTGAATAGAACCTAAATTTGCGGCAGCCGCAGCATTACGCGGATCAATTTCTAAAGCCCTTTTAAATTCTTGAATCGCACGCCACTCCTCATTCTCAGCCATGTATGTGAGCGCATAGTTATTTACAATGCTCGCGTTACGCGGATCCGCATCCATCGCTTTTTTAAAAATCATTCGCGCCGTTGAAGGTTTGTTAGCTTTTAACTGTTGAACTCCTAACACATTTAAAGCTCGAGAGTCTTTAGGGTTATGAGCAAGATACTGCACAACCATATCTTCTATTTTTTTTGCGTTACCGCTATCTAGAGCGCTTTTTAGCTGATCATAATTTGCATTTCCGGGCTGTGGTGCTGGTTCATTGGCCTCTTCTGCGACTTCGCCTGAATGCGAACTGTCTTTATTACCCTCCACTTCGTTTCCACCATTTTTTGATGGAACTTGAGGTGCTGGTACCGAGTCGTTTTGCGGCTCCGTCGCACATCCACTTATAATAAAAACTAAAAATAATAACTTCTTCATTTAAATCCCCGAGATATCAATCTCTCGAACTTCCGAAGTCCGTTCGCCGGTATCAGGGTAAAGTGCCCTATCAAAGCGATTCAATGCAGACATAGCTTCGGTCATCCACTGATTATAAAAGTGAATTTCAAAGGCTTTACTGACAGCACGGTTGTAATTATCAATCGCCGACTGCTTTAACGGCGCTGCAATTTTGTCAATTTCTGCATTGTATTGTTTTAATTCTTCAGGCTTTAATCCGCTTGGCTTAGGAGCATTATTTAAAGTCCGATTCATATGTTCATACGCGCGACCCGTCGTTGTGAGCGCAGCAATGATATAATTTCCGTCATCATATTTAATAACTTGGGACATTTCGTTATTGATACGCGAAATGTAATCAAGTTTTTGTTTTAGGGCCGCACCCTGCTTTGCCGGATTTGACGGAATTCTTATAGCCTCAAACTCTCGAATCGTATTTAAAGATATTTCGTATTTACACTCAGCTGCTTCGCTAGCCCCCACTTTTCCAAATTTTCTTTGGACTGCAATTGTTCTCTCGCAGCCCTTTTTATATTCGGATTGGCGATTGAGTTTACGTGACAACACTGCAATTTTGTAGTTACTTGCAATTACTTTTTCAGGCGCGCTGGGGGACGTACTCAAATATTTTTGGTAATACTGAATCGCGGCCGAAAGACTTCCTCGCTTCTCTTGAACCGCAGCGATCAAGAATAGCGCCTCTCGCTTGTTAGCCTTTTTAGAAATATCAAAATATTTTTCATAGTTTGTAATTGCGCGACTGTGATTACCTAAAGCATCCCACAAAATGGCAGCATTATAGTAAGATTCATCTTCGTATTGATCTTTAGGATTTTGTCTTGCGTAGGTTTCAAACTCTGTCGCCGCATTTTCGTATTGGCCTGTTTGTTCATAAAGACGAGCAATGAGACGCTGCGATTTTTTACGAACGTCTGGTGTGGTAGGATTCTTTTTATCGCGATTCTCAACGACGGCTTTATAGCCCGCAATCGCCAATACAATCTGTCCCGCTCTTTCGTAGTTAATCGCAGCGTTGTACTTAGCGCTAGGAGCTAATTTAGAATTCGGATATTTTTTTGCGAATTGTTCATATTGTTTCGCGCTTTCAGCATAATTCTTATTAACCTCGGCCTCTTGTGCACCTTTAAAACTGGCTCGCTCAACGGCATCTTTAATGTCGGCGCCCGCGCCCGCACTCATCAACTCAGGTGATTGCATAAGTTCAGAGCCGGCTTTAGCTAATCCTTCGTAGTCGTTTCTTAAATTGTAAATATCCAAAATAAGATTGGCGGCATAAGTTGCGTATTGGGTTTTTGGATATTTTTTTACGATATCTTGGAAGATTTTTAGCGCTTCATCGAAATGGTTGTAGCTGTAAGCGATTCGACCCACTTTAAAACGAATGTCCGCAACTTTATCTCCCTTAGGAAATGTCTGAAGGTACCGTTCGGCTGAAGACATAAATTTAACTTCAGGTTGTCCGTAAGGTAAGGCTTCTAAGTTATTACCAATACGCTTGCGAACGTCTTCGTCTTTAGGAAGATTTTTTTCTGCAGAGAGAACCGCATTGAGAACCGCCTGCTCGTAATATTTGGTATTTTTTGCGGAATTCTCCGCAACCCAATCATATTGAATAAAGGCGGCATCAAATTGTTTAAGATCAAAAAGCAATTCTCCAAAAAAGAAGCGCATTTCAGCAAATTTTTCGGCTTTACCAAATGTTTGTAGGTACATTTCATAACCTACCAGAGCATTTTTTTGCGCCACGGGATTTTTAGCATTTTGAGCTGTTTGGTGATTTTGCAAAACATAGTTTCTTAAAGTTGTTTCACGCAATTCGTAGACACGTTTTTGTAACTCCAAATCTTTCGCGTTCGCGCGGGCCCATTCGCTGTCAGGACTATATTCATTAATCCAACTGAATAATTCTGATTTGAAAATGCTTCGATCTCCACGACTTGAGTAGTTCTGCACGATTTGATATTGATAATCGAAAGCTTTAGGTGATGTCGGCCTCATGTCGAGAAGTTGCTTAAAAATGTAACGGGCTTGCTCTTGTTTGCCGCCATCCGAGTATACGTAGGCAAGACGTTCCAATAAAGGAAAGAGAGCTTTTTCTCCACCCAAAGTTAAGAAGTAATCTTTAGCATCTTTGTAATCACGAATGTCATGATAGAACGGCACGATATCTTTTAAAGCTTCCGTTGCTAAACGAATGCGGTTTACCGACTTCAAACCTTGAGAGCGACTAACTTCGACTTGACGCCGACTATGGTAAATCACCTGCTCGAGAGTTTTAATGGCCGCATCCACTTTGCCGAGTCGATAGTAGCACCAACCCATTTTATATAGTGCAAACGAATATAACCGCGCTGTCTTAATGTCTAGTACGCGTTTAAAATTGGCGAAGGCTTTTTTCCAATCACGATTATCAAAATAATATTCCCCAAGAGCAAAATGCGATTCGCTGACGTAGGGGCTACTCGGAAATTTTTTCGTTAACTGTTCGTAATACTGAACACCTCGTGCCAATTGATCGAGTTCAATATAATTGTATCCTAAAAAGAAAAGAGCTTGATCAATTTTTGAATCCTTTGGAAAGTCCGATAAAAACCACTCGTAGAGTTGAATCGCTTTTTGATTATACGTTTTAGGAATGCGCGCATCCATCTTAGGCGGTGGCCCTTTTTGCCCAGAGGCTTCCCACGCAGCAATATCTTTATCGAACTTATTCTGAGTACGAAAATTAAACAGACGTGCTTTTTCTACATACAACTCTGCCAAACGTAACCACAACTCTCCGCGATTTTGACTTTTTTTGTAGCGGGTTGTAAGTTTGTAAAGTTCATCGATTTCGCGATCTAAAATCTTTTCTAGCTCAGCTTCATTTTGATCGTCTTGCTGAAATAACGATTCTGAACGCATGGGCGCAACTTTTGACAATGGTAATGGACGAACAGCTTTTGCTGTCGTACCGGCCGCTTTTGGTATTGAAAGATTCGTTTTCTTCAGATCCTGATAGCCTTTTAAAAGATCACCAACAGTTCTTTTGCGAACAACAGTGGGCTTAGGCGTCGCCCGTGCCTGTGCCGCAGGATCGCGCTCTGCCTCCTGTGCATACAAAACAGTTGGCTCACTAACAATTGTAAGTCCCGTGATGAATCCTGCGACAAATAATAATGTTAAACGATCTAATCTCATTCTTTAATCCGTTCCTACTAATCACACTTCTGTGTGCCGAGGTAATGGTAATTACCGATTTCATCTAACCAATATTCGCCTCTAAATGGCCAATACTCATAACCGTTTTGGATGTAAAAGTTTCGATCTTCATCTTCATCCAATTGTTCTTTCTCCAAAGTTTTGCCCGCAATTTTCTTTTTCAATTGTTCTTTACGTCCACCTAACATCTCGTAACGAGCGAATCCATGCTGTTCGAACAACTCAGCTAATTCTTTTCGAATTTCGATGATGTGATCGCGAATATATTTTCCAGCCACCTTCTTCGCACTACTCATACGGCCTTGAAGAATTTTTTTAGAGTACACGCCTAGTTCGGAACGCTTCCAATTGTCAGAGGTCGTATCGATGGTTTTCCATTCATTACGAATTTGGTCGATGTAACTGCGTACGCGTGAGTAATCGCCTTCTTTCATCAGATGGCGCGCAACAAGAAACGGAACTCTGAATTTTCGACGGCTAGACGCATTCTTTTTTAGATCATCAATATTATCTTGCTGGCTGGCGATTTCATCATAGTAAGTCATTGGCTTATTATAAGCTTTTAAGAAGTTCGTCAGATTTAACAGCACTGGCTTATAAATACGTTCGAAGAGGTCCAAAGTTTTTTCCATCTCATCGTATTGACAGATGTAAAGGTACACGATTCCACGAAGCAATATGGATTCTGGAATATAAAAATCTTCATAATAAGCAGAATGTAGAGAATGAAAATTACTTAGCACGTTTCGAAATTGAGCCGCGCGCATTTGCGCCCAACTAATTTCAAAAAGCTGATCATGCCAGAACTCGCTATCGCGCGGAATTTGTTTGTACAGTTCAATAGCTTGATCCCATTGTTTTTGTTGATAGTACACTCTCGCCATGCCCATCATCGCCGCGACGCGATTTGGATGAGCAACACCTTTAGGTGACTCTCTCATGATGAGGTCTTTGAAGTTCTCAAGTGCTTCAGGTAAGGCCGAGCGCTCACTGTTTGCCACGCCCTCTAAATACTTCGATTTAGCGTACCATTCGCTATTTGCCCCAACTCCTGCAAGCGTACGAGCCGCTTCTTCAAATAGACGCGCCTTAATTTGAATTTCACCTATACGAAACCGAAGCATGTCTTGGTTCGCTTTTGGGAATTCTTCGAGTTTTACTTTTGAAACGGCATAGTTAAGCATCGTATCGTCGTTGAGTTTATCCGCAGCGATCGAAAGCTTTTCCAGCGATTGACGAACATATTTATTATTCCCATCACGAATAACGCTGATAAATTGGAACGCTGAAACCTGATATAACTTCATATCAAAAAGCGTAATTCCTAGGAGATAACGAATTTGCATTCTTCGTTCAGAATATTTAGGACTACGGCTCATTTGAAATAAACGAAGGGATGCATCTTGATAGCGACCTTGTTTAATCATAGCTATTGCATTGGCTATATCTTGCAGGACATCTTGGCTAACTTGTTTTTCAGCCACTCGTTCAAAATTTGGCGTCGAAGGAGCTTGGCGATTTGTCGCCTCTCGCCCGGTTCGCACCGCTTTTTTAACTGGTACCTTTCTTGAGCGATTGGAATTCGCGGCTACGACATAGCTTCCCGGCACAGATGAGAGCTGAGCTTGAACTTCGGTTTCTTGTCTCGGCACCGGAAGTAAAAAGGTTGCGATCGTCGTTAAAGATAAGATTACGTTTTTCATCTGTAGCTCGCCTCAGGAAAGAAGAAACTCATACCCAAAGTTAAATGCATGTTCATATAACTAGATGGTTCTGCAGTAGAACCTGTCGCCGCCACCTTTGATTTTGTCGAATAAAAATAAAAACCTAAATCCCAACGAAACGCAGTCCACTTGCTTAGAGCAAAAATTTGTCCCGTTCCTAGATGAAAAGTAGAAGGCGATGTTTTTTGATTGGTATTTGTGATTCCCATTCCGCCTAAGAAATAAAGATCAAACGGCACGACGGTTTTACTCATAAAACCCATTTTTCCGTAAACGGGAGTCCATTTGAAATCGAGTCCATAATAACTTTCAGGAAAAGCGAAAGATTCTGTGAGGACTTGGCGCCTTTCGAGATCTTTAATAACTTCACGAGTGGTGGTCGAAACAAAAAAACCTGCGGCTTCAACTCCATAACGCTCGCTAAAATAATAGCCAATACGTCCTGAGAAAACTCCCTGAAAGAAGAACACATCGTTTAAAATTGTTCCAAGGCTTGGAAAGAATTCAAAACGTGAAGTTTTAGGAAGATATCTTTTTTGAATAACGGCGACATCGCTAAAAGGTGCGAGGCGACCTAGATCTGAAAGTTCCTTCGGATCCTGCTCGGTGAGCGGCGCTTGCGGTTTTTCAGGAACCTCGTCTTCTGCCGTCGCTTGGTTTTCTGATGAAAGTAATTGTTCAAGCTCTTTACTACTGTCAGGCTGCTGCGACTGAGGCTGCGATTGCGAATACGCAGGTCCATACGCAAACATAGCTACGATTGGAATCAGGATTGTTTTGTAAATTCTCAGCTGCATAAAGATCTCTATCCTTTATGTAAGGTTAACGAAATCGTGAGTGGAATTAAAGATTTAACAAAAAGCCTAGACTATGGGTGGGATTTAAAATTGACGAAAGGGCCTTGCGTACCGAGTCATATACATAATAAATAATTTCCCCAGATACCAATTTCTAGCTGATAAAATATTAGTAAAACTATTTTTATAATATGTAGATGGCCGCAACGGTCAGCATTCCGTTATTGACTGTATGATTCGTGTAATAAGAATTCGGGACCGGGTCTGGTCCTACATGCACTGTAGAAAGCGTATTAGGCGCTTGGTGAATGAGCATTTTTAAATCTGCACGAAGGCCAATACGATCTGTGAAATAAAGTTTTTGCCCAATGCCCAGACTAAAGGCCATGTAACTTGAATCTCCAATCGCGATCGTACCGAGGCCAGCCGTAGCAAACAAAGAAAGATTCATAACAGTTTGCTTCGTGATGCTGAGTTTTCCATAAAAAGGTGTAATCTGATAATTTCCCATAACCAAGTACTTCGGCTGCGGAATATATTTAAGATCACCTCCACTCGCCGGTAATTTTTCTTCAATGCCACTCACATACTGAGATTTGCTGGTAGAAAAAACTCCACCTTGTAGCTGAAATGCGTGAATCTCGGTAAAGTTATACGCAATCATAAGTCCACCCGTCATCGGGTCGGCTAATGCGTCGTTAAGACTCCACCCACCGTAAAGACCGAACTCCACTCGATTTTCTAAAACAACATTTCGTCTTTTGACCGCAGTTGGATTATCAAACACAGGATAAACGGATTCACGAGCTAATTCTTCTTCTGGAAATTGAATATCCACCGCGTGGGCAAAAGAAGATGTTAGCAATGTTGCCAATAAAAAAACTAAAGAAGTAACTCGGCCAATATGTATCATTAAGAGTGTTCCTATTTTTTTGAGTAAAATCCACCTTCCAATATCAAGTCGGCGACTTCTCTTATAGCGCCGTATCCCCCTTCTGCCTTCGTGACATAGTGCGATTCTTTTTGCACTTGTTTGATGGCACGGGGTGGACACGCGCTAAACCCAACACGTTTTATTATAGGCACATCATAGATTTCATCGCCAACATAAGCGATTTCATTGGCCTTCAGTCCAGTTTTTTGAATCAAATTTTCAAATGGCGGCGTTTTATCAGAAGCCCCATCATAAAAATGTTCGATACCCAAAAATTTAACTCGCATACGCACATCTTCAGAGTTTCCACCGGTAATAACCGCGACGATATAACCTTGTTCCATTAAAAGTTTAATTCCGACCCCGTCCAAAACATTAAACGAGCGCCGCCATTGAAGATTGGAATCTAACCAAATAGTTCCATCGGTTAAACATCCGTCTACATCCATGACAAACATCTTTATGTTACGAAGAGATTTTGAAAGTGACGTATGTGAATTTTTCTTTGGCGATATCGCCGAAGATTTTTCTTCCTTACGAGAGGATTTTGCTTTTGATTTTCTTTTCATAAATAAATTGTGCCCAAAAACCAAATGTACAACAACATTTAACCGTTCACGGCTGTCGCATTTTTCTAAATGGCCTAGCGTAGAAATTTTCATATCAGATATTTGTCAAATATCTGATATGAAACATCTCACTAGACCTAGATCCAGAAAAGAATAGGGGCTTTCAACATCAAATTACGTGAATCATAAATATAATATAGCGTGGAATAAAACCTCGAACTTCCGATTTAACATAAAGGCCTAACCACAAGAAGGATGTACTATGTTTAACTCTTCACTCAACTCTATACGAGGACGAACATTTTCGATTGTCCTCACGGCAGCGCTCCTCTCAACAAAATTATTTGCAGGGCAACTTCCGACTCAAAAAGATATTCCGGCGGCTCAATGCCAACCTCCAAGTTTAATTGCGGCTTTAATGTTTGAAGCCCCCAGCTTAGATGGTGGGACCGGTGCGATTCCTAAAAAAATGGGCGAAGGCGATGTTGGAGGAGGTCTTCTGCGTATCATGGGCGAATCTTCTCGTCTTGGGCATGCGGCCGTTTATTTTTCTGATCTCTGTAAAGAAAGTAAATCATTTAAGGTTAGACTTTGTACTCCTGACGACAAACCTCGTGGTGTCGTGATCACTTTCAGCCCTGGCTTAACTGGATCCCTCGGCGTAGTAAAAGCCGCTATTCCTATCAATACGTATCTCTACGGCGCAGACAAAACTGTTTACGGAAGTCGTTTGCAAAAAAATAATACCGATGACGTAAATAAACTTTTTGATGAAGCCGTTCAAGGTGAACATGCTCAACGTGGCACTGAAGGCGCAACAGATATGAATCGCGCGACAACGGGCATGCTACAAGCCAGAGATATTTTTCCCTTTTACTTCGGAGACAAAGTTGACGCAGCGAAATGCCAAGACTCTGTCATGCGCACCAACATGCAAGATATCCAAAAAGAATACATGAATTTCTTTAATCAAGGGTTACAAGCAGGTTCCGACAAAGCTGACAAGACTTCGTACAAAGCATTTTTAGATAATTGCAGTAACGATTTAGCTTCGACTATGAACTGGATTTTTGGAAGAATGAACGAAAAGTCCCTAGGGCGTAAATCCGGTCAAGGCGCACCTTCGATAAAAAAAGGGATGTCGGATTTTTATGTATTTGCAAACCCACGGCAAGTGGCCAGCGAACTCTATCGCGTTTGTAAAAGTCGACCTGATTTTTTCTGTACCGTTGAAAGATGGGCGCAAATGCCTGGAAGTTGGGAATACAGTCGCCCACCATGCCGTCCGCTCGGTATGATTTTAAATTGTTCTCCGGTAGGCTTTGGACTTTTTGCCGGCTCCGTACTCGCGACGGGTGGCGTAGCCGCGGTTCTTCCTTGGGAGATCGCGTTTGTTGGCTGGCTCACACGTGGCCATTCTTTAAAAAGTGCGGTCAAAGATTTAGGAAGCACAGGTTTAATGAATATTCGCGGTATCATTCGTGAATTCGAAGTTAAAGAAAAAGAAATTTGCCGTGATAAATCTCGCGCTGAAGACTGCAAGTTGATTCGTCAAAGCATCCAAAATCAAAAACGTGCCGAAAGCGATCTAAAAAACTACGAACAGCAACAAGCGAAGCGTAACTGGGAAGAGTATGACGAATACTATTATGACCTTATCACGACCCTCAATTCAGAAGATATTTTCACTCCTGAAGTGAAAAGTCTTTTTCCGGTGTCGCAGAATAAGTTTAAGCCAGGATTTGGAAAAAATGTTTTTTCAGCTTTGCTGAAAAATCCAAGCACGACTCTGCAAAGAACAAACGGCTCCGTTCAATCTGCAACCATCATACTTAACGGCAAGACACGAACAATCGGTCTAACATCGCAGACCGCAATTGGACGCGACGAAGACCCAGAGTTAGCATTTGTGATGGCATTATCGGCAGTCGACGAATTTATGACTCGTCATAAATCTGAGTACACTTCGTTGTTACAATTTGCACCGTATCTTGAGCGCATGAGCCTCGCGCTTAAAGCGTATCTCGCGACGTTACCAGAATCTCATGCTTTAAGAAGTGAGCTTGAAATTTTAGCCAACGATGCGCACGATATGATCTTGAGATTAAATCCAAATCCGTATGCTGAGAACGCAAAAATTAGCGAACGTGAAGTGGCTAGCAAACGCACACGTCACTACCAAAAGACTACGTCTAAAAAGAAAGCTCACTAATCTTTCGATTCTGAAAAACTCAAATCGACTCACAAAAAAAGGGACCGCACGGTCCCTTTTTTAATTGTCAGTCACATGGACTGTAAAATTAAACTCATCGTACTCTTGGACAAAGCTGCCGATTAAAAGGATTAAATTTTAAATAGGTTTGCACGTTCATTCCTCTCTGCCGGAGAAACACCGGCGGGCTGGCGTGGGTCCGCAAAGGCCCCTTGAGCTTTACGCCTCAGTTTAGGCTTCGGGAAAAAATATTTGCCAGGAATTGGTAAAGCGGCTTCAAGGGGGCGTTGGAGCCCCAACAGCCGCTATTTGGATTTTTAGGTAAAATATTTTTTGGATCAGCTGTTTCGTGTTTTTAGCGACGAAGGGTTAGAGAGGGATGGGTTTAGGTTTGAAGATGGGTGCTGGAAAGTTTATTTACCTGTCGCGCGACAGGAGAACTTTAGCTTGCGAAGTTCTAGCGGCTAGGAAAAGGTTTTGTTGTCGAGAATTTTTAAGTGGAAGATTGGCGGGCGGGCGTGGCCCTTAAATGGGCCCTTGAGCCCGTTCCGTTTTGGCGGACTTTTAGGTGGGAAAAAATATTTGCTAGGAATTGGCGTGGCGGCTTCAAGGGGCCGTTAGAGCCCCAACAGCCGCTATTTGGATTTTTAGGTAAAATATTTTTTGGATCAGCTGCATCGTGTTTTTAGCGACAACGGGTTAGAAATGGAGAGGTTGAGATTTGAAGATCCGTGTTGGAAAGACTATTTGCCTGTCGTGCGACAGGTGAGTTCTTGCCAAGATACCTTTTGTTAATTCGTTGCATCCACAAAAGGTGGTAGGC
>JAKFYE010000018.1 GCA_021731045.1 Bdellovibrionales bacterium | reverse complement strand
GTTGAAAAAGGCCCTTTTTTTACATGCCTTGGCTTTTTCAACAAGCCCACTAGTTCTTAGTCCCACTAGGAATTATGTTTTGACTCTTCGCGATGCAAACCTAGTTCATTTTTATAAACAATTGCGGTTTCATTGCACCTCATACTTGCCGACTTAGTGAGCAGACTTTTTTACTTTTCTAGCTAATGTTCGAATGCTAGTTTTATGTGCCTATGATTCGTTTTCGAATTCTTACTTTTTTTACATTTGTCTTTTTTATAAACGGCACACCCGTCACGCTTTCGGCAAACACTGAAAAACTCAGTCGCTTTAGTGCTGCTGAAATCTCGACAGGCTTGCCCGTACTTGTCGAGGCAAAAAATCAAAAAAAAGGGCTGGTCGTTGTCTTTTTGTCTGCCCGCTGTCCTTGTTCAAATAGTCACGTCACAGAACTTTCAAAGCTTTCAAAAGAATATCCCGATTATCTATTTATCGGACTTCATTCAAATCAAGATGAGAGCCTTGAAGAATCAAAATCTTATTTTAATGGAGCTCATCTTCCTTTCAAAGTTCTTCAAGATGAAAAAGCTGAATTAGCCGATCGATTTGGAGCATTTAAAACTCCGCATAGTTATGTTATTTCACCCAGCGGAGATTTGCTCTATAAAGGCGGCATTTCATCAAGCAACAACTTTGAAAATTCTAAAAATAAATTTTTGAGAGAGGCTTTAGAAGACATAAGTGCAGGAAAGAAAATACGCACGCCAGAAGGCAGAACTCTGGGCTGTGCAATCGCACGAGGAGACTAGAATGGGACGAAGTTTTATCAACACAGTATTGGCCATCACATTTTCATTTGCATCGGTGAGTTGTGCGGATCCACATTATTTGAATTCGCAAAACGAATCAGGTGGAAGAATTCAAGGTTTTAATTCCTTGAATTGCGACCTCATTTTTAGTTCTCAAAAATTATGCATTGTCTGGACTTGGGAAAAACAGCCGACTGAAAATGAGACCGGTAGTATTTGGTTTCGTACCTACCAAATCGATGACCGAGATGGATTTCCTCAACTCGTAGACTCGCCTTCTGTACCATTTATAAAACTTTGGATGCCCTCAATGGGACACGGATCAAGCCCTGTCCAAGTTGAAAACGTGGGAACAGGAACTTACAAAGCCAGTGGAGTGTATTTCTCGATGCCGGGCAAGTGGCAAATTAAATTTCAGATCAAAAGCGGCAGTACGGTCATAGATGAAGTTATTGTCGACTATACTTTATAGTTTTTTCGTATTTTTTTATACTCAAAAAATATTCGCAGCGGCCTGTTGCGGGGGAAGTATTGCCGCCGCAGGGGTTATTTCAGGCGATAATAAAGCTCAACTTACAACTTCGCTTTCTCGCTCAGAAGTTGTGGCTGATGTTTATGCGGACGAATATTGGCGAAAGCGAGAAACACCTGAAAACAGCGAAACCCTTCGAATCGAAGGAGCCTTTTTACTATCGGACCGCTGGCAAGCCGGCTTGAATGTACCAGTGACCAAGCGAACTAAATTATCTCAGTCGTCTTCCGGACTAGGAGATACGACTTCGCACATTGGCTATGAGTATCTTCCGGAATGGGACTACAGTCTGTGGCGACCCAAAGGCATTGGTTTTTTGCAACTGACTCTTCCAACAGGAAAGTCTGTTTATGAATCAAATGACTCTTTAGGATTAGATTCTCGTGGTCGAGGGTTTTGGGCATTAGGAATCGGCACACTGCTACTCAAAAGTTATAAAAAGTGGGATAGCTTCATTAATTTAGAAGCGCATAAATCATTTTCAAAAACGATTTCAAATCAGCAATTTGAAGGAACATTGGTACCGGGCTGGGGAGGCAGTGCCGGCCCAGGGCTGGGTTATAATTGGACGAACTGGAGATTGGGCGGTAATATTTTATGGATTTATGAAGATGCGATCGAATTGCGGAGTGCTACATCCGTCTCTAAAACAGAGCCACAAAAGTACGCTTCTTCAACACTCTCACTTAGCCATCTATTTTTGGTAAATTGGACGATGAGCATAAGTTATACAGACCAGACTCTATTCGGTTCACCGTCAAATACATCGCTATCTCGATCTTTTGCTCTCCAGCTACAAAAAAGATGGGACCGATGAAGATAAAGTGGATAATCGAAAATTCGATATAGGACTTAATCTTTCTAGACCTCGACTATTTTTGGTCGAGGTCTATATACGAGCTGCGTTCTAAACCATAAAATAACTATGTGAAGCGACTACTTGTTTTTGCCATCCTATTCCACGTTTTCTTTGTTAGCTCTACCTCAAAAGCTGCTTGTGCTGAAGATGGCGTTGTAACAAAAATGGTGAACGATTATGTCGATCTTTGCGAAGAGTTTTATAAAGGGGATTTAGATCGTACTGCGTTACAAAGACTTTCTAACTTTTTTTACGAAAATATACTCAAAGGATGTTTCGGTTCAGTCTATGATTCGGCTAAAGGCATCGGCGCGCTCGCTCAAATTCCTAAAAGCGTCGCAAAAGATGGAGAAGAAGCCATGTGCAGATATGCACTAGATGCTGAGTTAGCCATTAAAACCCTTTCGCCAAATGAAAAGTTTCGCGCAGAAGCTTATGCCCATCATAAAGACGCGATTCACAATTGTCGAGGTGGCCTACAGATTATCGAAGAGCGTAGCAAAGCCTTCTTAGCACTCTTGAAAATGTTAGATGATATTTTTGTTAATGAAGCTTCAGGTTTCGTTTGCCAACCCCTGAAAAAAACACTGGAAGTCGTTTGCCCTATGCTTACAGGCGACAAGCTTGTTAAATATGCAAAGTATTCTAAACTTAAGCTTATTGAAATGCTTCAGCATGAAGGTTATTTTTTTACTCGTCTCAGAAAAGCTAAAGTCAGTATCACAACACCTGAATACGAAATCATTTCTGGAATAACGGCTGACGGAAATGAAACATATAAAGTTATTGATGTGCTGAACGATAGACGTGAATATACCACGCCCATTGATGAAGTAAATCGAATGGTGGAGATGAATCCACGATTTAAAAATGTTATTCAATCTATCATCAAATACAGCCCCTCCGAAAAACCGACTACACTTGCTATTGTGGATATCAACGACCTCGGGCGCGCAAACTTTTTTGTTAAAGGATATGAGGGTGGTGATCAGTATATTCAGTCAGTTGCCAAAATTATTCGTGAAAATGTGGGTGAAGATGCTCTCGTTGTAAAAAGTAAAGGTGATGAATTTTATGTTTTGTTTCAAGGCACAAGTCCTGAGGGTGTCAAACTACAGCTTGAGAATATAACTAAAGCGGTTTCTCAGAGCAGAGATGCCGAATCCGCATTTCTTGCACAAAGAGTATCACTCAGAAATAACTATCAGCTTATCAACCTTGCAAAAAACTTGAATGAACTCCCCGAAAATCTTCAGAAATCCTTAATAGGAACAAATCCAGGACTTACAGCAGAGAACTTTACAACGTCTAAACCCAAAATTCTTTTACAACACCTTGGCGCTGTTAGCGATATGGCCTCTTATAAAGCCTCAGTAAGTACCGGTTCAGCTACTGCGACTGTAACAGATTCTTTAGCCGAAGTCAGTACGCGTGCAAATTCGCAACTCGCGACAAATAAAGGGTTTTATAAACAAGCTGTCGGACAAACATCACAAAAATATAATCCGGCAGGAGCTACTGCAACAGGCACTCGTGATTTACGTGCCGTACCTCCTGTATCACTCCCCGTCCCGGCTCCAAAAAAATAATTAAGGAGATCTCCATATGAAAAAACTGATTCTACTTTTTTCTTTTTTGACTGTTGCATGTGCGTCGACTCCACCACAAATAGAATCTTCTCGCCGACCTTCGGGTGAAGAGGCCATCACGTGTTTATCAGACACTAGACAAACCATATCTCCAGCTTTTCAGCCAAAAAATAAAACAAAAATCAAAGTGGCTTTTTTTGATGCCGACAGCACATTACGAGTTTCAAAATCTGGGAGTGTTTCGGCGAATGCCCCTGATGACGTAAGAATACTGCCGCACATGGGAGCAGAATTAAAAAAGTTAGCCGCTGCTAATTATCTTATCTATATCGTTTCGAATCAAGGCGGCGTGCAAGCCGGCAAAGTGACGTGCGAAACAGCCGACAAAGCCTTGCTCTATACGATTCAAAGTATTGAAAACGACGGCGGCGTCATTCACGGCTATGATTTTTCCGAAAAGGACGACGAAACTCGAAAGCCAGGGATTGGTATGGCCACCCGACTCGAGCGCATATTAAAAACTCGTTTTGGTAGCGCCGCTACGATCGACAAAAAACACTCTTTGATGGTGGGAGATTCTGCTTTTAAAAAAGGTACCGATTATAAGAAGAACGACGAGCACGGAAATTGGGTAGTTGCCAATAAAGACGACGTGGGCGCCGTTCCGGGAACCCATTTTAGTAATTCCGATAGACTTTTTGCTGCTAATTACGGAATCAAATTTATCGAAGCGTCCGTGTTTTTTGGCTGGCGCAAATATGGCGTTGATGTTTTTGAGAATACTTCGCAAGTTGAAGAGTACTTAAAAGGACACTAACTTCTCGCTCAAACAGCCTCCGTTTCATGCCCTATTTCTCTTACGTTTTATGTCTCGTATTGAGACACTTTCATTAAGATTCAAGACGTATAAACCGATTTGTTCTTATGCTTCTCTTTCTTGGATTTGGTGGCCGAATTCCCAAATTTCCCTTCGTCACTATTGCACTCGCAATAGCTTTGTTTTTTACATCGTTTAAGTCATTTTGGATGATGAGCTCCTATGAAAACGAAAAGACTCAAAAATATGAATCACGTGAATACACGATGGCTCTTTTAGCCGTGACGCAAGAGCAATGCCTTAGAGACGCCGCCAATCTCGAGTTTTGTCAGGCCTTGTCCAATTTTAGCGCTCAAGTTTTAAAAAACAATGAGCCTATTTTAGCGGCAGAGACGTTCGCCGCACTCTTAGACAGTGAAGAAAACGCAGGTTTTGCTAAATATATTCAGTCGGTAAAAAAGATCGCAGAAAAAAATCCTGACGACTTAATGGCTCTGGCTTCCTTTGTAAAATTAAACGAAATAAACACGAAGATTCAAACACATTTAAACACAATAATTCAAGATCGTGGACTTTACTCTTCTCAAAATCAAAGCTTACACGCTTTAGCTCTTGCAGGCTTTATCCACTCGGGACACCTCCACTTATTTATCAATCTACTTGTTTTATTTGGATTTTTAATTTTTACAGAAGGTCGTGCTTCAAAAGTCGGAGCTGTTATTACATTTTTAGGTGGCAATACACTCGGGCTGAGTTTCGAAGCTATTTATAACAATACCTCTACTCCTATTCTAGGTTCTTCTGCCGGAGTCATGGCGGTTTTAGGATTATTTTTTGTGCTCTTTTTTAAGCGTACACTTCACTTTAAGTTTTTTATTCCGTTTGCCAGTCGTTCTTATCATTTTGCAACCTACTTGGCTCTGCCCATTCTCTATTGTGTTTTAGATATGTCGGGACTTTTAAGTCTTGGTTCAGGCATCAGTCATACCGCACACGCTTTAGGATTCCTATTTGGTATCCTTGTAGGCTTGGCAGAAGTTATCTTTAACCGACTCGCAAGTCCATTTTTGTACCGAAACGAGCGCACCTTATACGAAGAGCTGAGTCGTGAAACCAATAATCCAGTAAAAGCCTTGCAGTTGTGCTCACGAGGTTTGAAACTAAATCCTGATAACTATTTATTCTTATCTGCAGGATGCATGGCTTCGCTGAATGTCTTGTACACCGATGGCGAAGTCGGACGCGCGTTTATAACCAAATATTCGGCATCTCTCTGCTCGATAGCGCTTAAAGAAAATCAAGCGTCATTAGCCACTACTTATCTAAATGCGATTCCACTTAATCTTCCCATCATCGGTTTTTTACGCCATGTCAGAAAAGAAGATTTACTCGCCCTTAATAATCTTTGTTTAAAAGATAATAATTGGAAAGTCTGTCTACGCTTGCTGAATTTTTATTTAATTAAATATCCCAGCTCATCGCTTCGTCCGGAATGCATTCAACAAATTCATCAAATCTTAAAACATCTTACAGACTTTATGTTGCAGCATCAGAGCGCATCTCCCGGAATACTCAGCGATCTCGCCGCAATTGGTAAAGCCGAACAAGGTTTAATTGTACCTGAGATTAATAAAATTTTAGCCAATCACAATTTGGCGTGGTTACAAGCTGCTTAATTCAAAACAAAAATCACAATTTACATTCTATAAACAGCAATCCAGAATTTGTTTATAAATATTAATTTAAAAAGTCTGTATTGATGAGATTTCTTTAAATATCAGTCGCTCTCTTGTGGTTTAAGCTTAGACAAATCAAAATGAATTCAATTTGAACCAATAAGGGGGGACAGATGAGCACTACTACTATACCAACAGCACCGTACGAAGGTATCAACTGGGGATACGATGAAATGTTTGACATTGATAAATGGGATATTCCCCAATTTTTCGATGTTATCATTTTAGAAGATGATATGACTACAACACGCTTAATTAAAGCCATTGCGAGAGGCTCCAACAACTCCGCACGCATTAAAAGTTTCAGTACAGCAGAAGACGCTATTACGCATATTGAAACTTTAAAAAGACGCAACTGGGTTGCTCCGGATCTTGCTATCGTAGATATCTACTTACGAGGCGAACAAGATGGTCTTGAATTTTGTGAAAGATTAAATGCTTTATATCCTGAGACAAACGTTGTCGTAACAAGCAGCGTACAGCCACAACTTTATATGGAAAAAGCAAAACATCTTCAGTCAAAGCCACTGTTCTTACCAAAACCATTTACAATTAAACAAATTAGCAATCTGTTTAATAGACTCAACTAGCAGGCAATGGTTTTAGTAAATTAGAAGTAAAAATAGCACATGAAGTGCACGACTCAACGACAGCAAGGAAAGCTTGAGATCATAGTCTCTTTTTAACTCATTCTTTCTTTGCTGCTACTATGATTTTTGAACATTCAGAATTTTCTGAGATATTTATATAAATAATTTATTATAGATAAAATTATAGGTCATCCAGAATAGACATACTTCACATAAGAATATTATAAAGGAGAATGAGTGCCTTACAGTATTCTAAAACTGGCGGTCATATTCATTACTATTTGCACGTTTACGTATGGAGTCGATTTACTAAAGATAAAGGGCACAGCGGAATTCGCTATGCCCTTTAGGGTGATTACACATCTGATGACTGTGTTTTTGCTTGAGATGAGTTTGAACGATCTCGGTCCGCACGTGACGGAGCTTCCGTATTGTCTCTTTGTTGGCCAGCACGACGTGTTGGCTCTTGGCTGTCCATGTCTTCTTCATCAGTGTCGATGTCGCGAGCGTCTTCTCTCGGAGAAGTTTGACGAGTTTTTGCTCCGCCTTCTCTCTCTACTCCGCCTTGACCACCAGCACTTCTAAAATTTTTATCTTCTTTGTCATTGAACATTGTTTCGTTACCCATGTTTTCCTCCGTTGCGTTTGTAGTTCATATCTTTTTGCAATTGCTTAACCTGATATTGAGCAACTCCAATGCCAAAGCTTCAAACGAATGTAGAGCGTTGTGATCTTGAAGTGCGTGGCGTTTTTCCTTTTTTTGTGGCAAATTTGGAGATTAGAATAAACACAAAGGAATAAAATGACCGACAATCCATTCTCTTGGTTTTATTTTCCCACCGCATTGATATTGGGCGCGCTTCATGCGCTTGAGCCTGGTCATGCCAAAACTTTAACTGCAGCTTATTTAATAGGAATAAAAGGCAATAAAAAAGATGCTTGGCTTCTAGGACTTTCCGTCGCGATTACACATAGCGCCGTCGTTGTTGCATTATGTGTCGCAGCGCTTTGGTTAGGTCGAGAAACTTTTACGAATGATGTTATGTACTGGTTGCAAATCGGCAGTGGTGTCCTCGTTATTTTGCTGGGTTTCTGGATGTTGTTTAAAAGATTAAAAATTATGAAAAAACAAAAGCTTCAGGCGCATCATGGCGTTCACGATGAAACCCATCATCACTCTCATGAACACCACCATGATCACGATCATGTTCATCATCATCGGACGACGCATGATCATGATCACAGCGCTATGAGTGACGATGAGCATGCCCGAGCACATGCCGCCACGATTCCTGAGTATGTAAAAAGAGGTGAACGTCCTTCGCGCGCTCAAATTATGGCATTTGGTGCCGCAGGTGGCATGATCCCCTGCCCAGCCTCAATCACGGTTATGTTGTTGGCGCTTTCTGTCGGCGAATATGTTTCCGGATTTATAACGGTTGCGGGTTTCAGTATTGGGTTGGCGATCACTCTCGTTGGGATTGGACTCGCCGTTGTCACCGGAATCAACCAGTTTAAAAAATCAGATCGATTTATGTGGATTCCGGCTTATGCACCTTTAATGAGTGCCGCTGTCGTAATTTTATCGGGTTTGATTTCGCTTATTTTTATTCACTAGTTTATTGGCGTATGTCTGACAATTCAAATTTTAAAAAGATTTAACCGCCTTCGACTTCTTTTGTTGAGACGTAATAATCTTTTATCCAGCGACGAATATGTTTTAAAGATGCATCACGAACACCAAAAAAGACAAATCGACAAAGGTAGGCTTTCTTCTTAGTTTCTAATTCAATTTCTTCAACGGCCGAACACGAACCTAAAAACTCAGGCAAGCCTATTTCGTGAGGCAGGGTCAAACACACCTTACGAAAGTTTCCTAAACCAATGGCGCGGTGATAAATAATGGCCATCCCGGTTTCTGCTACCTCTTCTGCGATTACAGGCTGAGCTACTTTGATAAGAGTATGATCGATGGTACTGGATATTTCCATATCCTGGTCTTTCAGTAAAAGTTTATCAAAAATCATTCTCATTTTTTTTATAAAATAACCACCATCGAGGGGTTTCATAAAAATATCATCAATGGGCGCCTGTAACTCCAAAACCTCATCGGAAGAAATAATTTTATCCGAAACAAAAAAGAGTTTTGTTGGTGGCGAGTTGGCTTTTTTATTTCGCTCATTGACGAGCGTCGTAATCACTTGCCAGCGTGTCGCATAGGCTTCACCTAAAAAGGCCGAATCAACAAACAAAGCATCTATAGTTGCTGGCAAACGACTCAATTTTAGTAAAAAAGCGATCTTTTCTCCCTCTGTACATTCAATAATATCGAGGGCTAATACATCTCCCAGCTTCTCATGCTTTAAAGGTTGTAAAGAGAGGACTTTAATAAACGCAAGATTGTCATCTGGTCCTTTAAATCGATAAATGTCAGCAGCTTCTTGTGGCTTCATCTGTGTTTTACACAAATTAATCCACTTATTGCGGTCGTCATTATATATTCTTTGATGAAGAAAGCTGTCTGTTTGCATGGCCTGCTTAACCGGAATACCAAGGATATTCGCCGTATCGGCGGCTCCGGGCTCAAATCCTACGATTTTAATCATCTTTGAATCAAATAGAATTTTTCCTTGTGCCGGAAAAGGTAAAAACTTATCTTTGTTTTTCTCATCACCACCTAAAGACTTTGCTCCGGGATCCAAATCAGTCGCAAAACTCGTAAAGTCTGGGTATTCGGTAAACGTTATATTTGAAAACACATTTTCAAGGCTTGACCTCGGAGACGGTGCACCTCGAGGCGAAATCACTAATATGCTATAAATATATTTAGGAACTTCTTTAACGACTTTTATTATATCCGCCTTATGATTTTTATCGGATTTTACGAGTTTGCGTATCGCTGAGATCTGGTTATTTTGAATATTTGTAAATGCAAATTCACACTTAAATTGTTTTGGCCTATCCGCAATCGGCACACTCGAAACAACTTTAGCGTGCACGAAAGGCAAAGTCCCCGCTTGGAAAATTTTTCCGTAATACTTTGATTGCGCCCCCGGTTTAATCTCGCCATCTGCAATCGTACTGAACCCTAACTCTGAAATAGATTCGAGATGTACATCTTTTAACATTTCAATTTTAGATTTAGTTTTTTGCTTATAGACTTCTCCTGCGGTATCAGCAGTTATTCCCAATAAAGCGATACGGATATGCTCCCGCAAAATAAGTTTATCGAAGGGTTTAAAAATAACATTCGCCACTATTTGATTTTCAAATTTAGTAAAATCGAAGTGGTCGTTATCAAATGCCGTAAGTACGAATGCCGTTGGTTTTTCTATCGTACAAAGTTTTTTTGAAGTAAAAAATTGTAATGTTTTTTGTAATAACTGGAATTCGTTTTCTTTTAAAAGTTCCGCACTACAGATAAGCAAATCCACACTCAAATCTTCAATGCTCGTAGATGGAAGCGTAGGTGGCGTGACGCCATCATCTTGAACTTCCGGTGTGGCCGCCGGCTCAGACTTTGAAGCCTCATCGGATTTTGCAGTTGCGTCGGACTCTTTATTATTTTTTTCGATGGCTGCTGGAGCAGAATTTGTAGTCACCACCGGAGTTTCGAGCGGCTTATTTTCGATGGATGTCTCTGCAGAAGCCTTTTTTGAATCAGGGGCTGCGGCTGGAACTTCTGGCGCGCTTCCGGCCGTAGGTCCAGTGGCGACTGTTGTCGAAGCCGCTTTTTCGTTTTCCGATGGTGTTTTTGGATTTGTGGCGGTTGCATCTGTAGCTGCTGGAGCCACAACAGGTGGAGCTTTTGCTTTATTTACAACTTCCTTGATCCAAGTCAAAAATAACCGAAGATCTGTAAAAGCACGAATTTCAAGATCAGGATTGATTTGTGCAATGGCTTCTTTGATCTCGGCCATGAACTTCGGATCGTCTTCGATGACGAAAACTGACTTCTTCATCACTTTTATTCTACCGCGCGGTAGGACCCCTAGCGCAAGTCCAATCTGAATTGGAACTGATATATCTAAAAGTCAAACTGAGTAAAAATGAGAAGATAAGGCCGACTCCAAAAAGCACCGAATGGAAAAGGGCTACCTGATTGCTCTAAACCCACCAGAGACCCTAAATACCACTGAGAATTCAATTGAAAATTGATCCCACCCCCAATTCCTGTAGTAGAAAATTCTCCGTTTTTTTCAGGTGCACGCCATAAATACGAATATTGAGGCTCAAAAACAAAACTGACGCGACGAAATCCATAGGTCATTCGCCAAAAAACACTCAAGCGGCGTTCTGAAGCCACGTCAGGAGCTAATAAATATCGCGTGCCTAATTGTGAATGCTTTGTAATACCGTACATCAATGTCGGACCTATCATTTGTGAACCCGACATAGGTAAAGTGTGGACCTGGTAACCCATTTCAACTGTTACGGGAAATTTTCGAGGATAAGACGACGAAACTGAAGACTCTTGGGCCCACGCCTGTACATAAATAAAAAAAATACCCACACAGACTGCTATTTGCCCGACATCTTTGCGCATACTAGGCCCCAACTTGTCCTCAGAATACTTCATCGAACTCTAGATCGGTATTAAAAAAGAGGGTCGATTTAAAAATAAAAACCTCAACCGTACCCGTGCGACGCCCCTCTATATCAACGGTTTATAAATTTTGGATATTTCTTCAAAACTTTTCTTAGCCAGTTCTTTGGAAGACGACGAACTTGAAGCCGAAAACCTTACTCCTTCCGATATTGTGACGCTAATGCTGCGCGAATCACAGAGTTTAAAAATATGCTTCGTAAAACTCATGTCGTCGTACCAACAAACAATATCCCGATTTGCGGCGCTCACCGGCTGACCATCGATTTGTTCATAATTAATGGCAATATTCTTAATATCGATTTTTGCATCCAAAGCAGCATTAAAAAGTGGAGATCTAAATTTGAGCAAGTGCGATCCATTTGTGCTTTTAGCTTCTGGGAAAATCACAACATGATGGCCCGAAATTAAAGCATCTGTAATTTCTTGAACTTCAGAACTTAAATTGCGTTTATTTTTACGATTTACAAAAAGACAGCCCGCTAAACGAACGATCCAACCAAGAAAAGCTGTTTCTTTCATTTCGACCGAAGTGACGAAACACATTGGGGCCTGACTCGAGAGCGCTAGAATATCAATATACGAAAGATGATTAGATACTATAAGTGCATTTGTTTTAAGTTCTTTACGTAATTCAGAAGATGTCTGAACTTTTATATTCAACACGAATAAAATAAAAATTGCTATCCAGCTTACGGCTCGATTCAATACAGATTGCTGAAGTCTCTGATTCCAAAAAAATAAACCCCATAAAATGGGCATAATCACAAAAAAACCTATAATGAGCATCGCTATAAGCAAAAGCTTTAAAACGGTAAAAAGTTTCAAAAAATAGAAATTGATACTGAACTCCTTAGACAATTTTTTAATTTATGTGTCATCTTAGCATAGGACTTAAACGTGTAAAGGTCTGTGTTCTCGTCATAGACTTGCTTTTCATCTTAGCGCCTTGAATAATAAATTTATAGTTGCGTAAGAAAGACGGTTTTTATGTATGGCATGGCCTCACTTTCGGGTGGAATTTTTTATCATTACTTAGGAGTGCGCTACGCCTCCAAACTCTGGAGGCCCACTCGTGATTTTATCTCTGCGCGTTTGCGTGATTTTGCTATCTCAAAAAAAATCTTACTGGTGGGCCCTAGTGCCGGATATCTGCTTGATACAAAAATTTTAAAACTCGCATCTCAGGTGTCTTGTGTGGACATTGACCCGCTGTCTCCACTTTTAATTCGATGGCGTCATGGGCGATATATAAAATGCCACACTCAAGATGTATTCTCGTTAGATCGGCAAAAACTGAATATCCATGCAACTGAATCCTTTTTAAAAACGCATCCAGATTCAAAAATTGTTTTTTGTAATATTTTAGGACAACTTCCTTTTTTATATCCGCTTACCTGGAAAAACTCGGTCGCGCTCGACTTATGGAAGAAGGAGTTTCATCAACTTCTTTATAATAAAAATATATTTTCTTTTCACGATCGTCTTACATTAACCGGCCCTCGCCCCCTTTTTCAGGATCTGATTAATATAAAATATCCCTTGAGCAATGAAGACTTAATTGCGCGCGTAGAAAACTTAAAAGGTGAAGTCGTGATTGATCACGAAACTAAAGATATTATAGTGGGATCAAATTGTAGCTACACTCTTTGGTCTATGACACCGACGGAACATCATATTTTGGAGTGCACGTCTAAAACTTAGTGCTCTCAGTTTATCTAACGAATATCTTGATTAATTGCTTTCGGAGCTTTCATGCGACTTGAAAACGCGACAAGTAACACCAAAGTAAAAACAAACGGCAAAATTTGAACAAATTGATTCGGTATTGGTTTTCCATTCCACTGAATACCCTGAAGACGAATTTGAATAGAATCGGTAAATCCAAAAAATAAGCAGGCAAGAAAAGTTGGAATAGGTTTCCATGATCCAAAAATTAATGCGGCAAGCGCCAAAAAACCTCGTCCGGCAGACATATTACGAATGTAACCACTCGACATGCAGAGGCTTAAATATATTCCACCTAACGACGCAATCGCAGCCCCTTCAACGACCGCGCGCAAGCGCAAAATATCAAATGCGACCCCTTGAGTTAGGAGCGTCAGCGGATTATGACCGGCCGCTTGAATACGAAGTCCGTGACGTAAATATTTAAACATATAATGTAACCCCATCGTACAAACGATCGCTACAGATAAGAAGACAAGTGGATGAGAGAGTCGAAGTTCTATTGGCAAAGAGGGCGTTGAACCCGTCACATCAAATAAATATTTAGTTGCGATAGGAATAAGACCGGCAGCCATTAAGTTCATGGCGGTTCCCACAACTATTTGATCGCCTCGTCCCCAAATGCAAATAGAGGCAAACAAAGCGCCCAACAGAGATGTCGCGACAATCGCACAAAGGCAGCCTAAAAATAAATTTCCTGTTAAATACGTCGTCGCCGCGGCCACGAAAGCTGATACGAGCAAATAAGATTCAAGGCCTATATTGGCGATACCGGATCTCTCGCTCAGCATCCCACCGTATGCGGCAAATATGAGTGGCACGGACAATCTTAAGGTACTCATCAAAATGTCATTCATTTTGACCTCTTCGTATTTGTATATGATCGAGCAAAGTACGCAGGCCTTTTTCACTCACGATAAAAAATATTATAAACGCTTGAATCACAAGGGCGAGGTCGCGCGTAATTTTATCGGTCTCCATATCAAGAGCCAGTGCCCCTTTTTGAAGAGCACCAAATAAAATTGCAGATAAAATAATTCCGACAATAGAATTACGACCTAAAAGTGCGACGGTAATTCCAACAAACCCAGCGTTGGCCATAAAGCCTTCATGGAGTTTTAAAGATGAACCAAAAATTTCATTTATTCCGGCTAGGCCGGCAAATCCACCGGCAATAAACATTCCTAGAACCGTGTACTTTTTAATTGGAACACCCGAGCGCACTGCCGTGCCAGGCGCCTCCCCGACTAAGCGTGTGCGAAAACCAAAAATGGTTTTTCTCAATACCAGGCCCGCGAGAATCGCGATCGCTAGTGAAAAAATAAAAGCGGAGTTCAGCGGACTTTGTCCCCCTAAAAAAGAAAGCGTTGTCAGTTTTAGCTCAGGAATCAAACTCCGACTTTCGGGAGATTGGCTCTCCACATTTCTCAACGGAAAAGCAATAAAGAAACTGACAATTCCGTACGCGACGTAATTAAGTAATATCGTGGCGAGCACTTCATGGGCGTCACGATAAGCTTTCATCCATCCTGCGATCGCACCCCATATTCCGCCAACAAAAAATGCGCAAATCAAAGCTACGATCAAAACTAAAATGGGAGGCTGCTCAGAGAGACTTAAACCCACCCACGTCATTGTCAGCCCGCCCAAAGCCATTTGTCCTTCAGCGCCAATATTAAATAGACCTGCTCGAAATGCCCAACTCACGCTAAGACCGGTCAAAATCAACGGCGTTGCGTAGTATAAAGAATATCCAAGATTCGTCAGCGATCCAAAAGCCCCTTCAATTAAAATACTAATGACCTGTAGCGGGCCTTCGCCAACCAAAATTGCAACGACTGAAGCTGCAAGTAAACCGATGGCGAGAGAAAAGAGTGAAAAAGCGAACGATGATCTCATCATCTTTTTCATACCGTCGCTCCTGTCATGTAACGACCGATCTCGAGTGCATCAAACTTAGAACGTGAAATTTCATGTACGATTTGACCATCAAACATAACGTAAATGCGATCGCAAAGTGCAAAGAGTTCGTCTAAATCTGAACTCAAAACTAAAAGACTATGATTTTCATTACGCAGTCGCAAAAACTCTTTGTGTATTAACTCTATCGCGCCAAGATCCACACCGCGTGTTGGATGATGGCAAATTAAAAACTGTGCGTCTTTACCTCGAGTTTCCCTGGCAAGAATAATTTTTTGTTGATTACCACCGCTTAATGAGCCAACCGCCACGTCAAGAGACGAAGCACGCACATCAAGTTCATTTGCCCACTGGGGCGTTATTTTTTTAATTTGGGTCTCACTCATCCAACCCATTTTTGCGAATTGAAACTCAAGTCCTATAATCAAATTGTGATAACTACTCTCTTGAGACCAAAGACCTTGGTGCAAACGGTCTTCAGGTATTAATCCTATTTTTTGACGTAACTCCCCTGATGAAATATCAGACAAGGTTTGATTAAAGAATTTCAAAGTACCCTCAAAGCGTTGTAGGCCCAGTAACACTTCGACAAAATTAGATTGTCCGCTGCCTTCAACGCCCGCGATGCCTACGATTTCTCCGGTTTTAATAAGAAGCGAGACATTTTTGAGTCCGCCTCTTTGTGCTTTTACCTGTCTCAAATCTTTGCACTCAAGCGTGACACTCGCCAAAGAGGGTTTACGATCTGAAGTTAAACGTACAGGCTTGCGACCAATCATCAATTCTACGACTTGATCATATTGAATCTCAGTAATTCGAAACGTCCCGAGTCCTCTGCCATTTCGTAAAACTGAAATTTCATCGCACAATGAAAACACTTCATGTAATTTATGAGTGATAATAATAATTGTACAACCCTGAGCCTTGAGCTTTCTCAGAAGCAGAAAGAAATCTTCAATTTCATGGGGCGCTAAAACGGCCGTAGGTTCATCGAGAATAAGGACCGTCGAATTTCTATAAAGAAGTTTTAGAATTTCTATTTTTTGTTTCTGTCCCACCGAAAGATCCTGAACCAATGCGTTCCAAGGAACAGATAAAAAGGAAGAAGGAAGAAGTTTTTCTATATCCGCTAGGGCTTGCGCACGATCGATCTTTCCGAAATGACAAGGCTCGGCTCCTAAAATAATATTATCTAAAGCAGACAACTCTTCGACTAAAGTAAAATGTTGTTGAACCATACCGATGCCATTTGTAATGGCTTCGAGAGGGCTCTTCCAGTTCACTACTGAGCCGTTGTAGAGAATCTCACCTCTATTTGGCCGAAGAAGACCAAATAAATGTTTGAGCAATGTGGTTTTACCCGCCCCATTCTCTCCTAAAATCGCGTGAATTGAGCCCGATTTAATTTTTAACGAGACGTTTGAAAGCGCTTCAAAAGCGCCAAACTTTTTTGTGAGATTGCGGGTCTCGATAACAAAATTATTTTGTTTTTCTGATAACATAGTAATCTGAAACTCTCACTTCACCTTTAATTATTTTTTCGCGCATGGCTTCGAGTTTGGCTTTGTAAGGTTCGATGAGCTTTTCATTATTGGTATCAATCGCGTAGTCGATTCCCTTATCGGCAAGTCCAAATGATTTTGTTCCTGCAACGTATTGCCCGTTTTTGGTGCGTTCGATCACGTCAAAAACGGCGATGTCGACACGTTTCAACATACTTGAAAGCACACGGCCTGGCTTTACCCAGTTTTGATTAGAATCCACTCCGATCGCAAGTTTTTGTTTTTCTTCAACCGCATCAAAAACACCCATTCCAGTAGCTCCTGCCGCATGAAAAATAATATCAGCCTTGTTTGCAATTTGCGTTAAAGCTAGTTCTTTTCCACGGCTTGGATTTGCCCATGCATCGCTCGTGATGCCTGCATAATTCACCAGTACTTTAACTTTGGGATTCGCCGCTTTAACACCTTCTTGGTAGCCTAGTTCAAATCGATGAATTAATGGAATGTCCATTCCACCTATAAAACCCACTACATTTGTTTGCGTGGCAAGTCCCGCGAGGTAACCAATCAAGTAACTTCCCTCGTGTTCAGCGAACATTAAACTTATAATGTTTGGACCTTTGACATCGGCATCTACCACCGCAAATTTGATGTTAGGAAACTGCGGCGCTACTTTCGAAAGTGCATCTTTTTGTGAAAAGCCAATCCCAATAATTAAGTCCATTCCCTTTTCAGCAAACGCGCGCATGGACGGTTCAAAAGCAGAATCGTCAGGAGACTCAACATCCTTTAAATCTATATTTAATTCTTTGACCGCTCTCGTCGCACCGGCAAATGCGGCAGAGTTAAACGACTTATCGTCCTTTCCGCCTTTATCTAACACTAATCCGACACGAAATTTTTTTTGTTGGGAGGAGGTCTCTTCAGATTTTTTTGTACAGCTTAAGACAAGAATCAAAACCGCGACTAGACAGAGTATTTTTCTCATGAAGCCCCCCAGTTGTGTCAGTCATGACTCAGAAAAATTAGGATTTCAAGAACTCCATTCCCGACGCACCGCCCTTGATCACACGACAAAGATGGGCATACTAAATACGGGGTCCAAATGTTTATACGAATGTTTGTTATTTTCTTACAGGGAATTTCTTCAGGTCTTCCACTCGCTCTCACCGGCTCAACACTCCAGGCCTGGATGAAAAATTCAAATGTGGACTTAACAGTGATCGGAATTTTTTCTTTAGTGGGTCTTCCCTATACATTTAAATTTTTATGGTCGCCATTTATGGATCGCTACGCCATTCCCTTTTTAGGAAGACGAAAAGGATGGGCTATTATTTCACAGCTGGGAGTCGCCCTCGGAATTATTGCTCTCAGCTCAAGCAATCCAACTGAAAATCCATGGGGCGTTGCCTTTTGCGCATTATTTATTGCGTTTATGAGCGCAAGCCAAGACATCGTGCTCGATGCCTACCGCCGAGAGTTCTTACCTGAAAAAGAACTAGGTTTGGGATCTTCACTCTTCGTAAACGGCTATCGTGTGGGAATGATGATTTCGGGAGCGTTTGCACTTTTTCTTGCGGATCAAATCGCTTGGAACGAAGTTTACTTAGTTTTGGCAGGTATTATGTTCTTTGCCATGATTGTTATGTTCTTTCTTCCTGAACCGAAAGTTTCGGTACCTCCTCCAAAGACATTGCTCGAAGCTGTCGTACAGCCATTAGCCGAATATTTTAAACGCGAGGGCGCCTGGCTCTTTCTTGCCTTTATTTTACTTTATAAAATCGGCGATACCATGGCGGGGTCCATGACTACGCCTTTTATTTTAGATTTAGGTTTTACAAAAACTGAGTACGGGGTCATCGGAAAAACGGTGGGTTTATTTTCTATGCTCGGTGGCGGTTTTGTCGGTGGCGTACTGATGCTTAGGCTCAACATGATCCAATCGCTCGTTTATTTTGGCATACTACAAATGGTCTCTACGGCCGGGTTTGCTTACCTAGGAATGGTCGGCCACGACTCTTCCATTTTGGCTCTGGTTGTAGGATTTGAAGCTTTTACTGCCGGAATGGGTACGAGCGCATTTGTGGCCTTTATGTCGAGATTAACCAACGTGCGTTTTACTGCAACTCAATACGCCTTACTATCAAGTCTTATGGGTGTTCCACGAGTGATTCTCTCGGCTCCTACGGGGTGGATAGCGAAGGAAATGGGATGGATTCCCTTTTTCGTATTTTGCACCGTCATCGCCCTGCCTGGTTTATTTATGATCCGAAAATTTGGAAAAATTGAAGAAAGTTAAGTCAAGAGTACGGTAGTTGCTATTTTGCAGCAATCTCGCTACAAAAGCGCTTGTGAATCACTCTCTTTTAAATATGGAATTTCATGATTAGCACAACGAATGTCAGCCTCCGTTATGGGGGAAAGAAACTTTTTGAAGATGTGAACATCAAGTTCACTCCCGGCAATTGTTACGGCCTCATCGGCGCTAATGGTGCCGGAAAAACCACATTTTTAAAAATTCTTTCTAAAGAGATTGAACCTAATACGGGTGAAGTTCACATTGCTCCGGATTTACGTATTTCAACATTGAAGCAAGATCACTATGCCTATGATGATGCGCCCGTTTTAAAAACCGTCCTGATGGGAAACCAAAAACTTTTCAAGATTGTTGAAGAAAAAGACGCACTTTATGCAAAACCCGATTTTTCTGAGAAAGACGGCATTCGCGCCTCTGAACTTGAAACCGAATTTATTGAACTCAATGGTTGGGAGGCTGAATCCGAGGCCGGTGTTATGTTGGCAGGTTTAGGTATACCAGAGTCTTTCCATCAAAAGTTGATGAAGGAACTCAGCGGCTCGGATAAAGTCAAAGTCCTCTTAGCCCAAGCGCTAATCGGTCAACCTGATATCTTATTGTTAGATGAACCGACGAACCATCTCGATATTTATGCGATTCAGTGGTTAGAAGAATTTCTTTTTAATTTTCCTAATACCGTCATTGTGGTTTCACATGATCGGTATTTTTTAAATAAAGTCTGTACGCATACAGCTGATATTGATTTTTCTAAAGTTACCATTTACTCGGGCAATTACGATTTTTGGCGACAAGCGAGCGAGCTCAATCTTCGCTTACGCTCCGATCAAAATAAAAAAAATGCCGATAAGGCTGAAGAGTTAAAAAGTTTTATTCAAAGATTCAGCGCGAACGCTTCAAAATCTCGACAGGCCTCTTCACGTCAAAAACAATTGGAAAAACTGGATCTCACCGAAATGCCTGTTTCCACTCGTCGCCAGCCATTTGTCGGATTTGATATTAAACGCGAGGCCGGCAACGATATTCTCACCGTGAGTGGCCTCAGCCATAGTATTCAAGGGCAAAAAGTTCTCAACAACATTAATTTTACTGTTAAAAAAGGCGATAAAATTGCGCTTCTTGGGCGTAACGACATGGCAAAGTCTATACTCTTTGATATTTTAGCTGGAGAGTTAAAACCCGATGCGGGAAGCCTAACCTGGGGAATCACCATTACTAAAAGTTATTTTCCAAGTGATAATTCTAAATATTTTACCGGAGAAACGAGTTCACTTGTCGATTGGCTCCGTCAATATTCTGAAGATAAAGAAGAAACTTTTATTAGGGGCTTTCTAGGAAAAATGCTTTTCAACAAAGACGAGGCACTTAAAAAACCGACAGTTCTTTCTGGAGGAGAAAAAGTGCGCTGCATGTTTGCCAAAACCATGCTCTCGGGAGCCAACGTGTTGTTAATCGACGGCCCGACCAATCATTTGGATTTAGAAAGTATCTCGGCCGTTAATGAAGGCGTGAAACGATTTAAAGGCACCGTAATATTTGCGTCTCACGACCACGAGTTCATCCAAACTGTCGCCAATCGCATTATCGAAATCGACGTCGATTTAAAAGACGATAAATACACCACGTACGAAGAGTACGTTGAATCTAAGAAGCCAGTTTAAATTTTGTCGCCTAGGTTTTAATACTCATACTTAGGTAATGAAATAATTCGTTCGAAATTTAGTCGAGAGATTCTTCGTCTCGCAAGATGGCACTTAACGACATGATTCGGCAACTTTCAGACAGAGGCATTCTTCCAATCTTGCTGTTATCTACAACGCCTGAGTCACGAAAAAACACATAAGGGACTTCTAACCCTGAGCTATCCTTTGGGCCTTTGAGCCAGTTCTGTGTCTGAAGTTTGGTATTTTTCTGTCGTAGTCATACTAGAAGTTTCCCTTGCCTCCGACTTTGCAGGGGAAAAATATTTTAATTAGGTCAGGCGTGGCGTCTTCAAGGGGGCGTTGGAGCCCCGCCAGCCGCCCTCTGGGTTTTTATGTAAAATATTTTTCGAGGCAGTTGTTTCGTGTTTTTGGCGACGAGGGGTTAGCGAGGGAGAAGGTTTAAGTTTGAAGATGTGTGAAGATTTGAAGTTCGGTGTCGGAATGGTTGTTTACCTGTCGTGCGACAGGTGATTATTTAGAATAATAATTCGTTTTGTTTTGTACTGAGAAAAGGTGCCTAGCACCTTTTGTGGATGCAATGAATCGAGAATACGTAAGCCAGCATTGAGAGGAGTCTTGGTTCACAGAGAAAAATATTTTAATTTGTTTAGTCGTGGCGTCTTCAAGGGGGCGTTGGAGCCCCAACAGACGCAGTTTGGGAGAAAAGGTGCCTAGCACCTTTTGTGGATGCAGTGAATCGAGAATACGTAAGCCAGCATTGAGAGGAGTCTTGGTTCACAGAGAAAAATATTTTAATTTGTTTAGGCGTGGCGTCTTCAAGGGGGCGTTGGAGCCCCAACAGACGCCTCTTGGATTTTACGGTAAAATATTTTTGGGTCAGTTGTTTCGTGTTTTTGGCGACGAGGGGTTAGCGAGAGATGGGGTGAGATTTGAAGATCGGTGTTGGAAGTGTGAGGTAAGATTGCGTTGGTAAGTATATTTACCTGTCGTGCGACAGGTGATTTTTAGGATGTAAAGTTCTAGCGGCTTGGAAAATTCAGAGGAGTTGTCGTGGCGAGTGGAGATTGTTTTTTGATTTAATTATCTTTTTGATAATGGATATTTACCTGTCGCGCGACAGGTGATTTTTTAGATTAATTAATTGTTTTTCTTTGAAAAATACTTGACGTGTTTTTTGTTTCTTATTCGTTTGATTGTGGAGTTTAAATAAGTCTGGTTTTTGTTTTGGTGGTTTTGCTTTTATCTTTTAATCTCTAGAGCGTAATAAAGTTATAAATATGTTTTGAGAGATCCTATTGAGACTTTTGTATTCATTAAAAATGATTTTTTAAAACCTATGTTATGGTTTCTTCTGATTTTAAGGAGAAATTTTCATGACAGATTCTTTAGAAAAAAACATGCAGCTTGAGATACATCAACGGGCTCTTGGGATTGTTGAGCGTTATAAACGGGTTGAAGCTGAGCTTCTTGATATTTTACAACAAGCAGATGAGTACCGGGTTTACTATCTTTTTGAATGTAAGAACCTTCATGAATACGCCATGAATATCTTAAAGCTTTCTGAAAGTGTTGCCTTTAACTTTATTGCCGTTGCTCGTAAGGCTAAAGAAGTTCCGGAGCTTAAAGTTATTATTGAATCTGGGGCTTTGAGTGTGTCAAAGGCTCGAAAGATTACTCCTGTGCTAACTTTTGATAATCAAAAAGAGTGGCTGCAGATGGCAGTTCAACTGCCGCAGCGTAAACTTGAACACTATGTTGCTAAGGCTTGCCCCAAACAAGCTGTCCCTGAACGAATGAAGTTTGTAAGTGAGGATCGACTTAACTTACAACTTGGTATTTCAGAATCATTAAGTTGCAAACTTAAACGAGCGCAAGATCTTGAATCGCAAAAAAAGCGAAAGTCTGTGAGCCTTGAAGAAACACTAGACGTGCTGCTGGATCTTTATCTTAAAGAACAAGATCCAGTACAAAAATCTGAAAGGCTAAAAAACCGAAAGAATCTATCTGTCGCACGACAGATAAATAGTCTTTCCAACACGGATCTTCAAATCTCAACCTCTCCATTTCTAACCCGTTGTCGCTAAAAACACGAAGCAGCTGATCTAAAAAATATTTAACGATAAACATCAGCGGCGGCTGGCGGGGCTCCAACGCCCCCTTGAAGCCGCTTTGCCAATTCCTGGCAAATATTTTTTCCCACCTAAAAGTTGGCCAGAACGGAACGGGCTCACGGGCCCATTTAAGGGCCACGCCCGTCCGCCAATCTTCCACTTAAAAAGTCTCGACAATAAAACCTTTTCCTAGCCGCTAGAACTTCGCAAGCTAAAATTCACCTGTCGCACGACAGGTAAATAGTCTTTCCAACACTGATCTTCAAATCTCAACCTCTCCTTCGTCGCCAAAAACACGAAACAACTGATCCAAAAATATTTTACCTTAAAACCCAGCGGCGGCTGTTGGGGCTTCAGAAAATGGAGAGATTTATAAATTAAATATATTCAAGTTCACATCTATCATAATTAATTTAATCACGTCCATTTTCGAGTTCAGGGTCAAGCTTTAAATTTGCATCCATTGGGCCGAGCTCTAGCACTTTCTGAAAAATCGGAAGCACTTCAATTATTCTTTTGTGACTTCAAAAATAATTGAAGTACACGTTTCTGGTGAGAGATGATCTTCAATATTAATCACCGCAATTTACTTATCGTTGACGCCGTAACTTAAAGCTTGGCTGGTATCGTTCCTAGAGATTTTTTCTTTTTGGTGTCCCAGATATTTAATACTTCTAGATTGTTTTTATCTGGGAGAATTGAAATTGCGTGATTGGGATATTCAAACTTCATTGTGCGTAAACGAATTTCGCCGTCGGTGCCTGTGAGTTGGCCTCTAATGTTGATCCACTCACGACTGTCTTCAATCGTTGCATGAATTTTATGTAAAACCTCAGGCGCGTCGCTCGTGGGTACTACGGTGACTTGTGGCATTTCAAAAAATAAAGTTCCGGGAGTATTTGTATTAAAAGTGGCCGAAGCTTGAATCGCGTCTGCTTTAAAGCCTTTTCCTTCGAGTCCCGTAATTTTTGAACGTGCAGAGAGAGATTTAATTTTAGAATCAATGATTTCGATTTGCCCTTCCATGCTCGCATTTTGCATACGCATCGCCAGCAGGTGCTCTAAAACACTCGGATCCAATTGAACTGTTGTAAATTTAAAATCGGTGTGCGCATTTTTTTTAGCAAAAACCACGTGAACTAATCCTTTGGCTTTACCATTTTTAATTTCAAAGTCTTTTATAAAGGATTCAAATTGCGAATTTTTGTAGGTCACATCTAAATTCGTTTTTAAAATTCTAAAATAATTTTTGCGGCCCTGATTCGAGACTTCTATATCGACATCCAGAATGTCCCCGTAAAATTTTTGCGCATCGCTACCGTAAACGAAAGTTCCAGAAATTCGGCCAGGGTTTTTAAAAAATCGTGGAAAGCTTTCAAACTCAAACATTTTTGAAACTTCAGAGATAGAAACCTTTTTAAGTGTCATTTGAAAAGGTGCAAATCGCAGTGTTTGATTCAACTGCACGTCAATACCGCTAGCAGAGATATCGCCAATATCTCCCGAAACCGCGATCTCATTTATTTTAAGTCCATCAGGTCGCGCTCGTGTGTACTGAGCTGACAACTCAATCCAGTTTGGACCTAAGTTCGTGGGAATAGGATGTACTCCCAAACCTTTCAATACTTTTATAATTTCAAAAGACGGAAGTTTCGTGGCTTTAATATCTACGGTTTCGGTGCTTACATTATAATTTCCGTTGATTTTGGATTCTCTCCATAAAATTTCAAAATCAATTCTCTTTTCAACCTCATCTATGTAGGTACCTGATAAGGTAAGAGGGGGAATAACTTCGCCTCTTAACAACTCAGGGCTAGGTTCAAAAACACCTTTAAATTCGTAAACTTTGTCTTTTATATAAACTTCGCCATTTTTAAATACGACGGAACCATTTTGATTTTTACAAGACTGTAAGACCTTTGGAATTTCATTCGCCATCATTTCACGAAAACGAATTTTTCCTAAGCGAACTGGTCCTAAAATCAGTGAAGTCATATCCAAAGGTAAAAATACATCCCGTATATTTAAAGAAATATTATTATCACAAACATCTAGCCGTTCACCCAACACTTCGCCAATACTTAGAGCCACGATTGGCAACAGGCCATCTGAAAGTTCAACTTGCACGCGATGAACCGTCCACCGCATTCCAGGTGCAGACTCCGAAAGAATTTTAGCAACCAAAGTTTGTAGGCGCGTGCTGGTAAAAAGATTATGTAAAACACTGCCGCAAATTACGCAGAGTAGAAACGTAGAAATAAAAATGATAAGACTGCGTTTGAGATGAGCCATAACACCTTAAATAGAGAAAACAGGTTCGCTTTAGTTATATAGGCACCCCGAAAAGAATTCATCTCATAAATGAAACTCTTCCGATTTTGCATTATGTTGAGGTGCGACGATAGGTCCTTTTAAAGTGGTTGCGCCCAGTGTACACAAGTGCAAATATTATGAACAGATTCAGCCTAAAGGGAGAGCAACATGAAAAAGTTTTTATTTATTGTATCTGGTTTATTCTTTATTGGCACTTCAGTGCTTGCGGATCAGATTTCTGATGGCAAAGCCTACTTTACCCAAACTACCTGTAATACATGCCATTCTTTAACGTCAAAAAAAGAACCTTCACACACAGGTCCAGCGCTCTACGGTACAACAAAGCGCTACTCTAAAGAGTGGTTAGTTTCGTGGATTTCTGATCCAGAAGAAATGCTTAAAAAAGATGCGATCGCAAAAAAGCTTTTAGTCGAAAGTGGAAATATTCCTATGACGCCAATGCTTAAACTAATGAATAAAAAGCCAGATGGTAGCGTCGATACAGCACTCGTTAAAACTAAAGCCGAAGCAATCTATGCATTTTTAAAAGATAATGATTCCAAGCCAGATGGCGGCGATCTAACCGCTATTAAAAAGAAGAAAAATTAATCGTCTGAAGACTCTGAATCTTCGATCGGTAATTCTTCGAGAGAACGATTCTGTAAGTAATTATAAATTAAATATACCACGCCCAAGTCGTCCGTGAATCCTAAAAAGGGCGTGATATCAGGTATCACATCCAACGGATTTATAAAATATAACAGCGCGCCGACAACGAGAGCTTTGTCTTTTTTCGATAGCTCTCCGCTGGTCATCCATTCATAGAGGAGTTCAATTTTTTTACCAAATGACACATTGGACTTATTTTTTTTAAAATACTCGAGAAACGATTTTTTAACACGCGCCTCACTGCCTTTTTTTGCGCCCGCTTTTCTGATTTGATCGAATCGTTTTTTTGTTTGGCTCATATTTATAGTCCCATGCTCGTGAAGCACTGAACCCAATATGATTTATAAAAGCCGATCCCAGTGGCACGATAATTTTCGCTAAGAATGTTTGCTTTATGACCTGCAGAATTCATCCATTGGCTCAGCGTATCCGAAACATTTGAATTTTTAGCGATATTCTCTCCAATCCAACCGCTAGAAAGTCCATAGCGCGTTGAACGTTGGCGAAATGTCTCAGTCGGACTATCATGAGAAAAAAAAGCACGAGTGAACATATCAATGGCGTGATCACGCGCCATTGACGTGCATGTAGAATTCAAAGCTAACGCCTTCGCACCTGCTTTTGTACGCTCACCATTAATCGCGACGAACATCTCACATTCTATCGTTGATAAATCACCACAACTGGTAGTGAGTGAAGGCAATGCCTCTTCGCTCAATTGCTTAGAGTCTACGGTGCATCCCAAACAGGAAAGTACAATTGTGAGTGTAAATGATAGGAGTTTCATTCACTCCTATTTTCGGACTATTCAAAGTAAATCTTAACGATTTCGTATTCCTTCTCACCACCTGGCGCGTTGACTAGAGCGGTTTCTTTTACGCGTTTTCCGATGAGGGCACGCGCTAAAGGTGAGATCAACGAAATACGGCCGGCTTTTACATCGGCTTCGTCTGGACCAACGATCTGGTACGCAATTTCTTTATCTTCTTCTATATCCACAAGCTTTACCGAAGCGCCAAAAATAACAGTTTGGGATTTCAACTTAGATGTATCTACAATTTCAGCGCCGGCTAAATGATTTTGAATCTCCTGAATACGGGCTTCGATCCAAGCCTGACGTTCTTTCGCCGCATCGTAATCGGCATTTTCGCTTAAATCTCCGTTTGCGCGTGCCGCTTCTATGTCACGAATAACGCTTGGACGGTCTTCGTGAATTAATTTTTTTAGCTCAGAATCAAGCTTGAGCTTGCCACGCAAAGTGATTGGCAGAACGTTCTTCATAGAGGTCTCCTAATTGAAGCTGAAGGGTATAACGAAAACCCCAGACCCGAGCAATCATTACTCCGGAAATTATAGTCTCAGAGAAACGATGCGTTAGACATGATAAATCCTCGATTCCCCTACTAATGTCGAGTGCTTTAAAGCCCTGATTTTCCGATAAGATTGCGATGGAAAAACTCGTCGCCAAAATTAAACAAGCTAAAAGCATTTTGCTGAGTACACATCGCGAGTGTGACGGTGATGGATTGGGCGCACAATTGGCATTGTATCATGCCTTAAAAAAGGATGGAAAACGCGTCCGCGTAATGAACGTAGACGATGTTCCGCCTAAATACCACTTTCTTAACCACTCGAGTTTTCTTGAAGTCTATCAACGCCCGCATAAACCTCTGCAACCTCATGATCTAGCTTTAATTTTTGATACAAACGATGAGCGTCAGTTAGGCATCCTTTACGTAGAGTTAAAGAAATATAGTAAAGAAATTTTATTTGTCGACCACCACCCTATTCTTCTTGAAGGACCAAGTCCTAGCGCAGGATCCTACATTGACACTTCAGCCGCGAGTACGGGTGAAATTGTCTACGACATTATTAAAAAACTTGGAATTGAAATGGATGAAAACATAGCGCAAGCACTTTACACAAGCGTGGCTTTTGATACTCAAGTCTTTCGCTACATTCGCAGTTCACCAAAATCTCATATTATTGCATCTGAATTACTAAACTTTAATATCAAATCAGAAGATATTCATCGTCGCTTATTTTCTACCCATACAGCAGGAAAGATAGCCTTTCTTTCAAAAGCCCTAGGTCAAATCGAATATCATTTAGATGGTCGCATTGCCGTTTTAAAAATTAGAGATCAAGATTTAACAGATCATGGCCTTACGCTTGATGAAACTCGTGATATGATCGATATGATTATGAATATCGAATCACTAGAAACCGCGGTTATTTTTAGAGAGGACAGCCCCAATACATTTAAGGTGAGTCTTCGAAGCAAAGGGCAAATTGAAGTTTTATCAGTCGCTGAATTACTGGGCGGCGGAGGACATCGGTGGGCAGCTGGCGCAACTTATAATGGCGAATTTACTAAATTGAAAGACATCACACTGGACGCACTAAAAAAGAAATTAAAGAAGAAAAATGGATCCACGTAAAACCAAAGAGATCATTTGTTTTTGCAACAATGTCCCACGTCACGAAATTGAAAAAGCTATTTCGGAGGGCGCAAATTCTATGAACAAAATATTTGATGCAACGACAGCCGGCGTGGGCGCTTGCGGCGGGAGCTGTCGACGCAAGCTAGCGCCAATGCTTGAACACTATTTAACAACCGGAACATTTCCCGAAAAAATTATTCCAGATACTACCGGGAAAAAAAAATATAAGGGTGAGAAGACGTGAAATGGTCTGTGGGCCTACCGGGAAGAGATATGATTTCGCTAGATCTCACCCTCAACGGCGATGAGATTCAAACCGCAAACCTTAAAGGCATTGGCTGCACCCAGCTTTTAGATTTACTTGTTGAATGGCGCCCTAAATTAAAAGGGCCTCTGGAAAACGTTCCCCTCCCACAAGCCAACGATCATAGTAGTTTGTTGCTTCGTGAGCTTCTTTTACAAGCCCAAAATAAATGGACACCACCTTATACGGAACAGGAGCTTTGTCACTGCCGAGCGATTCCTACAGAACGCGTCAACAACGCGATCATTTCCGGCTGCCACACCCCTTTGAGCGTAAGTAAAAAAACGTCTGCATCTACGGCATGTGGCACGTGCCGCCCAGATGTTCAAAAACAAATTCAGTACTTTCTCGAAACATCAAAAAAATCTGCTTAAATTTTAAATTATGTGTTTATACAGAGGGAGCAAAAGGCGCATAATTTTTGTTATCACGCCGTTTGTACCTTGTTTCCAAGGATAGCTTTGCTCCGGCTGTAGGGTTTCTAAAGGACGACCATCCTCACCAATCTCCCATGCACCCTGCATGCGTTCTTCAATACTCTCTCGAGTCACGGCCGAAATCTCTTTGTCATCAGTGACGATTCCAACTTCGCGATTGAGATTAAAAGACATGCGATCAAAATTAAACGAACCAATAAAAGTTAAAGTATCATCGACGACGAACGACTTTGAGTGAATTGTCTCTGGCCCTTTATACTCCCAAAGCTTAATTCCCCTTTGGAGCATTTCTTTTTGTTCGCTTTTATAATACGAAATCAATACGGCACGGCTATCTCCCGAATACGAAGAGTTTGTTAAAATACGAACATCTACTCCACGTTTCACCGCAGCCGCGAGCGCGTCCAACATTTCCACGTCGGGTGCCAAATACGGTGTTTCGGCGATAAATGAAACTTGGGCCGCATTAATTAAACTTATAATACTATCATCTATCCCTGGGCCTTTATTTAAAACAGGGTCTGAGAGAAAACGAGCCTTCGAAACGAGTACCGCGTTTGAAGCCCAGCTGCGATCAGACTGAAGTTGAAATTCATGTTGCAACACACCTTCTCCGCCTAAAAACTTCAAAGCATTATTGAGTGTCTTAACCGCAGATACATATTTTGTGCGCAGATGATCTCGCTGCATAGTACAGAGTCTGCGGTTGTCAAACCCACCTAAAAGACATTCATCGTCCATTCTTTTCTTTGTGTACACGCCAAATGAAGTTGGCTTTACATTTTTTTTATCTTCCCACATTTGATTAAAATAAGTCGTCGCTTGAGATACAACTCCCGAACCTTTTACATAGATGTCTCGATCTTTAAATTTATGTCCGCCTGGAATTTCGTAATAATCATTTTCGATATTACGTCCACCTGTGATCATTTCTTCTTCATCGATGATCAGGACTTTGTCGTGCATTCGGTGAGTGATCCATCTCAAATGCAAAATATTGATAGGATGATATTCACGAATCTCAATGCCCTCGACTTGCAAAAGCTCGCGTAATTCGACCGGGATACCATTATACATAGAATCAATAATGAGACGGACTTTCACTCCACGGCGAGCCGCCTCTCGAAGTAACGCAAGCCCCACAAATGAAGCGGCGTCGTCCGCATAGATAAAATATTGAGCGGTAATGGATTTTTTCGCGCCCTGAATCAAGTCAATACGTGCTTGGCCTGCTTCAACAGGATTACTTAAAACTTTTAAAAGGGATTGTTCACGAGTGGGTGAGGCCTCTTGAAACGCATAAGAAAGATCAAAAGTCAGAACTATCAACGCAAAGATAAAAAGCTTTATCTTCATAAAATCAACTCCTCTAGCTTGGCGGCAGTGTCAAAGGCTCTTACAAAAGAAGGGCCTAATATTTCTGATTCAATGCCTCTATAAGTCGCCTTATGCTTGAATCCCTAGGGAGGATTGTCTATCGTACATTCACAGAAGGAATTTTTACATGGCGCTTACATACACACAGTATTTAAAGGTTGATGAGCTTTTAAAACTTCAGGAGCCTCTTTCTAAAGATCCGATCGAACACGATGAAACGCTATTTATCGTGATCCATCAAGTTTACGAATTATGGTTTAAACAGATTTTGCATGAAGTGGAGTACTTAAAAACATCTTTAAGAACTAACCAGATCACACATGTCTTATCAACATTTAAACGTATTCTTACGATTCTCAAAACAATGGTCGGTCAAATAGATATTCTTGAAACCATGTCGCCGCTAAGCTTTGCTTCGTTTCGCACTCGACTTGAAACTTCAAGTGGTTTTCAATCGGTACAGTTTCGAGAGTTTGAGTTTGCTTTGGGAAACAAAAGTGAAGCTCATTTAAAACATCACACGGACCCTGAGATTCTAAAACGCTTAAATTCGCGTTTAGACCAGCCTTCTCTTTACGATGATTTCTTTTATTTTTTACATCTGAATAAATGCGAAATTCCTGAAAAACTTTTGTCTCGCAATTATCGTCTTCCGACGGAAGAAGCTCCAGAAGTTCAACCCGCTCTTATACATTTATACAAAACAAACCCGATTCTTTCGCAAATATGCGAGAGACTCGTGGATCTAGATGAAGGCATACAAGAATGGCGTTATCGTCATGTAAAAATGGTCGAACGCACAATTGGATTTAAGCCGGGCACTGGCGGGTCGCCAGGCGCGCCATATTTAAGAGGCACTCTGTTTAAACCGCTCTTTCCAGACCTATGGAATATTCGAATTCACTTCTGACGAGCCATTCCCGTAACATCAAGAGCGGCCTCACGCATGATTTCCGAAAGCGTGGGGTGGCCGTGAAAGCTTCGTGCTAAGTCTTCGCTCGAGGCATGAAACTCCATGGCGACCACGGCTTCAGCGATCATTTCGCTCGCTCGCGCACCGATAATATGGACACCCAGAATGCGATCTGTTTTTTTATCAGCTAAAATTTTAACGAAACCATCTGTGGAACCTAAAGCTTTCGCTCGCCCATTCGGAGCGTACGGATACTTGCCTTTATTATACTCAATTCCCGCGGTTTTAAGTTGCTCTTCAGTTTTTCCAACCGTTGCAACTTCAGGAAACGTGTACACAATTCCAGGAACCGTCTCATAATTCACATGCCCAGGCTTGCCCGCTATAATTTCGGCAACCGCCACACCTTCTTCTTCAGCTTTATGGGCCAACATAGGTCCTCGGATGACATCTCCGATAGCATAAATTCCTGATACGGAAGTTTGAAAATGATCGTCAACTTCAACTACTCCACGCTCATCTTTTTTAATTCCGGCCTCTTCTAATCCTAAGCCTTCAGTGAAGGCTACGCGACCGGCAGCCACTAATAATTTATCACATTTAAACTCAACTTCATTACCATCTGATTTTTGAACCTTTAGTGCTTTTGATTTTTTGTCAAAGCCATTGATCTTTGCACCAAGAACAAACTCAAAACCCTGCTTCTCTAAAATTTTTCGGTATGCGGTACTAACCTCTTTATCCATTGCTGGGACAATCTCTGGAGCTAAATCTACTACGATGACTTTAGATCCTAAGCGGTTCCAAACGGATCCCATCTCCAAACCGATGTACCCACCTCCAACGATGACTAGGGTTTTGGGAACCTCGGTAAAACATAAAGCCTCAGTGGACGAAACTACAGTTTGACCATCGAAAGTAAGACTCGGAATCTCACGAGGGACACTTCCTGAAGCTAACACTATGTTTTTGGTTTCGATGACTTGTTTAGAGTCATCTGCTTTTGTCACTTCGACTTTTCCGACAGCTAAAATTTTTCCTTTTCCCTGAACGTGTTCGATTTTATTTTTCTTAAATAAAAATCCAATGCCACCAACTTGATCCGCAACGATTTTTTCTTTGCGTTTCATAAATTGAGACATATTAATTTTAATTTCGCCTTTTATATCGATCCCATGATCCGTAAAATCTTTATGCGCCATGTGTAGGAGCTCGCTCGACTCTAAGAGTGCTTTAGACGGAATACACCCCACATTTAAACATGTGCCCCCGAGAGACTTCATTTCAATAACGGCAACTTTAAGACCCAATTGCGCGGCACGAATCGCACCGACATAACCTCCAGGGCCCGCTCCGACAAAAACAACATCAAACATAAAAACCTCGATTAAATTCCGACAAGAACGCGTTCTGGATCTTCCACACACTCTTTAACTTTGACTAAGAAACTTACCGCTTCCTTACCATCGACCATACGATGATCATAAGAAAGCGCGATGTACATCATCGGACGAATTTCTACTTTACCGTTAATAGCCATAGGGCGATCCTGAACTTTATGTAAACCCAGAATACCGCTTTGCGGAGGGTTTAAAATTGGTGTCGACATGAGCGAACCAAAAACACCACCGTTAGTGATCGTAAATGTTCCGCCGCGCATATCATCGATTCCTAATTTTCCATCGCGCGCTTTAATAGCCAAACGTTTGATATCCAACTCAATTTCGGCAAGAGTCAATTCGTCCACATCACGAACAACCGGCACAACCAATCCTTGCTCCGTCGAAACGGCAATACCAAAATTATAAAAATCATTATAAACGATATTGTCACCATCGATAAACGCATTAACGCCTTGAAAAGCTTTTAATCCTTCAACACAGGCTTTAGCAAAAAGGCTCAAGAAGCCTAAGCGAGTTCCATATTTTTCTTTAAACTTCTCTCCGTATGTATCTTTCAAACGGTTATAAGCTGTCATGTCGACTTCGTTAAACGTGGTTAGAATGGCGGCTGTACCTTGTGCTTCGACCAAACGAGCCGCAATTCTTTTACGAATTGTAGTCATAGGAACAACGCGTGTTCCCTTTTCAGTGTGAATTTCGCGACGAGGAGGAATATCAACAGCTGGTTTTATTGGAGCTTTTGTTGGCGAGACTCCTCCCTCGATTGTGCGCTGAACGTCTTCTTTTAAAATACGACCACCGCGACCGGTCCCCTCGACTTGAGTAATATCGGTTTTAGATTCTGTCGCAAGTCTTCGTGCAGCCGGCATCAAGTCGCCACCATGTCCATTTCCATTTGCCGCAGGTTTTGTAGCAAGAGCAGCAGGAGGGGCTGATGGTTTTGGTGACGGTGCTGATACTGGTTTTGCCGTAGCTGCGCTGGCTGGAGCTGATGCGTTTGTGTCGACTTCACCGACGACGCTGCCAACAGGAACAACTTGACCAGCCGGAGTTTTTATTTTTAATAATCCCGCTTTTTCAGCCGCCACTTCAACCGTAGCTTTATCCGTTTCAACTAAAATTAATACATCGTTTTGTTGAACATAATCGCCGTCTTTTTTTCGCCATTCAGCAATTGTAACTTCGGTGATCGACTCACCCACAGTTGGAATTTTGATATCCATTTAGTACCTCAGTTTATCCGCCATTCAGATTGAATGCTTTTTTCAAAATTTCTTCTTGTTCGTGCTTGTGTTTATAAGGAGATCCACCCGCAGGGCTACTTCTCTCTGGCCGTGCAATATAACCCAAGTTTATATCTTTTTTATCTAACTCGGCCTTAAGACGATTCATTTTAGAGCGTACAAAGAACAATGCTCCCATGTTTTCAGGTTCTTCTTGCGCCCAGATTATTTCTTTCAAATTCGAGTATCGTTTTAAATCTTTAACTAAGTCGACATGCGGAAAAGGATAAATTTGTTCCGCCCGTAAAAGAGCGACGGTATCCTCGATTTTTAGCTTTTCTCTTTCTTCAAGCAAATCAAAATAAATTTTGCCTGAGCACAAAATTGCCCGTTTTGTTTTTTTAGGATCCGTAATCGTTTCATCTCCTAAGCCTTCTTGAAAAGTGCCATTCGTAAATTCTGAAACATGCGAAATGACTTTTGGATGTCGGAGCAAAGATTTTGGACTCATAACAATTAATGGTTTGCGTATGTTTCGTTTAATTTGACGGCGCAACATATGAAAACATTGTGCAGGAGTTGTGACATTACAAATTTGCATATTCCCCTGAGCACAAAGTTGCAGAAATCTTTCTAATCGCGCACTCGAATGCTCTGGGCCTTGCCCTTCATATCCGTGAGGTAACAACATCACGAGGCCGCTCATCTGCTGCCATTTTTGCTCACCTGCCGAGATGTATTGATCGATAATGATTTGAGCACCGTTCATAAAATCGCCAAACTGTGCTTCCCATATGGTCAGCATATTAGGATTGGCGGAAGCCACGCCGTATTCAAAACCTAAGGCTGCATATTCTGACAAATATGAGTCATAAACGTAGAACTGAGCTTTACCGGGATTAACCGTATTGAGAAAATTAAATGTCTTATTGGTTTTGTGATCATGATAAACCGAATGTCGATGAGAAAACGTTCCGCGCTGAGCATCCTGGCCAGCCAAACGCACAGTTGTACCTTCCTGTAAAAGCGTGGCGTAAGCTAACAATTCAGCCGCACCCCAATCCAAAGTTTTCTTTTCTTTAAATTGTGCAGATTTTTTTTCGATAACTGATTTTAACTTAGGTAAGATTTCTACTTCGGTCGGTGTACCTAGAATAATATCGCAGAGTTTTACGATTTGCCCTTCGCTCACCTTTGTATCTCCAGCGACGTGGGTCTCTTCAATATTAACTTCCTTGAATTCACGCCAAGGACCTTGGCCACGATTTAGTTTCAATGTCGAAGGATTGGCTCGTGCTTCATCTAAAACAGTCTGCAAACGTGAAATCTCAGCTTCGTAAAGCTTGCTTCCTTCTCCTGTCGCTAATACGCCCTCTTTTTCAAGTTGTTGTTGGTATTTTTCACGTGGAGCTGGTTGCGTTTTAATTTTTTCGTACATCAGCGGCTGCGTGAAAGAAGGCTCATCGCCTTCATTATGACCATGTTTTCGGTAGCAGGAGATGCGAATGCAAATATCTTTTTTAAATTTATTTCGAAATTTAACTGCTAAGTCTGCTGCCCGTACACAAGCTTCAGCGTCATCGCCGTTCACATGAAAAACGGGAACCTGAACAGTCTTCATGACATCCGTACAATATTGAGTTGAGCGCGCGTTGATCGAGTCTGTTGTAAATCCGACTTGGTTATCAATTGCGATATGAACGGTTCCGCCCGTCGAATAACCTTGGAGCTGTGACATCTGTAAAGTTTCGAGAACAACGCCTTGACCTATAAACGCCGCATCTCCATGAATTAAAATTGGAATAACAGCACTTTTACTTTCGGTGCCTTTAGCAACTTGCTTTGCCCAAACCATGCCCTCAACAACGGGATTCACCGTCTCGAGATGACTCGGATTAAAAGCTAAGGCCACGTGCGCTGATTTTCCATTTGGCATTTTGCGATCATTTGAATAGCCCATGTGATATTTTACGTCGCCAGTAAACCAAGCCGGGCCTTCGTAATCTTTACCGTCAAACGAGGTGACAAGATCTTTAAAACTCTTACCAAAAAAATTCACTAAAATGTTAAGACGGCCTCTGTGAGCCATACCGATAACGACGTCGGTAGCGCCAGTGTTGACGCCGTCTGTAAGAATGCGATTCAGAATGGGAATGATGCTCTCAGAGCCTTCACCCGAAAATCTCTTAACACCTACATAGCGTGTGTGGAGAAATTTTTCAAACGCCTCTGATTTCAAAAGGTCATTAAAAATATCTTTTTTCTCGACTGCGCTAAGTTCAAACTTTCTTTTTTGCTCAACTTCTTGAACTACCCAATCACGAATATCTTGCGGAACATCTTCATACTGAACGGCGAAAGTTCCACAATACGTCGTCTCTAAAACCGAAATAATTTCTGACAGCTGAGCCTCTCGCCCTAAAACGAGCTTGCCCGCTTGATACAAATCTTTCAGATCTTTTTCAACTAAACCAAAACGAGACAATTCAAACAATTCAGAACGTCGCTTTTGCATTCCGAGTGGATCTAAATTGGCTTTTAAATGTCCGTAAGTGCGATAAGCTTCGATGACTTTAACGGCCTTCATTTCTTTATCAAAATCAGAAGTTCCTTTTGCATATTTTTTTACAAACTCAACGCCATCAAAAAAATACTTCCAATCTCCTGGTAGTGTTTCCGGAGCTTCTCGGTATAGAGAAAACATTTTTTCTACATATTCAGAATTATCAACTGTCAAATGAGTGAAGTCTTTCATCGTTGTTTACCTGTAAATATATTTACTGCTGATGATTAACACTAGCAAATGCGATGAGATTCGTCTTCGATTTTCCCTAACAAGACTAGACAGATGGAGCGGTGCAAAACAAAAAACAATGGTCATATTAGTTGCATAAAATACGGAGCGACATTCGCCTAGGTCGTGCACGTTTGAAAATATTCAAAATATATTCAATTTTGACTACATCGTAAGCCTAAATAGCACTGGAGTGCCTTATCTAATAAGTCTTTTCATATATCTACTTGTTCTTTTTGCCTAGATTCAATTTGCTCCTCCTCGAATTACCACGGCTAGCCCTTCGTCGTCGTGCATTGAATCTGGGCAAAAATTCCTGCGCATCTATAATGAAAAGACTTATTGGGCAAGGCGCTAGCCTTCTAATTTTTAAAAAGAAAATACTAGACTGAGGTTTCTAAGCCTCAGTTTTTCGATAATTTTATTTTCAAAATTTAAAAACGTTTTTCTAAAAAAATGAACCTATTATTTTGATATTTCATGGTTAATAAAAAAATAGAGCGAGACTTAGGTCTAGGTGACATTACTTAAATTTCTGTTCAGGCAATATATTTTAATTTTATTTAAAAAAATAAATCCAAGAATTTTTTTTTATGACAGCCTTTTGTTATGAAAAAACAATACTCAAATAAAATTATCAGCGTCATATTTGGTCTCTTATTTACCACTTCTAGCCAGGCTTCAGTTTTTGAAGTAAGGGACGAGAATTATTACAATCAAATTCAAACTTGGCTCAAGAGCGAAGCGCCTACGAAAATGCGACTTTCAAAGCCAAACATATCTGAGGGAAAGCTTCTTACAGATGCAATAGAAGATTTTGAAACTGAAAATGCGGATCTTAAATTGGCCTCATCTCCGCGCGTGCTTGAGCTTATCAACGGAGTGAATGCTAAACAATTTGAACTTGCGGATCAAGTTCGATTAGCGGCTTTACTCGCAAAAAAGGGAACTCTCGATCCAGAACGCGCCCAAAACTTAAACGAGAACTTAGCTCAATTTTTGCGAACCCAATCAGATGAACGCTTAGCTATAGAACTCCTAAAGAATGAAAACGCACTCAAGAGCTCTATTGAGGCTGATATTTTTCAATCGGTGGCTGAAACTCATCCTGAATTTGCGCGCCTCTTCTCAAAAGGTAAGGCGGTCGAGTTCCAACAACTTTCACGTCAAGATATTCAAGACTTATTCATGCAACGACCTCTTATTAATCACTACCGAAATGGTCGTTACAATAACAGCCCACGACTTTTTATGTTCTGCCGTCATGAGCGCCAATACCCGTGCCTTATGGCAATGAGGGATGCCAGTGACAATACAGTTTATGATGGAAAGGGTATGTGGACCCATCCGGCACTTGGATACGTGGCTTCTGGCGCCCCTTACTATGTACGTAGCGGCTACACGCCTTCAGGAATTCACGAAATCAACGGAGTTATGCCGGTCGCCGACCAAAATATCTCTTTCGGAAAATTTCGTCGGATGATTTTAAATTTTGTCGCAAGCTCTACGAATGAAGAAAACAACAAACTCTTAATACCGACTTCTCATTTTGACAAAATCTGGTGGCAAGAGGCGGTCGTGGCGCGAAAAGCAGGGCGAAATCTCCTTCGTATTCATGGGACCGGCAGACAAATCTCTTCATCCCATGCTCCTTATCAACCTTTTGTCGCCACTCATGGTTGCATCTCTCAGCGCGAGATTAAATTTCAAGGTGTCGACTATAAAGACCAGCGCTTGTTACTGGATGCATTGATGGAAGCTTCGGGCTTGCAACCTATGTATGAAAACGAAGCCAATATTCGTGGCCTTTTATATGTGGTTGAAATCGACAATAAAAAAGGCCCTGTAACCAAGGCTGACTTAGATGCGCTTGGTTTGAGATAACTCGAGCCACATTTATTTTAACCATGTATTCGGAATTTCGACCTTATAAAGCGAACTTGTTTTTTTAGGGTCATCGGCATCGTCGACTAAAAATAACTTGATCGACTTATCTGTTTCGCTTTCAATCGCGATCCCTTCAAGTTTAACGATAGGCTCGAATTTAGCTATGACGTAGGCTTCATTTCCAATAATTTGCACTAACATCGTACCGTGGACGGCTCCATCCATATAATTTGAACTCGTATCCTCAGCAGGTGCTAAAGCTAGCATTCCTTTTTTTGTCCAAACACCGTCTGACAAAGTCAGCTTAACGTCGTTAAGTTTACCAATTTTAATTTGTTTGAAATCGATTTCTCCGGCCCAAACCCCTGTTTTTAATCCTTTGATCCACATATCAAACGGCATTTCAAAAATACCGTTTTTTGATCCCTTCGAATTACCGCGCTGAAGGAGAAAAACTTTTTGATCGTGAATAACTACGCCCTCTATGTTGAGTTCTTTCGCTTGCGGTTGAATTTTCTTATATAAAGAGGCGATATCAAATTCGATGGCTTTATCCAGCTCAGATTCCGATTTAAAAGGAATAACGACAGCCTTCATTCTTTGAAGGGTTGAACCCGAAGGCCATGCGACAAGAGCACCTAAGGGCGCCCATTCTGTTTTTGAAAGGTAAATCAAAGATTCGAAATCACCCTTTTGGGCTTTACGTACGCTCGGTTCTACCGAAAGTTCTTTAGTACTGAGAGGATAACTCTTTAAATTTTTGTCATCTTTCTGAAAAGAGAAGAGAGACATTTCATCGTCCGACACAACGTAAAAATTATTTTTTAGTACAATTAAACCGCTCGCGGCACTGACAAACGCGCCACGACCTTTTTGCAAAGGAGCTTCTAAGTTGAGTGACCGTACGACCTCAAGCTTGACGCTTGGAATAGCCGCGTAACTTGTAGAATGAAGAGTTAAAATGCTCATGAATATACATAGAGTCTGCATCATAGTGACTCCAGTTACAACACTGGAGAGAAATGCGGTCAATGCCCGACGTCCCATATTACAAATTCTAGATATTCAACTTAAAATAAGAATCCAAATTGCAACTTAAGTAATGCAAATCGCGGAAAATAAGAGATCATTTTAATTGCACGATCCAGATCGTCTTTATCTTTTTGATTGGTTACATACTTTGTGAATTCAGATTCGTTTTTAGTTATAAACAGAGGTTGCGCCCAAGAAATCCAATCCACTCCAAAAGTAAAATTATGTTCAATTGTCCACCTATTACCGACGGCCACATTAAAGCCTATGGCTTGCACAGCCACCAAATCAAGAGCTGGGGAGCTCACTATCGATGACCGACCTAAAAAATTGTCGCCGAGGCTCATTGAAAAATCAAAATAACTTAAACCATAGCTGATATTAAAACTATTACTCCCAAAATAGGAGCGGCCAATAAAGGAAAGTCTTTGCTCCGTCATGCTACCAATATCGCTTAAAATAAAGGGGAAATTAATACTTTTACGTAAATATTCAAGCTCCCAAGTTTTATCTTCATTTTCAATAAATCCGATTGTGACTCCGTATTTAGACGGAATAATTAAATCGATAGGAGAATAATTTCCCAGCACAAAATATTTAGTGGCGGCTCTTCGCGTCCTTGTGTCTTCTATTGCCTCTGACACTTTTTGAGTGGTCTCTTCAACTATATCTGTCGCTTTCTCGACAAAATCACTTCGTTTTTCTTCTGCCGGAATCAAATTAGGTTCTACTGTAGATTTTTTTGTCGGCTCAGTTTTCTTATTCTCCGCCGATGCAACGCAAGGTAATGCGAAAACTAAATATATTAAGACAAAAATCGTTTTTGTTTGCATTTATGGCTCCTGAATCCGTTATAGTTAATAGGAATAGAATACGCTTTTAAATCAGACAAGCAGATTTACTTAGTAAATTGCGATCGCCTTGCTTTTTGTTTTTTATAATTCAACTCAAAAAAATATTCTCAAATTTATTGACGCACATTTAAATCGGTCGCCCAATGAATTAGGAGTAACCAAAATGAAACATTTTTTAATTTTTACTATAGCGACGTTATTAAATCAAACGACTATAGCTAGCTCTCCAGAACCTAACTCTCGTTATTATATAATCCCCCTCAAAAATTTAAAAATTTCATCTCGTATTATTCCTCGAGCGTTAGAAACATTTAAAGATCTCTCGTTAGTCAAAATGCAACCATCTGATGTTTCCAAACTTTCTGCGCTTTTACATAAAGAATTGAATATATGCGGTGGCTACATAGATGTTACCGATGAGTTTCTGAGCTCTAAAACGGACATGAAATCATTTATCTCTCGGCAATTGAACGTAGTGACTCCAAACTTTGACAAGACAACTCCAAACCGCGCAGTCGAAGTCAATTCGACCATTTCTAAATTAGATAGAACTCGCTTTTGGGATTTCCTTCAATTGTTCACATCATTTTCTGATCGAAGCGCCCTCACGCAAGAGGGAGTAAAAGCCGCCAATTGGCTCGGTGAACACGCACTCAAAATTGCAAAAGACCATAGTCGATCGGACATCACCGTTCGCTATTTCAAAACAGGCGGAACATACATTCAGCCTTCTACAGTCGTCAAAATCCCAGGCAATAACTCTAGTCTTCCGGCAGTAGTGATTGGCGCTCATATGGACACTTTTTCAAAAGATAAGCCAGGCACCGATGATGATGGGACTGGAGTCGCCACCGTAATGGAAACGTTCCAAGCAGTTCTTGAGAGCGGACTTAAATTCGAACGTGATATTTATTTTGCATTTTATGCAGCTGAAGAGCGTGGACTCGTCGGCTCTGGTGTCGTAGCAAAAACAATGGTCTCCGAAGGTTTAAAAATTCGCGGTGTCGTACAATTTGACATGACTGGATTTAAATCTCCTAAAGATGCCTATAAAATATATCTCATAGAAGATAATGTTGACCCCGTTTTAACTGCGTTTCTAAAAACATTAATTGTTAACTACGTGGGAATTCCTGCAAATCAGATCGGCACAGATAAATGTACTTATGCTTGTAGTGATCATGCTCAGTGGCAGCGTAATGGCGTTCCGGCAGCACTCCCGTTTGAAGCGAGCTTAGCTAACGATAACAAGGCCATTCACACTGCCAACGATAAAATAAATTTGCTGGATATTGAACATGCGTTACCATTTGTGAAGCTATCCATCGCATTTGTTGTAGAAGCCGCAGAACCTTTATAAGTAATTTCGGCATTACAATGTATTGCCGAAATAATTAATACGAACAGTTCGTAAGCGTAGATTGAAGCGCCGCTTTAAACGCAGAGTCTTCCCAGTTTTTTCTATCGGACTTATAAGCCGCAATATGCGAGAGTAACCTTAAAGTCTTATTCTCGATGGCTCCTGCACTACATGATCCCCACATGTTTTCGTAAAAACGTTTAGTGATTTCTTGTGCGAGGGGATCTATATCTTCAAGATCATTAAAATTAGCTAGAAGGCTATTCGTTAAAGTCCAATACGAGTTTCTGATCCCTACATATAAAAGATAACCTCGGTTTGTTGAGACTCCTGCCGCAACAGCACAGGCTAAATATGATGTTACATCTTTTTTGCCCGCACACGCTGGCACAAATCTCCTCAACTCGCTGAACTTTTCTAAGTATTGATAGTAAGTTTGTGGCCATGACTCTCGCATTGCCTGCAAAAAGAGTGTGTTTTGATTATTTGAAATCGCCGGAGATTTTTCTCCTTGAAGGCGTGCAACCTCACGAGATAAAAACCATTGTATTCCGTTCAAAGAATTTTCCCAGTTTAAGACTTCTTCATCTGGAGTGAGATGTGTTCTTTGGATGTATCTGTCTATTTCAATGTTCGTCCAAGAAGTTAAACCTAAGCTTCGCGCTGTGGTTTCAAGATTTTTGATTCTATCTAATCGCTCAACAGGAATTAAGGCGATACTATGTAATATTTTGGCATTACTTTTCGTATCCCCAAGAAATTCATTTAAAAACGTTTTATATGACGTGGTTAATGCGCTACCGACGGTTTTTGCTGTAACAGCAAATAATTCTTGCTCCGGAACTAAATCAAAGCCAACCAAAGACGCCTTTGCAGCTAGTCTTACAAACTCATTTTGGTAAGTTTGAAGACTTAAGTTTGCTATTAATATTAAAAATTTATTAACGCCCTCTAGGGTTTTTTTGAATAGCGGCACTTTAATAATGTTGGGTTGACCGAGCAACGCATCTAGGTTTTTTCCAGCCAATTCTTGTACGATATCAACAAAAAAACGGTCCCAACCTTGATAGTTAAATGCTGATGATGGCGTACTAGAAGCTAACATTAAAAGAACGGAGTTAAGCACATCCTTGGAAACAGACACATCTTTTATCAAGTTATTAGTATAAACAGCACAAGTTTCCGTCACATCATAATAAGAAACATTAAGCTGAATCGCCGATGCGAGTGGTGTTTGATATAGTTTTGCTCCTGCTAAACGTTTTGAGAAACACTCTGTTGCTTCGTTTGGAGAGATAACATACGCGCCGATGTGCTCAAACGAGACCAAGCGACTTATTCCACCTTTTTCGATTGAACCTACAAATTCGCTCACAGAGCTAAAGGCCCAAGTTTCTGGATTTACTATATTTAGAACTTGGCTAGGTGTTGAGTCTGGTGGACGAATAATAACTTTCATTTTTAATGAATGAGCGCCAGGTGATTTAAAAGATTTTAATTCTTTTTCTGTTCCATAAATATTCGAGAAGTAATAACCAAACGGCGACGCATTTATTATATCTGTGGAAGTCGTTGGTGTGCCAGTGCCTACAACATCCAATGTATGATCAACACTTTCTAAGCGAAGTGAAAGCCTGTAAGACGAAATAAAAGAAGACGGAAAATATTGCTGCTGAACTTGAGCATTTTCTAAACCAAAAATATCGCTCAATCGATTCAATGCAATCTGGTATGTTGTACTTGAGTTGCCATCGTATCCGCCTTCAGGATTAGATGTGCGAACATCTAATCCGAAATTTAATGCGGTTGAAGCTAACTGTCCTTGTATTGTCGCCGAACCATTTTTTGAATTAAACGTTGAAGGGTTAATTTTAATACTATTGGCTTTTTCTATTTTCTTGGCCGCATTGTAATGAGCATCTACCGGTAAAACGCTCAAAATATAGGTCGAAAAGATTTCGGTTCCGCCAGCAAAAATACGACAACGTCCCGCTTCCATTCTTGCTTCAACATCAACTTCGTACTGAGTGCCATTATTAGTAAAGTTGAGCTCTGAAACATCAGAGTATTCGCTCATATCCAATCGTGGAGCACCAAAAAATATGTATTCTGGCTCTGAACCAACAGACTGAGGAATTTCAAGAAGAAGAGTGTGATTTGTTTTTTGCAAAATAATTTCGGCATCGATTCCTGTAGAAACAGGTTTGGAATTAACTTGGGTGCCAGCATTGAAAAGCAAAGCTTCTGACAACGAACATGTTTTTATGGTTTGATGCTCCCAACCTAAAAAAGCTGCTCTTTGAGCTGCTGGCAAGAGAGCTAATGCATCGTCTTTAGTTTTAAAAACAAGTTTAGGGGCCTTGGTTTCGTCACGATTAAAGTCTTCATCATCGTTCATCCCACAACTTGCAACACATACTAAAGATAACAAGAGGAGTAGCTTTTTCTTCATATTCATTCCCACCTTAAATTTAACTATTTATACTTCAATTTTTTTGTTCTGCTAATTCAATCGCTGAATCTGCTTCTTGACCCATATTCACACTAATAGCCGTTTTACACTCTGTAATTTCTGTTGAAATTTCATCAGAAAAAGGACTTTCACCTGCATCATTAAAAGCTTTCACAGAAAAAAAGTACTTTCCTAAAGGTAATGAGTTTAATGTCAGCGTGAGGCTAAATGAATAAACGCTGTAGTCATATACGCCTGAAGCATGCCCTATAAACATAATATAACCAAGAATTGAAGTATCAATCGCTCCCGTCGAAGTTGTAGGTGCATCCCAAGCTAACGATATTTTATTATTCTTACAGGTCACATCTATTGGTGGAGCACCGGGGGACGGCGTTGGAGGTGGCGTGACAGGGTTCGGTGTAGGAACTTGAAGGGTTTGCTTCTCAAGAGGACGAGATTTAGGCTTAAAACCGCCACAAGCGACTAAATTTGAAAATGCAAAAATAACGAATAGGAATTTTAAAATTAACGTTTTTTTCAAAATTTTTCCTTTAACGATTTAACGAAGAGAGTGTTTGAATGGAGTCTGTTTTTTGCAAAATGTAGAATTGATGTCGTTCTTTGTAAAGGGCCTCACTCAAAATCGGAAAAGAATTCATCCTTTTAGCTCGAAAAAAACGAGCACACAGCCTTAAGATTTTGCATCGTCAGAAACAGATAAAACTCATCAGATACTCCATAAATTTCTCTACAAATCTGAGTTTGTGGCATTATGTTACACCTGTTGAATTTTGAGACATCCTTGCAATAATTCTTCAAATCTTGATATACATTAAACTCAGTTTTGACATAGGTTTATCTATGATCCTAGCCATGATTGGAATGATTAGAAAATCACGTTATTTTCTTTTTCTGTTCATATACAGCTTAAGCAGCACGGCCTGGGCGCAAAAGGTTCCCCCACTCTCTTTAAAGCAAGCCGTTGATAGCGCCCTTAAGGCCTCCCCGATGTATTTAACGTCTAAAAACCAATTTGAGACCTCCAGCTTAGAAGTTAAAAATGCCTTTGCGGCCTTTCTTCCAAGTTTAGATTTGTCATCGAGCCACGGCGTGAGAGGGCTCAACCCGGATCGTGCAGGAACTACGGCAAAAACGCCCGCCGTCAGTACGGCGACGTTAGCTTTGACTGAAAATCTTTATGACAATGGTGAAAGCTTTAAGAAAAATCAAATTGCGAAATACAGATATGAGTTAGCTAAGGTTAATTATCAAAAAACCAAAGGGCAAATCATTCGTTCGGTATTATTAGCTTATTATCGCTACAATATCGCTCTACAAAATTTACGTTTTACGACAAAAAATTATCAAGAATTAGAGCGTTTAGCGAAATTAGTGAGCAATCAGTTCCATCAAGGAATGAAAACCCGAAAAGATTATCTGGGTTTTAGTACACGGGCTCAAAGAGGGCGCTTAAATGTAATCGAGGCCGAAAAAAACTTAACATTAGCTCGTGCGGCTCTCATTACCGAAATCGGCCTTGGCCCTACAACCGACATACAGTTTGATGAGTCTATCAAACCCCTTGTTCCAAAAAAGGACATGATTGTGGATATTGATCCCAACACCCTTTACGAATCTCAGGCTTTAGACCTACAACAGAAAATTAGCGAACATGAGGTTTCTTTGGCTCGAAGAAAGTTTTGGCCCGAACTTAATTTAGTGGCAAGCGCCACCTACGGCAGCTCAGATTACGTAGATACTAAACAAACTTGGAAAGACAACGAGTCGACACAATGGAGTGTACTGGCAAATATAAAATTTAATCTTATTGATTGGGGTGTTCGCTCTAGAAACATTCAAATCGCAGCACTCAATCAAAATACGAGTGAACAGACTGCCAAAAACACTTTGTTACAAGCTCAAAAAGATCTCGAAGTTTTTAAAAAAGAAGTTGCCGATTCAAAGGAGCGTTACCAATTAGCAAAAGAGCTTCAAAAAATGGAAGAAGACGCTTTTAAATTATTAGAGCGAGACTATCGCTCAGGACAAACCACATACCTCGAACTCATCACGGGATTAGCGAATCTTTTAGATGCACAATCTCGTGGACAAGAAGCAGATTTTAATCAAGCTGATCTGTACTTAAGGTGGAAATACTATAAAGGAATTTTAAGTGAAGACACTATTTACGAATAAATACTTATGGCTTGCCATTGTCGCCTTAATTATTGGCTTGGTTTATTCCACACAATTTTCACGAAAGAAAAAATCTGGACGTGAAGGACAGTCGATGACTAAAGTTCAAAAAGGCGAACTCATTCAACGTTCAACAATTTCCGGAGTTGTAACCCCTTTAAAAAAAACGGTTATTACAGCTCCGTATCAAGGTTATATCCGCAGCGTATTTGTAAAACTTGGACAAAATGTAAAAAGTGGTGATCCAATTGCGAGTGTCGCGCCCACATTAGTAGCCGGTGATACCGTCTTTCCATTACGGGCTCCTTTTGGTGGACGCGTTGTTCAACTAAACAAAGCCAATGGTGAATACGTGAAGGCCTCAGACTCCGTCGATTTTATTGCGCGAATTGATGACACGAGTAAAATGTTTATTGATGCCAATGTTCCGGAGCTTGATCGAGTTAAAATGAAAATAGGCCTCGAGGCCATCGTCAAGGCCTCGGCCATTTTAGATCGTACGTACAAGGCGGTCGTTAGCGAATTGACGTTTGCGGCGCGTGAACAAGATCGTTACGGACGAACGACCGCCGTAGAGTTTCCGATGCGTTTGCAAATTTTAGATTTTGATGAGCAGTTGCAACCGGGTATGAGTGTCATCGTAGATATTATTACGCTTAAAAAAAATAATGCATTAATGCTTCGCCACGAATTTATTGGTCGAGAGCAAAACTCTTATTTTGTAACCCTTGCGGATGGCAAACGACAAAAGATAGAAGTCGGGACTCAAAACGAAGAATTCAGCGAAATTTTAAACGGTGTGACCGAAGGACAAGCCGTGCGAAAAGTAGATTTTTCGGAAATTAGTAGGTAAAAATGAAACCTCTGATCCATGTTGAGGATTTGGGATTCGCCTACAAACCAGGTTTTCCAATATTATTTGGGTTAAATTTTAAAATTTACTCTGGTGAGTTTGTTGCGATCCAAGGACCTTCAGGCTCTGGCAAATCGACTCTACTATACTTGTTAGGTTGTATGACGCCAGTTCAAAGCGGAAAAATTACGATTGGTAATTGGGACACTTCAAAACTTACTGACGATGAACTCGCCGTTTTTCGCAATGAGAACCTTGGATTTGTTTTTCAACAGTTTCATTTGCTTCCAAAAGCGAATGTATTAGAAAATATTTTACTATCAGCACGCTATCCAATTGAAAAACCAAAAAATATAAAAACTTTTACTCTGAAAGCAAGAGAGTTGGCGACAAGACTGGGGTTGCAGGACAGACTTGATCATGGGCCACAAGAACTTTCTGGCGGCCAACAGCAGCGTGTGGCTATTGCACGTGCGCTTCTAAATGAAGCCCCCATTATTTTAGCCGATGAACCCACCGGGAATCTTGATTCAAAAAGCGCCGCTATCGTTATTGATGAGCTTAAGTCTCTTAAAAAGTCAGGCAAGACCGTTATTTTAATAACCCACGATAAAGATATTGCCGCACAAGCCGATCGTACAATCTTTATTTATGACGGCAAGATTGCAAAAGAAGAATCTCATGGATTATCAAACGCCCCAAACATCTTAATTCCCTCGCCGAAGCTTGGGTTTAGAAATCCGATTGATTCATACTTAAAACTTTTGCCTTTTGTGAGTGCAAATATATTTAGAAATAAAATTCGTTCAATACTAACTATGATTGGAATTTCTATTGGTGTGGCTTCCGTTTTTGCAATGGTGACTCTTGGTCAATTTGCAAAAGAGCGCATTCTCAGTAGTTACGCCGAACTTGGAGTGAACACGCTCAGTTTTCGCGGAAGTCAAAATTGGGACCAGAAGGCGACAGATAAAACGGGTATTGTTTTTTCAAGTTTTTCTTGGGAGAGAGACCTTGAGCCACTTAAGAAGATTTTTCCAGAAGTCATTCGAATTTCCCCCGTACTTTCTACTTGGAGAGCAAAACTGGATTTTGGCGGTAAAGCCATCGAGGAAGACGCGCGCGTGATCGGCATTAATGAAGAGGCTTTTTTAATTACGGGAAGAGAACTTTCTAAAGGATCCAATATCTCGCTATTTCATGTCAAAAATCGTTCTGCTGTTTGTGTTATCGGCTCAGAAGTTGCCGAAAAATTATTTTCAAACGTCGAAGCGCTGGGCGAAGTTTTAAAAATTTCTTCTGATGAACAAAGTTATGGCTGTCGAGTGATTGGGGTGGCCAAAGCCTTGCGAAGTCGAAGCGAGGATCGCAACCCTGATCTTGAGGTTTATATTCCTAATACATACTTTCAAACTGTCGGAGGCAATTGGTGGGTTGTGCGAATTCGAGACGTCCTAATGAAAATTGCTGATGGCAACGATATTGAGAAAACAGGCAAAGCCATTCAATCTTTTTTCGAAAGAAAATACGGAACCTCGGGTAGATTTAGAGCCAACGCTAATAGTATTTTGATCGGTCAAATGAATCGATTTTTAAATATTTTTTCAACGTTTTTAGCCAGCATCGCCTTAATTTCACTTGCTGTTGGAGGTATCGGCATTGCGAATATGATGTTGGTTTCAGTTTCAGAACGTTATCGCGAAATCGGTTTGCGAAAAGCTCTAGGTGCAACGAACACAAGTATCCGACAACAGTTTTTATTAGAGGCTATTTTACTTTGTGGAATTGCCGGCGTTTTCGGCTTAGCTTTCGGATTTATCGGATATCAAACTATTATTTGGGGTGGTTCAAAATTTATTCCCAAATTTCAATTTGAATGGATTATTAACTACCAAGCCTTGCTACTCTCAACCGTCTCAATTCTCGCGGTAGGAATCGCCAGCGGTTTCATCCCCGCTCTCAGAGCCGAGAAGCTATCACCTATCGAAGCTCTAAGATCAGAGTAGAAGGTGTCACTCTAGTCTTCAGTGAGCTGGCATTCCATTTCGCGTACAATTTTGCAATTATACAAACATTGAGTCATAGAAAGCTTTGAAGATGGCGTCTTCTTGCCACAAAGTTTGAGGATATACTCTGTAGACGCTGTATCGAGGTTTTGATCCGCCTCGATAATCATATTATTTAAAAATTTAAATCCGTAATCGCACAATTTGAGTCATACCAACCTTGAGGGCGACTGCTGCAGCCTTCATCGAACTCATAGCTACATTGACTTCTTTCAAATGTGTAATCGCACTGAACACCAGCTGTTAACACCCTTGATTTCTCACTTAAAGATGTAACGCCAAGAACTTCGACACTGTAACTACGAAGAGCGCGCTCTCCAACTTCAAGTATAATGGTACTTTCGATATTGATATTGCCTAGCCGTAATTTTTTGTAGGGAACCACAGCGTTTTGAAGAGAAAGCATTCCTGCCTCACTCCCAAACTGTACAAGTGCTGCACCTAAAAAATATTCTTGAGCCAACTCAACATTTTTTTTAGTCGAATTTTTACTCAAAGCTTTGAATGAAGAGTTTAACACAGCCTCAGGTGAACTATTGTCTACGCAAGCAGAAAGAGTCATCATACAAAGTGCTAAAACCAGTAACGAAGAAAGTCGTTGTTTCATAAGGAATCTCCTTTTTATTTTTTATTCTAGGGCACAATAAATCATTCGCTCATTTATACCAAGTTATGTTTGGACACCTATAAATCGTACATTTTGCCGGTAATATATTCCTAACTGTTAAATTGGAATACACACTTCGACCATTTTTTAAATCTATGAATTAGAAATCCAATGCGTGGGACAAAACGAAATGAATATGTCTCAAGCTACTTTTCATTCCGAAGTGTTTTAGCAGATGATGCGCTTCGGAACGAAAAGTAGCGTGACGTCTATTTCAAATCTGGTTAACTAAATGTATGAAGAGTTTAGAACAATATAAATTTTCAGATTTGGACATGAGGGGATTTCCTGGATACTTATGTCAGCAAGTCGCTCCGCCTGAGCTTAAAGATAAAAACCTACTCGATATTGGTTGTGGCTTTGGATGGTTTGAGCATTACGCCTCTCAATTCGCTAAAAGTATTGTCGCAATCGAATTTAAATCCGAAGACTTAGAGACAGCAAAAAGAAACCACACAAACAGTAAAATATCATTTATTCAAAATGACGCTCTTAATTTAACATTTATGAATGAAGAGTTTGACGTAGTCGTGTGTTGGGAGGTTCTAGAACATATAAATCCGAACATGGAATTAAAACTTTTTCAGAATGCCCATCGTGTATTAAAAAGCGGCGGCCTCTTTTACCTCTCCACACCCCACAACTCAATTTTGAGCAATATCTCTGATCCCGCTTGGTGGCTAAAAGGTCATCGGCATTACTCAGCGAGCTCCATAGTCGCTTATGCAACTCAGGCAGGTTTCAAAGTCGAAAGTGTACGTATTGTTGGTAAAATGTGGTTTATTCTGTACTATCTTAATCTTTATTTTTCAAAATGGATATTACGTCGGTCACCGTTGTTTTATAAGTGGTTTCTTGAACAAACCGAAAAAGAGCTCTCATCAAATAGCGGAATCTGCAATCTTGTTGTTAAAATGAAAAAAGCCTAAATGTGAATGATGTTCATAGAAAGTTTCGTTTCGAGATATCGCATTTTGTAATTCTATATTTTGAAGTATTACCTGTCAGGTGCAACGAAATTCCTTCCTCTTTGATTGTCTCGCGTGAGTTAAAAGATTGCCTTTCATAATAGCTTGTTAGGACAAGCGTGGAGGTAAAAGTGACGAATATTGAACGACTACATAAATCCTCCTCGTGGATTAAAAAAATCAGACTAAATTTTTCGTTTATTAATTGGGCCGATAGACCCCGTGTTAAAGACCACCAAAAATGTCAGGTCGATGCCAGGCAAATGCCAAAGCAAGACTGTTATCTTTGGTTATTTGTGGTCTTGTTTGAAGCGTTCCGAACTCGGTAACTCATTGAATCCATTTGTTTATGATTTTCGTTACTTAGTTCAATTAGCGGCTATTTCTTAGCAGAAATTTGGAGGTGACGTCGATTACTCAACAAGATTAACAAGTTAAGTCCTCGACAAACACCTTCTTGGCCTAAAATAAACTTAGGTCTCCACCGTGAATTCCATCTTCGGACTCAAAGCGAACGTCTTCGTGCTCCAGATTCAATTTAAAACTGGCTATTCTTGGTTCGGCTTTCCCTTCATCCAAATCTTCCAAGGTTAAACGAAACTCTTGGGAAATTATGCCGTCCTCGCTAGCGTTTTCGATCTTATCTAAGAAATCTGCGATCTTAAATTCATACATGCCATCAATGACATCCGAATCCTTGAACGGCTCCAATGCCTTTCTCATGTCACCGACAGTCTCAACCTTAAACGGCAGAGTGCTTTTGTTCACCACTGGTTTGGATACAGCGGAAGCCGTGTTCCAATCCTTGATGCCATACACTTGCGCGATAAGTTCAAGACAGTGACTATGCGAAACATCCGCATTGCATTTATCTTTTAGGAACTTGCGAACTACTTTGGCCTTTTCTTTAAGGCTCTCTGTCGACGGGATATTGGTTTGCATATTTGCAACCTTTCATGGACTTTATTTCTTTGCTCGCGTTAAGAAGTCCTTAAAAAGTTGTTTAGACCTTTAGAGACAAGACAGAAATTTTCACCGTAGCCAAATGGCCGCGAGCGGCTGGATATTTCATGAAACCGTGGCCAGCCTATAAATCTGTCTGTTCAGTGTCAATATTTACAACTAACTCCCGACGTCAAAAAGATGGGCAACTCGTCCCATAACCTGATCTTCAGGGAGAATTTTTAGCGCGTCGGTGGCGCCATTAATTTCAATCCCTGCCATACGGATATACCTCTGCATGGTCTTCAAATCCTTCCAACCGCATACTTTCATAACAACTGAAGGTGCTACGGCGTCTTTTATCAACTGAGTCGCAAAGCAAGCGCGTAAGGCGTGGAAGCGAATAGATGGAATGCCAATTTCACCACAGAATTGACGCAAAACAGCTGCCTGTTGGTAACTCGTCCATTCGTGAGGACGAGGTAAAACCCATTTTCTTCCAGCACTGTTAAGCTTTAACTCTTTCAACATTCTCTCAAGCTCACCACTCATGGGCACCTCGCGCCAGTATCCTGCCTTGGTTGGGCCATAGGTACGGATTCGTTTGTTGTATGACTTTGAAATCATCACTCGTCTGTTTTCAAAATCCACATCATTCCATTCAAGAGCATAAAGCTCACCTGTTCTACAACCTGTTAGCAGCGCAATCGCCCATATTGAATAAAAGCGGTGATTCATTTCCTTTGCGCACCTAAGTAGTTTTTTGATTTCATTGAGCGTGAGAATTTCTGGTGGTCTTTCATCAACTCGACCAACCAAACTTACTCCGCGCGCTGGGCTTGCATGAACAAACTTTATTCGTCTTGTTTCTATGCCCCATTTAAAAATCCCATCTATGGCAGTCTTGAGACGTTGTTGACGACCTTGTGACTTACCCAATTCGTGAACTTTTATTAGAAGATCGCGCACATCTGCGGGTGTTATTTGATCAGCGGGCATCTTCCACCAACTTATCGTGTAGAGACGGAGGACATTGATGTAGTCCTCTTGAGTAGTTTTAACGAGCGAGCGCATTGCGCCACTTCCGTTCCGCAGCGCAAGCTCCCATTCATCTACCAAAGGTCCCCAGCTTCTTTCACGATTTTCTTTTCGCGCCATTATTTCGTGAGCATCTCGAAAAAGTGATCGTTCAATTTTCTCGGCTTCTTTTAAGTCATCAATACTTGATCTGTATTTTTGAACTTTAAGATTTCGATCCTTTTTCGAGCGCAAATTTACAATGACTTTGAAATACTTTTTATCGTTTAGATAATATTCTTGTATCGACATAGGGTCCCCTATCTTAGTGGCCTCATATACCGATCTAGCTCTATTTTCTTAAATCGAAGGTGCCGGTTAAATTTGTAAGCAGGTATTTGCCGCTTCCACACCTTCAATCGAAGGCTATTAACCGAAACACTTAAGTATTCCGCTGCTTCTCTCGTATTCATCCATATTTTTTTATCAAAGAGCGTCTCAACTCTTTGGTATTCCATGTCATTAGGTTGTTCAATCTGATTATGCACTTTGAATTTGGTTTTCATGGTTTACTCAGTGCGAATTGATCGAGTTGTCTATTTTCTTCGTCCAAACCTCGGTCCCATCTTTAAAATCAACTTGGATTAGATCCTTTTCAAGCAATCGCTGTCGAATTTCGTTGATCTCTTTAGAGCTTGAGTTTCGGTTTAGGCCATCTCGTATCTGTGTCCTAGTAAGTTCAGTGCGATTATTAAATAGTTCAAGAATCTTCTCTTCAACACGGCTCGCATACTGAGCCTTTGTTCCAAAGACATATGCGATAGACAGCCTGCAATAATTCCAAATCGACTGGGCAGAATGCAAGTGCTGAGGAGAAATTTCTGTGGCTCTGTCAGCGTACGCATAGATTAAAGCAAGCCTAAGAATATGGTCAGTGCCTCTGGCCTCCAACGCATTAAGTTTTTCATCTTGGGTATCAAACGACGTATTATGACTTTGATATATCTGCGTCCATACAGGCTTGGCTTTTTCGGAAAGTTTTAGAGAAGTCCGCTCCGAAGGCTCATAGAATATTCCTTCAAGTTTTTTATAATCACATAAAAAGTCAATAATTGAACCGCCGAGCGGTAACAGTCTTTCTCTTTCTACATACACCCAAAGACACCTATTAGCGAATCCATTGAAAATGTCATTCAATTCAATTTCCGTAAGAAGTTCATGGTTAGTGATATGGCCTATCATAGAAATATGGTGACCGGTTGCCACCTGTGGAGAAGCTTTCGATAAAGATTGAATTCGTCCCCCATCCCAAGCTTGACGCAAAATTTGGCTCACGGTATTTCCTTCTCGCTTAGCTACTCTTAATACTTTAGACACTTCAGGCTCATATATTAGTAGTCGTTTATCTTTAGTTCCTTCATCTATTGTTACGTCTTGCCCTTTTTCGTTAAGAATGGTTTTTTTATCTCTAACCGCCTGAATCAACCCTTCGCCACTTGCTAACCCCGTTTCGACTCTTGAAAACCAACTTGAATCTATGAACTGTTGGCTCACTTCCCGGGCAACATTATATGAAGTGCCTTTTCGCCCTTTAGACGTGCTTCCAACTAGAATTAAAAAAAGGTTTGACGCGTGATTCATATTTCCAACGTCTAATTTTACTTTTCTTCCCATTGCATTTCCACAAATCGTGAGCAATGTGCAAAGCACACCTATTGCTGATGATTCTGTATGTTCAGATATAATTCTAACAACCTCTCCTAGTGCTCCGTCGAAACAAGCGTCATTCATTGAATATTTGGGCTTTTCCGGAGATGCTGCACCGACCGCGTAACGTGCAGCACTTTTAGAACATAGTATAACTTCATCCTCTGATAGACTCGGAGTACAGTGAAGACTATTAATAACCCTTAAGGCTCCAAGTATTTGATCTTCGAAAAAACCTCGGCCCCTAAGTGAACAAGCCAGTGCAAAAAGAAAATGATTTCGCGATCCCTCAGCCACTTTGCCATCGGTAAAGCCAACATCAATTATCGGTTTCACTGAGCTTTGGTGATTTTCTTTACTCGCCTTCTTTTGTGGATTTAATAACTTAATGAGATCTTCGTGCTGCAACTCCTGCACCTTAGTTAAATCAAAACCCATCACACCGGCCTGTATATATTTGTTTCCTGACTTGTGATTGCTTCCAACGCCTACTAGATACCCACCTGCTGCCTTTATATCTACACCCCTTATAATTTCTCGATTCTTAACGTGAACTCCCGCCAGTTGCTTTGGCTTCAAATAAAACAAATGCCTTCCGCCACTTCCGGTTTTCACTTCAACTGTATGTGTTAACTTGCCAAACTCTTTTTCAAAGTTTGCAAGTGCAAGATCTCCTCCATTTTTGGGGTCCACATCTACGACGACATAGTTGTCTGGCACAACCAGCGCGAAGTTATACTTCCCATTTTCAAACCAAGATTTTATTGTTTGTTCATCTGTAGTTGCATATTTTTTCCAACTTCCCGCCAAGATTGGATGTTTTGCGATTTGTTGGCAGTTTTTGCCTTTAAAACAAGTGCAATTCCTTTTACTGTCTATGCTTGCCAGAGGAAAAACTTTAATACCGTTCTTTGCTGTGTATAGTGCGTACTTTAAAACTTCGTTCACAATGCCTCCTATTTAGGAGGCTTGTACATGATTCTCTAATTCAAATCATAGGACCATTTGGAACCATTTGGTACCGGCTTTACTCGACTGTTACGGCAAACACTGCGTTTTTTAAAAGTTGCGATGCTTTGAAATGTCGTTTTGGAAACAGTTTTCCATCACCTTGCACGACTAATCTTCGTAATGCTTTATCTCTGCTTCTAATTATAAGCGAATACTTTTGCTCCTCACCGATTCTTACAAGTTGATCAATTTCTAAAGAAGTTTGAGCACAGTATAGTGCTTCCAATAAAAAATGCTGACTTCGACTTAATCTGACACAATCATCCCCAATTCTAATTTGGCTCCAATTTTTTTGTATTACAACTATGTCGTTATGTCGTCCCGTCGTACCCGATGGAGAATATTGCGCAGAACGAACACGTTTCAGATATAGATTCTCAATCTTAATAACAGACGGAGTTGTATCGTAGTACAACCCGGACCAATCAAAATCTGGTAGCCAGTCTTCTATTGGGCGCTCTGTCTTTAAAAAGTTTGAAGTTAGATCAACTCCGTTGACGAACGCACCATAAAAAGCCTCTGGATACACTTCCAAAAACTCGTCGATCACTGTGCCTATTCGCTTCTTGTTTCTATACTCGTCAATTTCAATCAGAGCACCTTCATCAACATGGGCATACAGTTGCAAATCATTATTTACGATGGCAGTTAAAAGCTGATGGTCTTCCAACTCATTTAGAGTTAAGAACTCCTTAAGCTTGATATATTTAGCAAGATCTTTAACTAGATTGTCCATAATCCGTATATACGACCATACGACCCGTACGACAAGGGTCCTCCCACACAAAAAAATGGAACGAGTGGCCAAGCCCGCACAAACAGGCTAGAAGTTTATTTTTTTTCAACTCCCGCACTTCGACAATTACCGAACACGAAAGTCCTGGACCTATAGTCTGTGCACACAAGCCTCAAAGTATCCGATTCTATAAATAGATATTATTTATAGATTTTGCTTATGAGGAAACCATGCCACCAACTTTGAATAGACCGAACTTACAGTTGCACTTTGAAGGCAGTCTTGCACGCGAACACCGGATTCCATTACGCTATTTGGCCAAAAGTTTATATCACACCCAATGCGCAATCGGGCGAGCGTATTTGGATATTGAAAAGGGAGGGGTTCACAAGCATGCAAAAGTAAAAATTGACGATTTAGCTGAAATTGAATTTCTAGTTCCGGTACCCCAAAATGGCGGATTCATATTGGACCTTTTAGCAGCCAGTAACCCCGAGCTGGCACAACGAGTATTAAAAAGAATTGCAGACACTCTTTCGCAAGCGATGAAAGAAGCCCAACGAGAGGGTTCAAACAACATTCAAAAACTTAGCGAGGTCGCCGAAAGGAAAAAATTGGAAGTAGTAAATGAAATGGTTACACCTATTAGCTATCAAGATTTAATTAAAGGAAAAATGGATTTTAAGAGAAGCTATGGCGACAGGTCGATTGCAAAAGAATTTGATCAAATAGCTTCAATAGTTAGAAGAGCAGGTGATTCTACTAATTCTATTGAAATTAGTATTACAAGCCAGACACAAGTAAAATTCAAATTTGATTTAGAAACCAGCAAAGCATTTCATAAAGTTGTTGCGGCGAAGACACTTGCCGAACCAGTTCTATACTCAGGAAAAGTAACGGAATTAAACTCAAAGTCGCAAAAGGGAATTATCCTTATAGAGGGTGGTAAACAAGCCACGATAAATTTCCCCAGTGAGCAGGATTTCATTCTTGTTAGAAACTACTTGGGAGAAGATCGTAAAATAACTTTTATCGGCTGCCCTCTAGTTGAATATGGCTCATTCGACCCTAAAGCAGGTGACATTTATTTTATTAGACTGATAGAATAAAAAAATGGAATCATTAATAGATGATCTAAAAAAACAATATGTATCTGATCTAGCGAAAGCACTTCCGCTTACGCGCGCCTTCGTATTTTTTGTTTCAATGTACGCACTCCAAACTCCTAGTTTAGAGAATGGCATTTGGATCTCATTAATGAATAGCAAAGTATTTGATGTCACAAAACTTGTATTTAAAAGCGCAACTTTTTGGAATGTCATTCTATGTTCCTTAGTCATTGTAGTTGGAATAAAATGTGCAACATGGTTTCGAGGAATTTTCGCAAACTGGACAAAAAGTTTCTTTAAATGGCAAAATGTAATTGATGAGTGGGCTGTCAAAGCAGCAACAATTCCGTCAACCTCGCAAGAAGTAAATCAGCATTTGAAAAAGGAAATTGTTGAGAAAATAAAAGTCGGTAAAAAGAAACTTGTCCGCCTTCACTTGGGTGCAGAGATGACACTAATACTTGCTCTCTTTTCAGTTCATACACTGCATATATACGACATATTTTTTATGATATTTTTTGTAATATTGACTTTTGTGATCGAACTTTTCGCCGCGAAACACTTTGTAGCCAATCTTCTTCCTTATCTTGTCTCCGAAAGTAGCTTCTACCAAACAGCGCCTAAAGTTAGAGACGTTTTAACCAAAATGTCTGATGAGTTTTAATCATAAGTATATTTGAAGGCGGCTGCTCAGAACATAATATGGGATTTAACCTACAAAATTCAACATCACACTCCTTTCGCCGCAGGTCCTTTCTTTTTTTGCGCGGCGAATATTTTTAGAAGGTCTTTACTAATTGTATCCTTTGCCCCCATAAACTCTGACAGCGTAAAAAAATATTGAAATAATAAGAGATTACTTAAACTCATAGGCCAGAATCCGTTTGATTCATCCTTCAATCTAAACTGAAAGAACACATCTCCAACACGAATCATTCTGTCGTATAAATCTGCCACGTGAATACTCGCCGAGGCTTCAGCGACTATATGGTTATAAAGACCTAATATATCAAAATCTTTAGCTAAGCGTAATTTCTCTTTAGAGGTAAGAAAACCTGTAAATTCACATAACTCTAAAAACGCAGCCTCGTCATTTTTATATTTTGCTTTAACGCTGTCGTAGTTCTGTCTTACTGTCTTTTCAAATGAACGGTTCTTGTAAATAAACTTTGTCCAATCAAAACTTTTGGACTTCTTGTGATTTTGTCTCATCTTAACTTGAATCCAGTCGTTGAACTTCTCGACTCTTGCTTCGATAGCTTTTAGATCAGATTTGCATTCAATAAAGTAAAAAAAGATAAGAAGAGCCTCAATCTGAGGTCTCAATAGCATTAGACCCTCTAAAGATGCACCACTAAGACCTAAAACTCTAATACCATAATTATGATTAGCACAAGTAAACCCCAGTCCAACCATAGGTGAAAAAATACTTTCATAATGCTCGCGAAGCAAATCGGGTCTATGGCCCTCTTTTTTGAGTAACGCAGGTATATGCAGAAGATAATTATTTAGCTGTTCGGATTGAAAGTGAGGATTCGCAAATTGCTTTCCAGCAGAAAAGCCATATTTCCAAAAGGCGTTAATTTTAGCTAGTAAATATGTGGCAGACATCTAGATAGTATATAGAAACGGCAGACTAATGTTTAGGCTGCATGGTTAATTAAGCGCCGCGCATCCGTTAAAAACGTACAATTAACGGGCGTGGTTACTCTAAAAACTTTCTGTGTATACCCAGTAAGTCTATTGCTTATTAGATTGTTTTCGGAAAAAATCAGTAATGCGAGTAAAGCATAATTTTGAGTTTTCAAACTTTGTAAACCCGTGGCCTTCGCTATCATATACGAAGTAATCAACATCTTTTCCGGCTTTTTTGATTTCAGAAACTAGCAAGTCAGACTGTGCTTTTGGTACCCGAATATCGTTCGCGCCTTGGTGAACCTGAAGAGGAATTGAAATATTTTGCACATGATATAACGGCGACACTTTTTCGTTTTTAGCTTTATCAAGACGAGGATCAAAACCTAATTCAGTGATCCAATACGGCTGAACTTGCGGTGGCCAGCTGTTAACAAATGATGCGAACTCGACGGGGCCGAAAATATCCACTGCGGCTTTAAATACTTTAGGATACTGAGTAATAAGTGACATCACACTAAATCCACCAAAACTGCCACCAAGTACAAATATATTCTGACTATCAACAAAATCAAGACCACGCGTGAACTCCGCCACCGCAACTATGTCTTTGATATGTCCGCCACCCCAATCGCCGTTATCCTTAAACTGATAAGCTTTACCAAACCCTGTGCTTCCTCGCACGTTAGGGGCAACAACAATAAAACCCTGATTTAAAATATACTGAATCACTGAAGAAAACTCAGGATCGACATTGTCTTCAGGACCGCCATGAATCCAGAAGACGACTGGCTTCTTATTCGTACTAGAAGTACCGTTTGGAATAAAATAGTGAGCTGGCACTTTAAGACCATCGAAGCTGTTCACAAAAAGCGAGGATGATTTTGAAAAGTGCTCATCTTTAATGGAGGATTGATTAGAATTATAAAGCAAATCGAGTTTGTCGTGATTTAAGACATAGTATTGCTTTGGTGCTGCACCATTTTGAGCGATGATAATACCTAGTTTTGGATCTTCCTTATCAAACATCGCATTCTTAATGTTCTCCGGCGCAATGGGAAGTTTCAACTCAGCTTCGAGTACTCCTGAATAGACCTTCACTTTAGGCGCTAACTCACCTCGATAACGAACAACTGATACACTTCCGCTACCATAAATTCCTACACCTTCAATGCTATTTGAAATATCTGTTTTGGCGAGCTCTACCAGTTCACTTTTTGTATTATAAACCCAAAGTCTGAAGAGGTCCGAACCTTTGGTGCTCAAAAAATAAATGTTGTCAGTGTTATCTGCAAACACCCCGTCAGATGACTTGATCCCTTTTTCGTTTAAAATATATTTGTATTTTCCAGTGTCGAGATCGAGCAATCCTAAATGGACTTCGTTGTTGTCTATAAATTTCGTAAATCCTAGTAAGTTATTCTTCTTGTTTAAAGTACTACAATAAAGTTGTTCTTTATTTGCCTTAAGAACGGTTTCAATTTTGTCTGAGACCAAGTCGTAAGACATAATGTCAGAGTAATTGCGTTTCTCGCGGCTTTGAGCAAAGTAAAGTTTGCGACCATCTTTGGTAAGATCGCAAGCAAAATTTCTCTCTTCGTTTTTCCCATCAGTAAGTCGCTTAACTTTTTTTGTTTTTAAATCAAATCTGTAAAGATCGTATAGTTCGCTTCCACCAATATCTTTTTGGATGATTAAGTACTTTCCTTTTGGATCAACGAGGAATGAGGATACTGTTTCTGGGAAGAAAGTGATCTGCTTTATCTTACGGTTCGCAAAGTTGTATTCAAAAACATTCTCAACCTTTGCATCTTTCTTCAGGAAATAAACGCCAGACTTATCTGACTTAAATTCGAAACCCGAAATTTGAGATGTCTTATAAAACTCTTCAAACGGATATTGGGGCGCTGGAGACGCGGCGGTAATACCCAACTTAATTAGTGTGTCGTTATTCAGAGACACGGTTTGAGGCTCGGGTTTTACGGAAGATGAGCTGCAACCGACAATCAGACCTATAAAACAAGCCAATACCACAGATCGTATGATCATAACTCTCTCCAATTTGAAATTTGGGTTTAGTTAGCATGTCGAATTGAAGCATGTCATTTGGATTATTATTGGCCCGTACATAAGAGACCGAAACCACGGTTCTAGCTCTGAAGTTCACGCTGTTTTAACGGTCCGTGAAGAATTTGCAGCTAATACTAGGTCATTTTAATGCTTTATTTCACTTCGATAGGGTTGCCATCGGCATCGCCCTTTATCAAACGCGGCGGCGCGCAACTTTTGCCCTTTGGCCCTTCGCATTTATACGGCAAACAAACCATACCAAGGGTTATAGCATTTAAGTTTGTGCAAATCGTGTGTGGGACTTTATCGTCTTTTTTGAACTTATAAAGTGCGCGCGACATCATACCTGACGATACACACGCTCTAATTAAACTCGCCATATCAGCTTGTTCTTGAAGGTTTGCATTTACATCATGTCTGAAGCCTAGAGTTATGCTTCCACCTTCATCAACTCCCACTGCCTGCACCCTAGATTCATGGGCTTTATTAAAATTATAGAACGAAAGCTTGCACTCAGCGGGAGTAGCTAAAGTCCGCACAGAGCTAAGTAAAATGAATAGTAGTATAAATAATTTCATGTTGTCCCCTTAACGTTTAACTCGTCTTAAAACCACTTCAAAAACACCTGCATTAATTTGATCTTCGTACTCGCGAATTGATTTATCTTTTGGCGTCTCACCAAAACACAAGTAATCCATTGGGACCTTAAAATAATCCGCTACCTTTTTTACTTGTTTAAGACTTCGTGGCTCTTGCCCCGTCATCCAGTTATCTATCGTCTGTCGAGGAATACGAGTAGCTCGCGCCAAATGCGCGATACTTATGTCGTTCTGATAAATCAACTGCTTCAGCATTCTTTTTAATTCCATTGCCGCCTCTTTTTCGGGTTAAGAAGAGACGCTCTAAAAACAATTCCCTTAAGACAGATTAAAATGCTCTTGTAAGGGCAAAAGTCTTTCTAAAGGGAAGATATGGATGGACACTGTGTCGCGAGTTCTTGTTCTCGCTAAAACGGAACACGAAACTACAACTTCGCATTCAGGCCAGATTGTGGCCAAATTCAGGCCAACGACAGAAATGCAGCGAAATTTTAAGAAATGCTCAAAAGCTAAAACCTTCTCAGCACATAAGGCGATTGTTTAATGTTTTCTAGTACTTAGTTTTCAGCGCGAAACTGCGCAAGTAAGTTGGAGGTGACGGCCGGAATTGAACCGGCGTAGCCGCTTTTGCAGAGCGGAGCCTAACCACTTGGCTACGTCACCCTAATGATGAATCACAGTTTTGACGAATTGGAAACTAGGTGTCAAGTCGATCTGCGATGCGGCCTGAGCCGTATGAGGCTCAGATTTTAAGCAAGATTAAATATAGCGCTGTAAATCAACTTGGATACGAGTGGCCGAGCGCAATGACAACGCGAGAGCCTCATTAAGATGGCCGGCCCGAATCTCGCGGCTTTCGCTTAAATCGGCAATCGTACGGGCCACTTGGAGCACAGATTTTAACCTCCGCTGCGAAGACATTTTGAGTTTAAATACTTTTTGTAGACTGGGGCTAATGTCTTTTTCTACGCTTAAACTTGAAATCCGACTGTTAGGTGCGTGCTGCTTTCTATTTTCTTGCGCAAATTCACGTGCTCTTTTTACGCGATGACGAATATCTGTAAGAGAGACGTCGTGCTCTTGAGAATATTCATGGCTAAACGAAATAATTTGAAAGCGATCGAGTATGGGACCTGAAAGCCTTTCGACATACTGCCGCTTACGAACAGTTCGACACTGACACTGATTTTTAGTTGAAGGTATTAATTGCCCACACTTACATAAATTGGTCGTGGCAAGTAAAAGAAATTTTGCCGGAAATTCTCTGGCCGCACCGGCACGAGATATCATAATTTTTCCCGTTTCTATAGGCTCACGGAGAGCCTCTTGAAGCTTGGAATCAAACTCTAGAAATTCATCCATAATAAGAACCCCTCCATGGGCTCTCGTCACCTCACCGGGCTCAGGCGGTCGGCCGGCTCCGATCATTGATAACAATGTGGATTTATGATGAGGACGACGAGTGGGAATCCATTCCAGTTTTTCTCCAAAATACCTCGCAATTTGTGCGCTCATTTTTAAGTCTTCATAATTAGGACAAAGAATTTTTGAAATATATTCGGCCATTGTGGATTTGCCTGTACCCGGAGGACCAGCAAATAAAGCGCTGTGCTCTCCAGCGGCAATAATCATGGCGAGTCGTGCCTGGGCTTTAGATAAAAAAAGATTTTCAACAGAAGGCTCAACAATTTGCAAAGTGACATCTTGTTTTGTGTGGATTGTCGGTACACTTAGAGTTCGAAGTTCGTTAACACTTAAATAGTCAAAGCCAAGATCGGTTTCGGACTTTCCGGTGATGATCGTCTCTTGAGATTTTAAAGTTTCAACATCACAGAAATCAAGAGGCGCGATGACTTCACCATTAAAATTCAATTCACCATACAGAGCCGGCTTGGGACGTTCTGGCTTTGGAAGTTGTTCGGTCTCCCACAAAAATGCAGCCGCTACGGCAAGATCTAATCCGCGACTGTGTTTTTTAATATCATTGGGTCGAAGTTGAATGAGCACTTGTTTTGAAGCTGGAATTTCAAAGCCTTGATTGCGAATCGCAGTTTTAATTCGCGCTTCGCTCTCTTTAATTAAACCATCCGGCATTCCTAAAAATTTCATTTGTGGTAAACCAGGAACTATTGAAAGTTCAATTTCAATTTTTTGTAATCCAAATCCATCTCGAATAAAAGAATGTACAATCATGTCAGCGCAAATCTGCAATCGTGCCGCCGACTGGAACTCAAATTGTTTTAGAAATTAAAATTGAAAATCCGTTTGACGGTTTTTTTATCGGAAAATTTATTCAGCATTGAACCCCACGATCCTGCATGCATAAAAAATTCGAAAAAACTAAATGTATAAACGCACGCGCATAATGCGCGCAGTCGCAAAAGGATGTCCGTACCTTTTAGAGGTCTTTGAGTTTTGAGAGGGGGTGATGCTCTTCGATGGTTTTGGATTTTTTGTTTATTGAAACGGCCGTGTAGATTTGCGTTGTTTGCAAACTTGAGTGACCTAACAACATTTGAATCGAGCGCAAATCGGCGCCAGACTCAAGCAGTGCTGTTGCACACCCGTGACGGAATTGATGCGGGCTCACCGGTTCGGCAAATCCGGCTTTTGCACTCCAAGCCGAGAGCCATCTCCAGATATCCACACGACTAGGGCGATGACCGCGATCGTTAATAATAATAGAGTGCGTGGAATCTTTCACAAGATCTGGGCGCACATCTCGAATGTAGTTTTTAAGATCTGATAACAAACCTGCGCTTAAAGGAACTAAACGCTGTTTTTGTCCTTTACCTGTGACCGTTAAGCACGATTGCGTCTCGCTTAAATCTTCAAGGTTCAACGCAATCAACTCACTCACGCGACAGCCGAGACCAAACAACAACAGCAGCGTAATGCGATTACGAAGTGTGCGATTGGAGTCTTGCAGTTCACACGAAGCAAAAAGTTTTTTAAATTCGTCTTCGGTGAGAACTTTAGGAAGTTTTGCTTTTACGCGAGGGGGACGGAGCTCTCGAAGTTCTGGAGCTGACACTTTGTTCTCTTCACAAAATTTAAAATAAGAACGAAGGCTGCTAATCACGCGGGCTTGGGAACGATCACTTAATCCGTGCGCTTTCATGTAACCATAAAATGCCGTCACGGTTTGTTGTGTGGCTTGAAAATCATTGTAGAGTTCAAGATCACGACGATAAGCCAAAACCGTATTACGAGAACGGCCTCGAACGTTTTCAAGGTCATCAAAAAATTCAACCCAAAGCGGTAATCCCATGCTGTAACCTTCCAGTGTGGGATAATGAGATTCCTTTTTGATAGAAGTTGCAACAGAAAATATAAGGATAACAAGGCGTTATGAAAAATCTTTGAGACTGTTGATATGGGAGCAGTGCGCCTAAATTGATTTTAGAAAGTCTAAATTGGGATATTTTAAAAGTAGATGGAAAAGCCTTCCATAGAACTGATTTGTCCTAGGTTGCCTTCTTCTTGACCCGACGCATTTATACCTGAGAACTCAAGCTGAATTGTCTGCGTTAAATCTTCATTGTCGTCGATGTCGTAAGATCTCACGACGATCATTTCGCCGGTCTCATTTTTTAGAACCGAAGTGAACTCTCCGTCTACAATAGATCCGTAATCCATACCTTCGTTAGAATAAACGGCATATCCACTTGAAGCGTCCCCTACGATTTTATATTCAATGATCAAATAGTTTTTGTGACCTTCTTCTGTCAAAAGATCCAAAAAGTACGCACGCGCACTTTCAAGATTTGCCGACGTGATACGATCGCTGACGAAAGAAAAATCTAAAGGAAGAACCGCGTGTAACGGGCCCATTTCTCCGGGAGCTTCTGAAAAATACACAACAGTTTCAGGGTAATCTTCGAGCATTTTGGTTGCCTGTTGAAGCGACGTGCTCGTGCCAGAGGATGAACTCTGTAAGCCTCTAAAAAGTTCGCTGACTTCAGCTGCAGATTTACCCGAAGAGGCTTCGCGAATACGGTGGCCGCACGCTTGATGCATCGAAACGATCACGATACTTAATGCTAAGAACCACTTTACCGACTTCACGACATCCCCCTCGAAAAACTAACTTAAAACGACTCTCTTAATTGATCGACTCAATAATTGGATACACGTTACATGGCTGCCCGTTAACAGATTGAATATACACATCACCTGCTAAGTAACTTGGGTATTGCTCACCGTTTGGTCCTGAGCGATACGGAGACACACCGTTGATGATTCCATCTGTGTAAGATCCGCCTGGGCCAATCACAAACTGAATTCCGTTGGCTTGCATTACTAAACCTTGAACCATGCTCGAACCCCAAGCGCCCATCCAAGTTCCAGGTTGAACGGTAGAGGCTCCAAAAATTCCTGAAGGTAAGCCCACATTAAAGTTACATGCAAAAGGTGTTTTAATATGGAGAAAACCTGTTGCTGTTACGGTTCCTGAGTAATTTCCACCCTGAGGAACTGTTGTTCCGCTTGAAAAACTCAAACCCACGGAGATTCGAGAGTTTTGTCCAAGAGCCGCACCAAGGTTTGAAGCGCCTTGTGGTACGCACGTAGGACAATTTGGATTTACCGCTGTTCCTGGAGGAGCGGCTGCGCCACCGCCTTTTTTATCTTTGTCGCCACACGCGTTCATGTTGAGCGTGATAAAAAGGGCCGAGAAGACAAGCGTCGAAAGAGCTAGGGCTCTTTGTATTTTTAGTGTCTTCGTTTTCATAAAATTCTCCTTACTTTCAATTTCAATATTCTAATTATTTAAAGCTTTCGACGAATCAACTCCGCCAAATGTTCCCAGTTCAATGTAATCTTCAGGATAAGTACGTGAACTCGTGTTCACATTCCAAATTATGTACTTGTTATCTGCGGGATCTTTTTTTGTTCCGCCGGTTTTAAATGCCGTGCAATCATAAGGGCCAGCCGAGACTAACCAACAACGTCGCGGAGGTTTTGAGTTACAAGGAGGATCCCAAGCGGTACGACCACACTGAAAATTCTTAAAGAAAACTCGGCCGCTCCAGTGATCAAACTCATCTACAGAATCGACGACTAAGATCACGCCGCCCATGCTGTCTTCAAACATCGCTTTAAAGTAGTTACCACTGTTCGTGTATTGGTTGTAACGAGCCTCACTCAAAGTTGAACCCGAAGTAAAACTGCCTTGATAATAGAGCGGCTGTCCTGAAGAGCTCAGCTCTTGGTACGTCACTTTAATAGTTCCGGCATAAGCTGTTCCTGTTCCGGCACCCCATGCGGCAGAAGGTGTTCCGACGCTATGAAGATCAATGTTCACTTTAAAATCTGAAGGATTGTTTGCGACTCGGCCGGTATAAGCTTCGTACGCACTCATATTAATGTTTAAAGTCGCCGTTGCGCCTGAAGTAAATGGCGCCGGAGGAGTTACACTTCCCGCGACTGGAGGAGGAACGACTGCTGTTGGTGTTCCACCACCGTCTCCACCACCTGATTTTTTCTCACTACAAGCCACTGTCATTAAAGAGAGTGTTAGAAGTAAGACATATGCGTTTTTCATGGCCTATTCCTTCGATTAAAGAAGAGATTCCTCTCCTCTAACCTACGTAGATTGCCAACGCTGTGCCGACTTATTGGTCGGTGGTTAAGTTATTGAAAACACTCAAATAAGGTTTAAAAGTGTCGAAAAATGAGACGTTTTTGATCCATAAGAACTGACAATCTCTGCTCCAAGAATAAGTGATTCCACAAATAGGTGACTGATTTCAATACCATGACATATCTGAGACGAAGCTTTTCGATTGTCTAAAGAGTAAACATATTCTTGTAGACCTTCGAAATCATTCAAGATTTTACTCAAGCTTTAGGGGTTTCGTGCCGATGGGTAAAGAAGGAGTCCCATTTTATGACACAAAATAATGCTTCAGTCGTTCTCGCGATTTGCGCAGTCGGCTTTTTTCTAATCCGCGCCTTTACAGGATAAAAAAACACCGAGCTCTTGCGAGCCCGGCTACCTGGAGGAACCCGCAAAGAGACGGCCTATCCGCCTCCGCGCTTTCTAAAACTTAATCCACCAGACCAATAAAGAGACGCAATCACCGTCAACCCATAGAGACCCGCAAATACGGGCAGCATTGCTTCGGAGCTCATCCTTGAACTCCTTTATGGATCTTCGCCAATAGCCTTTGAATGTCGTCCATCAAAGCCATTCGGGACACGCGGTCGACTTCCCCCCGAAGTCTCTGCGTTAGTCGTTTTAGCTCTTCTGTCAGTAGCTCTAATTCCTTGAGCGCCACATTCGACCCCTTTCCAGCCGGCGTCTCATTCTAAGACGTCGTCACATATTAAAGACTCCGCAATTTATGTGGGGGGTTAGTAAACCTGAGAATTTGACTCTTAAATCGGATAATGATTTAAATTATATCCCCTTATAGTTCAGATTTGTTAAATGCGCGGATGGTGGAATTGGTAGACACGTACGTTTGAGGGACTTGTTAGTATTTTTTATTTATGAAAGGAAATTAAAGGGTTACAAGTTTTTGGTAGATTTTTAAACCATGCGAATGGTAGATTCTCTACCAATAAAATTAAAAAAATAAATCCCCGGGTGGCGAAATTGGCAGACGCACTACCTTGAGGTGGTAGCGCTCGAAAGGGCGTGCTGGTTCAAGTCCAGTCCCGGGGACCAAATTTTTTGCCCTCATTACGTTATGGATACAGTCGTTAGTCTTGACGCATTTAAGGAAGCGCGGCAGTTTGCCGAAGTGATTCTACGGGTCAATGGTAGACACGTAAGCACCTCGGAGATGGCCCATGAGCTTAGGATTTTCAGTCAAGAAACCAACACACGGTCGCAGAACCTTTGCGATCCACAAGAAGATTTATCGAAAAAATCAAAAGCCACTTCAACCCCAAGTTGAGGACGAACGCCTAGACTCAATCAATAAAAATTTTCTCTCCGAACTTCTCACCCCAGAACAAGCACTCATTCAAGTTAAAAAATTAGTCGACGATTTAAAATCAGAAGCTGGCTTATCAAGGCAAAGAGCCAATATCCGTAACGAAATCTTAAAAGCAAATAAAAAGGTCTTTGAAAAACTTTGGGAGCAACAATACATCGGGCGAGATATAGTATCTCCTGAGACCGCAGAACGAGAATTTTTAGTCGCATTAAAAGCCATTGATCCATTGCCCTTGGCTTCAGCCTCTAAAGTTGCCCTACAAAAAAAAGTAGACGAAAAATTTAACGAGATTCAACACAAAAGATATACTGGTAGAATAAATGGCCTTTTAAAGTTTCTTGGTCGTCCGTTTATCCTACATAGAAAGAGAAGACCACACCAAGCGGTTAAATTTGTCACTTTTGCAGAATTACAAAAGATTCTAGATCGAGTTGAAGCGCCAGAATTAAAAGCCCTTTATCTAACTTTATTCGGCACAGGAATGAGGCTTGGCGAGGCATTTACTATCAACAGTCGATCACTTAAAAAAAATGGCACAATCTACGTTGATAAACAGCTTACAAAAAATCTTAAAATCACCAACATTAAAAATAGCAAACCACATCATACGATCCTTTTAGATATTTGCAAAAAAGGCTACGAAGATTGGGCAGCTGTTCCTGATAAAGAG
>JAKFYE010000032.1 GCA_021731045.1 Bdellovibrionales bacterium | reverse complement strand
CATCGCTAAAGCTTTGTGAAGCCATTTCGCCAAATTGGTTATAGGTCATCGACCCTGCGACTTTGCCTAAAGTTGATGTGCTGACAGCGCCAAAGTTATTGCGCGTCAACGCGAGCTCTCCGGCTTTGATGAGAAGACCATCTTTATCGTAAGACAGTGTTGTGCTTGAAGAGCCGATCGTTATCGAAGCTAAAGAAGCATCTGGATAGTAAGCATAAGCCACTTGCGATGAGACGAGACCATTTGTTGTAACAGATTTTAAAATGTCTCCAAAATACTGATAGCTCGTCACTTCATTGTCGGGTGAGGTGACAGACGCAATTAAGTTTGTGTTTGGTACATAAGAGATTACAAAATTTCCGTTGGGGCTATTGATGGAATTTAAAAGTCCATGATTTGCGTCGTAATTAAAAGCAATTTGCGATCCATCAGGTCGATGGACTTGAGTGAGTTGTTGATCCAAGTTGTACTCATACGTTGTTTGTGACGAAACTTGAGAGCTTAAAGACGGCGGCAGGTAACTTGCGACGAGTTCCATTAAATTATAAGTAAAATCGTGTCGCGGTTTATTTGGCGGAGTTAAACTTGTGAGATTTCCGTTGGCGTCATAGGTTGTCGCAATAATTTCGCCAGACGGTAAAACCCTCTCAGTAATGCGATTGGCGTTGTCATAACTAAAATGAGTCGTTCGACCAAGAGAATCTATACTGCTCGCAACATTGCCGCGACTGTCATATGTAAACGAAAATGTACGGCCGCTTTGGTTGACTTGTATAAGTCGTCCTCTGTCATCATAAGAAAATAAAACCGGAACGAGTGGTCCAACTTGAACACTTGAAAGAAGTCCGAGATCATTTAATTGTTGATACGTAACTCGGTTCACAGCCGAAGTGTTTGTTACTAGTTTATTTGCAGCCGTGTAACTTGAAGAAAATGTTCGAGACGCATCATTTTGTACCGTTACGGTCGTTAAAAGGCTCGTAAGACTGAGTGGATCATTAACGTTCGAAAGCTGCGCCGATTTATTTGTAACCACAGATAGATTGATATTAGAATTCGCAATTGAAAAATTTGAAATCTGTTTGTACGGCGCAAGGGATCCAAAACGAGGGTCTGAAGTCAAAACGTATGATCCCTGATGACCAAGAGAATTTGAAGAGTTACCAGCGCCTTCAGTTGGTGTATTTGATGTTGAGTATTGTCCAAACGGATGTGTAATAGAGTGAGTTGAGCCGTTAGAGTCTGCAGTGGTCACATAGCTAGTTTTGCGATCAAGAGCCGTAGAAGACGTAATCGTTTGTTCGCCGGTAGAGCTGTTGAAATTTTGTAGTAAAGAGATAAAATCGCCACCTGTACCGAGATCTTTTAGAACAAAACCTCCAGAGTCATACGTGACGGTCGATTTTTGACCTCCGGGCTTTTGAAAATTAATTAGAAAGCCTGAGGCGTTATTTGTAAGTTCATAAACTTCGTTATTTGGATTTCTAACGGATTTCAAAAACCCGCTTGCATCTAAGATTAAAGTTGAAACTTGTCCAAATGGAGATGTGATAGAAATACCTGAACTCGAATAGACAAACGAAGTGGTGTTGTTAAATCTGTCACTAATAGATAGGATCTGACCTGTAGGGCTATAGTTAAACTGCCATTCGATAAAACCAGTAAGAGAATTTTTTGTCTGTTGGTGAACGCCATCGGTATTAAAATAATAAACTTCGCTGCCCGATGGATTTGTTGCGTAGTACCCGTCATTGGTTTGAACAGCTTCTACTGGGTAAGCGCCGCCATCTCCAAAATAAACAACTTTGTTTACCTTATCGTAGTGATGAACAATAGAGGGCTCCCATCCACCAAGACCAAGTGTTTTTGGTTGATATTTAAAACCAGTTCTAAATCGTTCGCTTGTATAGTTAAGATTAAACGGAGGGCCGACTAAGGGGATTGTCTCGAGCAATGATCTTGAATCTACATTAATTGAAGAATGAGCTGGCAGGAAGCACGAGTTTTGAGAATCTATCGGCGGTAAAGCTGTAATAAAGTTATCGTAAGCAAGTTCGGTGCAGCCTTGTATTTTGCCTATACCCTGAGCAAATATACTGTAGCCGGTATGAGTGCCAGGAACGCTGGTTGTACCATTATCGAAAAGACCGACTTGGACAAAATCTACAATAAGTTCACATTGCACACGATTACAAAGATGCGCAGGATCTTCAGCTTCCAAAGTAAGTCTGAGTATCGCCAGACATTCACCGGCACAATAAGTGTTACCACACAACACAGGATCTGCCATTAGAGGTTTTTCTATACCAAGTAAAATCACAAGAGCAATCAGCCACGACTTCATTTTGAACTTCAACATTACAACCTCACCATTTTGAGACAGCGGCCTAATGGAACGGTAATAAATTTATGCATTGGACAGATATTTCGGCTAGACCTCGACCAAACTAAAGTTATTTACAAAAATGAGCCGGCACTTTCTCGATTTGAAAGGCCTTATGTTGAGACGAATTTATTTGGGATTTGTCTTCGTCCCAAATAAGGAATTTTGGTGAAGTGTAGGTTAATTCAAACTAAGGAGTGCCATCTAATAATCATATAATTTACATCTTCGCCATCAGAGATAGAAAGGTTCGTACCTTAGAGTAAAATTCTATTTTAAGCAGGACGCGAGATCTTTTGGAGTGCGGATTTTTTGAATCTTTTTTTCGAGTTTTTGACTTTCGTTTAATAATAATAAGGCGCGGGCTTCGGCTTGCAGACGGCGTTTGTCTTTTCGATTGAGAATGAATTTTTTTTTGTCTTTCTCAGAGCTAATTAATTTTGTAAGAGCCGAGATGCCGTCGTTTTTTGTTGCGGAGGTCAGAAGGACTTTTACGTTTTCGGCATCTCCGCCAAGTTCGAGTGAATCTTTGAGTTCACGTGCGAAGGCATCGGCACCGGGACGATCGGCTTTGTTCACCACAAAGACGTCGGCGATTTCGAGAAGACCGGCTTTCATGGCTTGAATCGCATCACCACTTTCAGGCACGAGCGTGACTATGACAAAATCGGCCACGTACATCACTTCAAGCTCGGTTTGGCCAACGCCTACGGTTTCGATCAGAACCACATCAAAGTTCCAAAGATCAAACGCACGCAACATGAGATACGCCGCTGCGGTTAATCCACCGCTGCTACCGCGAGAGCCGATGGAACGAATAAAAACGCCAGGATCATTGAAGGAGTCAGAAAAACGAATGCGATCGCCTAAAATCGCGCCTTGAGTAAACGGGCTTGAAGGGTCTACGGCAAGAACGGCTACGGTTAAACCCTGACTCCGAAGGTCCTTCACAAGTTGCGCGATTAAAGTGGACTTTCCTGCCCCCGGCGGTCCCGTCACCCCAATCCTCAGGGACGGAGCTCGTGGCGGTTCGAATAAAACTCGATAATCCGCAGCTTTGCCACTTTTGCGCTCTAAAAGAGTCAAGACCTTTGCAAGATCTTGAAAGGACTTGTTCTTTCTTCTTTTTAGAAGAGCTGCCAGGGTGTCACTCACCAGTTTCCTACTTTCATATATAACCTACTGAAAAGACTATGCTTTTTCGCTCAACCTTTCAAGTTGTCTAAAAATAAGACACTTTTGAAGGTTCAAAAGCATAAAAAATCACGTGATTTCAATATGTTGCGGGCACTCAGCTTAGGCCCGATTTGTGCGTATAGTAAGGGTAACAAGGAGGAACTACCATGAGACGTTGGTGGATTCCGGCAGTCGCAATTCTAGGTTTTTTTGTGCTGATGTCAGCCGTGTTGAAATCGATCGCACCGTCGCCGTCTTTAAAACCTATTAGCAATTCAAAAATTGAATCGGCTTTAAACAACATGATGGGTTCTGCAGATAAAACTCGAATTAAGTTTGAAAATAAAATTGCAACTAAAGGAGAAAAAGTTCCCAGTTGGGGCGGTGGTCTTGCAAAATCGATCGTACCACAAATGGAATCTTTAACCTTCAAAGCTCCACAAAAAGTCGTCGCAAAAGTAGACCCGAAAAAAGATACGAAGAAAAAGAAAGAAGCCGCAAAGAAGAAAAAGAAAACAACCGAAGTTGCAAAAAGAAAAACAAAGCCTTCGCAGAGTAAACCCTTTGAAGCCGTAAGTTCTGATAATTCAGATTATGCTGACGGTGGAACTAGTGTTGCACCAAAAAAACAAAAAGATCCTAATGCATTACCAGAAACTCTTGAAGAGTGGGAAAGCTTAGTCTTAAACCCTCCGACAATTGATGCTGTTATGACTTTGATTAAGTATCATCAAGCCAAACTAGTATCTGACGAAATTTTTTATAAGATCACCGAAACACTTATTCGTTCTTCGAACGAACAAACACGTAAATTTGGAATTATTGCTCTAGGCAGCTCACCAAGTTTACAAAGTTTTATTTTGCTAACGTATGCATCAGAAGTTGAAAAATCGTCGGCATTGCAAACTATGATTTCGTCTAACTATAATACGTATGTTTCTCTTCAATACTTAAGCGTGCTCGGACCTGCGATGCAGTCTCCAGATGCGAACGTGCGACTACAAGCAATTTCAAGTTTGTCTCATTCCGCTTCATTAAACATTAAAAAATCAAACGAAGTTATGAGTGGGCGAGGTCGAGTCAGCAGCAACAGTTCGGCTCAGTATTACCAGGGTTTTTTAGCGGTTCTTCAAAACTTAGCGAACAATGACCCAAATGGTGATGTACGAACCCAAGCGGGTGCAGCCTATAATCAAATTTCAGGTCTCACGTCAACGGACGTTGTCGCGTTTAATTAATTACAAATTTCAAAATCATTTGAGTAACTACGCGGCGTTATAGCAATTTGATTCGACTCCTTCTGCGAGATACCTATAATAGTCTTGATGAGAATCGCATATTTTTTATTTGTGGCTCTATTCTTTGATTCTGCAAATGCGGCGGTAAGTATTCCCCGTCGTCTTTCTGCCAGTGATCGTGAACAAGTCGTAAGAATTTTAGGTTGGGGAACAAGCGGAAAAATTCTCGCGGATCCATATCCGCTTGGTGGCTATCCAGGTTTAGAGTTAAGCCTATCAATTGAATCTGTACCGGTAGATGACCTCAGCAGCCTGGGTGCGCGCACTGATCAGCAGGAAAACTTCACGTATCCTAAAATCACCATTGGCAAAGGGCTTTATAACAATATCGATACCTGGATACATTTTATTCCCTACAGTGAAGGCACCGGACTCTCAGAATACGGTGCACTTATGCGCTGGTGTTTTTTTCAGGCTAAGTTTTTTCCGGGAACTTTCTCTCTGGTCGCACACGGAAATAGTACGAACGTAGCAAATGCGTTTACCAGCCAGGCCTACGGCCTTGATTTGATTACCGGAATTAACATTTCTAATATTGCACTTTTTTTGGGTGGAGGAAAAATCGCCGCGACGGGACGTTTTCAGGGAGGTAACACCGATTTAAGTTACACAGACTCCTGTCATTTAAAAACGCACGGAGATACGAGTAGCGGAATTATTTGCGACCCTGAATCCGCTACGGCCGAGGGCTTTCACGCGATTATAGGCGGCTCTATCCGTATTGACACTCTGCTCGCGGTATTACAAATCGATCTCTATAGTCAGCCCGTGATCAGTTCTAAGATCGGCTTCAATTTTTAACTATTTTGTAAAATAAGCGTAGCCAAACTCGCGCAGTTCACAGAGGGTTTGCTTAGAAGAGGTTTCAGAGCATTTTTCAGAATATAATTTTTTGGATTTTGAACCTTTATATTCTACTTTAATGTCTCCAAATTTATTTTGAGTCATTAAAACAGAATCTACCGGCTGCCAGATTTTTTTTTCTGCAATTTTAAAAAAATGAGATTTTACCTCTTCAAATTCAGCCGCCAGTGGCGACAAGCGGTAGCCATCGATAATAATCCAGAGTCCGTGAGGGTCGATGTTGGCCGCTGTTTTAGCATCGAAAAAAATAGATTTCCTTCGTTTTATCTTGGCCAGAACAGATCTGAAGTTAAGAAGGTCAATATTAGTTGGAGTTTCAAATAGCCCCAATTCTGCACTTTGACTTGGCGGAAATAAAAAATTTGAATTCGAAATACGATTTATTTTGTTATCACCAAAAACAATTGCCATTTGATGACCACGTTGATCAAAGTGTCGCTCCAGCAAAATACTGACGTACGGACCCGTAGCTTGCGCGATAGAATTTATTTTTAAAAAATTGACGGAAAAAATAATGAGTAAAAAAACTATTTTATTAGTTCTCATCATTTTCGCCTGTGCCCGTATTTGAGTCCGTGTTTTCAGAAGATGCGTTTGTATTTGTAAAGTTCAAACTTTGATTTAGCCATTGACCGCGAGATTGCATGCAGAGGGCATAAATATTTTTGTCTTTTTCATCCAATGGGCAACTCATACTTTTTTCGTCTTGAGCATCTCGATATGAGTATTTTGCGCAATTATTATAAGTTAAATTTAGAGAGTGGCATCTTGGAAAGACAATAAAATTAAATTGAGCCGCCATTAATTTTGAATCTTCATCTTTTGCTTCACTTGTCATTATCGAAGACGGTAAGCCGGGTATTCGGCAACCATAGTGGCCACTATCTTCTGCAGGTTTTGCAATCGTACCTTTTTGTAGGGAATCATGGTCAACGGTGTATCCCGTGGAATGTTCGGGATACTCATCAACCAAGCCTATTAATTGTAATACATCTTTTACAATTCCATTGCAGTCGCGTGTGGCCGACCAATTGTGTAGGTTTATCCTATTTGAATTTTCGATTTTAATTTTAATTTCCGATGGAGGTGTGCCGGATTTTGAGAATTCATTAACTCTGATTTTTAAACTTTCTCCGTGCGGACCTTTCAGGCGAGAATCATGTTTTGCCAAACATTCATTCACTTTTTGAGTCATATCTGTGCCGGCAAATTTTATTTTTAAATCGGCTTGATACGACTTATCTGCCAATTGGCTAATTCGGTAATTTCTCTCAAGTCGGTTTTTTATTTTTTCGTTCACGTTGACAGGAAAAATCTTGCAAGAATTTTGTTCGACTTTGCTCTTTGTCTTTTTGATTTCTACGGCGAAGCCCATAATAGGTGCTGCTAATAAAACACTACATATCAGGAGGGTCCTAAAGACGGCTTTCATGTGAATATTATCGGTCTTTTTTAGCTTCAATATGAGACAAAACTCAGTTGAAAAATAAGACGTTCTTTGGCTAAGCGTCTTGTTTTGAGACAGTTTATATAATGTAATCAATTATTTAACGCAATGCGCCGATAAGATTAAGTCGAGGTGGGAATGAAGATCGCAAGTATTGGATTAAATTCTGTCGTACCGGCTCCACCTGAGGACCAAAGCGTCCAAGCGCCTTCCATTAAGCCTGTCCATACTCTTGAAAATGAAACCCCATTTGATTTAGATGACTCCGAAGATACGGCTAAGTTTTCGAGAATGTTTGATTTAATCCAGAAGGCAGAGAAAAAAGGCAAATTAAAATACACCGGAAAAAATAAGAAACACGCTCGGTTTTACCAAAGATATATGAATCAAAAAGAATTTCCCGTTAAGGAGATAAAAGGCACGGTATTCAATAACTCGGCCTAAGAATGCGGCCAAAGTCTAGCCTTGAGGGTATTGCTGTATGCAATAAGTTTTTTTATACTAACTATGAAAGGGCATAAGCCCACTAAACTTCGGAGGTGATGTCTTCAACGAATCAACCACCAGAGCTTTGGTTCTAAACGCAAGTTATGAACCGCTCAAAATCGTCAGCTGGCAAAAGGCGATCATTTTGTGGTTTCAAGGTAAAGTTGAAATACTTGAACACCATAATGCTTTTGCGAATAGCGTGACACAAAAGTTTCAACTCCCTAGTATCATTCGCCTTAAGAGCTATGTTCGTATTCGTAATCAAAACGTTGTTCGCTTCTGTCGTGAAAATATCTACAAACGAGACCGCTACACCTGTCAATATTGCGATAGCATATTTGGTTCTAAAGAATTAACTTTAGATCACGTGCTACCTGTTTCAAAGGGCGGGCAGAAGTCATGGACAAACATCGTGACGGCATGTCGTGATTGTAATCAAAAAAAAGGAAACAAAACTCCGCGTGAAGCTGAGATGCCACTTATTGCGAAACCTGCTGAGCCGCGATGGATTCAAAAAGTAGATGTGAGTATTTCTACAACTATGGCCCCAGACTCTTGGCGTGTTTATCTGACTGAGGATGAGGCCGTTTAGTCTAAGTCAGAAGTAAAACGTCTTGATGAGGGCATAACTGAATTAAAGTATTCTACTCTTGGCTTTTTTATTAGAATATAGATGTAGGGAATTTATGAAGGGTCAAAGTTTTTTTCAAAAAGTTGGAACACGCTCCGATCGTGAACGTGTGTATACGCTTTTAGTAGAACGTCTACTAGAAGTTCATGCCATTACAGAGAATAAAGAAAACTATAAATACGTCCCTAAATATTTAATCGATAATATTTTGGTAATGGCTCCGTTAACGGGTACAGGCCTTCCTAAGGGATCCGTAATCGTCACATTTTCTTTAGGCACAGAAAAATATTTTCTTAAGACTGTGCTTGAAGAAGGTAAAGGATCAACCGTACATCTCAATATGCAGGCAGATCTTTATAAGTTGCAGAGACGAAACTCATTTCGCATCAATATACCTCAAGGATACGATGCGCGATTTCAAATTAATTTACATAACAAAAAAGCTACGATTGAAAAATATGATTTGGTGGACCTGAGCGGTGGCGGTTTTGCATTTGAGTTTCTAACCGAAGAGAAAGAGCATTTTAAAAAAGATGACATTCTTATTGGCAAATTAAATGTAGGTCGGAAACTTCAAGAGAAAGTTACGTGTATCGTGCGCCATGCGCACATGGTCGGCTCACGAGGAAGTGGCCGTTGTCGGGTGGGTGTTGAATTTCAGGATATGCCGGTTACGGTTCAAAATGAGATTGTTAAAATTGTTATTGAATTGCAACGCGAACTCTTCTCCAAATTTAAACTTAATATCTAATATCTTCGTTTTCCTACAAATGAATCTAACGTTAAAGTGTCTCCGAACCTTGCGCGCATCAATAAACATGCAGTGTGGAACATCTTAAGCCCCTTCCTAGGTCGACAGCCTTAAAATTTAGAAGAGAGGTATCGACTACGGGTGAGGTCGCTAATTTCGGAAGATGTGTGCGAAATTGAGCTCCGTCCCCAAATTGAAGACTTGTGTTTTTTTGAGTCGCTTTGTTTTGAGGCGGTATTTTTTGGAAGAGGGTAAATTATTTTTGAGTAGGTAACATATTGAAAGCTATTGCTTTTTTATTTTGGCTCGGCCTGTTTTGTTGCAATGCGCTAAAGTTATATCGCGGTGCGACGAAAAGCTTTATGACTGCTGAATGACTTAATTCTCTTAGGACCGTGGGGGGTTCTAGGTACTAGGAGGATGCCAAGATGGGACTGCGTATTAGCACAAACGTGGCTGCGATTGCCACTCAAAGACATCTCGCCAAATCAGAGCGCGATATGGAAAACTCACTGAAAGCGTTATCTTCAGGGACTCGACTTGTCACTGCAAGTACTGACGCCGCTGGACTCGCGATTTCAGAAAACCTCAAGGGGCAAGTTGCCGGCTTAAAACAGGCGGGTCGAAACGCAGAGAACGCTGGCTCTTTGATTCAGGTCGCAGAAGGCGGACTCAACGAACAAAACAATATATTAATTCGTTTGCGTGAACTTGGTATTCAAGCGGCAAGCGATACGGTTTCTGATACTGAGCGTGGCTTTTTAAATGAAGAGTTTACGCAACTCAGTTTAGAATTTGAACGAATCGCACAAACGACAGTTTTTGGAAATAAAAAACTTCTGACTGGATCAGATGAGAAATTCCAATATCAAGTCGGACCGAATGCTGGATCAGAAAATATTATCGAGTATACCCTTGATGCTAATTCGACCGCAAGTGAACTTGAAATCGATGGCTTGAGCATCGAAGATAAAGATGCTGCTCGAGATTCTTTGGCTAATATTGATAGTGCCGTAGAAAGAATATCAGCCATTCGAGCCAACTTTGGTGCGATTCAAAGTCGTCTTAACACAGCAAAATCAAATATAAATATTCAAGTTGAAAACGTGTCTGCCGCTCAGTCGCGTTTAGCAGATGCGGACATTGCTGAAGAGTCGGCAAAACTTGTCCAATCCAAAATTCTTCAGGATGTTGGATTGGCAGCACTGACTCAGGCAACGGCATTACCTGCGCGAGCACAGCGATTAATTTCATCATTATATTAAGTGGGCGGTGCCTGGCAAAAGCCAGTCACCGTGCTCTTGGACTTCATAGGATTTGAGGAACCCACACCAACAGCATTGTAACTGGAATTGCCAGTCACTGCGATTTGCAGGGCGGGCTCAGGGAGTCTCTTCACAGGAGACTCCCTTTTTTTGTTTCAGCCTGAGACAAAATATCTTTTCTTAGATCAAAAGACTCAGTGAGTTAGGACCTTAGTCGCAATTTTTTTTAAAATTTATTTCTGAATGATTTCATGAACAAGACGCTAAGCGCAAAACAAAAACTAGACCAAAGGCCTAAAGTTTACTGGACCTAAGTCGATGAGTGGGATGAACACGTTGGAGTCAAATCTTGGCGGGTCATTTCAGCAGTCACTGTAAATGTCACTCCATGAAACTCGATAGCTAAAAGTAGCAGTCACTACTTTTAATTCTTCGAACACCTCCAACACAACAAACAACCAGAGCGGGATGCTCGCGAAAACTGTGGAACAAGTGTTTTCGTTTTTCTTCAAGGACATGAGGACATGGAGGCTATATGGGCTTAAGAATTAACACTAACGTTGCGTCGATAAACGCGCAAAGACAGTTAGGTAAACAACAGGAGAGAAACACGCACGCTCTTGCGGCTCTCTCTTCAGGTTCACGTATTGTGAACGCATCTGACGATGCTGCAGGTCTCGCGATTTCAGAAAATATTAAATCGCAAACTCGCGGTATTAAAGTTGCTCGTAATAACGCGTTCAACGCCACATCGTTGATTCAAGTATCAGAGGGTGGTTTGAGTGAGATCAATAACATCTTAACACGTTTGAGAGAGTTAGGAGTTCAAGCAGCTTCTGATAACGTGTCTGATGTTGAAAGAGGATTCTTAAACCAAGAAGCTTCGCAATTGGTGGAAGAAGCCGATCGTATCGCAAAAACAACTCAGTTCGGTAACAAAAAACTTCTTGATGGTGCAGACGAAGAACTCGAGTTCCAAGTTGGTGCGTTCTCGGGCGAAGAAAACATTATTAAGTATAAAATTTCTGCTGATGCTACTGGCAGCACTCTTGGATACAACAATATTCAAGTTGATTCTAAAGATTCCGCACGTGAAACACTTTCGCAAGTAGATGAGGCATTGGTAAAATTAGGTGCGATGCGCGCCGACTTCGGTGCCGTGCAATCTCGTATGAATGCCACAGTTTCTAACTTGGATATTCAATACGAAAACCTTTCTGCTGCAAACTCTCGTCTACGTGATGCAGACGTTGCGTTTGAATCTGCAGAGTTGGCTTCAAGCCAAGTTCTTCAAGCTGCTTCTGTTAGCGTGTTAGCTCAAGCCAACACGAATGGTGCGCAAGCGATGAAGTTACTCGCGTAATAAAATTATCTAGAACAGATGAGATCTCGTAAGAGATCTCATCGATTCCCGATGATTCTGGCACTTGTTGTTATGAACGTCGAAGGGGCAAGTGTCATCAAAGTTGAACGTCATTTGATTTAGGGATTCTCCACCCACAGACAATAGGAGAATTCTTAAGCCCGCCCTGGGATTCCCCACAAATCCCAGGGCTTTTTTTTTATTCGGACGTGGAAATTCAAAATCCTTCTCAGGCTGCGCCGGCCACAATAAATTAAAACTCTTGTAATAAGATATCCCATGCAAAATCGTTTCTGTTTCTGTTTCTGTTTCTGTTTGCCGAGCAATAAAGCTCAAAGGCGAAATTGGGAATCAAATGGATCGAGCGGCATTGAGTATCGTACTCAATATTGCAGAAGGTTCCGCGCAGCCCACAGGGCCGAACAAACGAAAATTCTTTGCGATTGCATTGGGATCACTCAGAGAAACTCAGGCCATACTCGATATTCTAGAAGAGACTGAACTCTTAAAAAAATCTGATAGTATCGCTGCACTTTTATATAGACTCGTAAATCCGAAGGGAGGATAGCTCCCTCAGAAACAGAAACAGAAACAGAAACAGAAACAGAAACGGAAACGGAAACGGAAGTGGAAGTGGACCTTCGCCTATCATATGTAAGTCGAGTCTTGGAATATGAAACCTCTACTATAGTCTAGTAAATCCCCAACCAATCGTCCTGAATTCAAGATCAAAGTCTAGTTTTACTGCGACGTTGGTCTAGTTCTTCTCGACTCGACTAAAGTGTACCCGGACCTCGCCGAAAGTTAGATCGTGAGTACGATAGCAACAGCAAATATGAACTTGAGAACTTGTAATTGAGTGACTGCTTTTACAAAGTCGTTATGAAAGTCACTTTTGACTGCTGAGATTAGACTCCAACGTGTTCAACAACAACCAAGTGCAAGAATGCACGACCTTTTAGAGCGAGTTGGGTACTTGCCTGAATGAGAATTGCCACGGATGTGCGCAACAACTAAGGAGGTCCTCAATGGGACTCAGAATTTCTACCAATATGCCGTCGATCAACGCACAACGTTCGCTCGCCGGTAGTCAGAGAGAGATTAACAAAGCTTTCTCTCAACTTTCTTCGGGAAGTCGTATTACTAAAGCTGCAGATGATGCTGCGGGATTAGCGGTTAGCGAAAGCTTACAATCGCAAATTAAGAGTTTCAAAATGGCGTCACGAAACGCAGAAGACGGTATGTCTCTGGTCCAAGTGGCTGAAGGTGGTTTGGGAGAAATTTCCAACATCCTTACACGCTTAAGAGAACTCGGTGTTCAAGCGGCCAGCGATACTATTGGTGATCGTGAACGAGGGTTTTTGAATTTAGAAACTCAACAACTTAAACAAGAAATGGATCGTATCGCACAATCGACACGATTTGGTACCACTCAGCTATTAGATGGAACGGGCGGTACATACGATCTACAGATCGATATTAATAATGACGCTGAAAAAGATAGAATTTCTTTTGACTCCTCAGTGCTTAACGCACGTGTCTCGAATTTAGGAGTTGATGACGTAGATTACGCTACAAAAGAAGGTGCGCAAAGCGCCCTCGAGTCTATCGACGTCGCCCAAGTGCAAATCAATGGATATCGTGCAAATTTAGGCGCGATTCAGAATCGATTGATTTCAACGCAATCGAATTTAGGTTCAGCAACTGAAAACCTCTCAGCTGCAAACTCGCGAATTCGTGATGCGGATATTGCACAATCAACATCAGAACTAACTAAAAATAATATTTTATTGCAGGCCTCAACATCAGTCTTACAACAAGCAAACAATGCTCCTGCGACTGCTTTAAAATTATTATCCTAATTAAAAGGTTTCTGGAGAGGGCTCCTGACTCTCCGGTACCTACCCACCGGGATATGAAAATATCCCGGGGTACTTTCACTTATATATGAGAGCCTTGTCTCGACGAGACTCGGCCAACAATAGTCGGTACCGACTTATCTCTATACTCGAGCTTAGTCTCGAAAAGAACCAATCTAACGTCTAAATTTCAACACCAAAGTCTAGAAAACACTCGACGTTCATCTAGAAAATCACGACGCGACTGAAGTCTTCACAGACCTCGCCGAAAGGTTGTTTGTAAGCAGTGCCAATGGGTAGTTGGTTGCTTACAAAACAACTAATAGGAGGTCCCAAATGGGATTACGTATTTCAACCAATATGCCGTCGATCAACGCACAGAGATCACTCTCTGGTAGCCAACGCGAAATCAACAAATCTTTCGCGCAACTCTCTTCAGGAAGCCGTATTACAAAAGCCGCAGATGATGCTGCGGGATTAGCCGTGAGTGAAGGATTAATTTCACAAATCCGAAGCTTTAAAATGGCATCACGAAACGCAGAAGACGGTATGTCTCTGGTCCAAGTGGCTGAAGGTGGCCTTGGAGAAATTTCCAACATCCTCACACGCTTAAGAGAACTCGGCGTTCAAGCGGCCAGCGATACTATTGGTGATCGTGAACGAGGGTTTTTGAATTTAGAAACAAAACAATTAAAATCAGAACTTGAGCGTATTTCTCAAGCGACACGTTACGGTTCTACAGATTTACTAAATGGAACGGGCGGAATTTTTGACTTTCAAGTAGACATTAACAATGATGCTTTCAAAGACAGAATTTCGTTTGATTCGAGTCAAATGGATTCAAAATTGTCTAGTCTTGAGATAGATGATATTGATTACGCGACAAAGCAAGGTGCACAAGATGCTCTTCTTTCGATCGATAAAGCACAGGTTCAAGTTAATGGTTATAGAGCGAATTTAGGTGCGGTCCAAAACCGATTAATTTCGACTCAATCTAACTTGGGTTCTTCGATTGAAAACCTTTCTGCCGCAAACTCGCGTATTCGTGATGCTGACATTGCGTCTTCATCTGCCGAATTAGCAAAAAACAACATTTTGCTACAGGCCTCAACGTCAGTGTTGCAGCAAGCAAACAACACTCCTGCAGCTGCATTGAAGCTCTTGAGTTAATTATTAATTTCAATTTTAGAGAGGGGCTCCTATCTCTCTCTACTACCTGGTCTCGGAAAAGGAAACTTTTCCGAGATTTTTTAAGCAGGGAATTTTAATAGGACGTTAGACCGGGATATGAATTTAGATATTAAGTCTAAGCTTAGAAGCACCGAACTGTGAGTCGAGATGAATATAAAGTCGATTACTGGCAATGTCATTCCAGCCGAGATAAAAAAAGTGGATAAGCGTGCGCAAGACACAAGCGCCGACCGTGATCCTACGCCTCAAAACGGCGACAGCAAGCCTGAATATCACAAATTGACTGATGAAGAGTTAGAGGCCGCCCTGAATTTCTTAAAAAATCTCAAAGGCGTACAAGATAATAATCTTCAATTGCGAGTAGAAAAAGGTGACGGGACCCTCGTCGTGTTTATAGAAGATCTCTCTGGTAAAGTTGTACGTCGAATACCTGAAAATGACCTTTGGTTACTTACGCGCGATAAAGAAAAATCAAAAGGTAACCTGTTCGATAAAGCCATGTAAAATTAGAGACAGTCTTAGGTCTATGTTGTCTCTACTGCCAACTATTTGACTCACTGGATAAGAATAAATCTGAGAGAATGAAGAGAAGAACAGAAAGTTCTTTTTTAGCAACACAGTCAGGAGGACGGCGTTGGCTATTTCATTCGGAGGAATTAATACGGGATTACCTCCCAACCTCGTCGACCAATTGGTTGAGGTTGAAAAAATGCCTATTAAATCTCTCGAGCAAAAAAAAGGCAAAATCGATACAAAGCTGAAACTTGTAAATGATCTCGAAACCAAACTCCGTGATATAAATAAAAACCTAAAAGAACTTGCCGGCACCAAAGGCTTTCAAGATATAAAACTCACCTCGGGTGATCCCAATGTCGTAGAAGGCACCGTTGATCCTTCATTGGTTCAAAGCGGAAGTTGGAATATTGAAGTTACTAAATTAGCGAGTAAAGCCGCCGCAATTTCAAATGGTTTTCCTGACAAAGACGAAACAGAAATTGGTGTGGGATACTTTTCATTCGATACGCCAGAAGGTAAAAAAGAAGTTTACATCAATGGCGATAATAACACCCTAGAGTTGGCGGCAAAAACTATCAACTCGGCCAGCGTGGGTATGCGTGCATCGGTAATAAATGACAAATCCGACCCAGACGCACCGTGGAGACTCATCGTCTCTGCAGACAAAGTTGGAGATGACAATCCTGTGAGTTATCCGACTCTGTATTTTCTAGATGGAGATCAAGATTTTTATTTTGATAGAGAAAAACCGGCAGAGAACGGCTTAGTTAAGATCGACGGCTTTGATGTCGAAATTCCATCAAATACAATTGAAGATTTAGTTCCGGGAGTGAGCTTGCGTTTAAAGCAAGCTGCTCCGGGTAAAAACATTGATCTTACCGTGAAAGAGGATGGTCAAGTCGTATCCGGAAAAATTAAAACATTTGTAGATTCTGTTAATGGTGTCTTAGGTTTTATTCAAGATCAAAACAGAATGAATGAAAAAACGGACACAACCACAACATTAGGTGGGGACAGTCTTATCCGTGACGTTGAAAGTCGCATTCGGAATTTGATCCAAAATCCTCAATATGGCGTCAGCGGAGATATCAAATCTCTAAGTCAAATCGGTATCACTTTTAATAGAAATGGAACGCTTCAATATGATGAAGAAAAATTTAATTCCATTTTGACTAAAAAACCAGATCAAGTTCAGTCTTTTTTTGTAGGAGATGGTTTTAGTACCGGCTTCATTGCGGCGACTCGCAGAACAGTTTCAGGTTTACTGGACGGGGTGTTTGGTCCAGTGACAAATAGAAAGCGCGGACTCTCGCAGCAAATTGAACAGTCGGATAAAAAAATTGAATCCATGGAACGTACGATTCAAATGAAGGAGCAGAGTTTGCGACGCAAGTTTTCAAATCTTGAAGAAAAAATGTCAAAAATGAAGCAGCAAGGTTCTTACCTGGCCCAACGTTTTGGCGGCGGCCAAAGTAGTATGAATTTAAATGGCCAAAGTAGTGAAGGTTAATTGAAAAACTAGATTAAGCGAAATGATTGAGTTTCCGAAATGAATGTAGGTTAGAGGGGAATATGAGTACGAAAGCGGGATATCAGAAGTATAAAGAAACTTCGATTCAAAGTGCGAGCAAAGAGAAAATCTTGCTCTTACTTTATGAAGGTGCAATTAAATTTACTAAGCGTGCCATTATCGCTGCGGATAATAAAAATATTGCTGAACGCGCAACAAATATTTGCCGTGCCTACGACATTGTTCTCGAACTCAACAACACACTTGATCACAAGGTTGGCGGAACCCTCGCACAAGAATTAGAACGGCTCTACATGTTTCTTACAGACCAGCTTTCCAAAGCAAATCTTGAAGGAAGTTCTGAGCCATTAAAGTCGGTATTGAAAATACTTGAAACCCTTTACGATGGTTGGGTTCGAGCGATTGAGTCATTGAAAAAACAAGATGCTAAAAAGGCCGAGTAACACTGTGTATATACACCAAGGAGCAGATCATGGACAAGATCATCACTCTTCTTAAAGAGAGAAACAAATTTCTAGCTAAATTCTCGGCTTTGAATATTGCAGAGATGCAAAAACTAACTGCGGGAAATTTTGAGCAAATTGATAGTTTCTATGCGACTCGTGAAGGTTTGCTTGAGATTATTAAGCAGGTTGAAGGCATGATCGAAAAACGCCTCTCCTTTCTCGGAGATTTTTCAAATGTATCTCCTAGCATTAAAAAACTAGTTCTAAGTTTGCTCAAAGAGCGAGATCAATTGGTTGGACAGATTCTAAATCAGGATTTAGAAATTCTAGGTTGCATTGATCAAGCTAAAAACACAATCATTGAAGAACTTCAAACCTTACGCAAAAATAGAAAAGTTATTGGATCTTACAAAACTGGAAATCGTAATAATCTAGTCGATGAAGAAGTTTAATAACGTCTGATTTTTGACGCTCAATAAAAGTCGGGCGCCAATCCTCTGGCGTGCAAGACTCGAGAGTTAAAATAACCGCTTTTCACGCTTGGCATTCACGTTGCTCCTTACAGTTGATGTACAAGGGGGCAGCATGACTGGACTTGAGTCAAGCGTATCAAATCATAGGTTCACTTTATCTAGAGAGACTGAGAAAAAAAGAACGGTAACGTTCCGAATTGATCAAGCTGCGGGACCGCAACGCCCTATAGAAAGTGAATCCGTTGCGATCACCGAATTCGATAACAGTACTGATGAATTACCCTTAATTCCCAGTGCGCCAGAGGTGCTGGATAAACTCTTAAGCAACGCTTTGCTTTTGGTGGACAACGGAGACTACAAATCTGCTATTCGTATACTTCGAAATATCTTAGCTCGTGACCAACATTATTCAGATGCAATCGAGTGGTTGGGTTATTGCTTTAACCAAACCGGAGATCTTGAAAACGCAGTCAAGTGCTTTCAAGAGTTGACTCGTCTAGTGCCAGATGAGTTTTCATACACAGCTTTGGCTGAAGCTCTTTATAATCTCGGACAAGAAAAAGACGCTGAAATTTACTATAAACTTGCTTTGGGACTTATTACGTACGAAAGCCCACTACTATTTAATATTCATAAAAATCTTGGAAATATTTTTGTTAAAGCCGGAGATTTTGAATCAGCCGAAGAAAATTACAATAAGGCGTACACACTTTGCCCACATTCAGATGCGCTATTTGTAAACTTTGGAACCTTAGAGCTCCAAAAAGGAAATTTAGAAGCTGCCATTGAACGCTTTCGAAACGCAGTTGAATTGAATAAACAAAACGATAAAGCCTGGGTTGGTATTGGATTAATCCATCGGTCTAAAGGCGATTTTGAATTGGCTTGGGGAAACATAGAAAAAGCTCTTGATATTAATTCTAAAAACAAGACAGCATTAAAACTTTTTGTAAGCTGGGCTTTTGAAGATTGTGAAATCGAAAAAGCGATCGAGCGTTTGGATTTGTATCTAGAGCAAGTTGGCGATGATGTTGAAGCTAGTCTTATGCTGGTCGAAGCTTTTTACCGTAAGGGCGATTTTTCAAAGAGCCGACTAGAATTAACACGCGCGTCTTCATTAGCTCCGAATCGATCCGAAGTTAAAAAATTTCACGAAATATTAACTGCTGAGGGTTAAATGTTAGAATGGATTGAGTCTCGCACCTCACACTTAATTCCCAAACAGAATGGAACACTTTTATGTTCCAGCATCGATCCTATGGCTGAAGCGAAAAAATGGGTCGCTCGTCAGACAGGGGACTTAAAATCCTACGACGTTTTATTTGTTTTGGGATTAGCCGGAGGGTTTCATATTAATCAATTGGCTCAAAATTTTCCTGACAGCGAAATCATTGTGATTGAGCCAATTAAAGAACTTGAAAAAATGCTCTTAAGTCGTCGCGGACCTGTAGCTGAAAATATCACGATTCTTTCGGGCCTCACTTTAGAAGAAATTAAAGCCAATGTTTTTGTAAGGGCGGGCCTTAAAAGTCTTTACCGCGTGTTGGCTTATCCTACGAGCTGTCGTCTCAATAAAGATTTTTTTGAAAAAGTTGAAAATTTACTTCTTGGGCGTGATGCAGATTCTTTTAGTTATCACTTAGAGGGGCGTAGTCATTTGCGACGTTTCTTTGAAACGCTTGATATTTTTGAAGACGGTAATTCCCACTCTATTACCATTCTTGATATTGAGCGGGCTCTGCGAAAACGCAGTACCGTACTTGAACGTGAAGGTATGATCTTTATGGCATTGCGGGAGCTTGTAAAATGAAGATTCTAGTCATATGCCTTCAAAGAATCGGCGACATCATCATGATTACCCCGGTTTTAAAATCACTAAGAGATAAATACCCAGACGCTAAAATACATTTACTCATTCATGCTCAATTTAGCGGAGTAGTGCCGCTCATAAAGCACGTAGATAAAGTTATTTATTTTGATCACAAATTAATTCAATCAGGTTTGGGAGAGGCCGATCGTGGAATTTTTGAGTCTTACGATCGTGTAGAAAGCCTATTGCACGACTTAACGCAAGCAAACTATGACGTCTCGTTGAATCTAACGCAAACGCGTTTAAGTGGTTGGCTCAGTGGCTTGATTCCGGCTCGTGAAAAAAGAGGTTTAGCCATAGACGCCGCGGGCATGGCTAAATATGGATCTCGTTGGTTTGAGTATTTAAATCAAACGGGTACGAGACAAAAAGAAGAAGCCTTTCATTTTATTGATACTTTCTTTTACGGCGTTGGTTTGCGAGGAATTAATCGCAGAATTATCCTTCAGGAAACCGAAAAAGGAAAAGTCGAGGCGGCCCAACACTCGGCTGCCATTGGTGATTATATTTGTGTGCAGTCTCTATCAAGTGATTCTAAGAAAAATTGGGGCATCGAAAACTGGGCGAAAGCACTTCAGCAATTATCGCAGATGTATTCGGGTCGTACCTTTGTTATTTTAGGTGCTCCCAACGAAGAATCGGTACTGAAGGAATTAGGTCAAGAATTGCACGAACGCCGTGTTCGTCATAAAATTGCAATTTGCAGTTTAGAAGGAGCCTATTCAATTTTACAAAATTGTGAGCTTCTTATTACTGGCGATACTAGTATTAAGCACATGGGAGCTGCGACTTCAAACCCGGTGCTTGAAATTTCTATTGGTAGTTCGTCTTACCAGCGTACCGGAGTTTATTCAAATAAGGGCGTTATTCTACAATCCATAGAAAAGTGTGCGCCTTGTGGTCATAGTGAAGCTTGTCCTTATTCAGAGCATAACTGCGCAAAAAGAATTTCGCCAGAGGGTGTGGCATTAATTGCTCATGCTATGTTAACAAAGAACGAAATTGAATTACGAACTCTTGCCCACGAATTTTCAGATGAATTCGAGCTTTTAAGAGTTGAATATTCATCAGAAGGCGATTGGAACGCCTATCACCTTTCAGAAAGATTCTCGAAGAATGCGGTCATACGTTGGATTGACCGTTCAAGTCAGAGACTTTACTATAACAATTCAGACAATGAAGACATCGTTGCCTATGGCTCGGAAGGTGTTTATTTATCCAAATTATTAAATTCGATATTCCCCGATCGCGAAAAGTACACTTGGATTGAAGTTTATAAAGAGCTTGAGAACGATTGCGAAAGTTTCACTCATGAGTTGGAAGCACTCATGACTGAGCTCAAGTTTGTTATTCGTGATTTCGATAATGCAGCGACTTTCAGTCGTTTTAAAGATCGTCTTGAATCGATCTGCAACAAGAAGAGCCATTCGGATTTATTTCGTTCTTACGTTATTACTCTCAATGATGCTTTAAATGAAAGCCTAAAAAATGAATCTCGATTTTTTGCAGTTAAAAGAATGCGTGAGATTCTTACAATGTCATTACAACGTTGTCAGATAGAATTTAAAATCGTTCGTTCGCTTAAGAACCAAACCTTGGAGGGATTATGAGTGACCCCATATTTTCACGTTGGCGTGATGTTTTGTTGCAGTTACAGGCTGCTGAAACCGAAATTAAAAAGACCCAACCTTATTCTAAAGAAGTTGAAATGATTCGTCTTTTAGAAGAACTCATCAAGGAACAAATCCCGAATGAAAATACTGATTCTGCAGCTAGCTAGGTTTGGTGATATCTATAGCACTTGGCCGGCTTTCAATGCTCTAAAGCGCAAATACCCTACAAGTGAAGTGCATTTGTTGGTGAGATCGCGTTTTCAGGACGCAACTATCGGGTTGTTTTCTGTTGATCGCGTACACACTTTGGAAACTGCTAAAATCTTGGAGCCTTGTATTGAACTTTCGAATGTTCAAGAGGCACTTACCCATCTTGGAAACTTTGTAGGTTCACTGCGCTCAGAAAAATTTGATAAAATTATAAATTTATCATTTTCTCCATTTTCAAGTTATCTCACGAGCTTGTTAACGGAAGAGACAACCTCCGTAGTTGGTTACCATCGTCATTCTGACGGACACCTAGCGCTCACGGACACCTGGAGTTCGTATTTTTATGCACAGGTAGGTGTGGAAAAGCCAAATCGCATTCACCTTGCAGATATCTTTTCGCAAATGGTGGGTGCGGATTTACAAGAGTCTGATTGGACGGCTCCACCAATATCTGAGTTCGCCTTCACCGAAAAAGTTATTGAAAAATATGTAGTGGTGCACTTAGGTGCGAGTCAAAAAAATAAAACATATTCGACAGATCAATGGCTATCGGCACTCGGAGAGATTTTAAATCATTGGAATGGTTCGATGGTACTCGTCGGCTCGGCCGATGAACAAAAAATCTCAAAAGAAATCGAAAATAAATTTGAAAAAAGAATTATAAGTTTAGTTGGAAAAACCAAAATTTCAGACTTGTTTTCAATTATTAAACATGCGGAACTTTTGATTGGTGCAGATAGTGCACCCATTCATATCGCGTCGCTAGTCGGTTGTGTTACTTTAAATCTAAGTTGCGCAAGCGTAAATCTTTGGGAGACAGGCCCTCGAGCTCCCGGTAGTCGCATTCTTTACTCGGATGTGCTTATTGATCTTGATCCGCAGACAGTGGCAGCCGAAGCTCTAAGTATATTGTGTGGTGAACGTCCGTTAAAAGTAAATTTCTATACAAGTTCTGCCAGACAGATTTTGGCGTTACATGATAAAGCTACAAGTAAAGAATGGTCTTTAATAGAATTTTTATATTTTGAGGGGCCAGTGCCGATAACTACTGACTTAAATTTTGCTACGGCTCTTGTAAATATGTACGACGTCACTCAATTAGCTATTGAGCAACTTTATAATTTACAAAGAAATCCTCAAGATCTTATTGCTCGGGCAGTGTTGCAAAGAACTGACAATATTATTGCAGATCTGAGCCGGCTTGTGCCGTCCGTTATTGTATTAGTGCGTTGGTTTCAGACAGAAAAAATTCAGATTGGCCCTTCTGGATTTAATACAATACTTGAAAAGACTTTTCGTTGTTACAAAAAACTAGGCGATGTTCTTACGCAGTTGCAGGCAAACGTCAATTTGACCGCTTATCAGGGGGGACAAAATGGAAAATTTGAGCTGGAAAGCAGATGACATAAAACTTGATTTTAAAGACTGCAAAAATCTGGGCGACCTGGTGAAGGAAATTGAAAGCCGTCAGTCCTCACAAGGACATGTTATTTGTCAAATCACAGTTAATGGCATGAGCTTAGACGAATTTGATGAGCAGCGATTTTCGATGAGTATGATAGAGGAAATCAAAACGCTTGATATTCAATATACTGCGGTTCGTAAGTTAATTGCGGAAACCGAAAGCTCGACCATGAGCTACGCCAAAAGTCTAGTTTCGTCTTCGCTAAAGGCGTCAGAACTTTTTCGTTCTACAAATCTAAACGAAGCCCATAAACTGTTTAAAACCTTTGTGGAGTCTCTAGATTCTCTTATGCAGGCGAATCAGTTAATTTTGAATGTACGCAGCCAGGAAGGCCTCACTGTTTCAACGCAACATGTGGAACTAGACAGAAAATTTGTTCTTCTTCTAAACGATATTTTCAATGCTTATGAAAAAAGAGACTTTATTTTAACAGCTGACATACTAGAATATGATCTCACTCAGGCTTTGTTAGAGCTTTCAAATATTTTTAAGGAGAGCCTTGGCGACCGGACTGATCGAGAAAACAATTCTATGGATTGACGACGAAGATAATATCTTATCTTCGGTTAGACGATTATTAAGACCAACAGACTTTAAGCTAACTGTGGAATCAAACGCTCACATAGCTCTTAAACTTATAGAGAATAATTTTTACTCAGTCATCGTATCAGACCAAAGAATGCCACAGCTCACTGGCATTGAAGTCTTGTCATTTGCAAAAACAGAAAGCCCTTACTCTACGCGCATTATGGTGACAGGTTTTATAGACCAGGAATTGCTTTCAGAAGCCTTAAATAAAGCGGGCGTATTTCGATATATTAATAAGCCTTGGGACGACGAAGCGCTAATTAACGATTTAAATAAAGCTTACGAATTTTCGCAAAAGCTAAACGAAAGTGAAACTTTAAGAAAACAAATATCAAGGCAGAACCAATCATTATTAGAGCTAAACGAAGGACTTGAAGCCGTCGTCACCGAACGCACAAGAAGTTTAGAAGAATCTCGCAATGAGTTTCGTATTCAAGAAACGCGTATTCGAGATGTGATCAAATTTGTAGAGCATCTAAATGAGGCCGAAACAATGAATGATCTTCTGCTGAGGCTAGAAGAAGAGTTAAAATCGTTTTCGAACTTAGGAAAACCTACAATTTTAGTTCGACAACCCAATAAGGCACAAGTTCTCTACTACTTTCAGGATAAAAATATTTTTAACAAACAAATTAACGAACAGTGGCAAGGGCCGACAACTTATCGTTTGAACGATTCTCAGGATCGCACTTTTTTAGCAAAGCAACTGGGGCGTCCTATTTCTAAGCTCATCACGCTTTCTCTACAAAAGGGTATAGCTGGACAATCGCAAAAAGATACCACTATTTTTATCGAATTTTTTTGTGAGCTAATACAGCTTGAGGCACAGATAAATGAGCTTACGGAGCGTCTACAACCAGCAGGCATTGCGATTGATCGCGTACTTTTATCTGATACTTTAAACCGAGCCTCACGCCAATGGGAAAAAACATTTGATAATATTGAACAGCCCATCGCAATTCTTAATACGAGTTACGAGCTTTTAAGGGCCAACAAACATTTTAGAGAAAATAAGAATTCTGAGAAGTGTTTTGAGGTTTTTGCGGGGCGCACCGAGCCTTGTATGGGTTGTCCAGTTCAAGTCGCGGCGCAAAGAGCAAAGCCTTCAAAAGGACTTGTTAAGGTCCGTGACCATGTTTTTGAAGTCCAAAGTTTCCCGTTGAAGATTGAAAATAGTTCGACTGCCATAAATTACTATACAGATATTACTGAAGATCAAAAACTTTATGGACAACTTATTCAGAGTGAAAAAATGGTTGCGCTTGGACAGCTTGCGGGAAATATTGCACACGAATTGAATAATCCGTTAACCGGTATACAATCTTTGACGCAAATTCTTATTTCTAAGATTGAAAAAGAAAGTATTAAAAGTGATTTACTTGATATTCAATCGGCAGCCATTCGATCGCAAAATATTATAAAAAACTTTCAGGAGTTTTCCGCCGATGGGATAAAAAAACAAAAAGAGTCCGTATCGCTTAACGATATGATTCAAAAAACCCTTCCATTTTTAAAAACGACTATTCGTGACCTCGAAGTTCATATTCAGCTGGCAGATGAAAACCCTAAACTTTTGGCCAACCAACATCTATTACAACAAGTCGTATTTAATTTGGTGACGAACGCGGCTCACGCTATGCCTCGAGGAGGTAAGCTTGAAGTTACCACATTCCTAAATGCTGATAAGATCGGCTTTTTTGTGCGCGATTCGGGAGAGGGCATACCTTTAGAAATTCAGAGTTTGATATTTGAGCCTTTCTTTACGACAAAAAAAGAAGGTATAGGTACGGGCTTAGGTTTAAATGTGTGCCGTAATATTGTTCGCGAGTTTGGTGGAGAGATTATTTTACAAAGCACGATTGGCGTTGGTAGCGAGTTTCGTGTAGAGTTTCCAAGAGATCGTTTATGAAGATATTGATTGTAGATGACGAACCGCTTATTCGCCGATCGGTTTCTAGGGTTTTCCTTGATAAGGGACACACCGTAGATGTGGCCGAAGATGGTGTTGTCGGTCTTGCCTCATGGCAGGCAGGACATTACGACATTGTGTTTTTGGATGTGCTTATGCCGGGCCTCACGGGTCCTCAAGTTATTTCGCAGCGGGGAGAAGATCACCATTCTAAGGTAATACTTATGTCCGCATATGCTGGTACTGAGCCTGATAAATTTGGAGTACACTATGATCTTTTTTTGCCGAAGCCGTTTGAAGATATATTTAAACTTATTACCTTTGCCGAAGGTTTACTGACATGACTGATTCCGACAACATAAGAAAAATAAAAGTAGCGCCTTATCCTTTTTTTGCTGTGCTTAGAGGTAATTTTGGCTCCCATACAGAAAGCAAGGGCGCTATCGTTAAACTCACTGTAACGGGTTTTTTGATGGAGGTCCCCATTCCATGTGTGGTGGGAGAAAAATATGAAGTGGAGTTTACTTTGCCCGTTATTGGTACTGAGTACATAGAACTTGTCGTCGCGGTCAAAAGCTACGACAAAATGAGAAGCAAGACGAGTGAAACTAGAGAAATATATCATCTCGTAGAACTTCACTTTAGAAGTTTGAAAGTCGACAAAAAAGTGTCTTTAGAGAATTTTCTCAGACAAATAGGTCAAGTAAAATGAGGATTATCGGAGGTCAATTTAGCGGACGCCGCTTAGTGGCTTTTACGGCTGAACATATTCGTCCTACCACAGATCGAGTGAAAGAGAGTTTATTTAATAAGTTTGCTGCTTATTGGGGTGATGCCCAGGTTTTAGATCTTTTTTCTGGAACCGGCAATCTAACTATTGAAGCAATTTCCTGGGGCGCAAAATCGGTTACATCTGTTGAAATGCACCCGAAATCGTTAGAGATCATGAGAAAAAACTTGGATCAGTTTAAACTAACATCAGAAGTGTCTGTGGTAAAAAGTGATGTACTTAAGTATTTAAAAACGTTTTCAGGAGATCCTTTCGATATCATTCTCATAGACCCACCATTTACAGAAAAGATGGCCCATTTGGTCATGGAGACATTAGGTTCAAGTAAAGTTTGGAAGACCGAGACCATTATCGCAATTGAGTATTCTAAATTTGAGAGAATGGAAAATGAGTATGGGTCGCTGAAGAGCTTTGACTCAAAACATTTCGGTGATAAGCTGATGTCGTTCTTTAAAGAGGAATCTACGAGTTGAAAAAAGAATTAACGGCCATATTTCCAGGAAGTTTTGATCCGATAACTATTGGACACATTGACGTGCTAAGACGCCTAAGCAAAACGTTTTCTCGCGTCATAGTCCTGGTGAGTGAGTCTTCTTTAAAGTCGAATCTATTTTCATCCGAAGAGCGAGTGATTTTAGCGCGTGCTGCTTTACAAAAGTTAAAAAATATTTCTGTTGTAAGCCATGCGGGTCTTACGATCGAATTTGCTCGTCAAAATTCTCCATCGGTATTAGTTAGAAGCCTACGAGGGATGAGCGATTTTGATTATGAGCGTTCAATTGCTGAGGCCAATCGGCTATTAGATTCACAAATTGATACTTATTTTATTTTTGGTCGTCCTGAATATACTGGTATTGCTTCAAGTCTAGTTAAAGAAATTGCTAAGCATGGCGGAGAGCTTTCGAAATTCGTGACTCCCGAAATTGCAAAAGCAATTAAGAAAAAATTAAAGTAGGAGGGGTCGTGCTTTCAAAACGTGCGCAGATGTTAAAGCCGTCACCTACACTGGCGCTTGCGGCGCGCGCAAAAGAGCTAGCGGCTCAAGGAAAAGATATAATTTCGCTGTCGGTAGGCGAACCCGATTGGCCAACCTTTCCGGCAGCGGTCAGAGCAGGAATTGCGGCGATCGAGGCCGGCCAAACAAAATATGGCCCGGCAAATGGCCTTCCTGAAGTTAGAAAAGTGATTGCCGAAATCACACAACAAGACACGGGAGTTGAATATAAGCCAAACGATGTGTCGATTACCGCTGGTGGAAAGTTTGCAATCTTTGCCGCTCTTCAAGTTTTGTGTGATCCACAGGACGAAGTCTTAATACCGGCACCGTATTGGGTCAGTTACCCTGTTATGGTTGAGTTAGCGGAGGGCCGACCCGTTATCATTGAAACACAAAAGAAAAATCATTTTAAAATGACGGCGCAAGAACTTACAAAATCAATTACGCCAAAAACTAAACTGTTGATTCTTAATTCTCCGAGCAATCCAACTGGCGAAGTTTATTCTAAAGAAGAGCTTACAAGCCTTATTGAGGTTTTAAAAAAGCATCCGAAAATTATTATATTAAGTGATGATATTTATAATCGTCTTATTTTTGAGGAGACCAGAGTCGCGCCCCACATATTACAAATTGCTCCAGAGTTAAAAGATCGCACTGTGATTATAAACGGAGCTTCTAAAACTCTGTCTATGACGGGATGGCGAGTGGGATGGTCAGTTGGCCCGCAAAAGATAATTCAGGCGATCACAGATTATCAGAGCCAAAGTGTAAGCTGTGCTTCCGCATTTTCACAACTTGCCACTATGGCAGCGCTCAAAGATTCAAATTCCGATCTTACGAGTTCTTTAAAAACCTTAAAAGAGCGCCGCGACTTTGCCTACGATAAACTTAAGAAAATTCCGGGTATCGAAGTCAGTTCACCAGGCGGGGCTTTTTATCTATGGCCTTGTATAGAGAGTTTTATTGGTAAAAGTTATAAAAATCAGAAAGTCACTGACTCATCAGCATTCTGTCGATTTTTACTCGAAGATTATGGAGTGGCAGTTGTGCCGGGAAAAGAATTTGGCTGTGAAGGTTACCTTCGTATGAGTTACGTACTTCAGAAGCCACGCATGGAAGACGCATTGGTACGCCTTGGAAATTTCACGGCATCTATTGCCTAAAATTAGAATCTGAGATTAAAAGCGGGGAATTGCACCTAAATGCATTACAGTTTTTGCAGCATACGCGTTCGCTAATAACAATGACTCCGACACAGATATTCCCCTAGAATAATGTGCTAAGAAAGCGGCAGCGAAAGAATCGCCGGCCCCCGTTGAATCTATCATTTTGACGGGCTTTTCGATAGGAGCCGAAAATTCAACACCTTTGACCAAAGCTAGTGATCCCTTTTCTCCTAAGGTAATAACAATGATTTTATTAAGTGTCTTAGAAAGAGTTTTTAGTTCTGAAATAAGCACTTGATCGTGAATGCTTAGGCCGAAAAATGCAAAATCTGAAAGTTCTAAGAATTTTAATATGGGACTAAGATTTTTTTTATAATCGCTCATGCTCATAAAATCTATGGCGAGTTTCTGATGTAGTTTGCTCTGAATAACCTGACTGACTAAATTTTCGAAACCGCGAAATAAAACAGTTACTATTAAATCATTTTTAGTTAAGTGCGCGATTTGTTGTTTGTTAAGTTTAAATTGAGTGAGGACCTCCGCATGATAATCAAAAAAAATTTTTTCGCCGGTCGTGTGTAATCGTATGGGCTGAGAAGGTGTTTCTCCGTCAAGAAATTGAAACTCCTCCTCAATGTTAAAAATTTCTAGACAATCATAAATAGGGCGGTTGTTGGATCGAGCACCCAGAGCACTCAAGAGAGTGACTGAAGATTTGGGCGATACGTTTTTATAGTGGCAGGCAAAATTTAAACTGCATCCGCCGGCTTTCTCGATATGAAGATCAACGTAAAGATCACGCCCGACATCGCCAACTGCACAGACTTTATTCATCGGCAAAATCTCCATGGATTCGATTGCATTTATGTTGAATGAAGTCCTTGGTTACAGTTTTTAAGTTCAAGTTTTTACTAGACCTTAGTCGGTTCGACCACACGTTTATTGCGAACCGATTTTGCCACCGATAGACTCATAATATGGGTCTCTCAAGGAGGGTCAACTGAGTTCTTTAAGCATGGTTCAGTTTTTTATTAATATCAGTTTGGGGCTTGGACTTGGTTTTCTTTGGATTCGTTTTATGCGTCCAGCAAAAGATGATCCACGCTTGAGTCGCGGTCTACAACTTTTGCAAAGCAAAATCGCAATTCTTGAGGATTTATCAGACCGCACAGATAGCCAAGTTAAACACATGACATTACTGTTAGAAGAAAAAGCAAAATTTGTGCAACGACAAATTGAAGCTGCCCAAGAGCAAATTCTGCAAGTTTCAAATTCAATGCAGAAAAGCCACGAAGTGGCCAAAATCTTCCAAGATAAAATTCCACATGCAGAAATTATTGATCGTCAAAATACCGTAAAGTATGTAAAAGCCGCACAGATGGCCTTCCAGGGTTCTACCATTGATGAGATTTCTCAAGCCGTGGAAATTCCACGAAGCGAAATTGAATTCATTATGAAAGTGAATCGAGAGAAACTTATGTTTAATGCTGAGAGCTTGCCGCCTTGGATTCAGTATGAACTCGAAAAGCCAAGTTCGCCGATGATAGATAAAGCTTATCGTGAAGCCTTCGAGCCGCCGCCAACGCCGTCGTCTTCACTTTCGCGAATTGGAAACGAGTTTCGTAAAGCGGTTGAAGAGGGTGTGGTGTTTATAGAAAAAGCCGAGGAGCCTGTAGCGGCAGCACCAATAAATATTCCTCCGATCCCGATGACAGCAAATGAATCCGTGGTCACGAGGGCGCAAGAAGAGTCAAAATTGATTAAAGCTGAAAAAGCAGTTAATGCTGTTCGTGCGTATAATTTTCCTCGAGTAGAATTAAAAAAATAAGTCTGGATTGATATGAAAACAAATATTCCTTTACTTCGAATGGGCCAGAAGGTTTGGGCGACCGTCGAAGAAATTTTAGATGATAAAGAAATCCTGATAAATTTCGATGGAGATCTTTTACGCATTGCAAATAAATCGTCAAGAAGATTTCGTACCGGCCAACGGATTCAATTACACGTAGAATCTACGAGTCCACTTCACTTTCGCTTGGTCGAAGCAAAACGCTTACAACTAGGCATCAACATTGAAATATAAACTACTCGTATTCGTGACTTTGCTCGTTTGCAAAAACGCGGTGGCCTACGCAAATTATGGTCATCGTGGAGGTGGAGGCGCTTTTGGTTATTATAAGAACTTAGCAGAAAATTCAATCGAAGCTTTAGCAACGTCTCTGGTGGGCTATGGTGAATCAGCACTACAAGACAATTCAAAATTTGTTTATCTTGAATACGACGTTCGTGAAACATTTGATCATAAATTAGTTCTTAGTCACGATGAGACTCTCGTGCGCGTCGTAGACTGGGAAAAAACATCCCATGAAGACTTAGACCGTCTTCTGCGAAACCGAGAGGTTGTCTCTCGGTACGGAAAGAATTCTATTACTAAAGAAGATTTACAAGTAAGTAAGCTCTCACTCTCAGAACTTCAGCTGTTTATACTCAAAGATAGCCGTGAATCTTTTCCCACCCTAGAAAATTATTTGGCGGCTGCGGAACATTATAAATTACGAAGACCAATGGTTGTCGAAATCAAAAATATTGCCTCCGAGCAAGCTCATAACGATTTCATTAATTTACTTTATGACTTCGAGGTTCGCTATTTGCGAAGAGCGCCTATTAAGCGAGAACGTACATTTGATTTTAAGGACAATTTAACGATTATGAGTTTTCCTAGTAAATTTAGAAAATCGTATGGAGCTAATGGATCGATGTTGAGAAAGTTTTGGTGTAATAACTTTCAGCTTACTGGCTTTTCGGGAGTGTATGTGCCTATTTTTCACAATCGAAATAATTGCGCGGGACAAAGGTAGTCTTATGAGCGCGAGCACCTACTTATTTATTTTTTTATTCACACCTGCTCTTTGGGCTACGGAGCAAATTGCCGAAGAGCAGATAGAAATTAGTGACTCAAGCGGAATTCAAACTGCGCCATTAAAAATTCGCTTTGAGCAAAATAAAGAACGTGTGCCGAGTGCAGGCGTCGGCGAATCGAGACCACATATTTTTGACAGCTACTTTTTGTTTAATGTTGAGCCAGAAGGGCGAGAGCTAAAATTGAACGGCATGAATTTTAATGATTGGGTTAATCAAGGCAGTGTTAATTTTGAAAATATCCTGAATGTTTTTAATATTTATTCGGCAGCCACTGGAAAAAATCCTGCTTTATGGTTACAGGGAAGCACCTTAGCACCAGCTCGAACTTACGAAGAGTCGTTAGGTTTAATAAAAAAATACGGAGCGATTTTACCCACAGAACAAAGGTTAGCGCTCATGTCTTTGCTTTTAGATAAAGCAGGAGCTGGTTACAATCTGGGGCAAGACAAACCGAAAGCAATTCCCTGTGATCAGATTTGGCAAAATATGAAAAATGATGGACAAAATGGCGGGTGGTGCGGAAATATTCACGAGTGTGGTGGTGAATACGCAAAAGCATTAGGTTTTACGAATATTGGCTCTCATACTGGACTGCAGGCGAATTCTAAAAATGCCAATCAGGCCGGCGGACACGTTGTACTTCACTTTCAGGATCCGGCAACACATGAGTATTACATTCAAAACTATGGTCAAGTGATTCGTACAGGACAAAAAACTCAAACTGGAATGTTAGATGTATCGGAGCGAGTACTTGGAGCTGTTTCCACCACGGTGTACACTGAAAATCAATTAGCTAACGGCAAAACCAAAGTGAATTTGTATCAACCTCGTACGTCGCGTTGGATAGAGAACATGATCCAAAATGCGTCGGCCTTTAAAGGCGAAAAGTCGTCTTTTAGAGCACAGCTAAGTAAAAAAGAACAAACATTTGTAGGAGAAGTAACACCAATAGAAGGTAAAAAAAATCTTAAAGCGTATTTCATTCACTCTCGCTATCAATCAGAGGACGGCCCAGTTTCGTTTGATGCAGTCGGGACGTCAGGCGGACTCAAAGGGCAAAGGTCTGCTGAAAAAAAGATGATTGATCAAATGGGGTACGCGGTCACAGCGATGTTTGGTGTGTCGCAAATAAAAAATCCAATCTTTTCTTCCTCTGGAACATCTACGCAAGCCGTGAGAAAAAACTATTTTGTTGGTACTCAGATCAAGGGTTATGCGCGTATTAATAAAATGACTGGCAAATTAGAAGTAAAATCACTCTCGACTGATTTGCGGCCAACGAAAAGCCAATATGGCGCCAATGTTTCGGCTCCCTCTCAAGATATCTCGGCAGGAGTTAAGTATCAGGCCAATTCTAAAGTGTCTTTAGAAGGTTCACGTCATTGGGAGATTGTTCCTAATAATCTTGCAGAGCAAAAACCGAAGATTCAAACGGCATACGATAAGTTCGACGTTGTTATAGACACAAGGGATGTCGGTACTAAGGAAAAAAAAATCTATTTAGTGAGTGATAGCCAAGTGTTTATTTTGGGCGGGTTAGAAAGCAATGATGCTGTAGGAGTCAGACAAAAACTCGAAGCTGTTATTCCAAAAGGTCAACGTGGAACATTTACGATTATCGGCGATGCAAGTAAAATGCTTGCGAATCCATCCGCTAATCCGTTTTACGAAACACCAAGTTCTGCGCGGGCTACGGTTGACTGGAAAAAAACGATCAATAAGGCCATTGAAGTAGGTGCGAGCGGAACCGTGTCTTCCAAAAATCAGCCTTTCTATCTTTTTGAAGAGAGTTCTACTGTTCGCCCTGATCTCAACGAAACTCAAAACTCAAGTAATGCCCAAGTCTATCTTCGCATCGTCTGGAAATAACCGGACTGGCATCTCGGCAGAGCAGAATTCGCTCTAAATATTGAACAGCAGTGGAAAGTTTTCAAAACAAAGTGTTCAGACAATCTATCTGAACACTTTGTTCATAAAAAAATTGTGAATCCTTTAGGTTTTTGCGATAAATGCCACATGAAGAACGCACACAAAGAAATTTTGAGTTTATTAAACGAAGAGTTCACTCGTCTTAAAACAAAAAACTCTTCGTTTTCACTTCGAGCATTTTCTAAGAGAATGAATCTACCGGTGTCTGCGCTGTCAGGTATTCTAAATAATCGTTATCCAATTACAAAAAAAACTGGTGAAAAGGTTTTAGCCGCTTTGGCGATCGATCCAAAACGAACAAGCGTACTATTAAATGCACTTCAGCACCGAAGCCCTTCAGCAAAACACCCATCAGTAACGCCAGAATATATAGAACTTCGGATGGATGATTTTCACATGATCGCCAATTGGTATTATTTTGGAATATTATCATTGGCTGAAACTGAGGGGTTTAATGGATCGGCAATTCAAGTGTGTCAAAGACTCGGTATTCAGTTGCGTCAGGCAAAATCGGCATTAGAGCGTTTAGAAAATATGGGTCTATTAGTTCGTAATAAGACGGGTCGGCTTGTCCATTCAGGAAAACCTTACCAAACATCTCAGGGTATACCCAATACGTACTTACGAAAACATCATCAAGAAAACTTAGAGCTTGCACGTCGTTCAATGGAAGAAGATGAATTCGAACAGTGTGATTTTTCAGGAATAACAATGGCTATCGACCCGGCTAAACTTCCAGAAGCTAAGAAACGGATAACTAAATTTAGAAGAGAGCTATGTCAGTTTCTCGAGAGTGAACAAAAAAAACAAGTTTATAGAATGAATTTCCAGCTCTTTCCGCTGTCGGAAAGAAAACAAAAGGATAAAAAATGAAATCTTCCATACATTTAAAAATGTCATTGATAGCCGTTATAACGGCGACCTCCCTTGCACATGCCGGTAACGATGCGGGACACGGAGGCGGAGCTTTTATCTGCGATGATCCTACTCGTAGTGAGTTTCTAGATCTTTATGAAGCAAGAGAGAGTGGCCTTAATATTTTGCAATCCATATCTTCAGTCGAAGTTCAAATTCAAAAAGCCCTTACAAAATTAAAATCTGTCAGCAAACAATTTAAAGATATCGATAAAACATACGCAGAGGTAAGAGCTGCACGCCGTGTACCTGTTCCGACAGGTTTAGATCTTGCTTGGCCAAGCGATGCACTTAATAAATATGCGAAGGGTGGGTGTAAGGCTAAGGCGATAATGATTTTCCATGATAAAAAGAATAAGCATGATGTTGATACGATCGATTTTGATTCTGTTAGTTTGAAAGCACTTCCAGATGTGGAGCAAGCTGCGGCCTGGCTGCATGAGACGATCTACAAATTTTTGCGAAAACATAACAGCGAACGCAATTCTATACGTACGCGTATAATTGTTGGACTTTTACTTTCTGATATTTCTGAAAATCAAATTGCCTCAGAGTTGAATCGACTTTTCCCAGTAGGTGCTTGTCTTTTGGATGTAAGGGCGATTGCACCAATTTGTGTTCGAATGGAAATTGGTAAGTGTGAAAGCCTCAGCGGAACCTTTATGTCAGGTCCATGTTTTGGCTTTTAATAGGACATCTCGATTTCGTGTCCAGATCACAGTCTAATAGTTCTTTAATAAATTAGTCTAAATCCCAAACCACAGAAAAATCCCGCTTCGCCGGGATTCTTCCATATAATCTCCACTTCAATTTGGGGGCGGAGCTCTTTCAAGCTACTAAAAAACACGCAAAACGGGGACGGAGCTCTTCTAAGTCACTGCAATAACTTACTTTATTTGAACACGTGTGAGCTCCGTCCCCGTTTTGGGGTTTTGTTTGTGATTTGGGATGGTGTTTGCAGTTCAGGCTGCTGAAAAGGTTATTAACAAAAATAGCGGTAGCTCAGGGTTTGTCTGAGCGCCGTAAATGGGCTTAGGCCGCTAAAAATTGCAGGAGTCACAATGAATAAGAAATTAATGATGATCGCACTGACAGTTGTAGCTGTTGGATGTTCGAATGATAAAAAATCCGAAGGTGGCGGAGGCGGGACTTCATTAGAGTTTAAACAAAATTTTAAAACAGAGATGATGTCAGCTAAACCTCTTAAGGCAGAACAAAAAGCAAAAGTAAGTCAGTGGTTGAAGGCTCAAGATGCTAATTTACCTGCGACAGATTTGATTTTCGATAAATATTCGGATTGGAAAAAACGTGAAAGCGATTTGGCGAAACTCAATGCGGATGGAAAAGCGGTTTTAGAAATGATGAAAGCCAATTGCACAGCCCCACAAACAAACTCGACAAGCCAAATAAGTGAAGTTGGGGAAACCGCGGTTAGTATCAAAACCGAATCGATCTCCGGCGACAAATGCCCGATTAGCTATATTCAAGAAAGCCGAGAGACGTTTACTTTAACTCAGCGTGATGTGGATGCTGGTATATATTCTGGTACGCAAACGACAACATCATCAGATAAAAAAGAAGTTTTAGATAAGGTGCTCGCTCAAAAGTCCATGGCTGTTCGAATGATTTCAGAAAGCAAGGGCAGTTCAATTATGGAGAATGTTCGCAGAGGAACAGATGGTAAGATGCTCCAAGGAGCCTCCTACTCAGAAATAACAGTGACGGGTGCAATAACATTCGCCGAAGGCATTCAAGCAAAAGTAAAAATGTCTGTAGAAGCTCTTAAAAAGCCAGAACTTGATAAAGCACAGTCATTATTGACATTGCATTTTGAAGATTTTGAAATTGTTATCGCAGTGTTCGAAACCAATGGGAAAAAAGAAGCCTTCGTTAACGGCGTGCCGTCTTCAGAAGAAGAAATAAAATCGGATTTTGGTATTACGTTTTAATTAAACAACTACAATTCTATATTAAAAATAAAGAGTGCAAACATGAAAACGTGTTTGCTCTTTTTTTTGTGCTGGTGAGCTTACATACCCGCGCGGGCGGCTTTGAATCGGAATGATGGCATCTCTCGTGCTTCGAGGATGAAGCTCCAGTCGATTTTAATTGTGCCGTCGCTTTCGACGATGCCCTTTGGTGGATTCGGAAACGGAGCTGCGGCACGGAAGGCTTCGATGGCGGCGTCATCAAGTTCTTGAACGCCCGAATTATTTACAACGGCCACGCCGACTAAAACCCCTTTTTCATTTAAAGTAATTCGGAGTCTTGTGATGCGATCTTGTTCCGAGGCCAATTGACGACCTTGTTGGAACATCCGCATGACTTTGGCTTTTATTTTAGGCTCCCAATACTGTTGTAACTGACTCTTGATGCGGTTGTAGTAACTAAAATAAATAAATTCACGCGTGTTCAACATGGTCTGCGCGCCCAGCTTTGTATCTTTAAGGTGATCATCTGTTGCGCTGACTTCTCCTGGATCTTCAACGGCTCGCTTTAAATTTTGACCGGCCATTTTGTTCCAATCAAATTTGGGTTTAAGTGCTTCTAAAACCGGAAGGCCTGACTGTGTTTTTTGAACTTCGACTTCCCAAGGTGCTGGTTGAGGTTTTCGCTCTTCAAGATTTTTTTGAGCTTGGCTTAACTTCGCTTTTGGTTTTTCTAATTGTTCTTGCTGAGGTTTATTTTTTTCGGCCATCGCTTGATGGGCTTGGTTGCTAAATCGACCGTGATTTTGCGCTTTAGTTTCTTCTGCAACTTTTTGATTGTTGCGGCTTAAGTATTTAGCCTTTTCGGGCGTGTCTTCATTCACCGACTTTTTATTTTGATCCACGATCTGCCGTGATACTAATTTTTCGGAGTTCAGTTTTTCGGAGTCGATAATCGTAATATCGAGCGGTCGGGTTTCAATCTTCGTTTTTTTATCAAGATGAAGTAAAAAGAACGTCACCGTTAAGTGAAGTAGGATGGAAAGTATTAAAGATATGCGGAGCGTTTTCTTCATTCTTGACGACCTTTGAATCTTTATCGGTAAAGCTTCAAAGGTGGTTGAGGGATTTTATGCTTGGATCGGACAGTAGATTTCTATAGACTTTTAGAATGCGAGTAGATGTTTGGTGCCAAACGGATGTTGGTCGTAAACGAGATAACAACCAAGATACATTTTTGCTTGCCCCCGACTTAGGTCTTTATATCGTGGCTGATGGTATGGGCGGGCATAATGGAGGCGAAGTTGCGTCTGCTTTGGCTTCAAAGACCGTTAAAGAAGTCATTCAAGAAAGTTTTAGCAAAGAATCGGGAATCGATGCACGCGAGCTCGTTTCACGAGCGTATAAGCGCGCAAGTCAACGCGTGTACGATGAAAGTCAGCGCCGATCGGAACTTCGCGGAATGGGAACCACAATGGTGGTGACACTGATTCGTGACGAGCACATTTACATAGGAAATGTCGGAGATTCCCGTGCCTATCTTTCAACACCCGAAGGATTTTGGCAGCTCACTGAAGATCATTCATTGGTGAACGAACAATTGCGAGCCGGAATGCTCACCGAAATCCAGGCCTTAAATTACCACGCTAAAAACGTTATAACGCGAAGCGTGGGTTTTGAAAGCGAAATTAACTGTGATGTTATCCAAAAGAAATTAAAGCCAGGAGACATTATTCTTGTCTGTAGTGACGGTCTGTCGGGTCTGGTCGCGGATCAAAAAATTGCGGAAATTTGCCGTAAATCTCCGACCGCTGAGATTGTGCCCAATCTAATAAATGAGGCAAATTCTAACGGAGGGGATGACAACGTTACAGTCTTGTTATTAAGTGTTTCAGAGGACAAAAACTAGTCATAGGACTCGATGCGCAAGCAGAAGATCTGCTACATAATAATTCGAGAGGGTTAAATATTGGATAGAAAGAAAGTCACATTCTTAGTTGCTTCAGATCGACGGGGAGTGGTTCGTCGTTATGTGGTTTCAAGTGCGTGGCTCAAAACGCTTTCGCTCTTTGGAATTATCATTGCGGTGGTCGGACTTGCCGCCTTTATCGATTATATCGGGTTGCTAGCTCAATCCATCGAAAACAAACGTTTACGTGCAGAAAACCGTCAGCTTCGCAGTCAATTTGAAGTGGTCGAAAGTAAACTGGCCAATCTTGAGGGCGGCCTCGAACGGGTTAAAAGTTTTGCTACAAAATTAGAATTGATTACCGGAACGGACGATGAAAACCGCACTGTAAAATTAGCACTTGGCCCCCAACCCCAAGCCACAGACAACATTGAAGCTTTCAACGAACCGATGGAAGAGCGCGGTCCGGCTTCGTTCATTGGTAAAGAAGACTCCGTATTTTTTGAAAAAGCACCATTGGATGTAGCCGTTGGAGAGTTAGCCAATGAGGAACATAAAGATTATGCCTCACTTTCCGTGCGAATTGAAAAAGCGGTTAAAGACACCGCACTTCGGGAGCAGGGCGTTTTGCAATTATGGGAGTCACTCTCAAGTCGCCAAAGTCTTTTGCGATCAACTCCAAGTATGAAGCCGGCGATGGGTTGGATCACGTCACGTTTTGGTTATCGTATGTCTCCTTTTTCGGGTAAAGCTGCCCTTCACCAAGGTGTCGACATTGCTTCGGCCCCTGGAACTCCTGTCTATGCTCCGGCAGACGGAGTTGTAAGTTATGCGGGCTACGATCAAGGTTATGGTAAACTCGTTTCCATCGATCATGGCTACGGTGTGGTCACTCGTTACGGACATAACTCTCAACTTTTTGTTGTTGTCGGACAAAAAGTAAAACGAGGCGATGTGATTACCGCCACGGGCAGCACCGGCCGTTCTACAGGAACGCATCTTCATTATGAAGTTCGAGTCAACGGTCTCCCTGTTGATCCTCTGAACTACATCCTCACAGAATAAATTTTAAGATTTTAGAGCACTAATCAGAAGTTGTCGGACTTTTAAAGAGACAGGGCTTAAACTCCGTTGTCCGAGATAGGCAATGTTAATAGAGTTTTTTAATGGCGTCTTACCGCCTTTAATTTTTTGCAAGTTATGTCCGTTCTCTTGAAGTTTTAAAGCTTTATGCTCCGGGAGAATACCTGCGCCTGCGCCACTTAATATAAACATGGCGACACCTAAAACACTTGGCACGCGCGCACGAATATTAAGCGTAATATTCTTAAGTCCAAAGTGATGTTCCAACCACATTCGCAAAACCGGTGCATTCTCTTGATATTCAATATAATCGAGACTTTCAAAAAACTTTTTTGGATCTTTCATGGCTGGTAACTTAGTTGTATGGTTCGCCCAAAGCTCGAGTGTCTCTTCAAAAACAACTTCGGTTGTGATTCGACGATCAAACGCGAACGCATCGACAAATGCGAAATCAACATCGCCATTTAAAATTAAATTATTCATTTCTTCGGCTAAACCAAAACGAATGCGAAACTTAATACCTAAATGTTTTTTAGAAATATCCGAGATCAAAGGCATAATCATATTATGGCCAAACTCCATCGGCATACCGAGAGAAACCGTGCCAGTAAGGGCCGTGTTCTCTCCGCGAAGTTCTTGAAGGCCATGTTCAATTTGATTTAAAATGGGCGCACTCATTTCAAAAAGTGTTTTACCTTCGTTCGTGGGAATTAACTTTTGGTTGATGCGGTCAAAAAGTTTAATATTTAAACTCTCTTCGAGAGTTTTGATGTGTTGGCTGACTCCCGATTGCGTCAGGTGAAGCTCGTCGGCGGCCATCGTCATGCTCCGAGTACGAAAGACACATTCGAAAATACGCAAATGGTTGAGATTGATTTTATCAATAAACATGCGACAGACGTATCACAGGCATTCGGTTTACTTCAATAAAGACATTAGAAAAAGTAATGTGGTGATTATCTTTTAATATTTGATGAAGAGTTAAGGCAAAAAAAAAGGAGCCGGTAGGCTCCTTTTTTGAACTGAAATACCAAACGTCTTTTAACGTTTTGAGTATTGGTAACGCTTTCTTGCTCCCGATTTTCCGTATTTCTTTCTCTCAACCATTCTTGGGTCACGAGTTAAGAAGCCAGCGGCTTTAAGAGTTCCGCGAAGAGACGCATCGAAAACTGTAAGAGCACGTGCAATTCCTAATCGGATGGCGCCGGCTTGGCCTGCTTCACCACCACCAATAACTTTAATATTCATATCGAATTTGTTGCGAGCACCTACGAGTTCTACGGATTGCATCGCCACCATTTGAGATGATTTTCTTTTTACAAAGTCAGTAAACGTGCGACCGTTAACAACGACTTCGCCTGTTCCTGGCTTCAAATAAACTCGAGCTGCACTCGTTTTTCTTCTTCCTGTTCCGTAGTAATATTTTGCTGCTGACATTCGTGTGTTCCTTATCCGTTAATCTTTAAAGCTTCAGGTTTTTGAGTCGCGTGAGGATGATCTCCGCCTTGGTAAGTTTTTAATTTAAGTAACAGCTGACGTCCTAATTTTGTTTTTGGAAGCATACCTTTAACGGCTTCTTCGATAACAAACGTTGGATCTTTTTCGATCATTTCTTCTGCAGTGAAACCTTTAAGTCCACCAAAGAAGCGAGAGTGACGGTAGTACATTTTTTGTTGAAGTTTGGCGCCCGTCATTTTTATTTTTTCTGCATTTACGACGATAACAAAATCACCCGTATCAACGTTCGGAGTAAATGTAGGTTTGTTTTTTCCACGAATAACTTGAGCCACTTGAGTTGCAAGACGGCCTAATGTTTGGTCAGTAGCATCAACAAGCCACCATTTGCGTTCAACTTCATCAACTTTTGCATTCCACGTTTTCATTTATATCTCCGCAGTACTTCTCTGCTAACTTTGCATACTTCTTATTACTTTTAAAATTTACTAAAATCTAAATTCAACTGTTCAAAGCACCGTCAATTCGAACAACCCACTAGTAAAAACAAATAGAGGTAAGCGAATCAAGCGGCTTAAATCTCTTGTAAGTGCTTAAGAACGAGAGGTTTTTTTAAAGTTTACGGCACTTATTGTCAAGCGATTGGGGATAATAAATTCGACGCAGAAAAAGGCCTGCTGCTGGTGCTGTCGATCCTGCTTGGCGCCGATCTCGAGATTCCAAGATCTCTTGGAACTTCGAGAGGGGTTCTTTTTCTGCCTCTAAATCGAGCATGGTCCCAACTAAGTTCCGCACCATCTGCTTTAAAAAGCCCTTTCCGTGAATATCAAATACAACGGTTGAGGAGCCTGTGCGTGACCAATTCGCTGAAAGCACCTCACGCTCGGATGTGACAACACTCCCGCCAGAATTTTGGAAGCTCTTAAAGTCATGAAATCCTTCAATAATTTTTGCACACGCGTTCAAATATTGGAGGTCGAGCGGATGTCTGGACCATAAAGTAAAATTACGACGCAAAGCAGTAGGACGAGGGGAGTTATGAATGACGTAACGATAGGTTTTAGAAATCGCATTACGGCTCGAATGAAAGTCAGATGGCGTTAACCAAGCACCCTTGGCGACAATATTTCGCGGCAAAACAGATTGAAGGGCAAAGCAAAAATCTTTAAAGAGGGCTGGGTCTTTGGGGCTATCAAAATGCGCGACTTGTCCTAAAGCGTGGACTCCCGAGTCTGTGCGGCTGGCCCCTGTGACATCAATTTTTTGACCAAAAATTTTAAAAAGACCCTCTTCGATAGCGGCTTGAATGGTCTGTTTGCCGTCGGCCTGGCGCTGCCAACCTTCAAAAGTTGTCCCTTCATATGAGAGAAGTAATTTAATTCTGTAACGAGTAGGTTCCACGTGGCGGAATCTAAACGCAAGGAGCGGATTCGTCTATTAGAATTCGATTAAAATGCCGCCGGTGAAAAGTTGATTTGAAAAATCAAAAGTGGAGTTGAGCCCTACGATTTGCTCGTACTCACCAATTAGATAGATATTATTAATTCCGTATTCAGCATCGAGTTGGTTACTGGCTTGACGATCAAAACTATTAACTAAAAGAGCAAGGCCTCCTCCCGCATTCGCAGCAAGAGCACCCCCGTATCTTAAAGGCATATTGTCGTCGCGGGTCTCGGCAAAGGTAAAATAGTAGCCTCCACCAAACACGTAAGGCACAAGAATTTGATTACGAAAGTAGTCAAAGTGATAAATGGCATCGAGAACATTAGGTGCTAAAAAAAATGTGTATTTTTCGCGGCTGACTTTTGCCGGGTTTTTAAGAAAGCGTCCATGCCCATTGGCCGTATAAAACCCGGTACCAAGGCGGAGCCCGAGTTTGCCAACTTTACGCAAAAGTTGATATTCCACATCGACCATGAACATAAGGTTCGGTGACGTTCCGTAAATATCAGAAAACGAAATGATATCACCGCTTGAGAGGGTATTGTCTAAATTAGGTGGCGCAAACGGACCCATTCGAAATCGCGTAGCCCAGCTTTGAGGACTTTCTTCAACTTTGTAAATGTACTCACCTTTAGCGGTGACCTTTTTTAAACCCGTTTGTTCAAAGCGTATTGTTGGCGCTGGAGATGGAGAAGAGGGATGATAGGGCTCTAGCGGCTGAGACGTGACAGGTGAAGTTGTCGGACTTGATTCTTCTGCTGTATACGGAGCTTCTTGGGGAGGAGAAAACTCTTCGTTTAAAAATCCTTCTTCCTCTTTGGAAAGCGATGGGTCGTCTTCTACGAGTTCGGCATCCGCGACTTCGGGCGGCTTAGGCGTTGATTTTGGTGGCGAAATTTTTTTTGGTGCAGCTTGAATAACTAAGCTCGGCATCAAAATTGACAGGATTATAAAAAACTTTTTAACACTAATGCCAGAGAGTCGCGTCTTGTTTTGAACCATCAGTTCGATGCTCCCGTTTTACGATTACGAGACCAACTTAGAACAATTCCGAAGGAGAGAATAAAGCATATAGTAATAATTAAACTCGGCCAAAACCCAATCACGCTCGATAAAAGAGCAAATGTCCAAACCGGAGTGAGGGCGATACGAGTTGCGGCTTTTAGAGGTTCTGATTCTGAAATAATTTGCGCCAACGGCGGACTTAAATCGTAATACATACTGACTAATTTTTTTCCTAAATTAAATTTTAATAAAACGTGATCGCGAAACTGCCTTAAAGTTTGTACGTGCTTTTCAAATGGAGACCCAAATGCGGCCGTCGCAATAAAACAATTTTTTTGATTTTTCAAAAGCCCGAAAACTTCAGAAGGGGTTTCGGAGTGGGGCGCCGAAGCACACAGAGATGCGGAATTAGGGTAGAACAAACCGATATTGCCGGCTTGGTCTTCAATTGCAATTTTAAAAACATACTGAACTTCGTTTTCAAATCCAAGAAAACGGTCATCATCTAATGTTCCGTCTGATTTAATTCCCGTTGTGACCTCGTAATTTCCGGCAGCATTGTCGACTTTATTGGTTAAAAGACTTTCATCTGCACAGGTGCCCTTACGATAGAGCAGATGAAATTTAGAATATAAAATTCCGTTCGCAGAAGAGGGAAAGCCTTCGTCGACTCCAACATTTTCTAAATAAACTTTGGCATCTCCCGGATAAATAGACCATGTGTAAATTCCGTTTGAAGCTGTTACGGAACTTCCCGCGTGATCAGGGTCTACCGTCGCGGCCATCGTGGCTTGAACTTTAAACGAGATGGTTGCGTAGTCATCCGTTGTGCTATCGAGTTTGTCATCATTTGTAGAATCGATTCCCACTCGCAACGCCACCGCCGTATCGACGCCTTCACAATCGGCGTCGGGAGTCGCAAACTTAGCGCAGACCTCTTGCCAGGTGAGCGTAACAGTTCCAGTCGCACCTTTCGCAATGAGGGGGATAGAATCTTTTACGAGGGCGCCCGTCGTGTTATCGCCCACCATAGCGTAACCTGTTTGCGCATCTGAACTAAATTGAATTGTGAGAACAGTGCTCGCCGTGATGCGCGCGCGGTTGCAAGCCGTTAAGCCACCAGAACAACTATCACACGTGTTGGTTCCGTTTGCGCACGTACCGGCTGTTCCGCCGTAAACGATATAACTTGAAGAGCTTGCATCAACAACGGATCCACCCGTAATAGAAACAATTGTGACTTTAGCAAAAGCGGAGGACGACAAAAGACCTAAAAAAATAACGATTATCAGAGTTTGAAATTTTTTAAGTGAGAGACGTTTTGACATACATAAACGACATCATGTCGCGCGGCGTATGTCAAAGATTTGCTCGGCTATTTGTAAGCCGTTTGTGGCGGCACCTTTACGAATATTATCTGCGACCACCCACATTAACCAGGTCAACGGATCTTGCGTGTCTTGGTGAATGCGTCCAACGTAAACGCCGTCTTTTCCAGAAACTGTGGAAGACATTGGATAATCTGAATTTGAGATACCCTCTTTTACGGTGAGGCCCCCAGCGCTGCGAAGCACACTTAAAATTTCGTTGCGCGTGGTTTTCTTTTTTAAAGTGACCCAAACAGCTTCACTGTGACCGTTAAGTGTCGGCGTACGTACGGTAAAGGCCGAGACACGTAATTTCGGTTCACTCATAATTTTTCGGGTTTCGTTCATAATTTTATTTTCTTCAGAACAAAAACCGGTTTCGTCAAAACTTCCAATCTGCGGAATATTATTAAATGCGATTTGATGAGGAAAGGTTTTGGCCTCAGATGTTTTATTATTTAAAAGCGCAAACGTATTTTGTTGAAGTTCGTCGACACCCGCCTTGCCGGCTCCACTGACAGACTGGTAGCTCGCCACGCGCACGTCTTCTAAACCAAAGGCATCACGCAAAGGCTTAAGCGCCACGACCAATTGAATTGTGGAACAGTTGGGATTGGCGATTAAAGCAGGTTTATTACTCGAAGGTAAGAGAGATCCGTTAACTTCAGGGACGCATAATAAAATTTCGGCATTCATGCGAAACGCGGCCGAATTATCAATAGCAAAAGCCCCGTCTTTCACCGCGCGAGGGGCCCAATCGCGAGAAATTTCGTCACCCGAAGAGAAAAATACAAGATCTAATCCTTTAAAACAGCCTTCAAAAAGTGTTTGGACTTCGACTTGTTGTCCGCGAAATCCTAATGTGATGCCTTTGGAGTCTTGGCTCGCAAAAAGTCGCAGTTCTTCAACCGGAAATCGTCGCTCCTCTAAAATTTTAATGAACTCGGTGCCAACCATTCCAGTTGCACCCACGACACCTACAGAGAGAAGTTTTGTTGGGCTCATTTTTTTTCTTCCTCGTGATCTTCTTCAAGCAAATCGGTTTCAATCGGGTTAGCCAAAACATAACGGCGGATTCGTGGCCCTTTACCAATTTTTAAAACGCCAAAAATCGCACCCAAAACGGCGTAACTCAAAAAGAGTACAAACAACATCACTTCAGGCCACCAGGCGATAAATATAAAGACAAGGACGCCAAAAACTAAAAATCGAAAAGGGAGACGGCGACGTAAATCTAATTCTTTAAAACTTCGATAACGAAATGTTGAGACCATCACGAAAGCTAATAAAAATGTAATACCTAAAAGCCCCCAGTTGCGAGAACCCTCGATTGCAAGATCTCGAAAAGCCAAAACGGCGCTGGCCACAATTCCGCCCGCCATCGGTGAAGGAAGACCTTGAAAATCTTTGCTCTCGAGAACTTGAGATTGCACATTAAAACGCGCTAAACGTAAAGCCGTGCACGCGACATATAAAAAGCCAGCAAGCCAACCGATGCGTCCAAAGGGTTGGAGGGCCCAAAGAAACACGAGTAATCCAGGAGCTAAACCAAAACTTATGAGATCGCTCAGAGAATCATATTGGGCTCCAAACTGACTTGTAGAATTGGTCATTCGTGCCACGCGCCCATCGAGTAAGTCAAAAATAGCCGCACCGACAATTGCGTAAGCTGCGATAATAAAGTCGCCTTTGATCGACGACACGATTGAAAAAAAGCCGCAAAACATGTTTCCGGTTGTGAGAAGATTTGGAAGCAAGAAAATATGTATACTTAGGCGATCACGAAGTCGTATTTTACGATGCATACGATCTGAAGAACGACGAGAAGAAAGCTCTTGTGGCGTTTCAGGACTCAATTAAAACCTCCAAACAACAGAAACATTCCGTAGAGTAAAATCGAACTTATAACCGGAATCGTAAAATTATCATCCATCTTTGGCACGGGTAGAACTTCGCTAAAGGCTCCGATAATCCCACCGAGAAGACTAACCAAAACTAAGCGATCTGCCATAAGACCCGTAATTTGAAAATAAATAGTCGAAATCAGAGTGCAAACGACAAAGCCTGCTAATGTGCCCTGTACACTTTTATTACCAAAAATTTTGTCTTTTCCGTAGAGAATTCCCACGATGCTTGAAATAGGATCGCCAAGTGCCAAAAATAAAAATGAAAGCATGCCGATAGGTTTTGGAAAAATTAAAACGACAATCAAGGCACCGCTCAGAAGATACGCCATACCCGACATTTGCTTCATTTCTTCTTTACGCAAAACCCCTCCAAACGAGGCGTAAACTAAGCGATTGAGAAACGGAATTCGTAACCTAAAAAAATCGACAAAAAAGAACGCGAGGGTAAAGAGCGAAAGAGTCGTAAGACCTTGTTCGCGCGTGAGAATTTCGTAAAGAACGATAATAAGTAAAACGCCCAAAAAATGATAAATCTTACGAGCTATGTGTAAATCAGTTCGTACTTTCAAGCTCCAAACTCCTCTTGAAGTTTCCATGAGTTGAGTTTGTGAACTCAATAGTTGCTGATATAGAGTCAAAAATCTCAAGCCTTGCACTCCATCTGCTTCAAGGCGCATTTAATTGCAAACCAGAAAACCATATCGGACATAGAATGTCACAGCAATGTCTAAATGTTTTGATGTCTAAGCAATTGAAATTACGATTGTTTATTGAGTCTTCAAAGAGTTGAATAGGCCCGACATGAGTTTAATACTAAAACGACTTCGAGGTATTTTTAAAATCCAAGTAATTACAGATACTTATGATGCAACCCCTGCGGCTCTGCAGTTGCAATTGTATTGGACGTGGAAGTGTCATTAAGGTTGATTATATTTTTAGTTCTCCTTACGATTTCGATCAGCCCTTTTGCTGAAGCGAAGGCTCCGACTTTTGATTCCGGAAACTATATCGAAGATGTGCGTAACGAAAACGAAGACATCGGAAAACCGCTTGAATTAATGTCGATTCCAGATTCGATTCGTTTTTATCGTCCTATTAACGAAAAGATTTTTGATAAAAACCTCACGTTAGAATTTAATCGTAAATACGAAGATATTTTTGGACGAACTGAGGCCGAAGCCACGTATCGTGATCGCGGGCGAATAGATTACGTCGAAGGACCAAACGGAGAATTGGTTTCAGTTCACCAAAACTCCGATAAAGAACTAGAGTTTGGCACTTTCATGTTTCGGCGAATGGCCGAGTATCATTTTGATAATTATTCGAAGACTGATGAAAATTTAAGACAAGTTCAAGAAGTCAAAGAGCGTGTCACAAACTACGAAGTTTCGGTCGCACCGGGATATTCGATTAAGAGCAATTATTCTATCAGTGGTAACTACTTCGATGTGAATTTTAATAATCCGATTGCGGGCGCCCGTGCGCGTTTAGAAATGGATCCTTCGCAATTTGGTCCTACGAAGATCAAAGAGGTTCGTTTAGCGGCTGATCGAGGGCTTTCTCGAACCGTGACCGTAGAAGCCCATTACACCGTTTATGATGGAATTGCGGCCATGATTACTCGTAAAAGTCTAACGCCGCATTCGTCGGTCAGTCTCACCGGATCAACGTATTTTACGACGACCGGAACCTCCCGTCGTGAAAATCTTGGACTTGTCGGATACGGCAGCAATTTTTAAATATCGGATTTCCGCTTTAGGATGGCAGATTTCAGTCTCAGTTTGCTGAGAGTCGGCAACGGTTGAGATTGGTGCTTTTAACTGGGGCTGATATTCAATTTCTCTCTCTACCTTGTCTCATTTTGACACGTCTAAAGTCGGGGAGACTTAAAGCCGATTGGTCTTTAGCATGCAATCGAAGGTCAAAAAACTATCATCTTTAGAACGTTTACGAACTGCGTTCAGTCACTTTACTCTGCTGTTTACAGTTGCATTTGGATTTTTGACAACGCTCACGCTTATTGAGGAGCCTTCAAAAACTTTGCAACCGACTTTTGCGACAACAACGGTTCGCGGACCCGCAAGCGTTACCACCGGTACACTTTCTAGTGGCAAAGCGTTTATGTCGACTCTCGAAGTGGGCTGCCAAATAAAAGAAGAACTTAAAACCACATCAGAACATATTCGTATAAAAAGCCCTGGTTGCGGTTTGAATTTAAAAGAAAATATCACCGTACAAAATATGACCAACCGATTATCGGCTACGATTTTCATGCAGGGCAATACCGGTTTCACAACGGACTACTTAGCACTTCATGAAGGTGAAAATACAATTTTGATTCAAAGCAAAACGCTTGAAGGTCAAACGCAAACTCGAGAGGTCACCGTTCTTCGAGAGTAAAATTCGGGCTTCGATTCTTAGTTCTCCGATTCTCAACAAAAAATAGAATGAAACATCTTTAACTGACAGCTTATGTTTTGGCATTTCCTGCACATGCCTCTTTGCACTTTCTAAAAAGGAGGAAGAATGAATGGTCTAAATAAGGTTTTTATTATGGGGCACGTCGGAAACGATCCAGAGATAAAAAACACGCAAAAAGGAAAAAATTTTGCGCTGTTAAATATCGCAACGAATCGGTTTCGACTCAACCCCGAAAGCGGCGAAAAAGTAGAGGGGACCGCATGGCATTCCGTTTTTGTTTGGGGAAAGCAAGGCGAGTTATGTGCGCAGTATCTAAGAAAAGGGTCGCCGGTTTTAGTCGAAGGGTATCTAAATCCGTATACGTCCATAAATAAATCTGGAGAAAAACACTATCGAGTGGCCATTAATGCGGATCGCGTGGATTTTCTTTCGAACTCTAAAGCTCAACCCCAGCAGTTAAAATTTGATCCAAATGAACGGATTGAGTATTGACTTCTGTTGTCAAATCCAAGCTATACTTATCCCATGGAGGCTTTGAGTAGCCTCTTTGGGGAGGGGTGCGTGATCTCAAAATATGAGTGGATTAAAGATCTCGTTCGGGCTGAGCAACAAATGGAAGAATCTGGAGTCGTCGATTTTACGGCGGGTTTTGATCCTGAAAAGAGTCTCAACGACCAAACCCTTTTGTTTGTTACTCAACTCAAAGAAGCTTTTGTTGAAGCGGCTTCCACTTTCAATCAAATGAAGGGCGCTGCTTTTGGCGGAATTAAAATCTACGGAATTGCGAAAACGGAGTCTGACTTCATGTTGTTTCGTAATGGCTTCAAATTAATCTTTACCAAACGCCAACCAGGTTCGATCAGTATTAACTTTCAATATCAAGGTGCGGGATTTGTTCCGGGATCTGCAGCCGCTGATAAAATTGCAGAAAGTTTGATGAATGAAGATCGATTGGAGGCTCGTTGGGGTGCATTCGGTGAAATCATTTGGACGCATAAAGAACTTCAAGTCAGTGCGGAACATTTAGTTCGATATTATATGAGCCGATTTATTAAAGAATCCGCTAAGTAATCGTCTGTTCTCAAAACATTTTTGCGATTAAAAATCCGATACCTGTCGCCAATATACATAAAACTGGGCTAGCAACTCCGTAAGTGAAAGCCGCTACGGTTTTTCCTGAATTTAAAAGCTGTAGAAATTGAAGACCAAATCCTGAAAATGTCGTGAAACCGCCGCAAAAACCGGCGATCATCGCTAAATAGACAGAACTGAAGCTGGAGTCTTTGCTCGTGCCTAACGTAAAAATACATCCGGCAATCAAGCAACCTAAAATATTGATAAAAAGAGTTCCGTAAGGAAACTCCCAAGACCATTTTGCGACCCAAGTGTCAATTCCATAGCGAAGACTGATACCGACAATTCCAAACCCGATTACCATTAGCCACGTCATTAATAAAATCCTTCTTTAAAATTCAGGAACCATAAAGCCAACGTACAAAGCGCCGCCGCCATTCGCACTTGTCTTTTCGCCATAGTGGTATCCTATACGCATTGTAATGGGGGCAAAATAAAAGAGTGTAAAATCATATCGAAGTTCAGCGCCATAACCTGAAAAAAAAGTTCCTAAGTCGGTGGCTCTCAATCCTTTTTTATCTGAACCATAATAAGCGCCTTGAGTTGTTAACGTATCCCAAAAAAACGCGCCGTGAAGTCGCTTAGAAAAAAGTGGCGTAATGTCAGGCCCGTCATAGATATAAGAAATTGGAAAGCGATACTCAAGAGAGGCCGTCGCCACGGACCATCCCACAAATTCTGCGAGCGGATATCCGCGCACGACATAAGGAGCGTTAATTGCTGAACTTAAATAATCTCCACCCGCTGTCGTTGTGCCGCTAAAAATAGAGCGATTTTGATCGGAGTAGGTGCCGCGCACTTGTGATTTTAAAACATGGTGTTTTGGTAACCACTTCGTCCAGTAGTAAGAACCTTCGGCGCTGGTGCGACCATACGCGACGTTTCCATTATTTGCTAAAACATGCGTGTACGAAGCTCCTAAAGTTTGACCTTTAGGAGAAATTTGATATCCGCGCTGAGATAAATTTGAATACTTGAAACCCGTGGTCGGGCCCTGTTGAATTGTGGCAGCCTCGCCTTCATATTGATTTGAAAAATAGGCCCACCCTAAAAATCCTCGCCAATCACTACTGAGATTCGGTAGATAGAAAGAGCCGGTCACATTTGTCCAAACTTCTCGGTTTGTCATTGCGCTTGTGGACTGTTGTTCTGTTGAGCCGACCGCGAAAGTTTGATCGTATAGACTTAATCCTAAAAGTACGCGCGTTTGCGCATTCAAATAACTAAAACCATAACCAGGGCGGTTGATAGCACTATCCCAAGTTCCTTCCGCCACATAGCTATGTTTGACTAAAGGATCTTGACCAGAGATGACGGCGCCCGCTGCCGAGCCGTAAGGTCCCGCAAAAATCACAGGTAGCCAATATTGTGGAAATAAATATTTAGAAGCAGAATACTCTTCGATAGAAGCGTTCATGACGTAAGGAGTGGGCTCTTCATGTTTCTTCCAATCATATCCTTCAGTTGGGCGGGCTTCGGCTAACGGAATCGTAAAGGGTTTGAAAATATAAGTTTCAAGATGTCCGCCATCAGAGTTTAATCGTGAGGCCAAGACTTGGTTGGTTGTCACGTCGATTGTCCCGTTAAAAATATGAGTGGCGGTGTTGGTGATAGGTTGAGCCGATTTTAAATTTTTATCTGCGAGATAAAGATTTGCCACTCCGGTTTTGGAACTTAAAAAAACTAATCCTTGAGGAGTCATGTGTGCCGATGTGATGGGCTCGTATCCTCCTAAGCGAGTGGTCACTTGTAAAGTTGTCAAATCAAGTTCACGTAAGTATTCTTGCCCGTCGAGATCTCGTTCAGAAAAAATAATTTTTTGTTCTTCAAGAAATTCGGGATTCGAAATTCTAACCTGAAGTTTGGGTTCATACAGAATCTTGAGATCTTCACCGTTTTTGTTAACGCTAACAAGACGAGTGGCAGAGGTTAAGTTTTGAATGAACACAATACGTTCGCCATTTTTATCAACGACGGGATCTCGGGCGCGAAGCCCTTTGGTGACTTGGGTTTTCTTTTTGGTTTCGATTTCGTAAAGGTACAAATCAGAAAAATTGTAATAGCGGTCAAACTCATCAAGCGCCGAAAATACAAATGATTTGGAGTCAGGAAACCAATTGACTCTAGAAACACCATCTAAATTTGAAGCGACCAATTGAGGTTCACTCTGCTCAAAATGTTCTGACGCCTTACGGTTCAATAAGTAAATTTGATCTTTGGTTTCGACAGTTCGATTAACAAAAATGAGATTTTCGTTATTAGGACTAATGCGGGGCGAGTGTTGTAAGTGACTGCTGATTTTCGGAAAGAGAACGACGCGATCGGTGAGAGAGGCCTGCGAAAGGTCCGCAATTTGTTTGCTCGCGATGTTTTTTTGATAAGCATACATATTAGTCATAAGCGTAGGGAATTCATGACCGGTAATGTCTTCGGCGGGAGCATTTAAAAAATAAGGGAAGCGGCGAGAGTACCGGTCATTTAATTTTCCGATGGCTTCGCTTCCGTGTTCGCGAACGATGTCATTCCAAACGAGGGCTCCATAAAAATACGGACGTGAGCCAAGAGGCCAAGTGGGAATCGTTGTTTCGTTTGCGCGACCTAAATTTTCACTTCCCCAAGTTCCGTCGATAACTTGAGCTCGAATAATGGCTTTGTAGAGTGGCGAACGCAAACGGCCAAAATCTGTAAACGCACTTTCGGTTTGAACCGCTAATCCTTCCAAATACCAACGAGGCAAAAGAGCATTCGGTCTAAATACACCACCAAAAATGTAGCGAAAGGGTTTCCAAAATCCATGTGTGGGCTCGAAGTTGAGGATGTGTGTGTACTCATGAGTGATCATTTCGCGCGACCAAATACTATAATGACTCAAAAAATCGAGAGAGTCCGGTAGGACAGGATACACATTTATCAAAGGTCGCGGGAGAGGCGTTGCAAATCCATTCGCGCTGTCTGTTGAATCATCGAGCACTAAGATAGTTTTTTCTGGAGTTTCGTTATTAAAAATAGGAGCTAAAAAATAGTAGGCACGTTCGGCATCAACGGCGTAGGCTTCTGCAAGCATTTGGTGATTTGCGTCATAAATAAGTTGAAAATGTTCTGTTGAAAATGTTTTCCATTTAATTTCAGGTGCAACTAGAGCAGCAGCGTAATGACTACTAAGAAAAATTAATAAAAAAAGATAATGTGTTTTAATCCAATTAAGATTCATGTCATGACCTGCTTTGATGGATCAAAAGTTTGACATTGTGTTAAACCAAAATAGAATAAACCTGAACTTACTCGGCCAGGCAAGAAGGCCATCACTTTTAGAGGGAGATAATATGCTGCGACGTTTGTTTTTAACTTTCACATTTGTAACACTGGCATTGGGATGTTCAAAGAAAGCTTCAGAGAATACCACTGAACCAGGAGATACCGCAGCCGATACAAGTATCAGTGCGACGCCACTTTCATTTAGCACACAAGGAAGTGACAGTGGAAGTATTGAAGGACTCCGCACTCTTTTCTTTGAATATGATCAAGCTAACATTACGCCAGAAGGTCGTAAGGTTTTAACGGATAACGCGTCTTGGATTAAAAATAATTCTAAAACAACTATGCAAATTGAAGGTCATTGTGATGAGCGTGGAAGTATCGAGTACAACTTAGCTTTGGGTGAGAGACGGGCTAAAGCGGTAAAAGCCTATTTGGTTAGTCTTGGTGTTGATGCGAAACGTATGACGATCATCAGCTTCGGAAAAGAAAAGAAAATTGCAGATGGCGATACAGAAGAAGCTCACGCCAAAAATCGACGAGCTAACTTTGTTCCGTTGTCTAATTAAGAGGCAAATGTTGTGACCGTGCAAAAAGCGACAAGCTCGTTAGTTTTAGGACTTGTCGTTTTTGTTTTTTTGTTTAGTGCGTGCTCAACCGTTCCCCCACTAGATGAATATGCGCTAGCGCGAACTGCACTCGAAGCCGCTCGAGATAAAGATGCCGCAAGATATGCCCCTAGCTACTGGCATCGAGCCGAAGAATTCTATCGTAAGGGTGAATCCCGTTTTCGCGATGAAGAGTACGAGGAAGCTGAGAAAGATTTTCGGGACGCACGAGCTTTTGCAGAAAAAGCTGAAAACACCGCTCGTTTACAAAAGCACAAATCAGGAGAGGTTGTACCATGAATTTAAAATATATTTTGATAGCGCCATTTTTGTTAACAGGCTGTTTGATGACACGTTCCGAAATCGCCGACACCACAGATCGTCGTGAAAACCAAACACAAATCACTTCGATGCAACAACAAAAAGCAAGCGAAGAGGTTCGTTTTCAAGACTACGATGCGTCTTTACGCCAAATTAATGGTCGTTTGGAAGCTCTTGAGCATCGTATGAATTTAAATCTAGAGAGCAAACAGCAGGAAAAATCAATCGATACACAAACGCAAAAACAGTTAATCGATCAAATGAAAGTGTTTGAAGAGACCATTGCGAAACTCGAAGCTCGGCTTGCCGAAATGGAGAGTAACGCTCCTTCGATCCCAACTGTTAGTGGTAAAACCCCAACAGGAAAGGCCAACGAAACGTCGTATTACATGGAAGCCGAGCAGCTCTTTGCACAAAAAGAGTGGAGACGCGCGATTCTCTCTTATCAAAAATATCGCGATGAAAATCCTAAGGGTAAGAAGTTTGCCGATGCGACTTATAAAATCGGCAATTGCTTTCAAGAGCTAGGTAAGAAAAGCGAAGCTAAGTCTTTTTATGATGAAGTCGTTGAGAAATTTCCTAAATCAGACAGCGCACGTAAAGCTACGTTTCGTTTAAAAAACCTAAAATAATTCTAAGTAAGCAATTACGGGTGCTTTGAATCAAAACACCTACATTATTGATTAATAAAAAGAATAGAAAAATCGCGCTAGCGTCGATTGAATATTATCAAATGGTGATGAAACCATATCAAATACGCTGTCTTTTTGTTCTAACTCTGATCTTTCATAGTCGCCACGATCTAACTTGTGAAGCACAACCTCATTTTCCAAATTAGGAAATCCGCTCGTGCTAGATTTCATTTCGGCATAGCGATAAAGAGATTGAGCCGGTGCAATGCTTTGAATTAACTTTAGAACTTCGGGTTTTAAATTCGTGTTTTCTAAAAGTTTAACTAAACTTTTTAAGCATTTCGGATCTTGATTAGCGTTGTTCTTTTTAGCGCGCACAACATGTGCACATTCTCTTTGCATTGAAGTGAAGCTGTCCCTAAATGTCCGTATGCCTAAAATAATTTCGCGAATACGCACTTGGTCGCGCGTGTTGTTTGTCAGTTTGAGTGGGTAGCTGTTTGCATCTACCAAGTCATATCGATAAACTGTTTCGCATAAGTTCGGAATTAAATGTGCACCATCCATGTTATTGATGACGGTCGAACAAAGATTTTGGGGTGAAAACTTGCTATTTACGATTGATGCTATCGCAGCCTTAGAAAAGAATATCTCTCCATTAAGCTCCAATGTTCCCAGAGAATTTAAAACTGAATCCGCATCAAAAGTTATAAAATCTGCCGGTAAGAGAGGTAGATAATCTTTCGTAAGTTTGATGAAGTCTTTTCGCGTCGCCCACATTTTCTTATATTTAATTTTTGTGTGCGCAAAAATATTTCCATCAGGCGTCACAAAGGCTTCAGAGACTAAACTATTTGAGAGTGCCAAAGTCTCATTATACATATTGAGGCCTCGAGAGAATTTTCCTTTACGGTAAGTATAAAAAGCCTCCGGCAACTTTGTGTTCGCACGATCTTCAAAAACTAGTTTTTCTGATTCTGAAAACTTTGTTTTGGATGGCAGGCCAAAGATGCCAAGCCGAGCATATTTTTTAACGCTATTAAATGATTTGGTGTTTTTAGCTAGCTCCTGAAGCAATTTTTTATCTGCTATGGTGGCATCTAATGGTTCTGCACGATCAATCTGTTGTAGTAGAAGCGCGCGTTGGGTGTTGTCAGAAATGTTAAACTCAAAAGTCTTATCTTGCTGTGATAGCTTTTCTGCAAAAGCTTTAAAGCTGACAAACCGAAGGATAAACATTCGCAATGCTGCATTGGTGGCCGCCGTATGTTTATATAGATCTGCCCAATTTGCCATCACGGTATTTCCAGAGTCTTTAATGAGACTCACTCGCTTTGTGAGCGTTGTGCTGCCCGTGATTTTAGTTGATGCAAAAGTATTAATAACTGATGAAATTGCTTTAAGCGGATGTAGTTCTGTACCTAGAGTATCGTAAGCTGAGTGAACAATAATATCGCCATCTTTCATATTCGAAAGAAACTTGTCTTTAATGATACCTAAAGTTTCCTTCATATCTTTGCCGGGTATAAAAGATAGAAAGAGGCCGTTTTTATATTCTTCAAGATCACGTGTGGGGTGAATCGAAATAAACTCCAATGTGCGATTATACTGCACATCCCATATTGGTTTGGTTAAAATTCCGAGTGGGCCCGACTCAATAGTTTTACCATAACCAATCGGGGTTCCTAAACGTACGACGTCCACAATCCAATAAGGTTTATCAATCGTAATTCCCTTGTCGACCAAAGGATTTTTCACTATGTAACGAGCGGGAATATAAGATTGCACGCCCACGCTCACACCCTCAATAAATCCTGGGAAGTTAAATTTAAGTCGGTCTAAAGGACGAATGACAAAGACTTGGGCTGCTTCAGAAATACCTGAATAGTAGAGGGCATCATTCACTTCTTTTTGAGGGCTTCCTTTTGGCCTCTCTCGTGAGGAAACAGCCCATTGATTTTCTTCGCAAACTCCAGGTGACGTTCGATAAATTCCATTATTAAAGCAACTTTTGTATCCGGGAACAGCATAGGTGTTAGGATCGGTCATGGCACTTGTCATTGGTAACTTAAGGTCTAAAGCTTTAACGAGTTGATCACGACGACGTAACATTTTTTGCGTGTAAAATTCGGCGATGTACGGTGGATATTTAGCTGCATCAAAAGCGGATCTGATTTGGCTATAAGTAAGCTGAGCCATCATTTTAACCATCCACCGGGCATCATCAAAGCCGACATATTTCCAAAGGTAGTTTCTGTAAGGTGGTTTATAAGTTAAAGAGAGTTTGCGATTAGAACCTGAAAGATCTGATGTATTCCAATTTACGAGATCGGCCGCAAAATCATTAGGACTATTTTTTAATGAGCGAGATCCCAATGAAGCGCCCATGTCGGCGGCGGAATAAGTAAGCTCATACTCACCATTGCCGGTCGGAATAAGCCCCAAGTCGGAGTTAATATCCTTAGTGTCCATATCATTAATCCAAGCATAAAAAAGTTGGAAGCCACGGAATTCTCTTTTGAGCGAGCGACCCAAGCTCGACTTATTAAAGCCGCCAAGTTTTATTTCTACATTCTTGTCGGGTTTTAGTTCCAGGCTGGTTTTTTTGACATGAAGATAACGTCGTCCTTTTTGATCACCATCAATGATTTCTTCAACCTGAGAAAGTGCTGAGCGATAGTTCCAAGTGAATTTTCCACCAGATAAATTAAGAGCGGCGGCTCCGTTTTCTTCAAGATTTTTCAGAAGCTCGGCATGCGCTTTTTCGAATTTATCCCGATAGTTGGCAATGTCCGTTTCGGTTGCCATTTTTGAACTATCAAAACCGTCGTCTAAAAACAAATAAACTGATTTTTTATAATATGTAGGATCTACAGTGAAACCGAGTGCCGCAGCCAAATTATTGACGACCGATTCTGTTTGAGTTTCAAAATGTTGCTTAGTGTAGGTGATCATTGCACTTAAGGCAGTTCCACCTTCAGCTGGAGATGGGACGTCAACTTCGAACTTGAGTTTGTATGTTTGCTCATCCACACATGAAGTTTTACTGTCGTTTTTTTTCTTGCAAGGGGCTGGGCGCGAATACGTGACATTAAATTTCGGAGTGCTGCCATTGCCTTTAATTTTTTTAAAGGTAACAGAAATAGGTTTGTCAGGATTCAGCATGTCTTCGCCGACCAGTGACTGCGTCGAACGATTGTAGCTTGTGGTATCGTAGGTTGATATTTTATATGGTTTTCGCCATAGGCCAGAATCAGGAGGATCTAATTCTGAGAGGTCCTTGCCGTTTGATTTAAGAGTTAGGAGTTCTTGAGGTGTATAATAGTGAACACCAAGAGCATCATAGCTGGCGACAAGGTTATGGGCAACCGGCGTAGTTTCATTGATAATGATTTCGGTCATGAGATTCGTTGATAAAGTATCTATGACAGGTCCCATTTGGGATGTCGCTCTATCTTCTAAACGTAGGGACTCATAAATTGTTAACGCTTTAAAAAGTGCATCATAAAACTCTTGCGCTTTTGGAGAATTGAAATCAGCCGAAGTTTTGAATTCTAATTTTTCTGCTAAACTACGCGCTTGTAAAAGTTTATGAATTGCAAAATTCAGAGCCGTTGCAGTTTCTTCTTCTGACCATTTCTCTAAAATTTTGTTGGATTCTTTTGAGTTTAAACTTTTAAACTGTTCGGGGTTGCTTCGACAAACATCGGCCTTGAGCTGTTTACGTTCAGATTGACAAAATGTTCGAAACGACTGCGCCAAAAAGACATTATATTTTTGAATTTTTTGATCTAAGACCCCAAGTTGTACACGTCCGTTTTTTAAGTAATCAGAAATCAAAATTTCCGAAGGCGTTCTTTCATCAAAACTCTGAGGTGCGGCTTTAGGTTTGGTTTTCGCCTCAATGTATCCAGGTAAGTTGATGATGGAATTATTTTTAGCAGATTGGTTGCCGGCAGGTTCGCGAGTGGATGTTGTAGAACAAGCCGTTGTAATAAAGGCCGTAACTATAAATATAGCTGAAGAAGATTTTATCATGCATAACCTCATATAAGATAATATCGGGCATATGACTTAAAATATAAATAATTTTGAACTCGTCGATAGTCCGTCTATAAAGGTATTTAGGGGCCCAATTTTTACGATAAGACGTTTGGCTAATGATGGGTTTTATACAATTCAAGAGTCCAAGGCGATAAAAGCCGCAGGAAGTGAATTCGTTCTTCCCTAACGGAATAAAAACGACTATTTAATCACTCTTCATGAAACATGTACTTGCCATAGAAACAAGCTGTGATGACACCTCCGTCGCGATCGTCGATCGTTCTGGATACGTTCATGATTTAATGTCGGCATCCCAAGATTTGGCGCATCGCCCTTATGGAGGGGTCGTACCAGAAATCGCAGGACGCAATCACTCTGAGACTTTACTTCCTTTAGTCGAAGCAATTATTAAGACTAAAGGTTGGGATGCGATTGACGGAATTGCCGTAACCAATCGTCCTGGTTTGTTAGGATCACTTCTTGTAGGGGTGGTGACAGCAAAGGCGTTAGGGTTAGCAAAAAAAATACCTATTATTGGAGTGAATCATCTTGAAGGGCATATTTTTGCGCCGTTTTTGAAAGATCAAGCGTACGAGCCGTCATCTAAACTTGAATTCCCATTTTTATCTTTAGCAGTGAGTGGTGGCCATACGACGATTTATCGAGTGGATGCATTAGGAAAGTACAAAGTTTTAGGAACAACTCGTGATGATGCAGCAGGAGAAGCTTTTGATAAATTTGCCAAGATGCTGGGTTTACCATTTCCGGGGGGTGTGCAGATCGATAGACTTTCAAAAGACGGCAGTGAAAATGCATTTTCATTTCCACGTGGCATGATGGAAGAAGGCAATTTGGACTTTAGTTTTTCAGGAGTCAAAGCTTCGGCTCAAAGACTAGTGCAAAGCCTTTCGCAAACTGAGAAGCGTGAACGGATAAATGACCTATGTGCCAGTTTTCAGAATGCCGTGGCCTCAACGCTTATTGAAAAACTAGATCGGGCTGTTAATAGAGAGAAAATTAAAAACGTCACCATTACAGGTGGAGTCAGCGCAAACTCAAAGTTGCGTGCTCTGGCTCAAGAGTGGTCGTCCAGGCATAATTTAAGTTTGGTAATTCCGCCCTCACGATTTTGTACAGATAATGCTGCTATGATTGGTTATGTAGGAATTCAACGTTTTAATAACGGAGAGCGCGACACGCAATATTTGGCACCTTCGCCGGAAGGGTCATTAGGATGAGTACGGCACGCGAAAAAATTATAAATCAGCTAACCGCTATGGGAATTGCACCTAAACGTTCCTTAGGGCAAAACTTTTTGGTTTCAGAGCAAGTGATAGATAAAATTATTCGCGCGAGTGAATCTTTTTGCGCCGATCAAATTATAGAAATCGGACCAGGTTTAGGCGCCCTTACTCAAAAACTTAAAACTCTTACAACTCATTTCTCGGTTGTTGAACTGGACCAAGCATTTTCGGAATATTGGCGCACCGAGGGCCTAACAGTTTTTGAAGTTGATGCACTTGATATGGATTGGATTAAAACCTTCCAAGGCAATAAAAATCTACTTGTGAGCAATTTACCTTACCAAATTTCATCAAGAATTGTGGTTGATTTTTCGACTTTAAATGTCGATGTGCAAGGCATGATTTTGATGTTTCAAAAAGAGGTCGCAGAAAGAATTACCGCAAAACCTTCTTCTAAAGACTACGGATTACTCTCCGTTATTGCGCAAAGCTTCTGGAACATAACACTTGTGACAAATGCGGGAATGCAGGATTTTTATCCGGCACCGCAAGTGGGGAGCCGAGTTTTAAAATTCACTTACAAGGTAGGAACCAAAGAGCAATTATTAGATAAAAATGGCACCTTTTTAAAACTAGTAAAAGCTGCATTCTCGCAACGACGAAAATTTTTGATTAAAAATCTGACGGCGCAGTTTTCTCATATCGATTTTCAGACAGTTTTTGATCGGCTCAAAATAGATAAAATGATTAGGGCAGAGGCTGTCTCTATTGAGCTTTACTCCCAGCTCTATAAAGCGATTACCTCTTGATATTAACTGACGAACTCGGCTAAACACTAAAGAGTATGCAGAAACTTCAGAACATTTTTAAGACTTATTTTGGTACGGGACTCTTGGTCATCGTCCCTATTTACGTCACACTTTGGTTAATTGGCAAAATTGTATTTTGGGTCGACGAAGTGTTTGCAGTGAATGAATGGTCACCAGTCGTGGTCCCGGGTGTGGGACTTATTCTCGCGGTTTTTGTAATTCTGTTGGCGGGTGCAATTGGGCGCAACGTGATTGGGAGTTGGTTAGTTGCCAATCTTTCCGAAATGGTGAAGCGTGTCCCCGTTATAGGCTCGGTGTACGGTGGGCTTCGTCAAACGCTGCAGTCGTTGTTTGGTAATGGAGAGAAAAAATTTGGAGAGGCCGTCCTTGTTGAATATCCACGTGCGGGGAGTTGGACGATCGGGCTCGTGACATCTGAAAAAGCTCCACCTTTAGTGCGCGAAGCGGCTGGGCGCGAAATGCTTAGCATTTATATTCCGACAACCCCTAATCCAACTTCTGGTTTCTTAATTTTTGTTCCACGAGAACAGACTAAAAAATTAAATGTCAAAGTTGATGAGGCTATAAAAATGATTGTGTCCTTAGGTTTAGTTGAATCCTCGACGGAGTAGTTGTGGGCATTAAAATTATTTCAGAAAATCGCAAAGCTCGTCACGATTACCATATTTTAGATACATGGGAAGCCGGGCTTCAATTAATGGGAAGCGAGGTTAAGGCGCTTCGCTTAGGTATGTGCCAGTTAAAAGACTCTTATGTCGATTTTCATAACGGAGAGTTGTTTGTTATCAACGTACACATTTCAGAATACAAATCGAGTTCTTACAATAATCATGTTCCCGAGCGTCGAAGAAAACTCCTATTAAACCGTAAAGAAATCGAAAAGCTTTATGCACAAATTCGCGAAAAAGGTTTTACCTGTATACCTTTAAAAATGTACTTTAAAGAGGGTTGGGCTAAACTTGAAATTGCTTTAGCTAAAGGTAAAAAAGAATTTGATAAGCGTGAAGCCATTAAGAAACGCGACGTGAAGAAGGAGTTGGCCCAGAGGACTCGGAAATCACGGTAGGAAGTTTGCTAGGTGTTGGTAGCGAACGATCGATTTCACTCTGAGGTTGTAACAATTGAGATTTCTTTTCATCCAAAATTTTTATTAAAGTTTCGCGAGATTTTTTTTCGTCATTGAAGTCAAGGGCTTTCGTAATCATAAGAATATCGCGACGAATTTGAGCTTGAAGCGTTTTAAATAAATAATTGTAAGCATCTATAAGATCACTAAACTCATCTGTTTCTCGCACCCGCAAAGGAAGGTTAAAAAACATTCCACGAGAAACTGTACGAATATGACGTTTTAATATCACAATTGGGCCGGCAATTCGTGAAGTCATCTTAAGGCCATATACGAAATTGAAAGAGACCAAAGCAATAAAAAATGCGACTAAAAATGTATTAACCCCAATTTGTTCCCGTTCGAGTTGCGGTAGAATATCAGGAGCATGTAAGTAAGCCAAACGGGTAAAGATGCCATAGTTTTGATTCAAAAAATATGCGGTTACGCCACCAGTTAAAAGCGTTGCTAAAATGACTGTGGTCACTAAATAAGATGTGTAACGCCATTGAAAACGTTCGTTAACTAAAAACCCAAGGTCGCGAACACGCCATGCTTTTTTAGCTCTATATGGGTCAGGACCCGAGGAATACGTCATGTATATAGATTATTCCTCATTGCCTTTTGATAAAATGGTACTTAAAATTTTTGTATGAAAACTAACTCTAAGTCTTTACTTTTGCAGTACGAAGCTCTGGGAAAATATTTCCGCCTTGGACCTTTGATGGTGTTTTTGGTTATGAGCATGGGTTGCAGCTCCTTACGTTCTGATAAAAGCGGTTATGCTAATAAGGGCGTAGAGTCTGAACAAAAAGACTACTCTAAAGTTCCTGAAGAGTTCAGTTTAAAAGAAGATCGAAGCTATTTAGATCAAATTCGTAGCGACACTCCAGAGGACGTAAAAAAAGATAATGATGAATTAGCTTTCACCATGAAAATGATGGGCGAAGTACGAGAGCGCCCCGAAAAAATTCGTGAACGTTTTTCTACAGAAATTCGTAAACGTCGCGAGCGTTTTAACAAGCTGAATCAAAAAGACCGTACGGCTTTCAACAATAATGAGAGAAAGGCCCGTGAAGATTTTTTGAGTGGTTTAGCTAAGAAGCGTGATAAATTTGTTAGTGATAAGCCGACCTCGGAAGATAGAAAAGAATTTTTTAATGAACATGAAACTTTGAGACGAGATTATTTTTCTCGCCAATCAGATAATCGCAGAGAGTTTGAATCTCAACTGCGAGAGCGTTCAAGCGATTTTGATGCCTATATTCGCGAAAAGCAGGCAGATTTTAATCAAGAACACCGTGCATATTCAGATCGCTATCGTCAGTATGAAAAGGATAAAAAATCATTCGCTGAGGCAAAAGAAAAATTTGAAAAAGAGCAACGCGCTAAAGGGATAATTCCAGGTATGGGCAATCCGCAGGTAGCCCCAAACGCCGGGACCGCGCCCACAGTGCCGAATGCTCAAAAGTACGAATACGACAAAGATTTGGAAGAGTTTAATAAAATTCCGAATGTGCCTGCGAGCAAATTACAATCTGGCGACGATCACTGAAAATTCGGCCTATTCGAATTTAAATTTGTTTTTATTTTTACTTTTTGTTTTTTCTTGATAGCGCTTGCTTGATTTTTTACGTTTAATCACTGGTTTCGTTCGCTCGGTTTGCGTGTAGAAAATCCGTTCGACGGCTTTACGTCCTAAAAGTGTATACTCTCCTCGTTCAATTCCGCGCAATTCAAGTTCGCCAATTTTTATGCGTTGAAGCTTTTCAACATCGTAACCAATTTTTTCAAACATTTTGCGAATTTGTCGGTTCTTACCTTCACTAATCACTATTCTAAACCAGGACTTTTCTGATGAGTCATTTCGACGAAGTTTCTCTACCTCTTGGGCGGCGACTTTACCGCCAATAATCGAAACCCCGCGCTTGAGTTTTGCAATTTCTGTTTCAGTCGGGTGGCCATTGAGTTTTACATGATACGTTTTAGGTATTTCTTCTTTTGGATGCATAACTCGATTTGCAAAATCACCATCGTTCGTTAGCAACAATAAACCTTCTGAGTCCCAATCTAACCGTCCTACCGGAAAAACACGGTAGGGAAGATCTTGAATATAGTCTGCAATTGTCGGTCGACCCTCTGGATCTTCCATGGAGGTGAGAACGTTTTTTGGTTTGAAAAACATCACGTATACTTTTTCGGTTTCTTGCTTAATCAGTTTTTCGTCCACCATAACACGATCGACTTGAGGGTCGACTTGAGTCCCCAATTCAAAAACCTTTTTTCCGTTTACTGTGACTTTACCTTGAGTGATGTAAGAATCCGCACGACGGCGGCTCGCAACCCCAGATTCGGCGATAAATTTATTTAATCGAATTTTGGTAGTTGATCCCATTTGGCGTCTTGTCCTGTTCTCTCAAGTAATAAACCAGAGAGTTCTCTTAACAAGAGGCCAAGGAGTTTGTCATCTGGGAAGATCAGATTAAGGGCATTTTGCCCTCTTTCGAAAGACGCTGACCCCAATTTTACGGCATCTGGATGTTTTTCTCGAAGCAATGAGACGGATTGATCGAGAAGAGAGGTTAATTCAACATAGAGTGGGTCAGTCGCACGATTTACGAAAAATCGCTCTAGTTTTTTAAGAGGGTAGAAAAGCGCTGGGATTTGGTTCAAGGGTATTTGAGTAAACTCTTCCATTTTTTGAAATGCGTATCCACGAATGAATTGCCCTGTAACTCCACTCGTAAGCGTTTGAAAACGAGCTGTGATGCCCGGTTGGATTTGCAAATGATGTTGAAAATCACGAGACGGCTCTAAGTTTTGGTCGTATTTTACAATTAAATCTGATCCCAGAGGTTCAATGCGTCCACTCCGAATGGTCACCGATCGCTCAAAGTAATGAACAAACAGACTTCCGTCGTTTTTGAGAACCATCGCGACGATACCGTTTTCGTTGTCAGGCAAGAGCCTGATACGATCGGCTTCTAAACGCAGCTTATTCATAAAGTTTTTAATAACTTCGTAGAGATCTGCTATGTTTTCGAGTTCGATCACTTGAATTTCCGAAGCATGACGAACAGGGCCGATATCTGATTGGTAGGTCTCTAAAAAACTTTCTAAGCATAACTTTACTTCGTCTTCGAGAGTTTTACGGTTTTCACGCCAGTGTGAAAAACTTAAAGCTCGTGCGTAGAATTTATCAATGCATGAAACTTCTAGAGGTATAGGGGTGGAGATGTGATTTTTAAAGTAATGGTACAGCGATAGACGCGCGGCATTAGCCTGGGGATTTAGCTGCAGCAAATATTTTGCGAAATCTAAAGTGTTCATACTCTCTCAGGGTATTAACGGTACCTGTTTAAGTCTAGAGAAAATCACTAGGCTGTGATTTACTTTTGTACATGATCAGTCCGCATTCGTTTTATTGGGATGGAGTACTTATATGCGCAAAGAATTGAACCCTGGTTTGTTTAACGAAGGTATATCAGATTTTCGCTCGTCACCAGTTTATGAGATTATCGGAGCAGAACTAAGTTCATTAAATCCATCCTCCGAAATCAAGCGGATTGAAAAACGCCTTGAAAACATTGTGCAAGAATCTCGAGTTAAGCATGAAGAACTCATCAAATCTGTGCAAACACGTTTTGAAATGTTTGTGCAAAAACAGGCCAGTTTAGAATCTCAATTCGAAGCGCTTTCCCAAGATTTGCGTTCGAAGCATTCGAGCTTATCGGGTAAAGTCACGGAGCGACATTTGACTGATATGAAAACGCAGGCATTGATTGATCGCCATACGCAATTATTAAGACAATTTGAGCAACGCGTGGCGAGTTTGCAGCGTGTGATTGAAGAGCAAGAATATCAAATTATGAATTATAAATCCGCCCTTGAAGATGCGCGCAAAGAAATTGCACGCATGAAACGTCTTTAGTGTTCTAACTTAGATAATTCGATAGAAAGTTGTTACTTTTCGACTTTATTTAGGCGATCTATAAAATCATTTTTAGATTCAAATCCTGTCAAAGTTAAATCCTTCAGCATTTTGCCACGATTAAAAATATGAAGAGTTGGCAAACCAATAATATTGAACCTTTCTTTAAGGCCAGAGTTATCCTTGGTCTCAATTGTCAAATCCGCACGAAACAGCGTGTAATCTTTAAGCCTATCTTTAACATCTGGGTGGCTAAACGTAAATTTTTCGAGTTCTTTACAGGCCGCACACCAATCGGCATAAAAATCTACAATGACTGGTCGACCACTAGAAACGGCGGCTTCAAAATCAGCTTCGTTGTAGGTTTGCCAGCTCGAAGAAGATTCTATTTTAATCGTTGAAGACATGAGTAAAGGTTTGACGTAAAAAAATGCCATTCCGATCATGACGGTTCCAAAAATAAATTTTGTAAAATTCATCCAAGGACCAGAGCGAGGTAGTTTTCCAGCAAGGCCACTAAAGGTTCCGAGTGCGATGAGCAGCATTCCCATTCCGATCGCGAAAGTGAAAAGCAATGAAAAACCTAGAAGAGCATTTTGAGTTTGGGCAACATAGGTGAGAACTCCGACGAGTACGGGACCAACGCAAGGGCTCGCCACAATGCCGGCAATGAGGCCGGCAATAAAAGCTCCAATAAAACCCGTATCTGTTTTTGTCGCGCTCAAGCGGTCACGAATAAAAGCAGGCATTTGAATTTCATAGAATCCATACATACTGAGTCCTAAAACCACAAACACAATCGCGATAAAGCTTACAACTATAGGATTACTTAGTGCAGCTCCAAAGAGGGCGCCCGTTTTAGCGGCGGCAATTCCTAAAATTGAATAGGTCACCGCAATTCCTAAAACATATATAACACTTAGGCTGAAGCTGCGAAATCGAGACTTTGGAGGTCTAGAGTGGATATCAATTTGGGAGGCACCAATGATCGAAAGTGTAATAGGAATCATCGGAAAAATACAAGGCGTTAAGCTGGTCAAAAAACCGGCAAAGAAAACAAATAGGAAAGTAAAGCCCATGCCTTTTGCTAATGCGGATTCAAAATTTAAAATATCACTTGAAGGTGCTGTAGGATTTTCGCCCGAGGTGATTTCACTACGAACCACGGCAAATTTTGTGGAAATTTGAACCTTGGTTGGGAATAAACAATGTTTTTCGGAACACGCCTGGTAAGTCAGTTCCAAAATTGCGTCAGTTGTTCCGGCTTTGATTTCGGGCAAAGATTTAATCCATAGTTTAAGTTGGCCATCATCTTTTATTCCTTCTTTCTCTGTCTTAGATATCACATCCATGAATTTTGAGATGGGAGAAGCTTCAAATTTCGTTACGGTCAAATCCTGACGATCTAATATTTTGACCGAAAATTTATCAAGATAGGCATGATAGCCAGCAGCTAAAGACATTTCGATCGTGATAAGAGAGGCTTCACCTGAATTTAAAATCTGATTATCCTGCATGTGGGTTTTTAAAGGCTTAAGAATGAGTTCATCCTCACTAGCCCAACCAGCTCGACCAAAGGACAGTAAAAATAGGAGCAGGATGTATTTCATGATGTTCCCTATCGGTGAATAGTAATGCCGAATTAAATTTAAAGCTATGGTCGTTTCATTCATAGAATTAGGACATATTAATAAAATAAGCCCAATAGATAAAGGTCTAGTTTGCCTTATAAAATTTAACTTCAATACGCTAAAAAGCCGAAATGCTTTGTGAGGTAAACTTATGGGTATAGTCGGTATTATATTCGTGTTGATCATGGTGTTCGGCGCTTTTATTCTTCACGGCGGGCAACTACGCATTTTCTGGCAGCCAACGGAGTACATGGTGATCTTCGGTTCGGCAATAGGCGCGGCGATTATTTCGTCACCGATGTCTTCAATCAAAATGTGTATTTCGTTAATGATTCATGCGTTAACAGGTGGTGGTCCCACAAAGAAAGATTATTTGGAGCTTTTGCAAATGCTCTTTCGCGTATTTCAAATCTTTCGTAAAGATGGTCCACAAGCTGTCGAGAAACACATTGAAGAACCTAAGAACTCTGACATTTTTAAAGCGTATCCTAGTTTCATGAAGAATCATCATGCGGTTCACTTTTTGTGCGACACTATGAAAATTACGTTATCTGCTGACCTCACTCAATATGATGTTGATGATCTTTTAGATCAGGATATTAAAGCGATTCACGAAGAGGAACATAGAGCCCAACACATTATGGCTTCTACCGCAGATGCGCTACCAGGTCTCGGGATCGTGGCCGCGGTTCAAGGGGTTATCTTGACGATGGGTATTCTTGATCAAGGAACTGAAAAAATTGGTCATTCGGTTGCGGCCGCTCTCGTGGGTACATTACTCGGGGTTTTGGGCGCGTATGGTATTTTTGCTCCGATCGCGAATAAAATTTCTAACGACCTTGATGCTGAAGGACGTTACTTAAAAGTTGTAAAGGCCGCGATGGTGGCATTGCAACGGGGAGCACCTCCACTCGTTTGTGTAGAGTACGCTCGTCGTTCGATTTTTCCTCATGATCGTCCTTCATTTGATGAAATGGACAAGGCGACTAAAGAGTCGAAAAAGGCTGCATAATTTATGGCAGAGAAGAAGATATCAATCGTTATCAAAAAAATCGACGGTGGAGCTGCCGGCGCCCATGGTGGTGGTTGGAAGGTGGCCTTCGCCGATTTTATGACAGCGATGATGTGTTTCTTTCTTGTGATGTGGCTTTGTGCGCAAACCGCAGAAGTTAAAAGTGATGTGGCTTCATATTTCACTGGTCCATCTATGTTGGAACATGACTTTTCAAGTTACGGTGCCGAATTAACACTTGAAAAATTGTTCTTAGATTTAGTTAACGAGCCGCTCAAAACAGCTCAGAATCTTTTACAGCCAGTGGATTTCACGCCTAATTTAATGGCAATGGGCTCAAAAAAAATTGTATTAAACTTTGTGGCGTCGGAATTAGGAAATATTGCTTCTAATGTCAGCGTCGAATCTGACCATATGGAATTTGAAATTCCAGAGCACTATTTGTTTACAACTGGCACCTCAAATCCCTCTGCTCAATTTGTTAATATCATGACTAAAATTCACACTATTACGGCGGGAATTGAAGATTCAAGAGTGGATGTTGACTCTGTTCTCTATCAAGAATCAGTCTATGAAAGTAGCTTTGAAATCGCGCAGAGAATTAGTGAAAGTCGTAAAGATTTGATTGGATTAAAAATTAAAAGTTCATTTGAGCATGATAATAATGAGATATTTGGTTCTGCGGTTGTTAAGCCTGCTGGCCCAACCGGACATAAGACGCCTGAAGGTTTTATAAAAATTCGTATTTCACAAAAAGAAAAACAAGCAGATGGACGTAAACCACGTCCGCTAGAAGATCTTTTTGAAAAAGAACGTAAGCCAGATCTTGATGTTTATAACGATTTTGTACGCCGAGTTTCACAAGACAAAAATAAATCAAAGTCTAAAAATAAATAAGTTCTAACTCTTCTAAGAGAAACGCAAGTGCACTGGCGTGGGTCCATAGAGACCCCGTGAGCTAGCTTTCGCGGGATTCTCGGTTCACTGTGAAAAATATTTTTTGGTTCGGTTGCTTCGTGTTTTTGGCGACGGAGTGTTCGAGAGGGATGGGTTGAGATTTGGAGATCGGTGGTGGAAGTGTGAAATAAGATCGCGTTGATAAGTATATTTACCTGTCGCGCGACAGGTGAATTTTAGTTTGTGAAGTTCTAGCGGCTTGGAAACGTTTTTTGTTGTCGAGAGTTTTTATGTGGAAGATCGGCGGGCGTGGCCCTTAAATGGGCCCTTGAGCCCGTTCCGTTTTGGCGGACTTTTAGGTGGGGAAAAATATTTGCCAGGAATTGGTCGTAGCGGCTTCAAGGGGGCGTTGGAGCCCCAACAGCCGCCCGCTGGGTTTTTAGGTAAAATATTTTTGGATCAGTTGTTTCGTGTTTTTGGCGACGGAAGGTTTGAGAGAGGGATTGGGTTGAGGTTTGGAGATTGGCGCTGGAAAGGTGAGGTAAGATCGCGTTGATAAGTATATTTACCTGTCGTGCGACAGGTGATTTTTAGATTGTAAAATTCTAGCGGCTTGGAAAATTCAGAAGAGTTGTCGTTGTAAGTGGAGACTCTTTTTAATTATATTTTTTTATAATGGATATTTAC
>JAKFYE010000013.1 GCA_021731045.1 Bdellovibrionales bacterium | reverse complement strand
AACCCGTCATCCTGAGCAAACCCGTCATCCTGAGCAAACCCGTCATCCTGAGCAAACCCGTCATCCTGAGCAAACCCGTCATCCTGAGCAAACCCGTCATCCTGAGCGAACCCGTCATCCTGAGCGAACCCGTCATCCTGAGCGAACCCGTCATCCTGAGCAAACCCGTCATCCTGAGCAAAGCGAAGGATCTCGTCGTCTTAAAAAATTTCGCTAGATATATCCTTCCAATCCGGATTTAGAGCCTCGATCAATATCTCTTTCTTTTTTCGCGTTTTACCTTTCAAAGATTTCTCTCGAAGAATGGCCTCTCCAATAGTGCTAAATGTTTCGTAGTAAATAAGCTGCGTAACATTATATCTTTTCGTAAAACCATGCATCAATCCCTGAGAATGTTCATACAGTCTTCTTACAAGGTTGGTCGTTACGCCAATGTACAACACGGTTTTTCTAGAATTTGTGAGAATATAAACATAGCCGGCTTTTTCCATATAAATCTAAAGCCATTCTCTGCAATTAGTATGGTCAGACTGGATCCTTCGCTATGCTCAGGATGACACTTTTTGTCCGTGAGCCAGACTAGATCCTTTGTTTTGCGAATGAACATATTTTTGATATTAACTTGCTTGTGAACGGATCAGTTAAAAGTAGAAAATCAATAAAATTGACTACAATCTTGATTCAATTTAGCGTTGGCTTTTAACGGAGGATCTATGCACTTTCTGATATCTTTAGCGTCTTTGTTTTTTGTAAGTCATCTAGCCCAGGCCGCGAACACGTCTTACACGTGCTTCTATCATGAGTTCAAACTCCAAATTGAAACCCAACAAGTGTCTTTTGTAGATCAAATTAACGGCGATGAGGCGTCATGGGAGTTCGTGGATATTAACAATGCCGATCAAATGACAAAAGATTATTACCTCATGCGTGTTCAGCCATTAGCGGATAAATATAATATTAAAAACTTCGACGCATTTTTTGTTGATTTAGAAAACAACAATCCGACTATTTTCTTAATCAACACAGATGATCCGCGGTATTCCGCTTTCTTTGGCTTGGATGCCAGCGACAGAGAGTTTGAAGACGAATTACCCTGCAAAAAATAAACACCAGTATTTACATTGCGTAATGGTCATTTAAAAGTAATTGTCTGAAGAGCTGCTCCCAAAGCGGCTTTTTTATACCACACGCTTTTCGAGCCAAAGCTTGCCTTGAAGGCATTGGTATTAATCAACAATGTTCATTGACTCAGTTGAGATATTTCTGAAAAAATCGTTAGATGCATAGGTGTATAGGCGCGTTCTTACTTCTTTTCTTGTCGCTTGTTTTGGGCGGTTGCCTTACGGTTTCTGAAAGACCTGAAATTGCTCCAAGCGGAACTAATCGTTTCGAATCTTCCATTGGTGTTGCTCACGATCCAACTTATGCCCCGAATACTTTCTCTGGAGGCGATCAATACAAGGAGCAGTGGGACTTAACTCCAAGTGTTTTTTGGGGATTAGGAAAAAGATTTGAATTAGGTGGTGGGATTTTTTTCATCGCAAATGGTCCACCGCTTTTGCTAAACGCCCGAGTTAGATATATGTGGTACGACGATGAATCAACCTTAACTACAACGTCTATCGGATTAATTTCTTCAGGCAGCTCTTCTGCTAAGTGGGATTCACAAGCGGATTCAACACTTGCCGATGACTATGAAAAGAAAAGTCAGAGTTTCTACGGTGCTACTTTATCTCAAAGCTATGGAATTCGTACGACCAAAACAGACTTGATCTACTTTGGTCCTCGTCTCATTTACGGTACTTTATCTGTATCTTTCGAAGTTCCCGGTAGACCGAGAAATGAAAGTGAAATTACTAAACGTAGTGATTTTATTCCTGGGATATTTGGTGGATACTCTAAAAGTTTTCCCATGGGGACAAGTGAGAAAAAAGAATCTATTGTCGCAGATTTTATGGTGCAAGCTCTTCACTCACCATTTAACATGCGAAGTGATAGCAGGATTCTGCCGACAGCATTGTTGACGATATCATGGGAACGATACTAGGCATTAATTATTAAAATCAGATACCTGAGCAAGATTAAGTTGTTGCTCATATGCCACTCTTTTTAATTTCATTTTATGAGAGTGAACTCGCTGATGATATGACCTGCGGCAAGTTGACTTGCCCAACAGTTTTAGAACTCACGACCAAATTCTCAAAGCTTATTCTCAGACATAAATTTGGCGAGGGGATCGTCGCCTTGGATTTTATCGTAGATCCAACCTAAATTAACATTCACTGACGGGAGTGGAAGCATTCCCATAAGAGGGCCAAACTTCCATTGCATCATCGATTGATGACTGTTTTTATAAAAACCTAAAACGTGGCCCATGATAAATTTCTTTCGATCATTTACGATTTTTTCGCCGTTTTCGCCGATCACAAAAGAAAAAGACATATCTAGCGGTAAGGCCGTCGGAATACGTTTTCGGTATTCTTGTCGGAGTGGACGAGCAAAAACGGTTTTTAAAACGCGTAAGATATAAATTTGAAAGTATTCGTTGCCGCCGGTGATTTTAAATTTTTCCCAGTCGATCTCACCGGAGTCTTTTAAAAAAGTCTGAACGTTGACAACCCCTTCCATTTTGTTTGCAGCCAATACAGAAGGAAAAACCAATAGCTCGTCGATATTTTTGTAGAGCACATCGTAGATCGTAAATTGTGCCAGTTTGCCAAGATCCCCACTGCCGTGTCCGAAAGGCATCAGGATACCTGTTCGGCCGCCTTGACCTGAGGCCACAGTAAGTCCCGAGAGATAATTCGTATCCCACTTAGGAAGAAACGCTCGAGGAATTTTCGCGTGAGATTTTTTGCCAATGGTAGAGCCGCGAGACCCTTGCGGAGAGCCAGGTTTGTTTTCAAGAATTAAGATTTCGGTTTTAGACTCCGGTTCGGTCTTCACACTCAAAGGTTTCACGTAAAAAAGCAGAAAAATAATGAAGGCATGAAGTAAGAAGGAACCTAAATAGGGTCGAAGAAATTTAATCTTCAAGTGTTCTCCAACAACGCATCGCAGCCGCAAAAGGTACGGCCTACCTTTTGTCGATTTATTTGTTATCTTCGTTCAAGTTTTGAATTAAAGGCAATATCAAATGTCGTTCATGGACCCGCAAACAAAAGAAGAGCTTCAATTCACCCGTAATATCGGGATCATGGCGCACATTGATGCGGGCAAAACCACGACCACAGAGCGTATCCTTTATTTTACTGGCAAGAATTATAAAGTTGGCGAAGTTCACGATGGCGCGGCCACTATGGATTGGATGGAGCAAGAGCAAGAACGCGGAATTACGATCACCGCAGCCGCCACCACCTGCGCGTGGAAAAACCATCGCATTAATATCATCGATACTCCGGGGCACGTGGATTTCACGATCGAAGTGGAAAGATCTTTGAGAGTTCTCGACGGCGCGATTGCCGTTTTTGATGCCGTGAATGGTGTGGAGCCACAATCCGAAACGGTGTGGCGGCAAGGTGATAAATATAAAGTCCCGCGCATATGTTTTGTAAATAAAATGGATCGTGTCGGTGCCGATTACGATATGTCCGTAGCGTCTATCGTAGAAAAATTGGGAGCGAACCCGATCGCGATGCATTTGCCTATTGGTGCTGAAGAAAATTTTAAGGGTTTCGTAGATCTTCTTACTAACAAAGCCTTCGTCTGGCACGCAAGCGACATCGATGCGAAATTTGAAATCGAAGATGTTCCTTCAGAATATGAAGACGAAGCCAAAACCCGCCGCAATCAATTGATCGAAAAAATTATCGAATTTGATGATGCTTTGATGGAAAGATATTTGGGCGGCGAAGAAATTCCTGTCGACGATCTTAAAAAAACACTTCGAGCTGCCACATTAAAGCAAAAAGCTTTTCCGGTTCTTTGTGGGGCCTCTTTTAAAAATAAAGGTGTGCAGCAACTCTTAGATGCCGTGATCGATTTTTTACCCAGCCCACTCGATGTTCCTCCAATGGTGGGAGTCGATCCCGAAAAACCTGAAAACCAAGTTGAGTGTCATGCCGATTTCGAAGAGCCGCTCGTAGCGCTCGCATTCAAAGTGGCGAGTGATCCGTTTGCGGGAAGTCTCACATATTTACGCGTATATTCCGGCACAATGGGAGAGGGCAGTTATCTGCTCAATTCCACCAGCGGAAAAAAAGAGCGCATTGGTCGCATCGTAAAAATGCACGCCAATTCTCGCGAAGACATTAAACTCTTAAAAGCTGGCGATATCGGCGCGGCCGTCGGTATGAAGCTGACATTTACCGGCAACACTCTTTGCGATACGAAGCGCCCGGTTCGCCTTGAAGCTATTGGTTTTCCGGTTCCGGTTATTTCGATGGCGATTGAAGCCAAGTCTTCAGCCGATGGCGATAAGCTTAAAGCGGCACTTGAGCGTTTGTCTCAAGAAGACCCTTCCTTTAGCGTTCGCATAGATCCAGATTCTGGCCAGCAGCTCATTAGCGGGATGGGAGAGCTCCACCTCGATATCATCACCGATCGTATGGATCGCGAATTTAAACTTAAAGTTAACAAGGGTGCCCCTCAGGTTTCGTATAAAGAATGTATTCTGCAAAAAACAAAAGCTGAGGGAAAATTCATTCGCCAAGTGCCTGGCGCTGGTCAGTATGGTCAATGTTGGATTGAACTTCAGCCACGAGATCGAGGAGCTGGCTTCTTATTTAAGAACGCATTCAATGATCCAAAATTTCCTAAAACTTACATTGCGGCGATTGAGCAAGGCTGTAAGGAGTCCATGGAGAACGGCCCCGTTGCCGGTTACCAAATGATGGATATCCAGGCCACTCTTCTCTCGGCAACCCTTCACGAGACCGATTCAGAAGAAGTGGCGTATAAAATTGCGGCTTCCATTGCCTTCCGCGAAGCCGCTCGCCAAGCCAATCCCCAGCTTATGGAGCCCGTCGCAAAGATTGAAATCGTAGTTCCCGATGACTTTATGGGGAATGTGATCGCCGATCTTAACAGTCGTCGAGGCAAGGTCCTCAGCATGGCGCCTCGTGGCAACGTTCAAGTCGTAAAGGGAGAAGTTCCGCTCGCCACCATGTTTGGCTACTCCACAGATGTACGCTCCATCAGCCAAGGACGCGCGACTTTCACTTTAGAAGTCAGTCACTATGAGATTTTGCCTCCTAAAATCCAAACTGAAATTCTTCAAAAATTGGGTCGCATATAATTGCCATTTCAAATGATTGACAAGTAGACGCAACTCCGTGCATATTTCCGTCTTTAAATGATAAAGGCGTTCGTTTATTCAAAATCAACGGCACCGTTTTCATAATAAAATCAAATATTTGAGCTGATAAGAGCTTGATAAAATTTCGAGCGATGACATGGTGTCGTCGCTCAAACAGCGAGAGAGACGTATGCAAAGTCAAAAGATTCGAATTCGATTGAAGGCGTTTGATCACAAACTACTTGATCAATCTACGAAAGAAATCGTGGATACCGCAAGACGAACAGGAGCGAAAGTTGTAGGTCCTATTCCCTTGCCAACAAGAATCAATCGTTATACGGTTCTCCGTTCTCCACACGTAGATAAGAAGTCACGAGAGCAATTCGAGATTCGCACTCACAAGCGCATGCTCGATATTCTTGAACCTTCTCAGCAAACTGTCGACCAGCTCATGAAACTCGACCTCTCTGCTGGTGTGGATGTTGAAATTAAATTAAGTGCAGTATAAGCGGGAGTAAGTCATGAGCGAAACAGTTGAGCCACAAGCTCAAGAAACATCATCAACTTCTTCAAACGAGATCAACCTCAAAGGTCTCTTTGCATTCAAAGTCGGAATGTCAACCGTGTACGAAAATGGCGAAGCTATTCCCGTTACACTTTTGAAATACGACAATTGGTATGTTTCTCAAATTAAAACCAAAGAAAAAGATGGATACACAGCCGTTCAAGTGGCTTCAGGTGCTAAGAAAGCGAAAAACGCAATCAAAGCTCAAGCCAGCAGATTGAAAGCTGCTAAATTTGAAAACGGTGCACTTTTCACTAAAGAGCTTCGTCAAGAAATTCCAGACGGAATTACTGTCGGCCAAAAAGTCGCTTTAGAGAGCTTGGTAAAGGGTGACGTTGTCAGCCTTACCGCTCGTTCAAAAGGAAAAGGCTTCCAAGGTGTTATTAAAAGACACGGACATCATGGTGGGCCAGCCGCTCACGGATCCAAGTTTCATCGTCAACCCGGTTCAATGGGTTGTCGTACATGGCCAGGCCGAGTAAAGCCAGGTCGTAAACTTCCAGGTCACATGGGCGATCGCAATATCACAGTAAAGAATGTGCAAATCGTAGACGTAATTCCAAGCGAGAGCGTTGTTATGGTAAAGGGACCAGTTCCCGGCGCGTATCAATCACTCGTTAAGATTGTGAAAGAGTAGTTATGGCAACAGCAACAGTGACCGATTGGTCAAAAAAGAAAGTTAAAGAAGTTGAATTGAACCCAGAGGTTTTCGAAAAGCCTTTGCGTAAAGATCTTCTTCAAGAAGTTGTAAAGTGGCAGTTAGCTTCTCGCCGTTCGGGTACGCATAAAGCGAAAACTCGTGCGGAAGTTAGCGGTGGTGGTAAAAAGCCATTCAAACAAAAAGGAACAGGTAATGCCCGTCAAGGTTCAAGCCGTTCTCCTTTAATGCCAGGTGGAGCTGTTCTTTTCGGTCCAACTCCTCGCGATTACTCTTACAAACTTCCTCAAAAAGTAAAACAAGCCGGACTTAAAACAGCACTTTCATATTTGGCTCAAAACGGAAAATTCTTTGTTGTGAGCGATATGGAATCTGGTGGAAAAACAAAAGAATTGCTAACTCAGCTTAAGAAGTTCGGCGTGAAGAAAGCCGTTCTTGTCGATGCAAAAGAAGACGTAGCGTTTAAGCGTGCAGCTCGCAATCTTGAAAGCTACAGATACTACGGTGTTGAAGGCATTAACGTATTTGATCTTTTGAAATACGATACGGCTATCGTCACTGAAAGTAGCCTCGATAAAATCGTAGCTCGTTGTGGGGTAAAATAAAATGAACATTATTAGACGACCACTTGTTACAGAAAAAAACACAGTTCACTCAACCGTAAATACGTATGCATTTGAAGTTGATGTTAAATCTGACAAAACAGAAATTAAAAAGGCTGTAGAAAAAGCGTTTGGCGTAAAAGTTGTTGGTGTTCGCACCATGAACTGCCGCAGCCGTCAAAAAAGAGCAGGAGCAAGACTTACTAAAGTTAAGTATTGGAAGAAGGCTCTTGTAAAAGTAGCAGCAGGCGAAAAAATCGCACTGTTTGAAGGGGCGTAATCACCATGGGAATCAAAACGTATAATCCATATACCCAAAGTCGCCGTGGAATGACGGGGTATGATTTCTCTGAGATCACAAAATCGACTCCAGAAAAGTCATTAACAGAAAAATTAAGCAAAAATGGCGGACGAAGCAATCACGGTCAAATTTCTATGTGGCAAAAAGGTGGCGGACACAAGCGTCGTTACCGCGTGATTGATTTCAAACGGTTGATAACAGATGTACCGGCAACAGTTGCGGCAATTGAATACGATCCAAATAGAACAGCTCGTATAGCACTCTTGCATTACACTGACGGTCGCAAAGCTTATATCGTAGCGCCAATCGGTTTAACTGTTGGTGATTCGGTTATTTCAAGCGATACCGCGGATATTAAACCAGGCAACTCGTTGCCTCTCGAAAAAATTCCGGTTGGAACTGTCATTCACAACATCGAGCTTCGTCCTGGAAAAGGCGCGCAAGTATGTCGTGGAGCTGGCGGGCAAGCATCTTTAGTTTCTAAAGAAGGCGAATATTGTTTAGTAAGAATGCCATCGGGTGAAGTTCGACAAGTTCTAGGTCGTTGCCGTGCAACGATCGGGCAAGTTGGAAACACCGATAACGAAAATATTAGTATTGGTAAAGCAGGTCGTAACCGTTGGAAAGGTCATCGCCCAGTTGTCCGTGGACAAGCGATGAACCCGGTTGATCACCCACTCGGTGGTGGTGAAGGCGTGGGTAAAGGGCATCATCCCGTTACTCCGTGGGGACAACCTTGTAAGGGATATAAGACAAGACATAATAAACGTACTGACAAGTTTATTGTAAAACGTCGTAAGTAATAGGAGATAGCGTGGGTCGTTCGATAAAAAAAGGACCATTTGTAGATCATCACTTGGTGAAAAAAATTGATGCTGCCGTTAAAGGTGGCGACAAAAAAGTTATCAAGACATGGTCTCGCAGATCTGTGATCGTGCCTGATTGTGTAGGGCTTACTTTTGCCGTTTATAATGGTAAAAAGTTTGTTCCGGTATATGTGACTGAGAATATGATCGGTCATAAATTTGGTGAATTCTCACCTACACGACAGTTTTCAGGTCATTCGGCAAAAAAAGTAGCAACTCCGGTGACGAAGTAAGAGGTTGGCGATGGAAGTAAAAGCGATGTTGAGATACACAAGAGTAGGGGCCCAAAAGGCACGATTAGTTGCGGATTTAGTTCGTGGCAAAGACGTGAATGAAGCTCTTAAAACTTTGAAGTTTCTGAATAAGAAATCGTCAGGGCTCATTCAAAAGTTAATTAAATCTGCGGTAGCAAACGCAGAACAAAAAAAGGTCATCGATATTGATAACCTTTATGTAAAAACGATTTATGTAGATGCCGGCCCCGTGTTGAAGCGCTTTACACCGCGTGCTCAAGGTCGTGCTGCTGAGATTAGAAAAAAGACAAGTCACATCAACCTTGTATTGGATGAGAGGTAATTCGAGTGGGACAAAAGGTTAACCCGGTCGGGCTTAGAGTTGGCGTCATTAGAACTTGGGATTCTCGCTGGTATGCGAAGGGAAAGAACTATGCTCTTAACCTTCACGAAGATATTAAACTTCGTAAATACCTAAAAGAAAAATTGCGACACGCGGGTGTTGCCAAGATCGAAATGGAACGTGCTGCTAACAAAATTAAAATTATCATTTCTACGGCACGTCCAGGTGTTGTCATTGGTAAAAAAGGTTCGGGAATCGACACCTTAAAAGCCGATGTACAAAAACTGACAACAAACGAAGTCTTCTTGAATATTCAAGAAGTGCGTAAGCCAGATATCGATGCAACTTTGATTGCAGAAAACGTTGCGATTCAAATCGAAAAACGTATTTCATGGCGCCGAGCTATGAAAAAAGCGATCCAAGCTGCGATTCGTGGTGGGGTTCGTGGAGTAAAAGTACAAGTTGGTGGTCGTCTAGATGGCGCCGACATCGCACGTTCCGAGTGGTACACAGAGAAGAGCGTACCTCTTCACACTCTTCGTGCAGATATTGATTATGGAACAGCTGAAGCTTTAACAACTTACGGAATTATTGGAGTTAAAGCTTGGGTTTACAAGGGCGACATTTTGTCGGCTCGTGAAGTTGAGGAGGCTCAACGTGCTAAGTCCTAAAAAAGTAAAGTATAGAAAAGCTCACACTGGACGCCGCCGCGGGCTTGCGTATCGTGGTAGCACTTTGGCTTTTGGAGATTTTGCATTGCAATCGACAGAAGACGGTTTTATTACCGCTCGCCAATTAGAGGCTTCACGTATTGCTGTCAGTCGTTTTATTAAGCGTGGTGGTAAAGTTTGGATCCGTATATTTCCAGATAAGCCAATTACTAAAAAAGCTGCTGAAACTCGAATGGGTAGCGGAAAAGGAAATCCAGAGTACTGGGTGGCATCTATCCGACCAGGACGAATTTTATTTGAAATGAACGGTGTAACAAAAGAACAAGCGTCGGAAGCCTTTAGACTTGCAAGTCACAAGCTTCCAATAAAAACGCGTTTCTTAGCCCGGGATTAGTTTTAGGAGAATTATGAAGTACCAAGAAGTGAAAGATTTAACAGTCGACGAATTGAGAAAAAAAGAGCGCGAACTCCGTGGCGAACTATTTCAAGCCACAATGAAAAACGCTCTTGGCCAGTTAGGCAGCCCAATTTCTATCCGTGCCACTCGTCGAAATATTGCAAAACTTAAGACGGCTCAAAGCCAGAAATTAGCGAAGTAGAGGTAAATGACAATGGCACCTAAAGCGACAAATACAGAAGAAAGCCAAGAAAATCGAGGCCGTCGTTTTGAAATCGTTGGCGAAGTCGTCAGTGATAAAATGCAAAAGACAATCTCCGTAATGGTTTGGAGAAGTCTCATGCACAAAAAATACGGAAAAGTCGTAAAAAGAACTTCCGTTTTTAAAGCCCATGATGAAAGCAATGAAGCAAAGGTTGGCGATAAAGTTTTAATCGTTCAATCGCGCCCGTTGAGCAAAACTAAACGTTGGAAGCTAGTTAAAGTTGTAGAAAAGGCTAAGTAGGGAATTGCTATGATTCAAATGCAGACGAGATTACAAGTGGCAGACAACTCCGGTGCGCGTGAGTTGATGTGTATTAAGGTGTTGGGTGGATCTCAACGTCGATACGCTTCAATCGGTGACGTAATTGTATGCTCGGTAAAAGAAGCTCTTCCAAATTCAAAAGTGAAGAAGGGTGATGTTGTTAAGGCCGTGATCGTTCGTTCGAAAAGCAAGTTGCGCCGTTTAGATGGCACATACATTCGTTTCGATGATAATTCAGCGGTATTGGTTAAGGCAGATAATGAGCCTGTTGGGACACGTATTTTTGGTCCGGTTGCTAGAGAACTCAGAGCGAAGTCATTCGTTAAGATCGTCTCTTTAGCGCCTGAAGTATTATAGGAGTAGTGGTTGTGAAAAACCGTTTGAAAGAAAAATATCAAAATGAAGTTATTCCTTCTTTACAGAAGGAATTTAAATACAAGAGCCCTATGCAGGTTCCTAAAATTGAGAAGATCGTTATCAACATGTGTGTTGGTGAGGCGACTCAAAATCCTAAGCTCTTGAATATCGCGGTTGAAGAACTCACAGCAATTTCTGGTCAAAAACCAGTGATCGCAAAAGCAAAAAAAGCGATTTCAAATTTTAAACTTCGTCAAGGAATGCCAATTGGATGTTTCGTGACATTACGTAAAGATAAAATGTGGTCGTTTTTAGATCGTTTGTCTTCTGTTGCACTTCCACGAGTTCGTGACTTTAAAGGTGTTTCTTCTAAAGGGTTCGACGGACACGGAAATTACAATATGGGCTTGAAAGAGCAAATCGTGTTTCCAGAAATTAATTACGATAAGGTTGATAAGGTTCGCGGTATGAATATTTCAATTTGTACAAATGCCAAGTCCGATGCCGAAGGACGTAGCATGTTAACCGCACTTGGAATGCCGTTTAGAAAGTAAGTAGAGGAATAAAAATGGATAAAATTGCTGAATTTGCAACACGTATAAAAAACGCTTCTCAAGCGAAGCTTGAAAAAGTGGATGTCCCGAATTCAAAAATCAGACAAGGTATTGCTGATGTTTTGAGAGATGAAGGGTTCATTCGTAATTACAAGATCGTACGTGACGGACGTCAGGGCGTTATGCGCTTGTATTTAAAGTACACTGAATCAGGTGAGCCATTGATCACTCAAATTTTGAGAGCCAGCCGATCTGGTCGTCGTTTGTATGTAAATTCTGATAAAATCCCAAAAGTTCGCACTGGTTTTGGTATTTCAATATTGAGTTCGAACAAAGGTATTATCAGTGGAAAAACTGCCGAAGAGAAAAAACTCGGCGGAGAACTTTTACTTAAGGTTTGGTAATAGGAAAGTTAGGTGGAATATGTCGCGTATTGGACGAGCGCCCGTAGTTTTTGATAAAGCTTTGCAAGTTTCCGTGACACCTAAGAATGAGGTTGTCGTTAAGGGACCAAAGAAGAGCATTGTCGTTGCTATGCGGCCAACAATTAAAGCTAAAATTGAAGGCAATGAGATTGTTTTCTCTCGCACTGATGAAACAAAACAATCAAAAGCGTTGCATGGATTATATCGTGCTCTTGTACAGAACGCGGTCTTGGGTTTGACAAAAGGATTTACAAAAACGTTAGAACTTGTGGGTGTAGGGTACAGAGCTTCAGTAAAAGGTAAGACTTTAGAAATGACTCTTGGATTTAGTCATCCTATCGCATTTCCGATTCCTGAGGGAATTGAAGTGACTGTAGAAAAGCAAACGACAATCAATATTACCGGTGCAGATCGCGGATTGGTTGGGCAAGTTGCGGCTAAAGTTCGTGGTTTTAGACCGCCAGAGCCGTTTCTTGGTAAAGGTGTTAAATATTCGAATGAAGTTATTCGTCGTAAAGCTGGTAAGGCAGCCGGTAAATAGTTTCGGTAAGTAGTTTTAAGAGGTAAATAATTATGAGAATTCAAATTCCAAAACACGCAACTCCTAAGTCACTTCGAAGAATTAAAAAGAAGTTACGTGTTCGAAAAAAAGTGATTGGCAGTGCTGAGAGACCTCGTCTTTCTATCTACCGCAGTACACGTAATATTTTTGCGCAATTGATCGACGATACGGCTGGCAAAACGCTGGTTTCTGTTTCTTCTTTCAAATTAGATACAGCAGCAAATAAAGATAGCGCGATTAAATTGGGACAAGAAATCGCGCAAGCGGCTTTGAAGAACAATATTTCCCAAGTAGTTTTTGACAGAAATGGTTATATCTATCATGGCCGTGTAAAGGCTTTTGCAGATGCCGCTCGTGAAGCGGGATTGAAGTTTTAAGGAGATAAGTGTGGCAGAACAGGCAAACAGTGAATTAGAAGAAAGAGTTGTCGCCATCAACCGTGTGGCAAAGGTTGTTAAAGGTGGTCGTCGATTCTCATTCTCAGCTCTTGTAGTTGTAGGTGACGGATTGGGTAAAATCGGTCTTGGTCTCGGTAAGGCTGGAGAAGTTCCTGAAGCTATCGGTAAAGCCGGACGTGGCGCTAAAAAAACAATGAAAACATATTCTATTACAAATGGAACAATTCCTCATGCTGTTATCGGCACATACGGAGCTGCAAAAGTTATTTTAATGCCTGCAGTTGACGGTACGGGCGTAATCGCAGGTGGTGCTGTTCGTTCAGTTTTAGAAACAGTTGGTGTTAAAAATATTCTTACAAAGTGTGTTGGAACGCGTAATCCACACAATGCAGTTCGTGCCACCATCAATGGCTTAAAGCAGTTAAAAACAGCTGAAGCTATTGCAAAAGATCGCGGGAATGGAGCCAACTAATGGCAAAGAAGTTTAAAGTAAAATTAATTAAAAGCACGATCGGTTGCACAGAAACTCAAATTGCAACCGTGAGAGCTTTAGGTTTAAGAAAAACAAATACTGAAGTTATGGTTGCAGACAATCCTGCAAATCGTGGTCAGATTTTTAAAATTCAGCATTTATTAACAGTAACTCCTGTAAAGTAGTTCGGAGAGACGTATGAGTTTGTTAAAAGAATTAGAAATTATCGAAGGTTCAACTCATTACCGCAAACGTTTAGGTCGCGGTAAAGGTTCAGGACTTGGTCAAACAGCGGGCCGTGGTGGTAAAGGTCAAACTGCAAGAACAGGCGGAAAAATTCGTCGTGGTTTTGAAGGTGGTCAAATGCCGCTTCACCGTCGTATGCCTAAAGTCGGTTTTAACAACCCATTCGGAACGAAATACAACGTTATCAACGTTGAAGATCTCGCAGGATTCTCAAAAGAAGTTAATCCTGAATCATTAAAAGAAGCCGGGCTTGTAAAAGGGCGTATGCCGATTAAAATTTTAGGATCCGGCAGCTTAAAAAAAGCCGTAACGGTTAAAGCTCATAAATTTAGTGCATCAGCAAAAAAAGCAATAGAAGCAGCAGGTGGAAAAGCAGAGGTTATTTAGACCCTCTTCCCAGTAAAGAACCGAGGTCATCGAGTGGCAGGCGTCAATAGTATTGTTCAAAATCAGGAACTTCGTAAGCGCATCTTATTTACTATTTTTATTTTAGCGGTTTATCGCGTCGGTGTTCACGTTCCAATTCCTGGAGTCGATGGCAACGCGGTTATGGCATTTTTTGCCGCGCAAAAATCAGGTTTATTTGGACTTTTCAATACATTTACTGGCGGAGCACTCGAAAGATTCAGTATTTTTGCTTTAGGTATCATGCCTTACATTTCGAGCTCGATTATTTTTCAACTTCTTTCGTCTGTTATTCCTTATCTCGAAGCTCTCAAAAAAGAAGGACAACAAGGTCAAAAGAAAATCAATCAATACACACGTTACGGAACCGTCGTTTTGGCATTGGTCCAAGGCTATTCGATCATCACTTTTTTAAAAAATTCATACTCCCCTTCAGGAGTGCCGATTGTTCAAAACTTAAGTGTCGGACTGATACCTTTTGAAGTTATGACTCTTTTAACTCTTACGGCGGGTACGTGCTTTATCATGTGGATGGGCGAGCAAATTACCGAACGTGGAATCGGAAATGGCTCGAGTCTTATTATCTTTTCGGGCATCGCCGCCGGCGTGGTGAAAGGTGGAATTAATTCCGTTAGTCTTATTCAGAGCGGTGAAATTCCGGGTCTGCTTTTCTTACTTATCCTTGCATTCATGATCGTCGTTATTGGTCTTATTATCTTCTTAGAAGTTGGTCAAAGACGCATTCCCATTCAGTATTCTCAACGTGGTCAAGGCAAACAAGCTATGGCGTCTCAAACGAGCCACTTGCCTTTAAAAATTAATTTCTCAGGAGTCATTCCCCCAATTTTTGCAAGTAGCTTGTTAATGTTCCCGGCTACGATTGCTCAGTTTACGCAAAATTCGTGGGTGCAATCCATTCAGGACTCACTCTCTCCAACCGGCGCTATTTATAATCTTTTATTCGTAGGTTTGATTGTATTCTTCTGTTTTTTCTATACGCAAATCGTTTTCAATCCAGTTGAAGTTGCAGATAACTTAAAAAAATACGGGGGCTTTGTTCCTGGTATTCGTGCAGGTAAAAGTACTTCTGATTATATTTTAAAAGTTTTAGAACGAATTAACGTAGGTGGAGCTATCTATCTTAGTGCTCTCTGCGTACTGCCCGGTATTCTCGTCGATCAGGCAAAAGTTCCGTTTTATTTTGGTGGAACCAGTCTTTTGATTTTAGTGGGTGTGGCTCTCGATACAACTCAACAAATTCAGTCCTATGTTATCACCCAAAAATACGAAAGCTTCATGAAAGGAGCTAAGATCCGCAGCAGGAGGGTTCAGTATTGAACATCTTGCTTTTCGGGCCTCCCGGTGCGGGAAAGGGAACTCAGTCGGCTTTTCTAGTTGAAAAACACGGCATGGTTCATCTTAGCACGGGGGATCTTTTTCGTTCCGCTATCAAAAACTCCACACCTCTCGGTTTAGAAGCAAAAAAATACTCAGAAAAAGGACAGCTTGTTCCTGACTCTATTACCATTGGGCTTGTAGAAGAGAAGATTAAAGATTTAAAAAAAACCTCTTTCATACTTGATGGCTTTCCTCGAACAGTGCCCCAGGCAGAAGCTCTTGAAACTCTGTTAAAAACAAATCAGTTGAAGTTGGATAAAGCCATATTTTTGGTTACTCCGAATGATATGCTTATGAGCCGTTTGACTGGACGCAGAGTTTGCGAAGATTGTGGGACTACCTATCACATAGAGACAATGCCTCCAGGACCCGGGAATACGTGTACTAATTGTGGTGGTAATCGGGTTATTCAGCGTAAAGATGACTTTCCGGAAGTTATTAGAACTCGTTTAGAGGCTTATGAGAAGAATACGGCTCCTTTGAAAGAGTATTACAAAGCAAAAGGTAAACTTGTAGAGGTTAAAGGAACTGGCGAGGTTAAAGAAGTCTACGAGCGACTCAAAAGTGCAATTTCTTAGAGAGTTACGAAGTGTTTATTTTTACCGATAAAAAAAGATGACAAGTACTTAACTCTAATGATAATTTTTGCGTTCGCTAATTTGAGCCTAAAGCCGAATTTAAAAAAGCTTAGTAATTTCAAAGCTTTAGATAATTTGGAATTAAAGATGAAAGTAGTTAGTTATGAAAGTAAATGCTTCGGTAAAAAAAATTTGCAACAAGTGCAAAGTAATTAAAAGAAAAGGCGTTATTCGCGTGATTTGCGAAAACTCTAAGCACAAGCAACGTCAGGGGTAGTGAATGGCACGATTAGCCGGTGTTGATCTTCCAAGAAATAAGAGAGTCGTAGTTGCGTTACAATATATCTACGGAATTGGTAACACGACTGCAAAAATGATTTGCGAAGAAGCAGGATTTGATCCCGCTCTCCGCACTGACAATATGACAGATACAGATGTTGCGAAAATTCGTGATATTTTAGATCGTAAAGTAAAAGTTGAAGGTGATCTCAGACGAGAAGTTTCAATGTCGATTAAGCGTTTGATGGATCTTGGTTGTTACCGAGGATCACGTCACAAAAAAGGACTTCCGGTTCGTGGTCAAAGAACACGTACAAATACGCGTACTCGTAAAGGTCCTCGTAAGACAGTCGCGAATAAGAAAAAAGTTGTATAAAGCTGTAGCTGTATAGGAGTAATGGAATGGCTGTTGGTGCCGCTAAGAAAAAAACAAAAAAGAATGTTCCAGTTGGTCGCTGTTACGTAAGTGCAGGATTTGGAAATACCATCATCACTTTGACGGACGCTGCCGGAGATACTTTGGCATGGTCAAGTGCTGGAAAATTAGGATTTAAAGGAAGTCGTAAAGGAACACCTTTCGCAGCCCAAGTTGCAGCCGAAGATGCTGTTAAAAAAGCTGCTGAAACAGGATTGCGTACTGTGACTGTTTTTGTGACTGGCCCAGGTGCTGGACGCGAACCTGCTGTTCGTGCTCTTGCCGCTGCCGGAATGAAAATTCTTTCGATTAAAGATGTAACACCAATCCCACATAATGGATGCCGTCCACCAAAAAGACGTAGAGTTTAATTTTTAAGGAGTTTTTTGTGAGTCGTATTTGTAATAGCGTTTGTAAGTTCTGCCGAAGAGAGAACCAAAAACTTTTTCTAAAAGGTGATCGTTGCTACACGGATAAATGTTCGTTTGAAAGACGTCCTTATCCTCCAGGTCAACATGGTCAATCGCGTTTGAAGTTCTCTGAATTCGCACTTCAGCTTCGCGAAAAACAAAAAACAAAACGTTACTATGGAATTTTTGAAAAACAATTCCGCCGTTACTTTGCTGAGGCCGATCGCTCTAAAGGCGTAACGGGCACAAGCTTACTTCAATCTTTAGAGTCACGAATGGATAACATTGTTTATCTTTCTGGCTTTGCCTCTTCACGTCGTGAAGCAAAACATTTAGTTCGTCACAATCACTTCGATCTAAATGGCAAAACATGCAATCTACCTGGTCAGATTTTAAAAGCCGGTGATGTGGTTCAAGTTAAAGAAGTTAGCCGTCAAATGAACAAAGTGATGGCCGCTCAAGAATCAGCTAAAAAACGAGAAATCCCAAAATGGATGGAAGCAGACTCTTCTTCTTTTTCGGTCACGATAAAAGAAAAACCGTCTCGCGATGAAATTACTCTTCCAGTCGAAGAGAACATGATTGTGGAATACTACTCACGATAAAATTGAATTATTTAGAGGAGCCAACAGATGCAAGAGCACTATTATAAATTTTGGAGAGACTTGATTAAGCCAAAAGGCTTCGAAGTTGATCGCGATACTCTTCGTGATGACTACGGTAAGTTTGTTGTACGTCCTCTTGAGAGAGGTTACGGCGTTACTTTGGGTAATTCGATCCGTCGTGTGCTTTTAAGCTCTATGATGGGATCTGCTGTAAGTGCTGTTCGCTTTGACGGCGTACTTCACGAGTTCTCTACGATTCCAGATGTTTTGGAAGACGTAACGGATATTATTCTTAATTTAAAAGAAGTTCGTTTTCGCCAATTTGATTCTGAGCCAAAAACTCTAAGAATTAATAAAAAAGGTCCTGGCCCAGTTACGGCCGGAGACATTCAAGTGAACGATCAAATTGAAGTGATCAATTCTGATCAACATATTTGTACACTTGGTCCAAGTGGCGCTTTGAATGCAGAAATTATCGTAAAATTTGGTCGTGGTTATGAAACAGCAGATGGCTCTAGCAGCGATCTTCCAGTTGGTTTTATTTCTGTCGACAGTTTGTTTAGCCCAATTCGCCGTGTGAACTATGCGGTTTCAAACGCACGTGTGGGTCAAAGAACTGATTACGATGCTTTGACTTTCGAAGTTTGGACAGATGGTTCAATTCGTCCAGAAGAAGCGGTAGCTCTTGGTTCAAAGATTATGAAAGAACAACTTCAAATCTTTATTAACTTTGACGAAGCGACTGAGCCAACTGAAGTTGAAGAGAAGTCGAGCTCACCAAGCTTTAATGAAAACTTGTTCCGTTCAGTAGATGACCTTGAACTTTCTGTTCGAAGTGCAAACTGCTTGAAGAATGCGAACATTCGCTACATCGGCGAGTTAGTTACACGCTCTGAAGCTGAAATGTTAAAAACAAAAAATTTCGGTAGAAAATCATTAAATGAAATTAAAGAAATTCTATCTGAAATGGGTCTTTCACTTGGTATGAAGGTTGAAGGATGGCCGCCACCAAATTGGAATCCTGATCATCGTGCAGCTGTTGCTAGTAGTAGCAATGGTGGTGGCGAAGGTTCAGGCCAACCAAACTAATTGAGGAAGTAGTATAATGAGACATAAGGCACAAGTCGCGCATTTTGGAAGAGATACTGATCACAGACGCGCATTGATCCGTAACTTAGTAAATTCGCTCGTTGAACATGGTCGCATTCAAACGACTGTGGCAAAAGCGAAAGAGCTTCGTCGTCACGCAGAACGTGCAGTGACAATGGCAAAAAAAGGCGATCTTAATTCTCGCCGTATTCTTTTGTCCCGTTTTCCTCATGAGGCAACAGTTCAGACATTGATGTCAGACTTAGCTGTTCGTTTTAAAGATCGTCCAGGTGGTTACACTCGTATCTTAAAAGTGGGTTCACGCCCTGGAGATAACGCTCAAGTCGCTTTGATTGAGTGGGTTGATTACACTCTTCCGAAACAAGAAGGCGAAGGAACTGAAAAAAGCGCTAAGCCTGCGAAAAAAGCAGCGGCTAAGAAAAAGGCCACTAAAGGCGCAGCGGCTGGTCCGAAGAAAAAAGTCGCTAAAAAAGCGGAATAGTTTTTTTAATTAATTTGGAATTTTAAAAAAGCCATCTGAAAAGATGGCTTTTTTATTTTAGGTCTCATTTTTAATCGCTCCAATTGCGGGTTATATCCAAGTTTTTTGAAACGTAGGTTTTGACGACTTATTTGAATGGTGTAGAGTTTGGGTATGAGCCCAGCTAAAAAAGGTTTACTCGTATTTCTGACAGTGATTCTTCTTGGCGCAGGGTTGTGGCTTCGTATTGCTCGCAATACGAAGCCTGATGGGCCACCTCCAGCAGCATATGAAAAATTAAATACGTATCAACAGCAGGGCGTTCCGGACTTTGAGGCTATTAAAACAGATGGTACGACCTATCGGTTTTCACAGCTTAAAGGTAAAATTATCATCTTAAGTTTTTGGGCTACTTGGTGCGCTCCGTGCGTGGAGGAGTTTCCCTCTATGATGAGAATGCTTGAAAAATTTCAAGATGATATTGTCGTCGTAGGGGTTTCGGCCGATCAAAATCAAAAAGATGTTGATGAGTTTGTGGGAATGTTTGGTGGGCAGAAAATAAAAAACTTTGTAAGTCTTTGGGATCCCTCATTGCGAATCGCCGAAACCTACGGGACCGAAAAAATCCCAGAAAATTATATTATTGGACGCGATTTCAAATTGATTAAAAAATTATCCAGCTCAGAAGACTGGACAGCTCCGCAGGTCACACAATACCTAGAGACGCTTATAAAGAACTCAAATAAAAATTAGCTTAGTGTTCGTTTTGCGCGACAGAGTTATCTTGAACTTCCATTCTTTGGATAGAAGACTTCATTCTAACAACATCTGTTTTTGTGGCTACGTTGCCGCTTTGAATTTGCTTAAGTAATTGAGTGAGAGAAAAAGTTTTCGATAGGTTGCCGCCATTAGTACTAATTTTAGGATTGGGATTATTCTTGGTATAGAATTCAAACGAAACTTTAGATCTTGAGTCTACTATATGAAGCTGAGGATTGTTTTCGATAACCATTTTTAAGGCATTTTTAAGACAGTCCGCATTTTCCATTTTACCTGCGACATCTGTTGCCGCTTTGGCTTTGTCGATCAAAGGCATTTTGCACACAGTGAGCGAAAGACCAGCGAGATATGAGGAGTCTTTCGGGCCCTGATAAGGCGTATATCTATCTAAGAATCCGAAAGTGGTATCTAAGCATTTAGGAACGGTAATTTTTGAAGTCCGCATATTGAGATCTTTGCAGTATGAAAATGCAAAACGGGAATTCGCATCAAGGTCAGGATTTTTCTTTACGGCTTCGTAACAAGTTGTTTGATCCACGACACTCTTAATATTGTTATCTTTTAAGAAACCTAAAAGTTGAGAGTAGTGACAGGTATTATAGATATCCTTAACGGTCTTTGTGGCCGCGTAGACCTCGCAGAAGCTAAGAACTATCAGACTATAGAGCAGGACTTTCACTTTTATAATTCCCCCAAAACAGCATCCCCATATGGGATATACTGAGATTATATATGGATAAAATGCAAAACGTACGCCGTAGACGGGGACAATCCTATTAGAGATAACTGCTAAAACTTAGACAGTTGTTAACATACCGACTGAGGGGTTTTTGAGTGTAACAGGTCTTTAAAGCGTTTCAATTTGAGACGCTTTAAAGACCTGTCAGCATATTTGATTTTAGAATTTAAATTTTTTGGTAAGATCTTCGAGAACTTTTTTGCCTTGTTCTTCGCCCTGTTTCTGACCTTGTTTTTTGCTTTCTTCGGTTTTGTTTTGAGCGGCATTCGTTACTTGGTTGATTTCTTCTTTCTTTTTATCGGCCGCGCCTAAGTACTGATTGCTGAGCTTATCGTACTGAGCCGTTAACTCACGCTTTTTTGAGCCAATATTTTTTTCGATAAATTCGTCAACCTTTCGTTTGGCCTCATCGATTTTGGCTTGAATCTGTCTTTCAAAACCTTTTTGAAGTTCGTAGGCAAGATTGGACTCAATGCCGAGCTTAAGATCGGACCACGTTCCTGTCGCGCTCGCATCTAACGTAATTTTAGGAATATCTTTGACGACGCCTTTTAAAATATCATCGACGTGTTGAGATTTGGCTTGAGCGACGTAGTTAATATTCGTGATCGCATTGTTCAACTTCATGTCTACTTTTTCTTCTTGCAGCTTCAGCGACATTGCGGAGCCACCGATCGCATCGTTAAAACCAAATTTTACGTCGTCGCTATTGGAGAGCATTTGTCCTTGGACCGGAAAACCATTAACGGTAAAATCCACCGACTCTTTAGGAACATGCGTGACGTGATCAACCACCAACTTGAGCTCGGCTGAAGTGATTTTCTGTTCGGGAAAGCTACCTTTCACATCCAGTATGGTTGGACGACCGACTGTAGGAGGATCTGAAGTGAGATCCGTGATGTACCCCTGAACGTTTCCGTTCATTCCGCCTTGGGCGGCTTTAGACGTAATGTCGGTTCGTTTTACCCAGAACATCGGATAGGAGTTTGGTCGACCAAATTGGTAATTGATGCCCTGACCTCGTGGAGGAGGCTTAATTTTTTCAGCTTCCAATGCGGCTTTTTGTTCTGCAGTCTTTTTAGGGGGCATGTATTTACGGGCGAGTCGCATGTACTCTTCTGCTTTTGCGAGTTTTTCCATAACCATAGGACCAAAAAGATTTTTTGCTAAATCTTTTGCGTCTAAGCTCGGAATTTTAAGACGATTTTGGAGCATTTTTTGATCTTCTTTTACGAGCGCATCGACTTCGGCTACGGCCTTAGAATATTTATCGATGTCGGCACGTAACTCATTGCCAATTTTTTGTATGCCGCCAACTTTATCATTGGCTTCTCGAGCGATAGAATCAATCTCTTTAAGATTTTTTTGAAGTTCCGCAAAATTGCTGGTGTTAATTTTTATGCTCGAAATTCTCTTTTTAAGATTATCAATTTCTGGTCCCTTCGGGAGAGAATCGATTTTGGCTTTCCACTCTTTATCTTTGCCTTCAAGTTCTTTAGAGAGTTGCTCGATGTAAGCTTTGGACTTGAGCTGACCTTCAATATTTCCCAAGGTGCCACCGAGATCAGCGCCATCTGCTAATTTTGCCACATCGCCTACGGCGTTACCTTTGAACTCTTGTTTGGCCACATCTAAAGTTTTATCTTTAACGGTGTCAAAACCTCCGCCCTTATCCGTCGATTTTTCTTCAGGAGGTTTGACTTTGCCCGGAGATTTGCGATCGACGTATGTTTGGATGCCGGTAATTCCTGAGGTTTCAACAACAAATTTAAATCTGAGTATTGCATCCCAGAGAAGGTTTGAATAAATACGTTCGATTTTTAATATGTTTTTAGTTGGACGTTTGGCATCGGTCACTTCGAGTCCGGTCATTTCAAATGATAAATCCCAAAAACTAGTGTGAAGACTCGCAACATCGACTTCGGCGCCGTTGGCGTAGTAGCCACCTAATTCAATGGCTTTTTTAAGATGTAAATCAAAGAAAAATTTAAAGTAACAAATAATCAGGATGAGAATCACCGTAAAAGGTATTACGGCCTCGAAGCGGATGGGGCCTTTTCTTTTTGGTTTTTTTACCGGTGGTGTGGAGTTTTGAGTCGTGTTTTCGTTATTCATTTTGCTCTCGCTTTATTTTGAAAATTAAACTGCGCCGTAGATCTGATCGTATTTTACGTACCATTTGTAAAAGCTAGTGGCTTTTACGAGCTTCCAAAACTTGGTCTCTCGGAAGCGCGCTACGACCGTCACGCGATATTTTATGACTAAATATTTAGAAAGTATAAAGACGAAAGGGGCCAGCACCAGGCTGGTTACGCCCGCACCCATCACGACCGAATTATAAAATTTTGTAAACGGAACAATGGGCATATTGTAAAGCGTAGTGAATAAAGGCTTTAAACCGTCTTGTTCAAGAATCATAACGCCAATTTTGTGAAAAACAGGATCAAAGAGATACGCTGGGAACGCAAAGAAGAATGCGGCTAAAGTAGCCGCACCAATTTGAATGCGAAAAAAGAAGAGACAAAAAATAACAAAAAGGGTTTGAAGAGAAAATGCGGGTGCGAAGCCTAAAATCAATCCGCAGGCGATACCTGCTGCGATTTGATTGGTTCCTTGATCGGAGTTGAGCAATTTAATAAAGGCAAAAATCTGTTTTAACAATAATGTCATGTCTTCTCCCGTGCACAAAAAATTAGAGGCGTAGGCTCAAGCATCACAAAAAACGATAGGCCTGTCTAGTGCCTTGTCCCAATTAGTCTTTTCATAAAGGTGGCCGGAAAAGACTTATTGGGCAAGGTGTGACTCTTTATAATTGTGCATGAGGCTTTAAGTTTTGTTTTAAAGGTGTCGCAGAACGTTATCCCCTTATGCAGAAATCATTTATTTACAGAGCTTGGGATATGAGTCGATTTACATCTAAATTAACTTTGTTAAAGCGTAAGATTGAATCTTTTTAAAAAATTTTGAACGTTGAGTTGTTCGAGAATGACGAAGAGCTCTTTGGACTCTTGTTTGGCCTGACCATATTTAGGAAATAAAATTTTTCCATCCAGCGGAGATAGAATATCTCCCTTAGAGCTGACGCCTAACTTTTGGCCTTTTTTGATATCCATAAAATTTGTGAAACCAGGCATAAGATTGTTCGTTGCGCCCTCATTTAGATGACGATAACTAAAAATCAAAATTTTATCATCCGCATGCGGTTTCGATTTTCTTAATACGATAGAAAGAAAAAAGTTTTTCAAAGCATGAAGGCGCTGGTTCTTTACGTACCAATAGGCACGTCGGCAGAGACCGTAGCCAAGGTCCAATTGTGTATGGTCGAAGCCTTTTTGGCCTAGCTCGGCGGTTACGGCTACGCCTCCTTGCTCAATAGCGTAGGAGGTGGCGACCAGCCCGTTCTCTTTACGTTCATTAATGGAATAGCTGATAATAGGCAGACTCGGTGCGATGGTGTGAGCCATAACGAAAGATTTTTTATCAAAGCCGAAAATAAAAAACGGGCTTGCGGTTGGCTCAATGGTCTGGTGAATATCTAAAATATAACGACTTCGTTTTAAGAGAGTCTCTAGTTCACGCGCGCGTCGATCTTCGTGCGTGGCGGTTTCGTAAGTTCCAAAAATACGATTTAAATCTTTTTCTACAAAGCGAGAATTTTTAAAACCGGCTTCGACGTTTCCTAGTGCGAAAGCCATTTTAATATCGGGCTTGAACTTTCCTTCGGTCATGCTTTTGAGCACGTGATTTAAAACGGCAACCCCACCGACTTCATTGCCGTGGATAAGTGCAAGAAAGAGCAGATCAATGTCCTTTGTTTCGTGCGCTCGTTTTTTTGATTTAAGTACGAAGGTATGAGGACCGAGATCCTCTGCAATTTGATCGCGATCTTTGAGGTTGCTGTAGTGTGATTCAAATTCTTTAAGCTGCGATTCAAAATCCACATAAAAACTCTAACGACTGGAATCGCAAACATCAAGCTCAGTAGACAAGAATAAGAAATCCACATGCAAAAAGTAAAAACGCGATGACCAAGTAGAGGCTTGGGAGCTTGCGTTGCACAAAACTTTCTAGAATTCCCGCAAAGAGGGGGGCGGTGATGCCGATTGATGAAATCGTGGCCAGATGTCCGATGCGAACCGCAGAGAGATAAAGATAAAGTGAGAGAAACGTGCCTGAAAGACTCGCAATTATTAGGAGCGCTCGTTGTTTGCGATCAAACTTAAGAAGTGTTTGATGTATGCGAAGGGGGACAAAAAATGAGAAAACAACAAAACCGGCGATGGCCCCACAGGCGCGATAAAAGTTGCAATCGAGCGGCGTGATCGAGGGACTGTTTTCAAATCCATATCGGGTCAGTACGACGCCTAGGGTGTCGAGACTGATGCCAATCAAACCTATAAATAACGCTTTCAAATGCCACTGGCCGTATTTTCTTAAATTTTCGAGTGAAAATACAAAAAGGCACGCCACCAGAAAAATAATCGCCACGAGTTTTTCTAACGGTACACTTTGATGAAATAATAAATAACCCGCAACACCTAACATCAGTGGTTGAAAACCGTAGAGCATGAGTACGCGCGAAGCTCCGAGTGTCGCAAAGGCTTTAAGTAAAAACCAATCTCCTAAAGCCAACCCCAAAAATCCACTTAACAGAAAACTTATTAAAGTTGTTTGTTCTGGCCAATGATGATCTCCAAAAAATAGAAAGATAAGGCCAAAAACGGTAAACGCGATTGTGGCTTTAAAAACATTCATCCACAATGCCGAAGCTGTTTTAGAAAAATGGGCAAAGACAATCGTGGCCCAAGAAAAAGCCAAGTTGGCTCCAAGAGCGAAAAAATAAGGAAGCAACTCTTTTTGCATTAAAAAATAGGCTTACAAAATATTGGAAGCGGCGACGCAAAATAGGACTAGCAAAATAAAATATTCAAGAACCAGTAGTGCGGAACTCATAAAATCCTAACGTGACGATTTTAAAATTTTAAAGGTTATCCATCAAAAGTTAAGGCTGAGTCAACCGTCATGGAGGAGCATTTGTACTCGCTGTAAACACTACAAAGACCATCACTAGGGCCATATAAATTTGAAGAGAGGACGACTCTTTGCATTATTTTAAGAATAGACCAGTTTATGAAGGTGGGAGTGCTTTAATAATAAACAATATTGCCTTCTCCCCCTGACTATAAAATACGGGTCCGTATTTAAAAAGAGAGATCAAAGAAACTGGCGCGTGGGTTTTCTACGATGGGTTTTCGCATCTTATGGATTTTATAGGACAATCTAAAAACAGTTTCAAAAGAGAGATGTCGGATCTCGAGATTTTATGGAGATTTGGACTCCAACGATATGAATTTAAGATTCTTAAAAACATAATTGACGTAAGTTAAGATTATCTGAACACTAAAAGGATCGGGAGGCGTTGTCTAAGGATGGACCTCGCCACCTCGATCCTTTGATCTACTCACTAAAACGCAAATCCCAATCCAAATTCGAGTGCTAAGCCAGTTGAAGCGACACCAACCGAAACTTCTTCCTGAGAATTGCTCGTAGTATTTTTAACTGTCACTTTATCTGGGAAGTTTGAAATCGTAAAACCACCACCTAGCATGATGTTAAAGCTGTCCCATATCCATTGATAGCCCGCGACGGTTGTGAAAACCGTGCCTTTGATTTCGGCCGAGAGATTGTTTTTTTCTGCCTTCATAGACATGTAATTGATAGAAGGTCCAACGTATAAGCCGTCGCTATCAAGTGCTTCGCCGCCCGGATAAAAGTTAGCGCGAATACCAAGAGAATAAGCGCGTATATGGGTGCTTAAAAAATCAGAGTCCCAATACATAAGCGAAGGTCCGAGGGTCATGCTCTTAGACAATTTAAAATCCAAATCAAAATTCACTATGCCTAAGAGAAGCGGTAACGGTTGAAAGACAAAGTTCATTGAGTGATTGCTTGAGCCTGCGTAAACGGTTTTTTCTCTTTTTACATTTACGTCATCGGCTTCAACCGTGTGGTCACGCTCAGGATGAACGGCTTCAACGGTAGTTTCAGGTTTTTTTGTTTTCGAAGGTTTTTCTGCGGCTAAGGTATTAAAAGCAAAGGCACTTACTCCCAGCGCAATAAGAATCAATCCCAATTTTTTCATTCGTCCTCCGGTTAGACGGTTAATAGTTGTCTGGAATTTTTGCTTTCACGATTTTTTGAAAGATAGTTCCAAAAATATTTTTCTTATTCTTATCAAAACATTCAAATTTGATTGTATCGCCGACTTTCATAAAGGGAGTTTCAATTTTTCCGTTTTTGATTTGTTCGAGCATTCGTTTTTCTGCCAAACAGCTCGAACCTCTGGTTTCATCTTCGTTGGAAACCGTTCCACTGCCGATAATGGTACCGGGTCCGAGATCACGTGTACGCGCGGCGTGCGCGATGATTTGACCAAAATGAAAATGCATTTCTCCACCATCAGGGTGGCCAAACCATTTGCCGTTGTACTCGGAATGCAATGGTAAGTGCACACGTCCGTTCTTCCACGAATCGCCAAGTTCGTCGGGCGTCACCGCAAAAGGGCCAAACGCAGTAGAGGGTTTTGATTGAAAAAATCCAAACCCGTTTGCAAGTTCATCGGGGATGAGTCCGCGCAAAGAGACATCGTTGACCATCACAATTAAAATAATATGTTTTAGCGCCTCCTCAGCCGTAGTGCCCATAGGTACAAAATCTGTAATGATGGCGAATTCACCCTCGAAATCCATTCCATATTTTTCTGAACGAAGCGGAATGTCTTCGCGTGGAGACAGCATAGTGTCGCTTCCACCCTGATACATGAGCGGAACGGTCATGAGGGTTTCAGGCAAAGGGGCATTGCGCGCTTTACGTACGAGTTTTACGTGTTGAATAAACGCCGAACCATCGGCCCACTGAAAACTGCGCGGGAGAGGAGAGTGAAATGCATTTTCATCAATGGAAAAGCTCTTGTCGGCACGTCCGGTATTGAGATCGCGAAAGAGAGTCTCTAGCTTTGGTTTACACTCACTCCAATTTTCGATGGCTTCACGAAGTGAATTCGCGATTGAGTCAAAACGCACGGCCGTTTTGTTATCTTGACTGATCACGACGGGAATTCCGTCACGTCTTTTAGAATCTCTTAAGGAGCCCAGTTTCATAGTCCTAAGACCTAACGTGACTCGTTTATGATGTCACTTATTTGAATGTTGACGCGTGGCTAGAGACCTTGGCGTGTTTATTCCGTGAGTAGATTTTGACGAGATACGAATTCAAAGTTAGTTTGAGTGCATGAACACGCTCATTCTTTACTCGTATTTTAGAAGTTCGGCATCTTACCGCGTTCGTATTGCTCTTAATTTAAAAGGGCTTCCGTACGAGTACCGCTCGATTCACCTTGTAAAGAAAGGTGGGGAGCAACACTCCAATGATTACAAAAAATTGAATCCCGCAGAACAAGTTCCGACTCTGGTAGACGGCGCGTTTGTTCTGAGCGAATCTATGGCGATCATTGATTATTTAGAGCATCAATATAATGGTCCAAAGCTGTTTTCTAAGGATGCTAAAACGCGTGCGCAAATTTTGCGATTTTGCGAAGTGATCAACTCCGGTATTCAGCCCCTCGGAAACTTAAAAGTGACACAGTTTTTAGAAGAAAAATTTCCGCAAAATAAAGACCTTCGTGACCAGTGGATTCAAAATTGGGTTGGCAAAGGAATGAGCGTTCTTGAAGAACTGCTCCAAAAATCTTCTGGAACATATTCTTTCGGAGATCAAGTGACGGCCGCCGATGTTTTTTTAGTTCCCCAAGTTTTCGGCGCGCAAAGATTCAAAGTTGATCTCAGCGCCTGTCCCAATATCCTTCGCGTGAGTGAAAACTGCTCAAAACTCGAGGCGTTTCAAAAAGCACATCCATCTCAGCAACCCGATTTCGAAGCTTAGTAAAGTTAGTTTATTCTGCAAGTTTTGGGTTACCTTTTTAGTCACAAAGGATGCGTCATCACTTTGGCCAATGGACAAAAAAACCAGAAATAGGTATATTACTTTTTAAGCATTAATATTTTAAATTGGAGTTGTTATGACGCTGGGTCTAACTATCATATTGAGTCTTTACTACCAAATGGCCTTCGCAACTATCATGGACGCTAATTGGGTTCTTAAAGACCATGAAAAACGAACGGGTGTACTCGAATATTTAGATCAAGGCGCAAGTCCTGTAAAAGAAATGAGGCGACGAGATGCCTTAGCGAAAATGGAAGAGTTTTGCCATCCCAATAAATATAAACTTTTGACTGAGACGGCCGGAACCAAACAATACGGTGATGATCATCGACCAGCTAAGACTTTTGGCGCTATTGTTTCTAAGGGGAAGTCTCTCGAAATTGTTTTTTCACAAACGGAAGGCAATAATTCTTTTCCGGTACTTGTAAATTACAATTACCTTGCCTTTAAGTGTATTGAATAACAGGGGAGTTTATTAGATGCGTTTTAAAATGAATTTCTTATTTATTTTATGGGTCGTGATTTCATTTAGTCTTATTGGTTTTTCTGGAACTACGAAAGACCTAAAAATTATAAGTGATTCGAGTGGATTCCAGAAGATTGAAGACCGTACTGCAAGTTGTAGTATGGGAATGTCTATTGCTCCCTTAGACAAGAAGTACTTTGCTAAAATGCATATTGTTCCTGATGAAGTTGGGCACTTTCGTTTAGACTACAATTCTTTAAATTATAAACCAGGCACCTTGGACGCTTTTTATGAGAAAACTTGTGATGTCGTCTCAGTCGAGGCTATAGCTTTTACAGAAAAGTCCTTGCGTGCACTTTTAAATAATCAGACAAATCGACCCGCCAAGCTGAGCTTAGAGATACCTTTCCGTGGCGAAACAATGATTCGCCGATGGAGTTTTATTATTTCTAAAAGTTCTGAATGGACGGCTCTGGCAAAGTCTGAAAATAAAGATACGAAATCATATACAGTTGTAGAAAAGCTTTTGATGTCACAAGGTCTTTTTGATGAATATAAAGAGACACTTCAGAAGGTTGGATACACTGTGAAATTTATTAAAATTGAAAAGCTAGATTCACTTGTTCCAGATAGACTTCCAAATTTTAAAAGTGAGCTTATTTCTAAGGGATTTTCAAAGAACAAACCTCTTCCCTTTCCTTTGGGATTTTGGTTTGAAGCTGAAAAACAGAAAGAGCCTTAATTCAATAAAACCCTACAATGGCTGAACTGAAAAATCAGAACTAGAATTTAATGAATCGAATTAAGTTCGTTGAAATTCTTTTGGTAGAGGATCTTCTACGAGGATTTTTTTGTCGGTAAAGGGATGAGTGAATTCAAGCTTCCACGCGTGGAGCATGAGCCTGAGGGATTGCGTGGTGAAGGATTTGCCGTAGAGAGGATCTCCAAGAATTGGAAAACCGAGTTCTGACAGATGCACGCGGATTTGATGGGTTCGACCTGTGATGGGTTGAGCTTGCACGATTCCTTGCGGTCGGCTGATAACTTGAAAATGCGTTTCCGCACGATCGCCACCTGAAGTTGCCGCTGTGTATTTCGTCACGGGATTTTGTGGGTTGGGATCTTTTTTAAGATGGTTGGAAACTATAAACGTTGAACCATCTTTTTCAAGCCGAGAGGCATTGCCCACGACGGCGACATACGTCTTCGTGATGCTGTGTTCGCGAAACATATCGGAAACGGGAGAGTTGGCGCGCTTTGTTTTTGTTAACAGCAATAAACCACTCGTGTCACGATCCAATCGATGATGAAGACCAACGTAAACATCAGGATGACCCTCTCGCTCACGTAAGAATTTTTGAACGGCGGCGTAAAGGTTGTTACGGGCTTTATCTAGGGTTGGTTGTGTGGGTAAACCCATAGGCTTATGGACAACAATGAGATCATCATCTTCAAATAAAATATTGGCAGCGGTGAATTCAATTAATTTTTCTTCGAAGTAGTTCTTCGCATTCAATTTTTGTTTATCGACCATTACGTCCACTTTGGCGCCGTAAATAACCGGGCGCGAAGCAATGCGCACACGTTTACCATTTATGTAAACGGCACCGGCTATGATGAGTTTGCGAACCATACCTTTCGAAACGGGTTGTGCCATCCTTACGGGTAAGGTCGCCGCTAAGAAATTATCCAAGCGTGGAGGATCTTCTTTTTTACCGGAGGGCGGTTTTTCTCTGACTAAGGTCAAGCGGCTAAGTGGCATGTCTGTGTATAGGCGTTTTTCCGCACATTCGTCTAGTAAGATCACATAATATTTCTCTAAATAATCCCCGATAGATAGAGTGAGATGAGGAGATCATTATGAAGCGATTTGGAATAAGTGCAGTCGTAGGATTTACTGTCGTGTTTGGAAGTTTTTACCTGATATCGTTCAAAGGACAAGCCGGGGACACGCTTTTTTCGATCCACTCGGAGCCAGGAGTTCAAAACTCAACTCAGGATTTAACGGTCGAGACCAAAACGGAAGAACAGCGAGTTCCTTCTAGCGATGAGCATATGGAAGTTAAATTGCACAAAGCGGCCGTTGCTACACCTGCCATCGTTTCTCACGAAGAAAAAACTAAAGGTGAAAAAATTAAGTTTGTCGGAGGCAAAGGTCACCAACCTGAAGCTCGTCCCGAAAATGCGACGAAGTCGGGATTTAGTGTGCAAATCGCGGCTATTGCCGATAACGAAGCCGCCGCACAAAAAATGTTAGAAGATTACAAAGCGAAAGGGTTTACGGGATACATTCAATCGGTCACAGTTAATGATATTCCCTATTCAAGAGTGCGCATCGGACCTGTGGCTTCGAAAGAAGAAGCTTACACGCTTCGTGAAAAATTCCGATCCCAAGGAATCAAAGACGCCATTATCGCTCACGAATAAGACTTACTTACCTCGCTCCTGCGTTTCTATTCTCAATTTCAATATCTTCTAGAATAAGGGCGCCCCTCCGTGGGCGCATGAACACACTTTCGCGCGCCTCGTGCGCGCGAATGGCCTTTGGCCATCGTGTGTTCAATCCTTATTCTAGAAGATATTGAAATTGAGAATAGAAACGCAGAAAAGAGCTTACGAAGTTGGCCTATGTAACAATTGGGGCTGACGTTTTAGCGTGTAGGCAAAGTTAGTTGAGGAAGGACTGGATAGGGTCATTACTTTGTGTTTTTTTCGTACTCGCAAAATTGCGAGTACGAAGTTTTAAGTGTAGGTGTCGGTGGTGGGACAGGAACAGATGAGGTTGCGGTCGCCGTGCGGGTTGTTGATTCTTCCTACTGAGGGCCAGAATTTTGAGGCTTTGACCCATGCGAGTGGGAAGACTGCCGTTTCGCGGGAGTAGGAATGACTCCAGGTTTCGGTTGTTAAAACTGCGGCCGTATGTGGGGCGTTTTTGAGTGTGTTGTTTGTTTTATCTGTCTTACCATCAATGACGTCTTGAATTTCTTTTCTGATGGCGATCATAGCTTCGCAGAACCGATTTAACTCGTGCAAAGATTCGCTCTCGGTGGGTTCGATCATCATTGTGCCCGGGACGGGGAATGAAACTGTGGGCGCGTGATAGTTGTAATCCATAAGTCTTTTGGCAATGTCTTCAACCGTGATGCCGCTCTTAGCAGTTAATGGTCTTAAATCTACGATACATTCGTGCGCGACAAGACCGTCTTTACCTTTAAATAGTACAGGAAAATGCGGATCGAGTTTTTTGGCGACATAGTTAGCGTTTAGAATTGCCACTTGTGTCGCGGTTTTTAATCCTTGGGCGCCCATCATAGCGATGTACATCCACGGAATAGGTAAGATGCTTGAACTCCCCCATGGGGTCGCCGAAACAGCGCCGGAGCTTTGGTTTGTACCTACGCCGTAGGTTTTATGACCAGGAAGAAATGGTAGTAAATGTTTTGCCACGCCAATCGGGCCCATGCCTGGGCCGCCTCCGCCGTGCGGGATACAAAATGTTTTGTGGAGATTAAGATGGCAAACGTCAGGCCCAAAATCTCCGGGGCGACATAAGCCAACTTGTGCGTTCATGTTAGCGCCGTCCATATAAACTTGGCCGCCATGTTTATGAATGATGTTACAAATTTCTTTGATCGGTTCTTCAAAAACTCCGTGTGTAGACGGATACGTCACCATCAGTGCGGCAAGATTGCGGCTGTGAGCTTCGGCTTTCGCACGTAAATCATTAAGATCGACGTTGCCACCGTCATCGCACGCGACAACGACGACTTTCATTCCGGCCATAACCGCGCTCGCGGGGTTTGTGCCGTGAGCGGAACTTGGAATTAAACAAATATTACGGCCTGAATCTCCGCGCGTTTCGTGATATTTGCGAATTGCCAGTAGACCTGCGTATTCCCCTTGCGAACCGGCATTCGGTTGAAGGGAAACTCCGGCAAAGCCTGTAATTTCACAAAGCCAACGTTCTAAATCGCTGAAGAGTTCAAAATATCCATTCGTTTGGTCTTTAGGTGCAAAAGGATGAATGCGACCGACTTCTGGCCACGTGACAGGAATCATTTCGGCGGTTGAGTTTAACTTCATCGTGCAAGAACCCAGAGCAATCATAGAATGAGCTAAAGATAAATCACGTGATTGTAATCGGTAAATGTAACGAAGCATTTCGGTTTCAGAATGATAGCGATTGAAAACTTCATGCACCAAAATAGGTGTGGAGCGTTTGAGTTTTCCTAAAACCGATTCGTCGAGAAGCTTAAGAGAAACCGTTGCCGATTTTCCGGTAAAGATTTCGATAAGCTCAAGAACATCAGATTCGGTTTTGCATTCATCAAAAGACACCAATACAACGGTGTCGCTGAATTTACGAAGATTCATTCCTTTTTGATTTGCACGATTTAAAATTGTTTTGGCGTCAGACGTTTGCACGGCAACGGTATCAAAAATATCTGTCGAGAGAACTTGAATGCCTTTAGCTTGAAGTTCTTTTGCAAAACCCTGCGCCAAACTTAAAACGGTGCGCGCGATAGTTTTGGTACCTTCGGGCCCGTGATAAACCGCGTACATGCTCGACATAATCGCGAGTAAAACTTGAGCCGTACAAATATTGCTTGTCGCTTTTTCGCGACGAATATGTTGTTCGCGAGTTTGAAGGGCTAAGCGAATGGCGGGGCGACCTTGTGCATCGACAGAAACTCCAACTATTCGTCCTGGCATAGAGCGAACGAACGTTTGTTTTGTCGCCATATAGGCCGCATGTGGGCCACCAAAGCCCATGGGTACGCCAAAGCGTTGCGTGTTTCCGATCGCGATATCGGCGCCCATGTCTCCTGGAGACTTTAAAACGGTCAGCGCTAAAATATCGGCGGCAACTATAGCTAAGGCCTTTACGTCATGAAGTTTTTGAATCGTACTGGTGTAATCAAAAACAGTTCCGTTCGTCGCCGGATATTGTAAGAGGGCACCGAAAATTTGATCGTTAAATTTTTGAGTTTCGTGGTTGCCAATGACAATTTTAATTCCTACCGGTTCCGCACGTGTAATGACCACTTCGATCACTTGCGGGTGGCAAAGTTCAGAAACAAAAAACACGTTTTTAGTTTCTGAGCCTTCTGCATGATAAGCCATCGCCATCGCTTCGGCCGCAGCGGTAGCCTCATCGAGCAAAGAGGCGTTGGCGATTTCAAGCCCTGTGAGATCGGTGATCATTGTCTGAAAATTTAATAGCGCTTCGAGACGACCCTGTGCAATTTCGGCTTGGTAAGGGGTATACTGAGTGTACCATCCTGGGTTTTCTAAAATATTTCTGAGGATGACTCCCGGTGTGATCGTGTCGCTATAACCTTGACCGAGAAACGATTTAAAAATTTTATTTTTAGAAAACATATGTTGGATTTTTTCAACTGCTTCATTCTCTTTAAGAGCTTTCGGTAAATCTAAATCGCGTTTTAACTGAATCGATTGAGGCACCGCTTTATCGGTAAGAGCCGTTAGATTTTGAAATCCAATATGCTCCAGCATTTTCTTTTGCTCAGCTGACGAAGGACCAATATGACGATCCGCAAATTCACGTTGTGATGAAATCATGTGAAACCTCAGAATTTAGATTGTCTGAGACGCTAGCACGCGAGAATTGGGCTGTCCACTAGGTGTGGAACCTGAAAAGAGCTGCCCCTGGGAAGCCTTGCGGTCCTTCATGTAATCGATAATATTCTGGAAAATGGCCATCTTGTGCCGCGTCCATTCGGGAGCCACAAGCTCATCCCACCTTGACGCAACTGCCCCTAAACGATGAACAGCAATTGTTGGTTTTAAATGCTGCAAAAACAACATCACTCGTCGTGCGTAGGTTTCAAAATCTATCGGCACAAAATGTCCTTGATGGTAAAGTTCTGCAAGAGGCGTGTTGGTCAAGACGTGAAGATTGTGAAGTTTGACATTGTCGATAGGTAATTGCGAGAGAACTTCAGCCGTCTCAATAATCTGCTCGTCGGTTTCTCCCGGCATTCCAAACATTAAATGCACGCCGAGGCTTATTTTAGGTGTCTCTGCATGCAACTTATAGATAGCGTCGATGGATTGTTCGCGGGTATGACCACGTCTTAAAAAAACTAACTGATCATTGAAGAGTGTTTGAACTCCCAGTTCGACAAAAACAGACGTCTTTTCTGCGTATTCGTTCCAAGTCGTAAAAAGTGATTTAGAAAGGCAGTCGGGGCGAGTGCCAATAACAAATCCAACGACATCCTCATAACTAAGAGCCGTGTCGTAATTCATTCTTAAAGCCGGCAGACGCTCAAATGTATTGGTATAGGCTTGAAAATAAACTAAAAATTTTCGCGCATGATATTTTTTAATCATGTGCGCACGCACGGTTTCTATTTGCGTACGTAATTCAGATTTATGACTTTCTTTATTTGCGGCAGAACCCCATTCATCACAAAAAATACAAGTCTGCATGCCTTTAAGGCCACGACGATTGGGACAGTCATCCGCTACAGCCACAGGAATTTTATAAACCTTTTCTCCAAAGCGTTCTTGGTAATATTTAGAGATAGGATAATACGGCAGATGACTCATATTGAAATCTGTCTTACATGTTAAACGCATGAGCAGCAAGTTCGCATTCCAAACAACGGATGATGGCAGTCCCACGTTAGAAATTATGAGATCTGACGGAAAAGTCGAAAAAATGCATCATTTTATGGGGGCATTTTCAGAGACGGTGCACGTTTATGGTCGGGCTTTAGAAATTGCACTCAACAAAGGACTACCACCACATATTTTCTCTTTAGGATTAGGACTCGGATACAACGAAATTATGTCTGTAGCCGTCAGTCTTAAGTATCAACTTTCCCCCCAGATTTGGTCTTTTGAAACTGAAGAAAGCCTCAAAGCGCAATTTCGAAATTGGGTGATGGGAGAAAAAGCGCAAGACGACTTTACCTTGGCGTACGAGAAGGTTTTAGAAAAAATGAATGGTCATTTTGGAGTTTTGAAAACAAAAGAAAGCCTAAAGCGCCTCATGATATCTGAAGATCTCAAGCTATTGGAGGGGTTTTCTTCGCACTATGATTTAGGTGAGAAAAAGTTTTCGGTTATTTTATATGATGCATTTAGCGATAAAATTAATCCTGAACTTTGGGATCTCGAAGCTTTAGATAAAGTTTTAAGCTCCGCGACTGAAGAAAAGTGTGTCTTTGCAACCTACGCATCGAAAGGGCGTCTTAAGCGCGCTTTAAAACATCATGGATTTGAGTTACTAGATATCGCGGGTTATGCCAGCAAACGCGAATGTACTATCGCTGTAAGATAACGATCAGTAAAATCAGCCGCATTCTCGTTTGTGACTATTTTCTCGGTTTGAAAATTGATTTTTTGTTTACTTGGGTCAAGTTCGGAACTGGAACTTCTTCTTGCGGTGGCAAACTCTCATCCATATCAAGAGGTGCAGAAGAGCCATCGGTATCAACTTTAATATCTTTTGCCGAAGGGTCTGGCTTGTTTAAATCAAAACGACTTGCAATGTCCATATGCCAATTCGCTGTTTTCAAGTTAGCTGCCACGGTGACACGTCCCCAATCCGCCGTTTCAAATTGAAAGTCGTTTTCTTTTTTAGAGACGTAAATTAAAGAGTCATTAATATCACGTTTAATATAATATTCGGCGGCAGCCCATGTAGGCGCGGCATGACGATTCACTATAGATTGAAATACGAAATCTTTATTAAGGCGAATTTGATTGAACAATGTGTTTTTAGCAATCATTTTTGCTTTTTCAATTTGAGTTAATCCATCGCGAATTTCTAGCAAATAACTTTTATATTCGGGAGGATGTCCCAAAGAATCTTGTACGAGTTTTTCATAAGCTTTTTGATCGCCTTTTTTTAAACTTAAGATTTCATTTTTAATTCGGCGCTCTTCGTTGGAGATGCCAAAATTATTTTTTTGAGCTTCTTTTATAGTTTTTTGAGGAGCTGAAATTTTACTGTTGCCGACCCGTACAAAGGCCAACGCCGCATTTGAAGCCACGGTTAATAGGGTCATAGTGAATACGAAAAATACCTGCTTTTTCATCTCTCCTCCGAGTTACCTTCTAATAAAGCAATGCCTATACCACGGAATAGGGGATTTGTAAGGCCTGGCGTCTTGAGGCATAACCATAGTATTTTCAATAACTTAGGTATGACTAAACCAAGTGTTGTGGAGCTCAACTGAGTCGTGTATCAACTCTTCACATGAGTAACAAAATACGGCTCGAGTACATTGAAAACACATGGACGCCTTACCCGTCTTTAGACGTTAAAACCCTCACCGTTCAAGAAATGAAGTCGGAGTTTTCGATTTTAACTGCCGGCGGAAAATCAAAAACAGAGTTTTTTTATTTAGGAGGTCGCCTCACACGTCTGATTCGCTCACCTCTTAGCGATACGATCGAGCAATTTTGCATCACTATTGGTGGCGAAGAATTCTTTTTTAAAACCAACTTGCTGGCGAGTGAAAGTCAGGAGTTAGTGGAGCATATCCTTGAGCCCCATGATTTAGTTTTAGTTCGAGTCGAATGGATTCATGTCTATACATCGGGTTTGTTTCCAAAAATCGAAAACATGAGTCCGACTGAGATTAAACTTTTAGCTCCGTCCAAAACAGCACCCTTAGAATCACAGGTCACGATAAAACGAGATAAACAATGGCAGCTTTTTTTAGAACTCGTACGCAAATGTTTTACCTTTTTAAATTTCACGGAAGTTCGTACGCCAACGTTGGTGACGTCTCCGGGACTTGAGCCGTTCATCGATGTTTTTTCTACTGAATTTTCGATGGGCAAAAATACCCAGACATTTTATTTGCCGACGAGCCCAGAGTTTAGCCTCAAGAAAATTCTGAGCCTAGGGCACGAGCGTATTTTTGAATTTAAATCGTCGTTTCGCAATAACGAGCTCAGCGCCCATCATCAGCCCGAATTTTTGATGTTGGAGTGGTACCGCGCGTATGCCAATTTAGATCAGATCGTCAAAGATGTGAAAGGTCTTTTAAATTATCTAAAACTCCATTGGCCGGAACCTATTCATGGTTGGGGCGCCGTACGAGAAACAACCATCGCCGCACTTTTTAAAGAAAATTGTGAGTTCGATTTAACTCCGCATACCCATCGATCTGAACTGGTCACTCTTGCTTCTGAAATGGGCGTGCACATTAATGTTGATGATGACGGAGATGAAATATTTTTTAAAATTTTCTTAGAAAAAATAGAGCCACGTTTAGGAACACAAGGTCCTTTGATTGTACGTAATTATCCGCCATCGCAGGCCGCTTGGGCACGACTCACGTCAGACGGGTGGGCCGATCGATTTGAACTGTATTGGCGAGGTGTTGAACTTGCAAATGCGTTTCATGAGTTAAATGACCCTGTAGAACTACGCCGAAGATTCGAAGAAGCTAACGAAAAACGCCGTCAAATGGGTAAGCGGGAATTGCCGCTCGATGAAGATTTACTACGTGCCATGGAGTCAGGTTTTCCACCGGCTGGCGGAATTGCGTTGGGTCTTGATCGTTTGTTTATGTTGTTAGTGAATGCAAAAGATTTGTCTGAGACTCGACACTTTCCAAAAATAAATTGAACTGTTTTTTATTTACTCTTCGTCGTCGTCATCGGCGGGAAGTGGCGTACCGGTGCCCTTATTCACGTCTTCTTTTAATTCTTTGCCGACTTTAAAAAATGGTAATTTTTTTTCTTTAACATTAATAACTTCGCCCGTTCGTGGATTGCGCCCCTGATAGGCTTCGTAGAAGCGATTGACGAATGACCCGAAACCACGAATTTCGATGCGATCATTACTCATTAATGATTCCACCATCGAATCAAAAATAGTATTCACAACAGTTTCGGCTTTCACACGAGTAATTCCGGCTTTCTCGGATATCACATTTATGAGATCTGCTTTAGTCACGTCTAACCCCTTGAAACTACGTAGCTATAGTGTAATCCGTCTTTTCTTGATTTCAACGGTAATCTGCATGTTTATTTGAAAAACCTATGTATTTTCAATAAGGTGCTACGCGCTCAAGGCTTAGGTCTTGTGAAAAAAACCTATCATACCTGTTCGCTTACAATGAGTGGTCATCTGGAACGACACCGATCGAATAACGCTCTGCCATATAAGCGATAATCGCCAAAATAAAAATGAAAAAGTGATTTACTTCGGCATCACCAAAATTCCATTGCGTAAGACCGCCAGTATGCAGACTGATCTGTGATCCAAGGGCCCCTAAGACAAAGACTTTATGCCAATAGTGAGATTTCGGAATGTCACTCCAAAGCCGATGCGTGAGCAGTAAAAATCCAATAATAAACATCATAAAAAAAGCAAAACCCAGAATACCCGTAGTGGCTAATATTTGGAGATAACTATTGTGGGCGTGACCTCCGAAGGTATTTTGAATTCCCAATTTTTCATAATATTCAAAAATTCGGTGCTCGTTTTGATTCCAGCCAATTCCAATCCAGGGATAATCTGATAGCATTTCGATGTTGGCGCGCCAGAGATCTTGGCGATCCGTATTGCTCGTGTAATTAGAAGCCCAGATGGAATCAAGCCGCTCGCGAAATCCTGGATTTGAACTGTAGAGAGTTCCAAGTACGATAATTCCTAAAATAAGAATTCCAAAGAGTGCCTTTCGACTCACATATGCGGCCATAAAAAGAATCGCGCACCCGGTTGAAATCCAAACTCCACGACCGTAGGTCCACAAAAGGCTTAAGCCAATTGCAAAGATCGTAAGAACTAAAAAGCCACGAAAAACGGGTGAGCGATGTCGATTGAGCATCAATGCTGCTAGCGGAAAACAAAAAACCATAGAAAATAAATAACCGTAGGTGAGATGATGGCTCATCAATCCGACACTTTGAAATACTGAAGAATCGGTAAACGGGGCCGGTGTGACCGCCGAGTTTTCGCGTAACCCCCACTCGTAACGTAAATCCATGCCGGTAAAATGTTGAAAGATAGCGTAACAGCCAATGATAAATCCTAAGCCAATAATAATATAAAATAATTTATTAAGTCCCGGAAAGAGCGAAAAACTGTAACTAAAAAGATAGAGTAAAATAATCCAACGTAGACTACCGAGCTCTTTAACAAAATCGGCGTCAGGTGAATTAAGATAAAGTCCTAATCCAATCACGACGAGAAGTCCCAGTAGCGACAGGTCGGTGCCTAAACTAAAAAAACGAAACTCCCTATTTTTAGATGGAAGATCTAAAATAATATAGATCAGAGTCAGCAGTGCAATTCCCCAGGCGCCGAATTCCATTCCTGACATACTGGTTAAAAGTGCCACGCTGTAGAGAATAAACAAATAAGGAATGGGTGTGCCAAAAATCACTTTCAACATAAAAAGGATGCGATTGTCGCCGTCGTTGTTACGAGAAGAGGGTAGGGGATTCACATTGCTGTGCATTTTTTGTGAAGGCGTGATCATAGAGCTCATGATTTGCTTGTCCTATACATTCCGGTACGTCTGAGAATTTTAAAATATGCGTTAATGGTCTCATCAACCATCTTACCTGTGTCAAAGAGATTAATCACTTTGCGTCGTGCACGATCACCGATTTCGGCTGTCATCATTTGACCTGTAAAAATATTAATTAACAATTGTGAAAGCCATTGAAAATCAGCTGGGCGGATAAGGAATCCATCAATACCGTCTTCAATAATATTGGCCATCGCACTCACTTCCGAACCAATCACAACTTTTTTCTGCGTCATGGCCTCTAGCATACTCGGTTCGAAGCCTGTCGTGCGACTGCTGAGGTTAATAAATACATCTGCCACCCCAATGTAGTCTGCTAGATCTTGATTAGTAACGGCGCCCGTAAAAATCACCTTGCTCCCCAATGCCAGCATGTAAACTTCGTATTCAATTTCTTTTCGTTTGGGTCCATTGCCGACAATGATTAATCGCGAATCCGGTTTTTTTATGGCCACTTTTTCGAATGCATTTAGAAGATTTTTAATTTCTTCAAGTTCGGACATATCGGTAATCGTGACGATGGCGTTGCCGTCGAGCGGAAGCTTTAAATTGGTGCGTAAAGCTTCTGATTTTTCTTTAGGGTTGAGATCTCCTATTTCGATTCCGTACGGGACAGTATAAATACGCGAATCTGGATACATATAATATCTTTCCAAGACGATGCGCTGATGCGGGCTTGTGACAAATATGCCATCGGCTGATTTTAGAATGGCGCGGTCTTCGCCAAAATAAGTTCGCAAAAATTTATACGCGATAGAAAAATCAGTGCGCATGAGACTGCCTAAATTTTCTTGCGCCATTCCTTGAATCGCAAAGAGTTGCGCCATTTGTGTCGCTTTGACATCAATAGCACTTGCTACTTTATACTGCTTTTTGAACTGTGCGATTTCTGCACCAGAAGAATCTAGCGAATGCATAATATGAAAAGGTTTTTCTCGATGAAGTTCGGCAAACTTTAAACGAGCAGCCCGCTTGAAACTGTAACGCGATATTTGCGTATTTTCACTCAAGTAGAGTGCGCGGACACCGTCAGAAACGATCTCAGGTGTTTTTGTCGGACTTTCACTCGCGATAACGGTGACATCATGATCTTTCGATGCGAGACCTTTAGCAATTGGCCACAAAAAACTATATTCGGCCGCTCTTCCAAAAATCGGAAATTTTTTTGTAACTAAACAAATATTAAGCTTCGGCGGCAATGTGGGTTTCACTTACATTTGAGACTACAGATCGACATACCGAGTTGCAAAGATTTATTGGATAAGACACTTGTTGAGAGAAATCATATTTCTATTTAGTATGAAAACTATGAACACACAAAATCCCTCACTACCATTTTTTGATATCACGCGTCAGTATAAAGAAATTAAATCCGAAGTGATGAGTACATTCGAAAAAATTCTCGATGCACAGGCGTGTATCGGTGGCGCGTACGTTACGGAGTTTGAAAAATCCGCCGCACAATGGGTTGGAGCTAAGCATGCCGTGACTGTTGCTTCCGGAATGGACGCGTTGATCTTGGGACTTAAAGCTATCGGGGTAAAAGCGGGGGACGAAGTGATCACGCCCGCATTTAGTTTTTTTGGTTCAACCGGCGCGATCACGTGGATAAATGCAAAACCGGTTTGGGTAGACATTCATAAAGACTCGTATTGTTTAAATGTCGACCAAGTGAAAAAGAAAATCACATCTAAAACAAAAGCCATTATGCCTGTTCACCTCTACGGTCAATGCGCCGACATGGACGCATTGATGAAATTATCTAAAGAAACCGGAATTCCGGTTATTGAAGATACGGCTCAAAGCATCGGCGCCTCTTATAAAGGAAAACCGGCCGGAGGTATTGGTCATGTGGGGGCCATTAGTTTTTATCCCACAAAAAATTTAGGTGGCGCGGGAGATGGCGGCATGATCGTCACCAATGATGAGCTTATCTCTCAACAGGCGATGCTCTTAAAAAATCACGGAATGCCAAAGCGGTATACGTACGCCATGCTAGGATCAAATTCGCGTCTTGATGCACTTCAATGCGCATATCTTAATATAAAATTGAAACATTTAAAAAAATGGAATGAACGACGGGCCGAAATTGCCGGGCAATATATTAAAAATTTAAAAGATCTTGAAAGCAAAGGGTTGGTATTGCCAGTCACAATGGAAGGCAATAAACACGTATTTCACCAGTTTGTGATTCGTGTGAAAGACCGTGATCAAGTTAAAGCGCGTTTGGCGGAGCTCGGTGTACCGACGGATATTTATTATCCCCAAGCGATTCCTGACGAGAGCGTTTTAAAAGAATTCCGTAATCCTGCTGAAAAGTTTCCGGTCGCAGAAGAATGTGCGCAAACCGTATTGGCGCTGCCGATATTTCCTGAGCTGACTCAAAAAGAGATCGACACAATTATCGCTGGGGTTCGAAAAGCTCTTTAATAAGAGAATAAGAGAATAAGAGATTAGGCCATTGGAGTTTTAATAACGCTCATTAAACGGTCGAGCATCTTGCGATTGGCTTCAGGAATTTCGTGTTGGCGAATCTCATCGTAGGGGACCCATTTGAGTTCGACGTGGTGTTGACTTTTTGGTTCGCCCTTCCAAAAAACCACATCGAAAAAAAGAATAAGAACGCCACGTTCACCGTAAGTATGTGTGGCAGCCAATCTTAAAGCCCCGATATCGGCTTCAATTCCAAGTTCTTCAGAAAGTTCACGTTTTAAGGCTTCTTCAGGGGTTTCGCCGATTTCAATTTTGCCACCCGGAAATTCCCATTGTCCTTGGAGGCTGCCTTTTGGGCGCTTGCCGAGCAAAATTTTACCTTCCCGATGAATAAGACCTGTTACAACCGGAATCCATAATTTTCTTCGGGGCTTCATAGAAGTCAGGCTAAACCCACCTCGGATTTGCGTCAAAGAGATGTCTTAATTGACGCATTAGTGTCGCAGAGCTATTGGCTGATCTCTTGATATTTTTCTATAATTAGATCTGAAGGAATTAAATAGTAGGAACAGTTGAGAGTTTGTTCGAGAACTGCTGACTCACAGTGCTGATGATTCTTACTAGGATTTAAGATGCCAGTATTTAAACCGACAACTTGCCCTGATTGCGTTTCAACCACGGGCCCACCACTATTGCCTTCTAGAGTGTCAGCATTATGAGTGAGAACATACGGAACACTCAACGTTGTCGTGGTATGAAGTCCATACGGATAGTTTGCAAAATTGAGTGGGCGTCTTTTTAAAACTTCGCCGGCAGAAAATCTTTTTATACTTTTGCTCGCATCTTGAGGTGGTGAATTTTGCCATGTTTTTTTATTGCGGAGATACAAACCTGGATAGCCAATCGCGGCGACTTCAGATCCTAGAAGATCTATTGTAGTTTCTCGGAGAGCTGCGACGGATGGGACTAAATCACCCATAGAGACTTCTAAAAATGCGAGGTCTAGCGTGGGAAAATCTTTTAGTAGTTTTACAGAATTTAGAGTCTTTGATGCTTTTTTATCACTAAAGAAAATCACATTATAAACACATTGACCACCAGGACAACTCGCCACATGACCGTTTGTCACGACGATCGCAGTTTTTTTATTGAAATCATAATTAATAACGACGCCACTTCCCTGGCCTTGTGGTGTGATTTTACTATTTTGCCACAGATCTAATTTAATACGAACAGTCGCGTCCCATGCAGTTTGAAGAGACGGTGGGATAGCCGTCGAGGCTTCACTAAAACCCTCATCGGCTTGGATTTGAAGTTGGAATACAAAACTGACCAAAATAAAAAATAAAATGGCGACGAGTGTTTTCATTGAACTGAACTCCAAGATAATTTTTAAATATATTAAAACAAACGATAAAAGTTTGTAAGGCTTTGTTCAGTTTGTGCAAAATTGTTCAAGGATTGAATTAGGCTTATTGATGACGGGTGCGGTACTCATGAGCGGCATTTTTGAAAAAAAATGGACCTTCAAATATGAGAGCTGTAAATATTTCAACGAGGTCTGCGCCCATCTCTAGGCGTTCAAAGACATCTTCTGAACTCATCACGCCTCCAACCGAAACAATTAAGCGATCGCCACGCTGGTCTCCAAGAATTTTTACGGTTTTTCTCAAAACCTCTTTCGACAAATTTGCGAGTGGCGTACCTGAAACTCCGCCGTCTGTCGGAAATCGTGAACCTTTAGGACGAGTCAAAGTCGTATTGGTTATCACCCAACCGTCGATATTCATTTTTAAACTTTGAAGTAGGCAAAATTCGAGTTCCTGATCTGAAAGATCAGGGCTGAGTTTCAATAGCAATGGGGTCGTGCCGATTTGATTTCGCTTTTCTATAATAGGTCCTAGGAAGTTTTGCAGGTATTCGCGGCTCAAAAGCGTACGTAGACCTTGCGTATTGGGACTACTGATATTGATAACAAACGCGTCTGCAAACAAATCTAAATCATTGATCAAATGAACGTAGTCGTCGGCTGCGGATTCAAGCGGTGTGGAGCGGTTTTTTCCGATATTAACAAAAATCGGAGTGTGATGGCGGTCGGCATATTTGGATAACGTATGTTTAAAGCTTTCAACGCCACGACTTGGAAAGCCCATACGATTCCACAACGCTTGAAGGTGATTGTCTCTGTCGAGTAAAATTCCAGAATTGGGGCTTTGGGCTTTCGGGACAATCGTACCGATTTCTAAAAAACCCGCTCCGAGCGTCCACCAATCGCCAATGTGGGCGCCATCTTTATCCATACCTGCGGCCAACCCCAGGCGGTTTGCAAATTTAAGACCGCGCCACTCAAAAGAATTCCAAGAATACGTTTTATAGCTTCGAAAGCTGCCGTGAAGTTTTAAGAAAAATGGACCTAAGGAATGAGAAACAGAGGCCGGCAACCAGAGCCACGGCCTCTTGTAGTTTTTCATCATTGTGGATAGAGGCCTCTGAGCAACATCGCTTTTTCAAGGCGTTGAATCGAACATGACATGGCTGCCAATCGCATTGAGATTTTATGCGTTTCACTAAAATTCCAAACTTTATGAAAAGCAGATGTAATCGCGGTGTGAAGTTTAGCATTGACCTCGTCTTCGCCCCAAAAATAAGAACTCACACCTTGAACCCATTCAAAATAAGATACAATTACGCCGCCACCGTTCGCGAGAATATCAGGAATAATTTTAACTCCTCGACTTACGAGTAGAGCACCGGCTTCGGCAGTGCAGGGCCCGTTTGCGCCTTCGATGATCAGTTTAGTTTTAATTTTTTCTGCTAACTTTGCATTGATGGCACCATCGAGAGCGGCGGGAATCAATGCTTTTACATCGAGGCAAAGCAGCTCTTCGTTGGTGATCTTTTCAGCATTTTCAAAGCCATCAAGTGTCTTTTTTGCTTTAAAATGGGCAATCAATTTTGGAATATCGAGTCCGTTTTTATTGTAAATTCCACCATCCACATCGCTCACCGCGATAACTCTGGCTCCGCGTTGGTGAGAATATAAAGCTGCATGTGAACCCACGTTACCAAATCCTTGAACGGCAATTGTCAGCGTGTCGTCAAAACGGTAATTTAATTTTTTGCAGGCTTCTTCCATACAAAAGACGACACCCATTCCGGTTGCGCCTTCACGCCCAAGTGAGCCACCGACTTCAATCGGTTTTCCGGTGACGACGCCAGGCACAGCAAAGCCGACTTCTTGTGAGTAAGTATCCATTAACCACGCCATGGTTTGGGGATTAGTTCCCACATCTGGTGCTGGAATATCTTTGTCGGGTCCAATAATATTTGAAATTTCAGATGTGTATCGACGAGTCATACGTTGGAGTTCTGCACGGGATAAAACTGTTGGATCAACTGTGATTCCACCTTTGGCGCCTCCGAGCGGAAGATTCAAAAGTGAATTTTTAAATGTCATTAACATTGCAAGACCTGCCACTTCTGAAAGATCAACGCCCATGTGGTAACGAATCCCACCTTTTCCCGGACCGAGGGTCATACTGTGCTGAACACGATAGCCCGTGTAAACTTTAACAGAGCCATCATCCATTCTAACAGGAACACTCACAATCAATGCGCGTTTTGGTTTTTTTAAACGATTTAAAATATTGGGATCGCAGTTAATAATTTTTCCTGCATCTTCGAGAATTTTAACTGAGTTCTGATAAAGCGCGCCGTCCGTGATATCCATAAAAAATAGCCTCCAAAGTATTTAATAAAGCTAAGCCTACGATTTGAGTCGTTCAAACACTATTTTTGTCGCGGACGGTCATCTGTCTGCTGATGACTCATGGAGCGCGACACGCGATACTCTTTTCGCAGGATGACGATGTTACAAAAAAATAAAATTTTCTGCGTACGCATTGATCACATTGGCGATCTCGCGCTGACTCTTCCCGTAGATAATCTTTTATCGCCCTACGACGTCACGTGGCTTGTAAACAAAGGCCTGGGTTTTATCTGTGATTACGCAAACCCACGGCGTCATCATTTTACATTTGAACGAAAATTCAGTTTTCGACGTTATTTGGATCTCCAACGGTTTTTTCGCAGAGAAAAACCGAGTCACATAATTTTTTTTCACGCACCATGGTGGATGTCTTGCGCGGCCTGGATGGCGGGTATCCCGTTTCGCGCTGGAAGAAAAAGCCAATGGCACTCCTTTTTATTTTTAAATCGAGGAATACGCCAAAGCCGATTGTTGGGCGAAAAAAGTGAACTGATCTACAACTATGAATTGATGAAGCAGAGTTTAGATTTGTTTGGGATCAAGCCGTCGAATTCGATAGAGTATTTACGACTCCGATCTGGAAGTGAGTCTCTTTTGTCCCAATTCGATTTACAACCAAAAACTTACATCGTGGTCCACGCGGGTATGGGGGGCTCAGCTCGAAATTGGCCCGCCATTCAGTACGCGAGCTTACTTTTTCGAATTTCAAAAAAAGTACGGGTGGTGATGACGGGTACTCGCGCGGATGCACCTTGGCTCTCTCCTATTCGCAAAGAACTTCGCAAATATGGATTTCAAGAAAATATTTTGTGGTTGGATGGAAAACTTTCGTCTGAAGAACTTCTGACGGTTTTAAATTATGCGCAAATGGTCGTTGCGCCGAGCACAGGCATCGTACATTTGGCCGCGGCCCTCGGCGTTCCCACGGTTGGAATTTACAGTCCGGTAAAAAGTCAGAATGTGACACGTTGGGGACCAAAAGGTTTGCATGTTGAGACCTTAACTCCGCAAGTCGAGTGCCCGGGAATCAAAAAATGCATTGGACCCACTTGCCCAAAGTATGATTGTATGGAGCTCATTACGGTAGACACGATTATTCAAAAATACGAAAGCCTGTAATACGAAAACATATGAACGATTTAATTTCTAAAGTTGAAAAATTAAAAAACACATCGATTCTCGTTGTTGGGGATGTTGGTCTTGACGAATACGTCATGGGAAAAGTTCATCGTATCAGCCCGGAAGCTCCTGTTCCAATTGTTGAAGTCAGCGATGAGGATGTGCGCTTAGGTTTATCAGCTAACGTCACGCAAAATATTACAAGCCTGGGTGGAAAAACGATTTTAGTTTCTGTCGTAGGCGCGGATGAAGCCGCGGAATCTTTAAAAAAACTTTTGGTAAAACAAAAAGTGAATATTGAGTATCTTGTCGTGGATAAAGAACGCCCCACCACACGTAAGTTACGAGTGATGTCAGGGCAATATCATTTGGTGCGTGTCGATTATGAACGCCGAAAGTATTTATCAGATTCTATCCAACAAAAACTACTTACGAGTGTTGAGCAGGCGTTAACAAAATGCGATGCCATTATTTTGCAGGATTACGCTAAAGGTGTTTTAAGTGAAACTACAATTCAATCTATTATTGCGATTGCCAAAAAAGCAAAGAAGAGCGTTTTTGTAGACCCTCATCGGACGACTCCCGCCCATTATTATCGGGGTGCGACGTTGCTTAAGCCAAATCAAGAAGAGGCCATGCTCCTTGCTGGTCGTGCCCTTGATGATATTCGGGGTATCAGTTCCCAAATTAATGAAGTGGGAGCCGAATTGATGAAAAAAATTGGCGTCGAAAAAATTGTGATCACTCGCGGAAAAGATGGCGTCAGTCTTTTTGAAAATGGAACCAGCAAGTTAATTCCGACATACGCACGCGCTGTTTTTGATGTGACGGGTGCGGGCGATACGATGATTGCTGCTCTGGCCATGTCTTCGATGGCCGGATTGTCACTCGAAGACTCATGTCTTATCGCCAACCACGCCGCTGGGGTCGTAGTTGGCAAAGTCGGTTGCGTCCCGTGCTCTATTGATGAACTGATCGAATCAATTCAAACGCTGACGTAATTTCTAAAAAATAAATCAGCGAAGTTTTTTTACCGCATCCATATAGGCTCGAACTTTCTCTCGTACGAGCACTCCGCCTGTTTTTGTAGAAATTGAAGTTCCGACAATCGCGGCGTCGGCAATACTGAGAAGTTCGGCAACATTCTCGACCGAAGTGCCAGAACCTAAAACCACGTCGTTATCTAAACCAGTCGCGGCTTTGACCTCTTTGACTTTATCGACTTCGGGTGGAACTCCTGATTTTCTACCTGTCACGACGACCGCATCACATTTACCTGCAAGTGCGTCGTTTACAGATTGGGTCATCGTTTTGTTTTTGTCGATCATCACGCCGTATTTAACTTGCACATCCGCGAGAATCAAAACGTTGTCAGCGCCGATCTTAGTTCGATAATCTGTGATTCGCTTTGGTTTTTCATTAATAAGCTGTTTATCCGCCATCATTTTATCGGCAAAAAAATCAGTACGAATAAATTTGGCGCCGGTGGCTTTTGCAATTGCAAGAGACGCAAGTGGGTCGTGCCATAAAACCTCAACACCGACGACGATGGTTTTTGCTTTTTGCATGGCTTTCGTCACAATTACGGTCATGGCCGCGATGGTTTCAGGATTTGAGGGTATATCACCATCAGGATTTTCAAAAATAACCCCGTCGACGCCTTCTTCTTCTAGAATCGTCATTTCGCTTAAAGCATTAGCCACTGCCTCATTCATATTGGTGAAATTCTTTTGGCCCGGAAGATTTGGTAAATTTACCACGCCAATAATCGGCTTTTTATTTTTGAAGATTTGCGCCAATTTTGGCTCAGCAAGTGCGTGTGCAGATACAAAAAATAGTAGAGTAAACAACAGTTTGAACATAGGGCCCCCTTTTTGCCCCTCATTTAATATATAACTACGCGAACTTACTACTAAAATCTTTCGTGCAATCGCTTGTCCTCTTGTGTTATATCGTGGGCCTTACATTGACCTGATCTTGACCCTTGGAAGAGCATGGAAAAAGTTAATTTTTTTGGACAAAGCCTTGAAGATCTCAAAGAGATCCTCAAAAAATACGGAAAAGAAAAGTTCCGTGCTCAACAACTATTTCAATGGGTCTATCAACGCGGAGTCACTGATTTTGAACAGATGACCGATCTTTCTAAAACATTCCGCGCGGAACTTCCTAATATTTTTACATTTGATCTGCCATTGATTGTTCAAGATCTTATCAGTACCGATGGCACGCGAAAATTTTTGTTTGATGTGGGCGGAGGCAAAACCGTCGAAGCCGTGCTAATTCCGTCTGAAGATCGTCTAACTTTATGCGTGTCTTCTGAAGTGGGCTGTAACATGGGTTGTCGTTTTTGTTTTACTGGTAAACAAAAAATGCAACGTCGTATGACGGCCGCAGAAATTGTTGGCCAATTTGTTCAAGCCGACAAAGCTATAAAGGGCGACCAACGCATCACGAATGTTGTGTTTATGGGAATGGGCGAACCACTTGATAATCCTGAGGCCGTTTTTAAAATGGTCGAAGTGATTCACTCACCGTGGGGTTTTAATTTTTCTCGTCGTCGGGTAACGGTTTCGACGTCTGGGCTCGTAGATATGATTCCGCTAGTGGCAAAAAATAAAGTGCGTTTGGCCGTAAGTTTAAATGCGACGACCAATGAAGTTCGCGACTTTGTTATGCCGATCAATAAAAAATGGAACATGGATCAGCTCTTAGCCGCGTGTAAAGACTATACAGAAGAAACCGGAGACAAAGTTACATTTGAATATGTGCTTTTAAAAGGTGTGACAGATTCTATCGAGGACGCGCGACGACTCAAAAAAGTTGTACGTGGCATTCCTTGCAAAATTAATATTATTCCGTTTAACGAGCATCCTGATTCAGGATTTGAACGGCCCGATGAAGACACCATCGTCGCGTTTCATCATGAGTTGATGGATATCGGTGTTCATGTTTTAAGGCGTAAAACAATGGGGCGTGATATCTACGCGGCCTGTGGCCAATTGCGTTCCAAATTTGAAGGCCATCCCGAGAAACTTGATCTTCAATCCGCAATGACCTAATGTTCACTCCTTCGGGAGGAACTTATGTCGGATATTCTGGTAGTGGGCAGTCTTGCTTACGATACAATTTCAACACCTTCAGGGCGCGCGGATCGTATTTTAGGGGGTTCGGCGAATTATTTTTCTGTCGCGGCTTCTCAGTTTGCACAAGTACATGTGATCGGCGTTGTAGGCCAAGATTATGATGAAGCTGACATTCGTCTTTTGGCCGATAAAGGTGTCGATGTTACCGGTATGCAAAGAGTTTCAGGTAAGACATTTCATTGGGAAGGTTCGTACAAGGGTGATTTAAACGAAGCCGTCACGATTGAAACAGCTTTAAATGTTTTTGCTGATTTTGATCCGCAACTTTCAGAGGCTCATAAAAAATGTGATTATGTTTTTCTCGCCAATATAGACCCCGATTTGCAAATCAGCGTGCTCAATCAAGTGAAATCTCCAAAACTTGTGGCGAGCGACACGATGAATTTATGGATCGACATCAAAAAAAATTCTTTGCTGAAAGTCATTGAGCGTGTTGATTTGCTCACCATTAACGAAAACGAAAGTAAACTTCTCACGCGAACGACGAATGCTATTGCGGCCTCAAAAGAAATTTTAAGAATGGGGCCTAAGGCCGTGGTGATTAAAAGAGGCGAGTATGGGTTTGTGATGGCTACACATGAAGGTTATTTTATTCTTCCTGCTATGCCAGTTCCTGAGGTCATTGATCCGACGGGAGCGGGTGACACGTTTGCGGGTGGACTCATGGGTTACCTGGCAAAAACGAACCAATCTTTAAGTACTGAAAAATTAAAACAGGCCTGTCTCTCCGGAACGGTGATGGCGAGTTTTACGATTCAAGATTTTGGTCTAAACCGATTACGTTCACTGACAGCTTCAGATTTTGAGACTCGTAAGCAAGAATTTCTTAAAGTTATTACTCTTTAACACTTTAAACAACGAAGCGCCGTCTGCGACTAAAGACCAGGGCTTAAGGTTTGATGTCGAATATCAGGCAATAAGCTTTTGAGCCCCCCGCCGTTGGTCGAGTTCGACGCAGGTTTGCTTAACTCATTATTCAATCATTCCGAAATGTTAACTGAAAATGAGTAAAAACAAAAAGGTCGATTTATCAACAGAACTTGCAGATCTTGTCATGGGTGACGAGAATGAGGACTCATTTTCTCCAGATCCTAAGGCGACGGTTGTCACATCGGATCCAAAACACAAGCCAAAAGCCACAAATAGACCTTCAGATAAATCTAAAGAGCAAGATGCAGATCCTACACTTGCGTTACCAAAAGGATTGCCTGATAGGCCAACGTCTTTATCTGAAACGCAGAACAAAGAAAGTAGCGAACGAATAGAAATCGACGGTAACAAGAGTGTCTTCGGAATAAATATTCAGAGAGGGATCGGCGCGCGAATGGAAGACGTGCCAAAGAAAAATTCAAAAGACCATCTAACGCCCGTTATGATGGAAGAAGATTCGGGCGTCGAAGAAATTTCTCATTTTTTCTCGACTCGTTCACATATTTCACCGGTTGAGCCGATTGAAGAACAAAAAAAATCAGAGCCAGTTGCTCCGCGTGCGAAGCGCGCAAGCTCAGAGCTTATTCTCACGGCAGAAGCCTCGCTTGTGCAGTCGGATCATCTGCGCATTGCTCAAGAAAGAATTTTAGAGCTTGAAAAAAGTGTCGACAGTTTAAGAGCCGAGAACGAAGAGTTACTAGCTGCAGGCGAAACATTAAAAAATCGCAGCGAAGATCTTCATGCTCAGTTGGAACGCGTTGAGCACACCACCAAAGAAAAGCAAGAAATTTACAACGAAGAGCTGATCATCTTAAGAACTAGTATGATGACGAAAAATGAAGAGCTCAATCGTGCAAAGATTAAAATTGAACAATTAGAAACACGTCTGAGCGGAGATCTTAAAAAAATTAGAGTTCGAGAGCGTGAACTTGAAAACCGTCTCGAGCTTATTAAACTTGAGAGCCAAGCGGTCATAAAAAATAAAGATGAGATAGTTTTGGATCTTAAACGCAAAATTGATCAATTAAATTATGAATTAGAAAATTACAGAACTAAGGGTAAAGAGTTAAATCGTATATTAGATGACAATCGAGAACGTGTGCGTCGTACCGTTAAGGCACTACGTTTAGCACTCTCGATGCTAGAAGGTGACGAGCATGAAGCGACGCCCCTTAAAAAAGCAGACTAGATAAGTATTATAAGGAAATTTATGAAACTCCCAAGGAAAAGGGAAAATTCGATAGTCCCTAATGAAATTGCAAATTTGATTAAAACTCTATCTGGTCTTGATAAAGAGACGTTTGATAAACGTGCAAGTAAAGCGCTGCAAGTTTTTTTTGGAGATGTTAAGGTGACATGGGTTGCGGCTCCGGTCGTGGTCCAGGTTCCTATCCGTTTACGAGACTCTTTACACATATTTGATAATCACGGAGCCACGATTGCATTCGTAATTCTTTCGCGAGTAAAAAAAGCGTTCAAACCAACTCCCGATATACCTACAGAATGGCCGTTAATAGAAAAAATAGTTTCAGGGCTCTATCAGTCAGCCGTTAAATTATCTGCGGCAAAGGAGCTGGCGTTTCAAGATGACGTGACACAACTTTACAATCAAAGATATCTTCATATGGTGCTTGATAAAGAGATTCGAAGATCCGAACGCTCTCGCACACATTTTTCAACGCTATTTATCGATATTGATCACTTTAAGAACGTCAATGACAACAAGGGACATCTCGTGGGGTCCCAACTGCTTTATCAGATCTCAAAAATATTAACTCAAAATATTCGGATTATGGATTATGGATTTCGTTACGGAGGAGATGAGTTCATTTTACTATTAATTGGAACAAATAAAGAGTCTGCACTCGCCGTCGGGGAACGTATTCGTAAGCAAGTAGAAAGTACGATATTTACGGTAGAAAACCACCGCGTCCACATAACGTTAAGCATCGGGGTCGCCTCATTTCCCGAGCATGCAAAAACAAAAGAAGATATACTCCGTATGGCTGATGAAGCCATGTATGAAGGAAAAAATAAAAGCCGCAATATTGTGAATGTGGCGAGCTAGGCGCTAAAAGTTATGAGAAAAATTAAACTTGTCGTCAGTGATTTACATCTCGGAGTTGGAAAACTTCTAGAGGGAGGAAAGATTAACTCCCTCGAAGAGTTTTATTATGATGATAAGTTTTCAGAGTTTTTAAATTATTATACCAGCGGCGAGTTTGCTGATTCTGAAGTCGAGCTTATACTTAATGGTGATATTTTTAATTTTCTCCAAATTGACTATCGCGGACATTTTTTAACGGTTATTACGGAAAGTATTTCTCTTGAAAAGTTAGTCCGTATCGTTGAAGGTCACCCTAAGTTTTTTCAATCTATTCGTAAATTTTTAGCAAACGGAAGAAACTCCGTTACGTACGTAGTGGGCAATCACGATCAATGTATGCTCTGGCCATCTACACAGACGTATCTGAATGAAGTTTTAGGTACATCGGTCCGTTATAAAAACATCGTATACTTTTTTGATGGTGTGCACATTGAACATGGACATATGTATGAAGCCGCCAATCGCATTGATCCTAAAAAATTCTTTTTAAAAAAGAATTTGCCTGAACGAATTCTAAATCTCCCGTTCGGCTCACATTTTTTTGTCGATTTTGTTTTAAAAATTAAATTAGAAAATCCATTTATTGATAAGGTTCGTCCGTTTAAAGCCAGCTTTCGTTGGGGACTCTTACAAGACACCCGCTTTACGATCAAAACGAGTTTGAAGTTGATATGGTTTTTTCTGCGAGCGATGTTGGGGCTTGATGCTCGGCGCCACTGGCCCTGGAAGCGATTGCTCGCGATCTTTATCGAAGGAGCCATCTTTCCTGATTTAAGTTATGCTGCTCGCAAAATTCTCGACGATGAGCGTGTGCATACCGTTATCTTTGGTCACAGCCACGTATATCAGTACCGTCAATGGTTGGGTAAGGAATATTTTAACACAGGAACTTGGACAGAACTCACTTCTCTTGATATTCCTACTTTAGGAAAAGTAACAAAATTAACGTACGTATACATCGAATACCCTGCTGAAACAGAACCTGTAGCTGAAGGGACGCGAGTGCAGCTTCGCCCACAAGGTCGGCTTAAAGAATGGCGTGGCTTTCATCGTATCGAAGAAGACGTTGACGTTTCATAAGGGATTTTATCAATGCTAAAAATGTCTGTCCATCGCACGGCTGATGCAGTCGCAATTCAAAAAGCGAATGTCGCCGTTCAGAATTTAAAAAACTTAACCTCTAGCGGTTTTATGCAGACCGTTTTTATGGACGAAATGTGGTCGAGTGCCACCGCGCATGGACATAAATTAGCACAAAGTTTTTCGACGCTGGGACTTATAGGAATTGGCGGAAGCTCCCTAGGCCCGAAAGTCATTCAACAGTTTTTATCAGCTGAAACACAGAACCAAATTGTGTTTTTTGAAAATGTTGATCCGATCAGTTTCTCGTTGAATCTTAAACGTATAGGAAATTTTGGAGATGCCCATTGGCTTGTCATCTCAAAGAGCGGTAAAACGTTAGAGACGCTGGCGCAATTAACATTATTATTAACACACTATAAAGAATCAGATTACGCAAAACATTTCACAGTGGTCTCAGACCCTGGCAATAATCCTTTAACCGACTGGGCGAGAAGCCATCAGGTTCCGATTTTCCATATTCCTAAGAACGTGGGTGGGCGTTACTCAGTTTTGACACCGGTGGGAATTATTCCGACGGCATTTTTAGGTGTTTCAACAGATGAGCTTCGCTCCGGGGCGCAAGAGGCTCTCGCACAGACCGAGACTTTGGCTAAAGTTGTCGCGCAAGTCCTGACAAGTTTCAAAAAAAATGAATGGATTACAGTTTTTTGGAGTTATTCTGATTTACTTTCTCATTTTGGAGGTTGGGTTCAACAGTTATGGGCAGAAAGTTTGGCTAAACGCCTTACGCGCGAGGCGAGTCTTGCTCCGCAAGTGAGTACGCCTCTTGCCTTGGTCGGGGCTAACGATCAACATTCTATTTTGCAGCAGGTAATGGATGGTGCACGAGATAAATTTATTTTTTTTATAGGAATAGAATCTGTTGAACAAGCCGGCGATGTGATTACCAACGTGATAGGGCTGCCAGATTTTATCAACGGTAAGACTCTGGGTGCTATCTTGAAAGCCGAAAGACTGGCGACGCAACAAGCCCTCAAGGCTGAAGGTATACATTCATTAGAACTTGTAATTGTCGATTTGAGTCCTAAGTCTCTAGGCTTTCTCTTTCAATTTTTTGAAATGCTTGTGGCGGGAGTTGCAGAGTCATTAGATATTGATGCATTTGATCAACCTGGAGTGGAGCTAGGCAAACGGCTAGCTATGCAGATTCTTTCTCAGTAGAGTTTTTTTAGCGTTCTTTGGACAGAGCCATACATTTTTCGTATACTGGTGTCCATGTCGGCAGCAGATGATTCGCGTAATGATGATAAAACAAATGTTGTAAGCGGTGACACGCTTAAAGTTCGACTCACCGAAGTCGTCAACGCACCTCCGGCGTTAGTTTTACTTATGGGGCCCGCACACATGGTGGGCAAACAATGGCCGATTACAAAATCTGAAATGTTTATTGGCCGAGTCGTTGAAGCTCATATTTTTGTCGATGATCGTAGCCTCAGTAAAAAACATGCACGCATTATTTTGGGCATGAATAACGAAGTTAAATTTGAAGATTTAAATTCGACTAACGGAACCGAAGTCAATGGTTCGCTCACGATTGCGAATACACCTCATAAATTAAAAAATAATGATCAATTAAAACTCGGAAATATTATTTTTAAATTTATTGAAAAAGGAAACATCGAGAGCGTTGCAAATAAAGGTACTTACGATCGTACACAACTCGATCCGTTGACGCAAATATACAATAAAGGGGCTTTGAACGCCACGGGTGAAGAAGTTTTTCGGCGTGCAAAACTCACTGAAACTCCAATGACCGTTATTGTTTTTGATCTCGATCATTTTAAAAAAGTGAATGACAATTACGGGCACGCTGCGGGCGATTACGTATTGCGTGAAGTGTCTTCAATTGTACAAAATCGTTTGATCCGTCAAGGCGACTTTTTTGCTAGATTTGGTGGAGAAGAATTTTGTTTATTGCTAGTTGGCGGAACTCTCCAGCGTGGAGTAGAAGTCGCCGAACGCATTCGTCAAACTATTGAGAATAACGAATTTATGTATAACGGAAGCAAGCTGCCGGTTACGCTCTCGGCAGGAGTTGCGACTTTAGAAGCCAGTACAAATTCATGGCCTGAATTATTTGAAAGAGCCGATCAAGCTGCCTACAAAGCTAAAAAAGCTGGCCGAAATCGTGTTGCCGCGGTTTAAGTTTTTCTTATGAGAAAATTTGGAATTTCTCCGCAGCTCGAAAGTTCTATTTTAGAATATCTTAATTCAACCAAGTCATTAGAAGCCGCAAAGAAACTCTCCGAAAGCATTCTTAAGCTTTCCGATTATTTTATAAATCCACAATCATTAGAAACGCCATGGAACGCGAGTGGGGCGATAGAAGCCTATGCCAGTTATTTCTTACCTTTGGGAGTGGCCCGAATCCAGTCTGTGATACATGAAGCGCAAAAGCTTGGATTTTTTGAGGGGCTTAACTCTTATGTTGATTTTGGAAGTGGGCCCGGCACGACAAGTTTTGCTTTAGAAAATATTCTTAAAAATGGAACTTGCATTGAATCTTCAGACTCTGCGGTGGCACTCCATAAAAAGTTAAAGGCGTTTCAAGCACATCCGCTTTCGTGGTATAAGCGCATCGACGATTATAAAAAAATACCAAATCAAAAAACTGTACTTACGATGTCCTATTCGTTGAATGAATTAAAAGATATTCCGAAATGGATTTTTGATTTTGATGCCGTGATGATTTTAGAGCCTTCGACTCAAAAAGATTTTGTGAGACTCTCAAATTTAAGAACCCGCCTTATTGAAAAGGGATGGTCAATTTGGGCCCCTTGTACCCATCAAGCCCGTTGTCCCCTTTCAGGTGGACGAGATTGGTGTCACGACCGTATCGAATTTGATCCCCCTTCATGGTGGACTGAGGTTGAAGCTCATTTGCCGATGAAGAATTCTACGATTACGTATTCTTATTTGCTCGCACGAAAAGACAAAGCACCAAATTTTGATCCGATTCGTAAGGAACTCTCTTCGACGCAATCTTCGCGATTGGGTAGATTAACAGGGGATCAACTAGTCGAAAATGGTAAAACCCGACAGCTCGTGTGCCAAACTGAAGAGCGTGAATTCCTTTCCTGGCTTCATAAAGAGGGGCCAGCTCCCAATCTTTATCGTGGGGAATATGTTTTAGTTCCTGAAAATACTGATAAACGCGGCAACGAGTTGCGAATCAAATCTTAGCGCGCTTTCACAAACTCACCGTTTGAAGATCCTTATAAAAAAATTCAGGACCTACGTCTTAAAATAACGCTCTGTCTTTATAAAAAACAGCCAGGTGCTCAATATTCCTCGGCTTTTGGCTTAAGTCCAAGATCTTGGCCGCCGATGATTTGATGAGATTTCCTGAAGAGATTAACCGACTTCGACTGGACGTTGGTCTAACGATTAAGTAGCTGTGCGTGTCTGTGGGGTGCGCTAACGGCTCAAGTGAAAGGTACGATGAAAGCGGATCTCGAGCTCGTAGATGAGGTCAAAGCCGGCGAGGGGAAGGCCTTCACTGAATTAGTGAAGAGACACCAAACGGCTTTGCTTCGCGTATGTGCAAGAATGACGCGCGATCATGAGTTAGCCGAAGACATCGTGCAAGAGAGTTTTGTAAAGGCGTATCGCAAGATCAATATGTTTGAAGGGCGAAGCTCTTTTAAAAGTTGGCTCTTTCAGATTGCGATTAATACAGCCCGAAACAAATTACGCTCTCAGCGTTTTGAAGTCGTCAACATAGACGACGTGCATATGGCAACGAATGAATCTGCAGAAGCCACTTTGATACATTTAGATATCAAAGCGATTCTCAGAACTGAAGTTGAAAAATTGCCAGAAAAACAAAGACGCGCACTTGAGTTACGCATTTATGAAGATCTGAGCTTTAATGAAATTGCTCAGATTATGGAATGTCCGTACGACACGGCCAAAGCGAACTATCGACATGGTTTACTTAAAGTTAAAGAGTCGCTTGAGGAAAATGAAATGCTGCGGAATTGGGTTGGGAGCGAAGACAGTTTATTTTCAGAAATACACTTAACTCTTGCGGAGGTAGAAGGGTGAAAACAAAATCAGGAAAGCCAACAGAAAGTTGGATTGAGTATTTAGAAGATGAGCTTGATCCATCTTTACGCGAAGATTACGCAAAGCTGCTTTTAAACTCGAAGGCTGACGAAAAAATTTTAGAAGATCTAAAAAGATTGCGTGGTTCAATTCGACATGCGGATCCGTATAAAAAATCAGAGTTTAATCAAAAATTATTTGAGAACATCATGTCGGAAATTCATCACACGCCGGTGCAACCGCGATGGCAAATCATCATAACGCAACCCAAGACGTGGGGACCCATCGCTGCATCTGTTATATTATTTTTAGGTTTATCTACGGGTTTGGTTGGCGGGATTTCACAAAAACTTTTTTCTTTTCTCAATCCCTCTTCAACTGCACCTCTGAATATGGTTCAAACAGCTCATGACAAGTCCGATTTGATTGTACAAGAGGCGTTTGAGAATCCAGAAGTCTTAGCGCAAACTTTGAATCTTCATAAGACCGATGAAGACTTTACTTTGGATCGATTAGCTTATCACGCGGAAGACATGAGTGATGATGAACTGGCACAAGTTATGGAAGATATTTTAAAGTAGGAAATATGAGAGAAATCCAACCGGGGGACAACATGAAGAGATCGACAAGCCGAACGGCGCGACGGATTCTCACGGCATTGATGAGCATATTTTTAAGCTTGCCCGTCATGGCGAATGATATCGAAAAGAGCCGTGCACGTGTGGAAGAACTTTTTTTATGGAAAGTCAGTGATGCTTTAGGACTGGATACAAAGCAGGAGCTTGAGTTTTCAAAAATTATGAAGAAATTGCGATCTGATAAAATTAAACTTGATGGCCAAATGGACGACGTTCTCAAAAAGATGGAAATGCAAAAAGAGGACAAAGCCCAAACAGCACTACTCGAAGAATATAAAGGTTACTTGAAAGAGTATGGTACATTCCAGATGCGCGAGGTCGAGCAGTTGGAAAAGCTTTTAGGCGCGCCTAAAGTCGCAAAGTATCTCGCACTTAAAGATCGACTGATAACACGTTTAAAAGGGGCTCTAGCTGAATCTGGGAAGACCGCGGAGTCTCGGATTAAGGGCAAGGAGCCTAGAATAGTACACGAGGAGTAAAGGATTACTTCCCCGATTAACCACATTAAGGGGCTCCGAGAGTCACTTAAGATAACAGGGGGATTTTATGAAACGCGCTTTAATACTAACAGCAGCGCTTCTCGTTTCGATGACCGCAGTTGCGAAGGATGGAGATCCTGCGCGCACGCCAAATACGAGCGATTTTACACAAGCGTATTTGGATCAAATTCAAACGGAGAAGACGCAAGAATCGACCTCGGCGCAAGCTCAAAGGGAACACATGAAGTTTTTAAGGGATAGTTCTCGTCGAGATCGGGCTTCGAAAAACTAGAGTACAAGTTGCTTTAAAGTGTCTTCGGGCTTCGTTGTGTTTTGTAACTGCTTAAAAAATTCAATTGTTTTTTTGAAGTCTTGATCATTTTTGATGAAGGCTTTTTCGAAATCATCCAAATCGGCAACGTATGTGCTGAGTGCAAGCAAATACGCATTATTCAGATTAGCTTCTGCAAAATTTGCGTAAGATTTAGATTTAAGTTGCGGTCGAATGAGCTTGCTGAAATTTATTTTAATATTTTTAAGCTGCTCTGCTTTGCTTTCTTCTGAAGGGCTTTTTTGTTCTTCATACCAGGATTTAAGCCGGCGGTTTTCTTCGGTGATAAATTTTGAAAAAATCGCTTCATCATTATTTTCAGAATAAATATTTTTTAAAGTCTCTGAACTGGGACCTTCTTTTTTGCGATAAAAAGCTTCGGTCCCTTTGTTGCCTAAAAAAACTGCCATACGCTCGTTAAAGTCGGCAGAACTTTTAATATAAAGCGTCACGTGTACGGTTTCGTGGATAATTAAATTTACGAGATCAGAATCTTGATAACGTAACATCGAAGACAAAATGGGATCCCGAAAATAACCGAGCGTCGAATAGGCACTAGCACCACGCACGTAAGTATCAAAACCATCGCGCTCCATTTTTTTAGCTTCATCTTGAGCTTCTTGTTCTGAAAAATAACCTTTGTAGGGTAAAGAACCGACGATCGGGAACGTCCAAAGTTGGTGTTCTAATTTAAATTTAGGAGCGGCACTTACAATGTAACTGGCGTAAGGTCGATCCAACTTTACAAAACTTGAATAATTTTTTGAATGCGCAAGACCTAATTCGGATTCGGCAAAAGCTTTTGCCTCTTCCGCCAGTCGCAATTTGCGTTTTTGTTCTTCGGGCATATTGGGATCTTTAAGGATATCTTCGTTATCGACACGATTTGAAAGTATTTTTGCCTGTTCGTAACCACTTTTAATTATGTAATCGATCTGACACGCCTGGAGTAAGGGCAGAAATAAGAGTAGAAAAAGTATCTTTAAAACATCCAAGAGATGCCACCACGATACGTATTGTCGTAGGTTGATGTTTGTTGTGATTCTGGCAAACACGTGTCGTTGATCGGGCTTGACCAAATTTCGGCACCAATTTTAATTGCGAGGTTTTGTGAGAGCAACAGTCGAAATCCACCGCCTGCTGAAGGCGCGATCCCGCAAGAGGTAACAGGTGGGAGTGGCTCGGGATACCCGGCCTGTTGATAGCGGATCTCTTTATAAACATAGGCGCCGCCGGCCTTTAAGTAAGGGCGAAAAACTGCGTCTTTAGGACCGAAGGTGAGAATAAAATCTAATCCATAAACTGTGTAATAGGCTTTTGTGGTCGAAGATTCTGTTTTCGCTTTAGAATAACCATTTGTATAACTAAATTCCAATGCCGAGCTTTCGGTAAAATAATAGCCCAAAGATCCTGTATACGATTCACTTGTGCTATAGTTTTCAGACGTTACTGTAGAGGAGTGGTAGTTCGCGGATGCGCCCAATTCGACAAATCCTGCATAGGCATTGGAAATGCTAAACAAAATGAAGGCCGCGACGAAATTTTTGAGTAAAGACATAGCTTAAATTCTAGCAGAAAAATGAGCTCAGATTGGTCTAGATCCAAATAATAAAAGTCGAGTTAGGTAAAGTTAGTGGCGCGAGTAGAATTGGGGAGAAAAATAAACACGAAAGGCATAATTAAGATGGATAAGACCATCGTCTCGCACCATTTCTCGAGGAGGATTAACAAAGGGAGCACTCCGTTCAAAAGAATGTATAACCGCTTGATCAAGGGCTTCTACTCCCGAAGTTCGGTAAAGTAATGTTTGCAAATACTTACCTTCGCGATCTAATTGCACTTCAACTTCAGTTACGAACGTTCGTTCATCGCGAATACCGAGATTGCGAAAACTAAGGGATTCAATCACGCTTTCGACGCCACCTTCCCAGTGAAATCGAATGCGCGCTTCGGCCCGTGTATAAAACGAAAAAAATAAATTCTGGTCTGTATTGAGAGACGTAAAATCACCAAACTTAATTTCTTTATCTAACTGCGATTGAACGGTCGAAATTCCAAGTGGAATTTTTGTGCGTTTGACTTCTTCGTTGTTTTGAACCGCGAGAGTACCAGTTTGATCGGAGTCTTGAAGCTCTTTTTTATTTTCTTTTTTGGTAGGTTCATATGTCGGAAATCGACGGTTGACTGTTGGTCCTAAGAAACGCGCTTGGGTTTCCTCTCGAACTCGCTGAGTGTTTTGAGCCGAGTAACGCACAGGAGGTTTTTTTGAATTATCAAGAGGTTGGGTTTCAAGCGAGATGAATTCATTCTCTGTTTTTATAGGATCGAACTGAATCAACTTATGGAGATCCCTCACGAGGCCATTTTTTTGAGCTTGATCTGCCCAAAAGGTTAGCAGCCCTAAAAGAAGGCCGTGTACGAGAAGGCTTAATGTAAGTCCGCGAATACTGGTCATTTCTACTGTCGAGCATAGCCGAAGGGCGGGCTCGGAACAAGTGGGTCTGTTGAAAAAGGGCCATCTTCCTCATCTGCGCTGTCGTCCGTCACTCTGGCGTACAGTCAGTACGCCGCCGCTCCCTCCTCGGCACATCTGCGGAATCTGACCCTTTTTGAACAGACCCCATATATACTTTCGTTGGTTAATCAACAGGACCAAGTGTCTCATTTCAAAACATTTTCTAAAGTTGAGACGATTTCTGCCGATAAGTACTAGGTACCGGGGGGCACAAATGGGGAATCGTAAGAACGTCATTGATTTAAACTCACGTCGTAGAGCTAAAACAGGCAAATCACATGATATTGCAATAGTGGAATCTGCGCCGGTCCTCGATATGGTGGAGCGCCGTCAGGCAGCTCTTCAGGAAGAACGCCGGTCTGTGCGACGGACGATCTTAACTGAGTTTATTGGTGCGTACTTAATTATTCCTGGCAGTGGCCTTAAAAAGGTCGCGCTTTATGATATCTCTGAAAGAGGACTTTCTTTTGATCTTGAATTTGAGGTCGGAAAGCTATCTTTGGACGAAGAAGTCGCCATGCGGGTGTATTTAAGTCAGTTTACTTATTTTCCATTCTCGATAAAAATTTCCAACGTGCGAGAAATTCCTTCTGAAGGGGTGAATCGTTACGGAGCTAATTTTGAAAAAGACACCGTTAATGAAGAGGCGCTTGAACACTTTGTAAAGTTCATCGAATGTGTCAGCGTTGATCTTCATCGCGATTCTGGTGATTTTCAAAAATCCTTTAAAAAGTAATTTCGCGTTTTGCAGTGCGCGGCAATCTTAAGATAAACTAACGATTCCTTTGGACTTCTGATGAAGAGTACTCTCTATAATTGAGAGTTCATTTCAATGAGGGAGTACATCGTTGACAAACACGACGCTAGAATCCAGCAACCATAAGAAAAAAATTATTCTCGACACCAACGTGATTCTTTTTGATCCCCAATCGTTATACAAATTTGTAGAGGCAGACATTTACATCCCGATTGCGGTACTTGAAGAAATCGATCATTTTAAACGCGATATTGGTGAAAACGGTCGTAATGCGCGTCAGTTCTCACGATTTATCGACGTATTAAGAGGAGCGGGAAGTCTTGCTCGTGGTGTCACAGTCGAACGGACACGCTCACGTGTTTTCGTTAATATCGATCATGGTTTGGTAGGGATTCCAAAAGGCTTAGATCAAGATAAGCCTGATAATCGTATTTTAGCGACCGCGATCTCGCTCAAAAAAGATCACCCTGATTGCAAAGTTGAACTCATAACCAAAGATACGAATTTGCGTATTAAGGCCGATGTTTACGGAATTGAAGCTCGTGATTATGAGCCAGATTCTGTTTCTGTCGAAGAGCTCTATGCGGGCGTTACCGAAGTTGAAGTCGACCCGGGCGTCATCGATGATTTTTATCAGCACAAATTAGTTCAAGATATTGCGAACGTGACTTTTTTAGGCAACCAGTACGTTGTGATGAAAGATAAATCGAATCCTAATCACTCGGCAATTGGTCGATATAGCGAAACCCAAAAAGGTATTATTCCGTTGATAAAGCCGGCCGAAAATATTTGGGGGATTTACCCTCGAAACGTCGAGCAGAGCTTTGCGATGGATGCGTTGTTAAACGATGAAATTATGTTTGTGTCTCTTGTCGGTAAAGCGGGAACAGGTAAAACTTTATTAGCTTTAGCCGCCGGGCTTTCAAAAACTTTAGATGAAGGCAAATATCAACGTTTGCTGGTCAGTCGACCAATTTTTCCGATGGGTCGTGATATTGGATATCTTCCGGGAGATGTTGAGCAGAAACTCAATCCATGGATGCAGCCTATTTTTGATAACGTTGAATATTTAATGGGTTCAGAAGGCTCACAAAAAAAAGCAGCCGGCCGCGCACAAGAGCTTATTAATCAAGGCATGCTCAATATTGAGCCGCTCACATACATTCGGGGTCGTTCGATTCCAAATCAGTATTTGATTGTGGATGAATCTCAAAACTTAACTCCACACGAAATCAAAACCATCGTTACGCGAGCGGGTGAAGGAACGAAAATTGTGCTGACGGGCGATTGTTACCAAATCGACAATCCATACGTGGATTCTGCGAACAGCGGTTTGACATATGCGGTGGAAAGATTCAAAGGCCAAAACATCGCTGCGCATATCACGCTGACAAAAGGCGAGCGTTCCGAACTCGCCGAGCTCGCCTCAAATTTATTGTAAGTAAAATTAATTTATATCCGGCTGGAATTTTTCTTCCAGCTTTTTAAAATTTTCGACTCTTAGTCGGTACCTCAGTTGATTTATGCCTAATAGCATATCGCTAAGCCAAACGAACGTCTCAAAAGATGACACCTTAACCAAGGTTGGTCGTCCTATCCCTTAATATTCGAAGTGAAAGGTCTAGGTCTGTGTGGGAACACTCAACCGATGAGGTCGTCTATCCGATGAGAATCATAAGAGAAAAGAGGCGACTATGTATCTTCAGGGACAACTTCAAAATATGTTCGATGCCCTTTATCAACTTGGTGTAATTGATCCGGTTTTAAAAAAAGATTGGCAAGAAGCCATGAACGAATTGCCACATTATCTTGAAGATGTTCGCGAGGCGATGCGAGTTGCCAATGAGTATCACCAAGATATTCCGATGTTGGTGAGCTCGCTGAAAGATTTTGATGGAAAGATTTTAGAATATCTTGCTATGGAGGTGGCTCGTGAATTTGCAGATTTCCACGCGCGCAATAGTTTACATTAAAATTAGCGTTCTCTTTTTACTGATGGCTTCAACATCATTTGCATGGGATATCGATCTTTCACGTCGTCGCAAAAATGTGACAAAAACTGAAGGGGCTCCTACAAATAAGGCGACTGCCAAAGAGTCGGATTTAGGTTTTTTCGAAAATATTTTGCCGGCCGGTACACCGGCTCAAGAAATTGTGATTCTGTCGACAGCCTCTGGTTTTGTTCCAAAAACAGTGCGCGTAAAAAAAGATACGGCTTATACCGTTTACGTTGTGAACGTGAATGACAAAGAGAAAAACGTAAGTTTTATTTTAGATAGTTTTTCAGAACATCACGGGACGTACTTCGGCAAAATAACAAAGTTTGAAATCACGCCTAAAAAAGAAGGCATTTATTCTTTTATGTGTCCTGAAACTTCGGCAGAAGGACGCATGGTCGTTTATATCGGAGACACACCGGTTCGCGCCTTATCTTCTCAAGGGGAGTAATTATGGCCCGCGAGAGAAATTCAGAAGATCAAGATGGCGGAGTTTTTGAAGCCGCAATTGCCAATTTTCTCGCGCCGATCGTCGATTTGCTGAATGACCCTACAGTTACTGAGATCATGATTAACGGGCCCAAAGAAATTTTTATCGAACGTGCGGGCAAACTCTATAAAACTGATGCTCAGTTTGAAGACGAAGATGCCTTGATCGCAGCGGCAAACAGCATCGCACAGAGAGTGCAACGTCGACTTACCGAAGAAAATCCAACACTCGATGCCCGTTTACCTGATGGTTCACGTATACACGTTGTGCTCCCGCCGTGCGCTCGCAACGGAACGACCATTGCGATACGCAAATTTTCAAAAGTAAAAATGACATTTAAAGATTACGTCAAAATTGGCGCTATCACCGAAGATGGTGCCCGATTTTTAGATCTCTGCATGTATCTCGGCAAAAACATTCTCGTCAGCGGCGGAACAGGTTCTGGTAAAACCACTTTGTTGAGTGTTTTGTGCAATCGTATTCCGGCAGGTCAGCGCGTGATCGTGATCGAAGATGCGAGCGAGTTAACGGTCGACTACGAACACGTCGTATTTTTTGAAACCAAAATGGCGGATGCGCAAGGCAAGGGCGAGATCACGATTCGTGATCTTCTCAAAAGTTCGCTTCGCTTGCGCCCCGACAGAATTATTGTAGGCGAAGTGCGAAGTTCAGAAGCTCTTGAGCTTATCAACGCGATGAATACTGGTCACAAAGGGTGCCTAGGAACTATTCATGCCAACTCACCGGATGATGCTGTTGTGCGTCTTGAGGGCTTGGCGATGGGCGGCGATTCTCAAATTTCTTTAAAAGCGATACAATACCAAATCGGTTCCGCGATCGATATGATCGTACAAATTTCTAGATTCTCCGATGGCTCGCGACGCATTAAGACAATCTCGGAAGTTCGCGGACTTAACAAAGACGGGACGTATAATATCGCGCCTATTTTCGATCTGGGTAATCTCATGCGCGGTCCTGACGGTGTTCTTCACGGCGAATTAAAGCCAACAGGCGAAATTCCGTCCTTCATTGAAGAGATTGAATCCAATAAAATCCCCTTTTCTCGATCGAAGTTCCAAAAGGCATCCTGAGTATTTCTCGTAACCCACGGCTCCAGTCTTGAATCTTTGCCAAAAATTGGGCACAACTTTTTGATGCTTTTCAGTAGCAAAATTTCAAACTCATTTTTTACGTTCATTGATCGTAATCAGCTAAACGAAGAGCCGCTCGACTCTTTGATCGATGTGCCAGAAGAGTTTCTGCGCAATCCGTCTAGCTGGTTAGATGCCGGCCGTATGGAAAGCTTTCTCTATCAATTTTCAAAACACTATGGCGACGTGATCGAAACTGTGGGCTTAGCAAGTCCGGACCTTCGTGCTTGGGGTGTGCTTGACGGCGTTTTGCGGATGATGTCGAGTCCACAGGATTTGTTTATGCAGCCCGATCGTATTTTATCGTACTTTATTTCTCCGGCGCCAATAGTTCGCAACGCCCAGATTCGAAATGCCAAAAGCGATCAAGATTCGATTTCGTTTGAAGCTCCGTTTTCTCGCAACGAATACCCCTTATGTGCCGCATATTTATTAGCGGCCTTAGAATCTTTACCTGCCTACATGGGACGACCCGCAGCCAACGGAAAATGGGATGACAAAATTGTCGAACTTAGATTTGCCGAAAATCAACCTAACCTTTTTGGCGAGGACGGTGGTGGTCAGCAAATCAATCCACAGTTTTTGCAATCCTTAGTTCAGTCGCTTGAGACGTCTCAAAAAGATTTAGAAGAAAAAAACCGTGAGCTTGTTGAAAAGAACAACGAATTAAATCTCGCGCAAAAAGAGTTACGTTCGAAGTTTAAATACACGGTACAAAATGAGAAACTCTCAAATCTATCTGAAATTGCCGCAGGTCTCGCTCACGAAGTAAATAATCCTTTAGCATACGTGATGAGTAATCTTCTGCGCCTCAATGATTATTTGGCACGTGGGCAACAACTCATCACAATTCTTGTGGGTCAAGATCGCATGACACCTCAAGTACGTGAGGCCATGAGACGCATGGATTGGGAGTTTATTACGAACGAATACCCTTCGGTCGTACGCGAAGCTAGTGACGGGCTTCAACGTGTGCGCGACATCGTAAAAGATCTTTCGTATCTAGCCGGACCAAAATTTGCGCAAGCTTCTGAAAAAGTACAATCGGATCTCAATCAAATCGCCGAGAACGCGATTAAAATGGTCAACGCGAACCTACCCACACACGCATCAATTAAAAAGAATTTAAAGCTCGAAAGAACCGTCACGGTTATTCCGGGACGAATCGAACAAGCATTGGTGAATTTGCTCAACAATGCGGCCCAAGCGGTGGGCGAGAGCGGCACCGTTAAAGTTTCGACCTACATTAAGGGCGAACTCGCTTCGATCGAAATTGAAGACGACGGCACAGGTATGGACCCCGAAACTTTGAGTCATATCTTCACGCCTTATTTTACTACGAAGCAGCCGGGTCGCGGTACGGGCCTAGGGTTAAGTATTGTCCATTCGATTGTAGAAATGCATGATGGTCATATCGACGTAAAAAGTGAAAAAGGCAAAGGCTCTAAATTCACAATTGATTTACCACTGAACCCCTAAGGAGAATTTAAAAATGTCGGAGATCGTATCAATAAAAGCGCGCGAAATTTTGGATAGCCGAGGCAATCCTACCGTTGAAGTTGATGTGATCACGGCGGCAGGTGTAATGGGACGAGCCGCGGTTCCTTCGGGCGCTTCGACAGGCGCGCATGAAGCCAATGAGCTTCGTGATGGCGATAAATCTCGCTATGGGGGCAAAGGCGTTCAAAAAGCAGTCGCGCACGTGAATAGCGTCATTGCCGAAGAAATTCTCGGCTTAGACGTCAGTCATCAAACGATGATCGACAAAACCCTTTTGGAACTCGACGGCACCGAAAATAAATCTAAGCTGGGAGCCAACGCAATTTTGGGTGCGTCGCTCGCCTGTGCAAAAGCCGCCGCTCTCGAAGTTGGAATTCCGTTGTTTCAATATATCGGCGGTACAAATGCCCACAAACTTCCCGTACCTTTGATGAATATTCTCAATGGCGGCGCACACGCCAATAATGGTTTGGATGTTCAAGAATTTATGATTGTACCCGTTTGTGGCGGCAGTTTTAAAGAAGCTCTCCGCGCAGGGAGCGAAGTTTTTCACACTCTTAAAAAAGTTTTAGGCGATAAAGGCCTTTCCACCGGCGTCGGAGATGAAGGCGGTTTTGCGCCTGCACTAAAATCAAATCGCGAAGCCCTTGAACTAATTGCTTTAGCCATAGAAAAAAGCGGTTACAAAATGGGAACCGACATTTTGCTCGCACTCGACGTTGCCGCGACCGAAATGTATGGAGACGGAAAATACAAATGGGATGGTAAAAAAATTTCGTCTGCAGAATTACAAGCTGTGTACGCCGATTGGATGAAGAACTTTCCGCTGATCAGTATCGAAGACGGCTTTTCAGAAGACGATTGGGATTCTTGGGTGAGTTTTACCGGGGATCACGGCAAAAAACTTCAAATTGTGGGTGACGATTTATTTGTTACAAATCCGACACGCATCGAAATGGGAATACAAAAAGGCGCCGCCAATGCGCTGTTAGTAAAAGTAAATCAAATTGGGTCGTTGACCGAAACATGGAATGCGGTCACAAAAGCTCAACGCCATAGTATGGCGACGATCATGTCCCATAGAAGTGGTGAGACCGAAGACTCCACGATTTCTGATTTAGCTGTGGGCATGGGTTGCCAACAAATCAAAACAGGAAGCCTATGTCGAGGTGAGCGAACCGCAAAATACAACCAACTCTTACGCATTGAAGAACAGTTAGGTACGACGGCCGAGTTTTGGGGCGCATCAGCGTTTAAGAGATGATCGGCGAATTGCATATTTATAAAATGCAAGTGCTCGAGGCGCATCTCGATTCTTTTGGTCACGTGAACAATGCAACGTATTTACAAATCTTAGAAGAAGCGCGTTGGGATTTAATTTCGAGTCGCGGTTATGGTTACGAAAAAATCCATGAGACTAAAATTGGTCCTACTATTTTAGATATTCACTTACAATTTAAAAAAGAAATTCGATTGCGCGAGTTCATTACGATTGAAACGCACGTAACGGAATATTCCAAAGTTGTGGGCACGATTCAGCATGAAGTCAAAGGCGCAGAAGGTGATATTCGTTGTCTCGCGACTTTTAAAATTGGTCTTTTTGATATGAATAAACGCCGACTCATCGCTGCCACTCCGGAATGGTTGACGGCGGTCGGAATTAAAACTTAGGCATAGCCACTAAAGAATTTGACGAGTTTTTTTGTCTAAAAATTAGTCACTCGAGAGATTTTTGTCGAATCTGTTTTTGAATAACCTGTGTAAAACCTATGTAAGAATATGACAATTTAAGACGCAAGCGACTTTTTTTGTCTCGAATGTGGGAGCTTTTTGGCTCTAAATAAAGGTGCATTTGAGACACATCGACACATGGCTGGGGACAATTCGATGCTTTGTTCGCGCTATAGAGATTCACATCCTCAATTTAAGAGGGTTTAAGAAGTCAAAAAAACCGAGTGATATCAAATAATAGAACACATCACCGCACGGACTCTCGCGCAACTTAAAGTGGCATAGGCCTTGCTCAATAGTGCCATGTATTACCTATGTAACTAGTAAATAAAATTGGACGTTTTAGCTGAGTCACGGTACAGACACTCCTGAAACGTTAAATTAAAAAATCCTTTAAGGAGGAACGTATATGAAGAATCCAGTTATTTTCGGTCTTGCTGTTAGCATGATCGTATCGAGTGCGGTGTACGCAGCTCCGGCAAAAAAAGCCGCAGCACGAACTGCAAAAAAAGCGGCCGTAGTAAAAGCCGTTAAACCAGCTCAATCAGCCACTGCGACTCAAGCTAAAGCTGCTGTTGCTGAACCTACGCAAACTGTAGCCGAGCCAACAGCTGGTTCGCCTGCTTCTAGCGCGGAATCTGTAACTCAAGTTGCAAAAGCCACTCAAGAAGTAAAGAAAAGCAAATTCAATATTTTAATCGCAGATCGTGGAAGCTTCGCAACTGCGACTTCAAACCGTTCTGAAACATCAGAGCCAAGCGGTGTTTTAACTGTTCGCCCTGGTTACAAACTTTCTGACGATGTGAGCTTGGCTGCAGGTATCGACATTACACACACTTTCGGTGCTGCTGAAACTGCGGCAACTGATAGTCAAGTGAGCCGACCTAAATGGACTCCAGCAGACGTTTACTTGATGGCTGCTCATAGCAACCTTGGAACTCTACCAGGCAATCTTAAAACTAAAGGTTACTTACGTTACTATCTTCCAACGTCTGAAGCCTCTCAGTTTATGGGACAAATCGGTGTTGTTCGCGGTAACATCACACTTGCAAAACCAATCGGTAACAAATTAGCCGTGAAGTACATTGCAGAACCACGTCTTTATCTTGAGCAGTACAAAACGTACGATAGAAAAGATGAAACTGGAACTATTCAACGTAATGCTAAAGGTGAAGCTGTTCAAGTTGGAACAAACACTTACCGTTTGAACCACTTTGTTGAAGTTGAATTCAATGCCACTGAAAAACTCGGTTTCTATTCAGATCTTGGATTTGACCACAAATGGTACAATGGCGATTCAAACTACGGTTTGAGATCTTCACAAAGAGACAATATTTATGCTGAAACTGGAGTTGCGTACTCGTTCACTAATAACGTCACTTTGATCGCGGGCGTTGAGCAAGATGGTCCAGATCTTCGCAATCAGGCTCAGAACAACGAAGCCAGCGTTATTTACGGTGAAGACTTCACAAACTACTTCTTAGAGGCTGATATCACTTTCTAAGTTTTTATATAAAACTGTATTTAAAGAACGAGGCTTCGGCCTCGTTTTTTTTTGCTCTCTTCACAAAATCTTAAGAGAACTGATAGTATAGAACCATGTCGGTTTTGATCGAATTGATTAATCGCTTACTTTTAAATCCTATTCGGGTTTTCATTCTGTGTTTAGTTTTGGGCACAATGGCGATCACGCTTGATGGTAGCCTTTATAAGTATTGGTCTTTAACTAACTCAGAAACAGAGTTAGACAAGCGTATTGGTCGCATCACTATAGCTTCGAATTCTATAAAATCCCAAATTGAAGAAACCAAAAACTTAGGTTTCTTAGAGCGCCAAGCGCGTGACCGGTTAGATCTCGTCGGCCAAGATGAAATTGTTTTTGTATTTTCTGATGATCAATAGCGCCTCTGATTTGCGCACAATGTCGCAACCCGTCTAGTTTTTCTTGACCTTAATTTTTTCAAAGGGTTACGTTTGAGTGACATGACAGAGTAGTACGGAGGAGTACAGATATGGCAAATGGTCGAGTTAAGTGGTTTAACGATGGCAAAGGGTTTGGATTCATCGAGCAAGAAGACGGCAAAGACGTTTTCGTGCATTACACAGCTATTCAAGGTGAAGGATTTAAAACTTTAATAGAAGGTTCTATCGTTGAGTTTGATCTTTTAGAAACAGATCGTGGCCCGCAAGCCGCAAATGTTTCGGTAAAACAGACCGCACCAGAAGCTGTTGCCAGCACTCCAACACAAACGTAATTTTTTTGAAAAGTGAAAAAGGTTATCTATTGCGGATAACCTTTATTTTTTGGGGGATATGGATTTGCCTCAGTTGTCATCAGACTCACAGTCCGATTTAAGTTGGACTGGAGAGAAAATTAAAGATCTTCGCCATCGACTTGGCTGGAACCAAGCCGAATTGGCCCGACGCTTAAGGTGTCGTCAACAGACAGTCAGCGAGTGGGAAACCAATATATACCAACCGCAAAATGCCTACTCCCAACTATTAGATCGAATTTTTGAGAACGCACAAAATTTTAATATTCAAGTCAGCAAGGCCCCTCGTGCCGAAGCGATCATGAAAGATCTTAAAGTTTCTCAAGTTACGTCAGAGATTATCGAAGAGAAAAATGATTCGATTTTTGATTCTTTTATCGATTAATCCATTCAGAGTCGCCCGCATCAATTTTATTGAATAAAAGTCGATTTGCCTGACACCTCCAGCATCTTCAAGTAGGCTCAGGCGCAAATGAAAAAGCTTTACCTCGTTGACGTCAGTTCTATGTATTTTCGCGCCTTCTACGCAATTCGTCCTCTAACGAATAAGGCCGGAATGCCGACGAATGCCCTTTACGGATTTCTTTCGATGGCAATCAAGCTTCTTAAAGAGGTGTCGCCCGATTACATGGCGTTTTGTTTTGACCGTAAAGAGCCTAGTTTTCGTAAAGAGATGTTTGACGGTTATAAAGCCAATCGTTCCGAAATGCCTGAAGATCTGGTTCCTCAAGTGCCTTACATTAGAAAGCTCACCGAAGCATTGGGAATACCGGCTTATGATCGTCAGGGTTTTGAAGCTGATGATATTATCGGTACGTTGACGGAGTATGGCCGCAAACATAATTTAGAAGTTGTCATCGTGAGCGGAGATAAAGATTTTGCCCAACTCGTATCTCCGTTTGTCACGATGTACGATACGATGAAAGAAATAAAATACGACCCGGCGGGTGTGATCGAAAAATGGGGGATCGAACCCTCTCAAGTTATGGACTATCTCTCACTGGTGGGGGATTCCTCAGATAACATTCCGGGAGTTAAAGGCATTGGCCCAAAAGGCGCACAAAAACTTTTAGCTGAATATAAAACGCTCGACGGAATCTACGCGAACCTTGATAAAATAAAAAATGTCGGCTTAAAAACAAAGCTCGAAAGCGACAAAGCGAATGCCTATTTATCTAAAAAACTAGTCGCGATTAAAACGGATATTGATCTTGGTATTACCCTAGACGATCTGAAGTTGCGACCTTTGCCAGAGGTCGAATTAAAAAATCTGCTTGAAGAGTTAGACTTCAAATCTTTTGAACGCCGAGTGTTTGGCTCGGCGAAACCTGCCCCCACGGGGGCAGAAAACTCGGTGATGAAAGAGTCCTCACCTCAAACTTTATCGACGATGATGATAACGCCGCCAATATCTTCATCGGTGGAGGAGTTACCTCCTCTTGAAGATTCTCGCGTGCATCAAGCTTCTCCGATGTTATCTTCAAACAGTCAGATTTCGATGTTTGATCTCGCCGGAAGTTCGGCGGCCATCGGCGAAAAAGAAATTCATGCCGGTAATATAAATGAAATTTTAAAACCAGGCGCGACCGTTTGGGGATTTTCGACGGATCGCGGACTGTTTGTTGGTAGCGAGCAAAACGTCTACAGGCTTACAGGAGATTTAAAATTACTAAGTACACAGTTTGATAAGCTCCAGCTTTTTTGGAAAGGTTATGACATTAAAGAATATTGGCATCATTTTGTACTGACCAAACCCCGTTGTGTTTGGGATAGCTCACTGGCAGCTTATATTTTAAGAGCGGGAGATGTCGGAAGTTTTAATGAATGTTACCAAAAATTTACAGGTGCGGCCTTACCAGATCTTTCGGCTCCGAATCAGATATATGCGGCTCAAATTAACTTTGAGTCCATTCTGAAAGAACGTCTCACGCAAGTTCACGGAGATAAACTCTATGAACAATTTGATTTGCCGCTCGCGACGGTTTTGTACCAAATGGAGCAGCGAGGGATTCTTTTAGATGTGGAAAAACTTAAAAAACAAAGCCACAAAATGGAGATTGACCTTCGCAATCTTGAAAAAGAAATTTTTGAAACGACAGGGCATACTTTTAACCTGACGAGTCCTAAACAACTCGGTGATGTTCTATTTAATAAGTTGAAAATGCCAGTCATAAGAAAGACAAAAACAGGTTTTTCTACAGACTCAGATGTATTGCTAAAGCTTTCAAAAGATTATCCCGTTTGTCTTAAGCTGATCGAGTACCGAGAGTTGTCGAAACTGAAATCCACGTATTTAGATTCACTGCCATTGTTGGTAAATCCTGAAGATGGACGTTTACACACACGCTTTTATCAAAACGTTACGACGACGGGTCGACTTTCTAGTATGAATCCGAACTTACAGAATATTCCGATTCGTACGCCGCGCGGGGCTCAGATACGCGAGGCGTTTATCGTACCTAAAGGCAAAAGCTTAGTGTCGGTAGACTATAGCCAAATTGAATTGCGTATTCTTGCGCATATTACTGAAGACCCTGGATTAACTCGTGCGTTCGAAAACGATCTCGACATTCATGCGGCTACCGCCGCGGAGGTGTTTGATATTGATGTGCAAACGGTTACGAGTGAGCAACGGCGTATCGCAAAAGCGGTCAACTTTGGAATCGCATATGGAATGGGTTCGTATGGTTTAGCCGAAAACCTTTCGATCTCGGCTGACGAAGCCAAAGATATTATAAAAAAATATTTTAGCCGCTTTCCGGGAATTCGAGACTACATGGAGAATACGATTCAAACGGCTAAGAAGCAGGGATATGTCGAAACGATATTTGGCCGACGTCGCTACTTAGACGAGTTAAAATCAAACAACGGCAATATTCGAAAATTTGGAGAACGTGCGGCCATTAATGCTCCTATGCAGGGAACCGCCAGCGACATTGTAAAAAAAGCCATGCTCGAAGTCGATGCGGCATTTCCTGGTTTAATGCTATTGCAAGTTCATGACGAACTGATTTTAGAAGTTGAGGCTTTGGATGCGAAAGACATTGCCGCTAAAGTTAAAGAGATTATGGAAAACGTAGTTTCTCTCAATGTCCCACTCAAAGCCAACGTTGCTATTGGCGACAACTGGGATTCCGCCCAATAAATAAAAAATTAAATATTAGTCGGATACAGACTAGTATTTTTCCCAACCGACAAGACGACCTTGTTCGAAGTAGAGAAGTCGCTGCTCCTGTTGATAACCTTCAGGAGTGGTGACGTATTCGGTATAGCGCCAACGCTCATTGCCGGAGTCGCGTCGACCGGCAACCTCCACGCTTTCAGGATCGCCCCAACTTTCTCGTACCGCTTCGCGAGCCATGCCCACAGCAATGTCGTTCTGTTCGATAAGAGACGAAATATCGCGGCGGTGACGAGTCGGTGATGACGAATAACCTTTATTTTGTAAATAACGCTCACGTGCGCGTGTACCGTCTAGAGCCAAGAATTCAATACGCTCGCGATCGTTTTCGAGTGACGACTTATAGTTATTGTACTGAGTGCGCTCTTCAGAAGTTCGAATCATTTTTTCTAAACGATTGAGAGTGAGACGGTCTTCAAGAGCTTCGCGTTCTTGAGGTGAGAGATTACGCGCTTTTTCAGAATCCAGCACTGTGCGGCTTTCTTCATCAAATCTCGAATCTGCATAATCGGTCGAAGAGTGACGACTTACGATTGCACACGCCGAAAGTCCTATGCTTATGAGTACCAAAGTGAGTTTTACAAGCTTCATACAACCCTCCAAGGGTAATTTCGGAGAAATCGTTCATAAAGTTTACAGTTTTTTGTTTTAGAAAACATAAAGTCTTTGTCATACTAATCAAGATGGTATTCGAAGGTTCTGTCTTTGGTCGAGTAGGGTATAAGCAGATAAGGATTCGATTTGGCTGAAGATCAAGATAAAAAATTGCAGGACAAAAAAATTAAAGAGATTGAGGCTACACTCAAACGAGAGCTGGATCAAGATGTACAACTCTTCCAACCGCTGGATTCTCGTGTAGAGGGTTCGGTAGAAGTTAATCCAACTCTGAACCTAACTCCAAAGCCCCCCTCACTTACCGATCCTAAAGCCAAAGCAGCCAAAGTAGAAATAAATTATAACAATACCAGTACGATCCCTCCCGTCATTAAAAACAATAATGGCGATATGAGTATGTCGTTTGATGACTTAGATGCGTTGATAAAAAAAGAAATGCCCGAATTTGAAAACGAATTATCTATATTACGAGAAGCCGGTAAGGATTTGATTGGTAAAAACATCAATTTATCTGAATCCGATTTTACTAGTGAGCTTGAGCAAAGCGTTTCAGATGAGTTACCAAAGAAACTCAGTCTTTTTTCTAGTTTTAAAAAAGATGTACAGAAAAAATATGCCCATAGTGCTAAGTTTCTTACGAGTCTTCCGGTTCAGACTCATAAGTATCTAATAAAGTTTTTAAAAGAAGATGCTAAAAAAATATTAGGTCTTATATTTGCAGCAATAAAAACTGGCTTTCAAAAAATCCGCGCAACAGTCACCTCCTTTACTAAAATACAAAAATTAATTGTATTTATGTTGTTATGTATTCTGGGCGGTATCGGCTTTCTATTAAAAACTCAGATTTCATTTACGTCGTTAACAAAAGATCCTTATCATGAGAATTTTGCTAATTACTCTCAAGGTGTTGAATTTTCTAATAAAACCTTTGTGCCTTTGAGCGAAGAGGGTTTGTATCCCGAGTTTGTGGTTTTGCTAGATAAAGTGATCGTGAATATTAAACCCTCAGAAAGCTCGAGCCAAAATCCTATGGTGGCGGTCAGACTTTATTTTGAAGTGACAAGCCGAGAGGCGGCTATCGAAATGAAGGATCGTGAAAAAGAAATGCGCGATATAGCACAACGAGTTTTAGAAGAGTTCAATTACGACCAAATTGTCACGGCTTCGGGAAAGCAGGCCTTCAAAGAAGGCCTGCGGAGAGAAATGAGCGCCATCCTAAATACAGGCCTGGTAAAGAATGTTTATATAGATGATATTTTAATGAAACCTTGATTAACTACGTTCACCCTTCAACACATTTTCAATATTAATCGCGTAGGTTTTAATACGATCATGTAAGGTGCTCTTTGGTAAGCCAAGATCAAGGGCGGTCTTTCTTTGATTTCCGCTATTATCAATTAATTTTTGAATAATTAATTCTCTTTCAATTTCGCGAATCAAAGGACGACCCTCAACATGCCGACCTAAATCCAAGGTTGTAGCTTGAGGAGCATCTAAGATAAGTTTTAAATGTTCGGCTTGCAAATGTTCGTTCGGAAAGAGTGCCGAAGCGCGCGAAACCATATTTTTGAGCTCACGAATGTTTCCTGGCCACGGATGAAGCTTCATACTCTGAATGGCATCGAAAGAGAATCTCACGCGCATTTCACGTGCAAAGCTATACAAAATAGTTTCAAAATCCTCCATACGATCTTTAAGTGCCGGTAATGTAAGGCGAATGACATGCAATCGAAAGAATAAATCTGCGCGAAACAGCCCTTGTTGCACAAGTTGGGCTAAATTTTTATGAGTGGCGGCGATGATTCTCACGTTCGTTGTGATATTGCGATCACTCCCTACAGGACGGATTTCTCGATTTTCTAGTGCGCGCAGAAGCTTTGGTTGAAGCGGTAATGGAAGATCTCCAATCTCATCTAAAAAGAGTGTGCCTCCACGTGCCGATTCAAATGCGCCTTTGCGATCGTGAGTGGCGCCTGTAAAACTTCCGCGAGTATGACCGAAAAGTTCGCTTTCAATAAGACTTTCACTTAAAGCACTACAATTCACGCTTACAAATGGTCCGCTTGCACGGGTTGAATGTGCGTGTGTGAGTTTTGCGAGAACTTCTTTGCCGGTTCCGGATGCGCCTAAGAGTAGTACGGGCAAATCCGTACGAGCAAAAAGCGGGAGACTTTTTAAATGTTGAGCCCACTCTTCGTTTTTACTTTTTAAAAGAGGATCGTTGGGCGTTTGCATAGCATCGGTTTGAAAAATAAATTCGCGTTGCCCAAATCGCAAGCGATCGCCAACATTTAAATAGGCTTCTACGACGCGTAAACCGTTAACAAAGCTGCCATTTTGACTTCTGAGATCGCGAATTAAAAAACCCTCAGGCTTTTTTTCGATTCTCGCATGACGAGTGGAAACAAAGGGATCTGCTAGCTCCAAATCGCTGTGATTGTCGCGACCGATTGTTAAAAATTCACCAAGCTCCAGGGCTTGGGTGCCAGAGTTTTCGGCAGAGATAAGATAGGCTTTTTCAACCACTTTAGGGTTTTGAGCCGGGATTCTTTGTGTGGACATGGGACCTCCGATTAAGAACAAACGTAATTGTCCGCTCTTGTTTAGTAGGCAGGGCCACTTCAAATCGTATGCCTGTAGGTAGGATTTTTAAAGGACTCATAAAGTATTAAAATTTATGGTATTTTCGTGGTACGCTGGGCGAAAATTAAAAGGCGAGTGACAAAGGGTCCGACGACTCAAAAAGTCGGTCCTAAGATTCGGACAAAACCGGATAATCGTAGGAGTCAACGACATGAAAACTCTTGCGCGGAGGATGGGCTATTAAAACTGTATTTATAAAAAGCGCGGCTGCGTATCATGATTATCCACCGCCAATAAAATGCGAAATTGCGTTAGCCGGGCGTTCGAATGCAGGTAAATCTTCATTTTTAAATGCGCTAGCAAGCTCAGACATAGCAAAAACGAGCTCGATGCCTGGAAAGACAACGCTTCTTAATTTTTTTGAAGTAGGCGAGAGTTACCGTATTGTGGACATGCCTGGTTATGGATACTCCGCACGCAGTGGTGATGAGCAAAGAACTTGGCGTAATTTGGTTGAGGATTATCTTGAGCAGCGGCCGATACTTGTGGGCGTGCTTTTGATCATGGATGTACGTCGTGATTGGGGGCAAGATGAAATCATGCTGTGCAAGTGGCTCGAGCAACTCAATGTTCCGGTAGCACTCATCGCTACTAAAATTGATAAGCTTACCAAGAATGAGCTAGCAAAGGCCGAGCAAAGAGTTCGGAAAACCTCTAAGTTAAAAAATATTTTCTTTACGTCGTCGCCTAAACGCGTAGGCATGAAAGCGATCGAAGAGTTTGTCTATGCGAGTTGGGTAAAGCCAAATTTAGAAAAACCTAAAAGTTTAATGGAAAAGTTTGATTGATAAACTAATGGAGATTTTGGATTGAATCGTGATGTTATATTTCTTCTAGTGGGGGCTTTTTTTATTTCGGTATTAGTCGTTTTAAATTTACTTATTTGGCTCCGTCCTGAACTTGTAATAAAAAAATCTGTGAATACGCCTGCATTGTTTCATTCGAGTCTCGCAACGTTGATTGCGATTGCTTTATTTTTATCTTGCTTCTTAGTCGGAGTTTGGATTTCGGTTTTAAAACTTCAAGGTAAATTGGGAGTATATTTGTGAAAGTCATCGGCGTTATTCCTGCTCGGTATGGGTCGACTCGATTTCCGGGTAAACCGTTGGTTTCAATATTGGGTAAACCGCTGTTAACTTGGGTGATTGAGCGATCTCTTCAATCAAAATTAATTTCGGAAGTGATCGTCGCGACCGATGACACGGTCATCGCGGAGCTTGCAAAAAAATCGGGAGTGACGGCAGTGATGACAGATCCTGATTTGCCGTCAGGTAGTGATCGAGTATGGGCTGTCGTTCAAAATCTTGCATGTGATATTGCTTTAAGTATTCAGGGCGATGAACCTTTAATTGAAGCCTCAGCCCTCGATGCGCTGGTACAGTCTATGATTGATCATCCCGAAGCCGAAATGGCGACTCTGGGAAGGCCGATGACGGCTGAAGCACTTGAAAGCAGTAGCAGCGCTAAAATTTTGCTCAATCATCTGGATGAGGCGATTTATTTTAGTCGGTTCCCCTTACCGTACTCTCGAGGCGTTCAGGATCTGACGCGGTATATAAGCCTCAAGCATGTCGGAATATACGCCTACCGTAAAGCGTTTTTGGGACGATTTTGTCAGCAAAAACCCGTTCCAATAGAGTTGGCTGAGGGCTTAGAGCAATTACGTGCGCTTTACCTTGGAGCTAAAATCAAGGTGGTGCGTACAGAGCTTGAAAGTTGGGGTGTTGACACGCCCGAAGATGTGATAAAAGTTGAGGCTAAGCTACGATCATTAGGAAATAAAAAATGAAAAAAAATGGAAAAGCATTTTCAAAGTCTGGTCGTAAATCAGGGTCGGCATTTAGACCACTGACTCCCAAATTTATTTTTATAACGGGTGGAGTTGTGTCGTCGGTCGGCAAAGGTTTATCTACGGCGGCATTAGGTGCATTGCTCGAAGCTCGGGGACTTAAAGTTTCAATTATGAAGTTTGATCCGTATATTAATGTGGATCCAGGAACGATGTCTCCGTTTCAACATGGCGAAGTGTATGTCACTGAAGACGGAGCTGAAACAGATTTAGATTTAGGTCACTATGAGCGGTTTACGACGCCCGTCACGACCAGGGCGAATAGTGTTTCGACTGGACAGATTTACGAAACTGTCATTGCCAAAGAACGTCGTGGCGATTATTTGGGCGGAACGGTGCAGGTGATTCCGCACGTGACAGATGAAATCAAAGCCCGAATTTATGATGTGGCTCAAGGTGCAGAAGTTACGTTAGTAGAAATCGGCGGAACGGTGGGCGATATCGAAAGCTTACCTTTTATTGAAGCGATTCGCCAAATGCGCGTGGATGAAGGAATTGAAAATACACTTTACGTTCATGTTACATACATTCCGTATATCGCGGCCGCAGGTGAAGCCAAAAGTAAACCGACACAACACTCTGTTAAAGAATTACGCGAAGAGGGGATTCAACCTGATTTTTTAATTTGTCGCAGTGAAAAACCTTTACCAGAAGACATGCGAGCAAAGATTGGTTTGTTTTGTAGCGTACGTCCAGAGAATGTGATTCCAGCGTACGATGTGTTGACGATTTATGAGGTGCCGTTACTTTTGTATCGTGAAGGTTTTGATAAAAAAGTTTGCGCACGTTTAGGAATTGAAACACACGAACCTGACCTTGAAGGTTGGGAAAAAATGATTCGTATTTTGAAAAAGCCTGCGCGCGAAATTACGATCGGTGTGGTTGGAAAATATGTGGATCTTAAAGAAAGCTACAAGTCTTTGAACGAAGCTCTCGTTCACGGAGGTATTGCGAACAATTCCAAAGTAAATTGTATATATGTAAACTCCGAAACTTTAACGGACAAGAACGTGGCCGTTGCTCTCTCGGGAGTCGATGCGATTTTAGTTCCGGGCGGTTTTGGCGAACGCGGTATTGAGGGTAAAATTAAGGCGATCGAATTTGCTCGCAAAAATAAAATTCCATTTTTTGGCATTTGTCTAGGAATGCAATTGGCGAGTATCGAATTTGCTCGTCACATGTGCGGCATTAAAGATGCAACCTCACGTGAATTTGACAAATCCAATAAGCAATTGAACTCCCGAAACTTTGTGATTGATATTATGCAAGATCAAAAAGGTAAGCAAAAAGGCGGCACGATGCGCTTGGGTGCTTATAATTGTAAGCTTCAAAAAAATACATTAGCGCTTCAAGTTTACGGAAAGAATGCGGTTTCTGAACGCCATCGCCATCGCTATGAGTTTAACAATCAGTATCGTCAGCTATTTGAAAAACATGGCATGACCTTATCTGGAATTTGCGAAGAGCGTGATTTAGTTGAGATTATAGAATTGCGCGATCATCCTTGGTTTTTGGGCGTGCAGTTTCACCCTGAATTTAAATCTAAACCTCTCCAGCCACACCCATTATTTAAAAGTTTCGTTGCTGCGGCTCTAGAACATTCAAAACTTAAGGATGCGACTCAAGATGTAGGTCGTGAAAGTAATAAGGGAAAGTCCTCAAAGCAATCTGCCGCAGTTAAGCATGCGGCTTTTCGAAATAGAAATTAATAAGGAACACTGTGAATCGAGATCTCGAAGAAGCCAAACGCGTATTTGATATTGAAGCGCAAGCGATTTTGGATTTGAAATCCAAAGTGTCTGATAATTTTATTGCGGCTCTCGATATTCTTAAAGCGTGTACCGGTAAAGTTATTATTACGGGAATGGGAAAATCTGGAATCATTGCTAGAAAAATTGCGGCGACTCTCAGTAGTACGGGAACTCCTGCCATTTATGTACATCCTGCGGAAAGTAGTCATGGTGATTTGGGTATGATTGCCAAAGGCGATGCAATTGTAGCTTTGAGTTATAGCGGTGAAACTTCAGAGCTTGGTCATTTGATTAGTTATGCTGCTCGAAAAGGTATTCCGCTTATCGCTTTCACAGGTAAAACAGGAAGTGCGTTAGGCCAAGCGGCTACGTGTGTTTTAGATGTAGGTGTAAAAGAAGAGGCATGTCCTTTGGGTTTAGCCCCGACGGCTAGTACCACGGCCACTTTAGCAATGGGAGATGCTCTTGCCGTGGCGTTATTAAAACGTCGCGGATTTAAATCGGAAGACTTTGCTGAGTATCATCCGTCTGGAAGTTTAGGTGCACGATTACTCACGCGTGTAAAAGATCTAATGCACACCGGAGAAGAACTGGCATTGGTCGGACGAGATGAGGATATGAAATCGGTAATAGGTAAAATGACGGCGAAACATGTGCGTGGCATTGCCGGCGTGATCGATCATGAGGGCCGCTTAATGGGCACGATTACAGATGGAGATTTACGTCGTCGACTCGATAAGAGCGTAAACCCGTTGCAAGAAAAAGCAGCCGATATCATGTCTTTAAATCCGAAGTTGATCGATATTAATGAAATGGCGGAACGTGCTTTATTCGTGATGGAAAATCATTCGATTCAATCGTTATTCGTAGTTGAGAGTTCGCGCTCTTCAGATAAGCCAGTCGGCTTGCTGCATCTTCAAGATCTTTTAAAAGCTAAAATACGTTAGAGTAAATTTTAAGTGGAAGATTGGCGGGCAGGCGTGGACCCTAAATGGGCCCTTGAGCCTGTTCCGTTTGGGCCGACTTTTAGGCGGGGAAAAATATTTTAATTAGGTTGATCAAAGCGGCTTCAAGGGGGCGCTGGAGCCCCAACAGCCGCCCACTGGGTTATGAAGTAAAATATTTTTTGGGTCAGATGTTTCGTGTTTTTGGTGACGAGGAGTTAGAGAGGGAGAGGTTGAGATTTGAGGATGGGTGAAGATTTGAAGTTCGGTGTTGGAAAGATTATTTACCTGTCGCGCGACAGGTGATTTTTTAGAATAATAATTTAATTTTTTTGAGGCACAACCTAGAAAATACTTGACGTGTTTTTTTGTTTTTATTGGTTTGATTGCAAAGTTTAAATACATCTGGCTTTTGTTTTGGTGGTTTTGCTTTTATCTTTTAATCTCCATGGCGTAATAAAGTTTTAGATGTGTTTTGAATTGAGTTGTTAAGAGGGTTTTATGTTCATCAACTTGATATTTTAAAACCTATGTTATGGTTTCTTTCTGATTTGTAAGGAGAGATTTTTCATGACAGATTCTTTCGAAAAAAATATGCAGCTTGAGATTCATCAAAGAGCCCTTGGAGTTGTTGAGCGTTATAAACGTGTGGAAGCTGAGCTTCTTGATATTTTACAACAAGTAGATGAGTACCGGGTTTATTATCTTTTTGAATGTAAGAATCTTCATGAATACGCCATTAATATCTTAAAGCTTTCAGAAAGTGTTGCGTTTAACTTTATTACCGTTGCTCGTAAGGCTAAAGAAGTTCCGGAGCTTAAATCTATTATTGAATCTGGAGCTCTAAGCGTGTCAAAGGCTCGAAAGATTACTCCTGTGCTCACCTCAAGTAATCAAAAAGAATGGCTGCAGATGGCAGTTGAGCTGCCGCAGCGCAAACTTGAACACTATGTCGCTAAGGCTTGTCCTAAAGAAGCTGTCCCTGAACGAATGAAGTTTGTAAGCGAAGACAGACTTAATCTACAACTTGGTATTTCAGAATTATTAAGTAAGAAACTTAAACGAGCGCAAGATCTTGAATCGCAAAAAAAGCGAAAGTCTGTAAGCCTTGAAGAAACTCTTGAAGTGCTGCTGGATATTTATCTTGAAAAGCAAGATCCAGTACAAAAATCTGAAAAGCTAAAAAACCGAAAGAACTTATCTGTCGCACGACAGGTAACTTTAAGAGATCGTGGACAGTGCACATTTACTTATAAAAACGGAGATCGCTGTAAAGACC
>JAKFYE010000003.1 GCA_021731045.1 Bdellovibrionales bacterium | reverse complement strand
CGGTTGTACGATAATTTTGCATTCACGACGACGCCCTTCTGAGATGTTCTTATTAAAAAACTGAATCCACACTAACAGCATGTTAAATATAAAAAAACATATTTTAAAATTTAGCGGACCCGTCAGGAAAACTAAATTTGGCGGTCCGATTTATAAATTGACCAAGCTCAGTGCGTACACTAAATCTTAGTCATGATTCACCTCTCTGGGATTTCCAAACATTACGGCACCCGCGTGCTCTACAGCAATGCTAGTTTTCAAATCAATCCTGGTGAAAAAATTGGACTGGTGGGCCCTAACGGCGCCGGCAAAACAACTATTTTTCGTGTTATCACTGGCGAAGAAGGTCTCGATTCGGGAGTTATCTCTAAACCTGACCGTCTGGTCGTTGGTTATTTTTCTCAAAACATCGAAGAGATGAAAGGACAATCTGTTTTAGAAGAAGTTAAATCGGGTAACAAACGTCTTCCGATTATCACGCAAAAACTTAAAGACTTTGAAAAAAAGCTTGAAGACTCTGCGACTCATCCAATGAGTGATGACGAAATGACCAAACTCCTAGAAAACTATGGCTCCACGCAAGAAGAGTTTGAGCGATTAGGTGGCTATACGATCGAGAATACCGCGCAAGAGATTCTGACAGGCTTAGGAATTCCTCCGGAGGATCATCATCGCCCTACTGAATCCTTTAGCGGTGGTTGGAAAATGCGAATCGCTCTAGCCAAAGTATTGGCTCTAAACCCTGACGTCTTGTTGATGGACGAACCAACGAACCATCTTGATTTAGAATCGATCATTTGGCTAGAAGCCTTTCTTGTGCAATACAAAGGCGCCATCGTAATGACGAGTCACGATCGTGATTTTATGAACAGGATCGTTTCGAAAATTGTTGAAATCGCAAACAAGCAAATTACCGTTTATGGCGGTAATTATGACTTTTATGAAAAAGAAAGCGTGATTCGTCGAGAACAACTCGTTGCGGCCGCTAAAAGGCAAGATGACATGCTTGCCAAAGAAGAAGAGTTTATTGCACGTTTTGCCGCCCGTGCCTCGCATGCCGCCCAAGTACAATCCCGAGTTAAAAAATTAGATAAAATTGATCGCATTGAAATTCCAGTTGAAGAGCAGGCCATGAGTTTCGAATGGCCAACACCTCCACGTGGCGGAGACGAAGTCGTGAAACTCACGGGCTTAACAAAATTTTGGAATAAAGACGACGGCACTCAAAAACTCGTTTTTAAAGACGCAACGGCCACCGTAGAAAGACAAGATCGTGTCGCGGTCGTCGGAGTTAACGGCGCCGGAAAAAGCACGTTATTAAAAATTATTTGCGGTCAAACCGAGGCCTCTTCGGGGCAAGCGGCCATTGGCGCCTCAATTTCTATTGGATACTTCAGTCAAAACTCGCTTGATGTCTTAGATCCTAAAAAAACGATCTTGGATGAAATTCATGATCGTCTTCCAAATGCGAGTGTTGGGTCTATTCGCAGTCTCTTAGGAGCTTTTAGATTTAGTGGCGACGATGTCGAAAAGAAAATCTCAGTCCTTTCAGGAGGAGAAAAAAGCCGCGTTGTGCTCGCGACAATTTTGGCTCAACCTCGCAATCTGCTTGTTCTTGATGAGCCAACGAACCATTTAGATATTAAGTCGCGGGAAGTTTTACTTGAAGCTATAAAAGGCTTTCCCGGAACCGTAATGATAGTGAGTCACGATCGTTACTTTTTACGAGAAATCACTACGCGCGTATTCGAAGTTGATAAAAATCAAATTCGCGTATTCGACGGAACCTACGAGTATTACCAATCTAAAAAATCTGTTTAAAATCGGTCGAAGTTTTTTAATTACGAATTAACTTTTAGTGTTCGCCGTTCGTTTGGCGCTCACTGAGTAAGGATTGACTCGCACGGCAGGCACTATTGCAAATTTGATTAAGAGCGCGAAGCTCCGCAATTTTAACGGTTCCCACTTCGGCTTCAAGAGCTTGTGTCGCCGGAGCATCAAAAGGTTGCTCAGGTTCGTTTTTAAGTTCCTTTTGAATTTCTTCCGCTAAAACAATCGAAGAAGTAAGATTTTTGAGCGATATTTTGGTCGTTATACTTGAGGTTTGAGGTAATGCAGCGAAAACTAGACTTAAAGGTGAAAAAACAAGAAAAGTTAATAAAAAGATTGTTTTCATATTACCTCCGAAAGATAAACATACCGAGCCCATACTTACCTTGTAAAACAGCAACTGAGTTATTAACCTAAATTTATGTTTGATCAAGAGTTCAAGTTTGAAGTCCTTAATATTTCGAATTCTCCTAATTCTTTTAATGGGACATTAACGCTATTATCATTTAAAAAATTTCCGTTAGACCCTGAAACCATCGTTAAAATTTCTATTGATACATTAAAAGACGCCTTTGGTATACAAGCCGAGCTCGTGGCAATTAAATCTGCGGAGTATCTTGGAATGATATATTCAAATGACGAAGTGTCTGTTCGTACGGTTCAGGAAGACCCTTATAATTGGACCATACATTGGTATTCTCGGGAAAAATTAATTGTGAATTTAAATTTAGATTTGAGCACAGATTTTAGTTTAGGATGTTAAGACGATACCTCCAATAAGGGCTAGAATACGCATTTTAAAGACGTTCCCGTTATAAATCCTGTCGTTAACCGCGATCTTATGTTTGAATTATTAGAGGGAGATCAAAATGATTTCAAAACCTATGTCTTATCCAAAATACTTAATTTTTGTAGTTTTACTCATTGGTGCCTGTTCGAAAATTAATTCTCCAATTTCAGAAATACCTGTAGAGCCAATTAAAAACACACACCCAGGCTCAGGCGATATTTACGTTATCGGAGACAGTTTAGCTTACGGTTACAAAGCCACCATAGACAACGTAAAACCGGCCAATTGTTTGGGCGATTATTTTCATGACCCCGTTTTTAATCTTTCTATCCCGGGCAAAACAAGCAACGAAATCCTGGGCCAAGTAACACAAGTGGAACAAAAAAACCCAAGCCTAGTGTTTGTAAGCTCTGCGGGTAATGATGTTTTGAGAAATATCTCCTTACCAGGCTCCTACCCGACCGCAACGACTCTGAGAGAAATGGAACAAATGTTTGATCGTCTACTTGCGACAGATGCCGTCGTTGTATACTTAGGTTTGTATCCGAACCAACCACAAACGGAGCGACTCCCACAAGTTGCACAAATGGCTCTCGATAAAGGCGTGATTGTCGTGAACGGGATGGATGGTTTTTGGGGAAATCCTCTCTATATGAGCAACGATAATATTCATCCTAATAACTACGGATATGAGATCATGTGCAATCGCATTCGGGATGCTGTTAAAGGCTACTATCCTTAACAATTTTTTTAGTTCTTTTTTAAAAGTTTCGAAAAAATATTATTTCCGTCTCGTATTAGAAGAAATTATTTTTTATTCTAATTTTTTGATACATTCGTGTATCAAAGCTGAGCCATGACAAGACTGAAAATTTCTGTAATTGTACTCCTCGTAAACAGAGTATTAGCCGTTATTCAACCGCTAGTATTAAACTAGGAGAACCAAATGAAAAAAATATTTATGGCCATATTGGGAACGACCAGTGCCGTTTCCATGTTATTTTCGCCCGTAGCATTTGCGCGCGAATGTCACATCGAAAACGGTGTGCGCGTGTGTACAGATGATGGCGGCGGAGGAGGAGGTGGGGTTCCGTCTCGACCAGATCGTCCATCTCCTCCCGATAGACCGTCTCCACCTGACAGACCTTCACCTCCACCTTCAAGACCGGATCGTCCAACACCTCCGCCTTCAAGACCGGATCGTCCAACGCCTCCGCCTTCAAGACCGGATCGTCCAACACCTCCGCCTTCAAGACCGGATCGTCCAACACCTCCGCCTTCAAGACCGGATCGTCCAACGCCTCCGCCTTCAAGACCGGATCGTCCAACGCCTCCACCTTCAAGACCGGATCGTCCAACGCCTCCGCCTTCAAGACCGGATCGTCCATACCCTGGAGATCATGGCTCGCGCCCTGTTCCGCAAGATCGCTATTGTTACAACGATTATAGCGGACGTCATTGTTACGTAGAATCAGGACATGGTGGATATTACCCACCACCTTCGCGTCCTTCACGACCAACACCGCCGCCGTATCGTCCAGGACATCCAGTTCACCAGTATCGACCACGTCCACCGGTGTACTATCCACCGACATACTATCCAGCACCGTCACGTCCATATTGGGATTACGCTCGAGCGCAAAATTTAATTTACACGCTCGAATCGGAAGTCAATGAGACGCTCTGGTTAGCACAAAATGAAGCTGATCAAAATTATGATCAACAACAAAGCTGGGCGGCTTACAAAGTTGAACTCTTCCTTGATAGCGTGATTCGACTTCGCGACAGTTTGAATTTGTATCCGTATACACCATCGTACTCGGCTAACGAATTCCGTGAGGTGAAACGCGCCTTTGAAGAGGCTCGTGAAAGCTTATATTGGGCTTACTTTTCAGAGTCAGTGGACATGCAATTTGATCGTGTCGAAAACGTAATGTTTAATCTCGACAATCAATATTGGGGTTACTAGAAATTAGTCTTAAAGATTTTTAAAAGAGAGAGAAGGAAGCTTCTCTCTCTCTCTTTTTTTTAGAAGCTACTAAGAAATGCTGCCGTATATGTGATTTGTTCGTTTGTTGTATCAAAATTTTCTTTTACAAAGCGATTGGCTTTTGTCGATTGATCCTGTCTCCATTCAAAACGCAATTCTGTACCCGGTGACAAAGTGAATGCATTGGTTACCGTCCAGCTCGTAAGGTTTTGAGCCTCGCCGGTTGTTCCGTATCCACCGAATGTGTAGCCGTCTAAATCTTCGTAGAACTCATAGCGAGGCGATAAAGAATAACAGCTTGAAGGCGACCATTTAAGAGCTAACGTGTGGGCCTTCCAACTCACCATCCGGCGCTCTCCCGTTGAATTATTTAAAACATTGTCTTCGTTTCCGCCTAACCAATCTGTTTGGAAGCTTAAGGTTGGAACGAGTTTAACGGTTAAATTACCTTCGTAAATGCGACGAAGATGTGTATTGTCCATATTTCTTTCTGCGCCCTCTAGATAATTTAAAACCATTACAGCACTATCATTCGCAGCAAATTTAATTTGTCCTCCAAAGGTTTTCGCGTGATTGTTCTCGTACATAGAATTCCAACCATTATAAACGTAAGCCCCGAGCCAAACAGTTTGAGGCGCCACTTCTAACCCCAGATGGGCCCCGGAATGCCATAAGGGAATTCCATAACCGTATAAAGTGGAACGAGAATAATTCCAATTGTCTTTAGACTTCATCGTCTCAAGACCTACATGCGTTGCCATTTTTCCGATATCAAAAACCAAGCGTGTCGACTTAGGTTTGTAAGTCGCAATGGCTTGGCCAATGTGTTTCGACATTTCATCCGTACGCACATCGGCAGTCGATGCGCTTGCAGAATATGCAGGATTAGCGGCATTAATATCAGCACTTGTTCCAAAATCGAGATCCACTAAAAATCCCATACGTTCGTTTTCTTTTTTAATAGTAATTTCGGCTAAACTTAATTGGATTTGATCATTGTATTGATCATAATAGCGCAAAGACGTATTGCCGTTGGGAATTGTCGCAGGATTTCCTGTATGCTGAGCAGGAGCCGCGCCATTCATATTTTGGCTGTAATACGCATCGATAAAACCAGAAACTTTAATGTCACCTAAAGCTGGGGCTGTTTCCGATGGCGCATCAATCGAAGTCGGTTTGATCATTGGGTTTGATAATGTCGCCTCTGATGCAATTTCTTTTGCGTCAACTTTTGGCTCTGACTTTGGTTCTGTGGTTTTTTCAGACACGGCCTTACCACTTGCCGCTTCAGTCACCGACACACCTTCTGCCGCCGCGACGGCGAGAGACTCTGGAATCACTGGTAATACCGCAACTTCTGATTTTGAATTTGAAACTTCTCGCTCTTTTGCTAACGGAAAGCGCCAAATTTTTCCACTTGGCTTCCATTCTCCATGCGAGCGTTCAAGGGCAACTCGAAATTTATTACTCTGTGTTTTTAGTTCAGCCGTCGTTCCTGCTTTTTTACAAATCATTTTTGATTGAAAAGATCCTTGCGCATCTCCGCATTCGGATAAATCAAACTCGACCCTAAGAGATTTGCAATCAGATCCTTCAATTTTTTTTACTTGGCCACAAGATTGCAATTCAGCCCAAACAAATGATGGTAGAAACGTAACCGCGACTAAAAGGATAATTTTTGTCATATTGTATCTCCCGAAGTTTTATTCATTTAGATTCTCTGTCTAATTATATAGAATGTTGAGGATAATTTAGGCATCTCGACCTTAGGCTTGCTTCAAGTTGGACTCACGAGACTCGTGCAATCCACAGTGCAATCCACAGTGCAATCAAACGACTTACAAATATTTTAAAAGTAGTTAAGAATATACGAAACTAACCATGCTATCGGAAATAAAACTAATTGATGAATCATATAAAAACGCAAAGAATAATGGCCCAAGGTCGACAACGATTTTATCTCAGCAGTTAACATTCGACGCGGATATTTTTTAACAATATGACCGATAAAGACTCCAATCATCGTAACTCCGAGCCAAGGTAGAATTGGCGCAAAATCCTCTGTCATTGGTTTTATTGGAGAAAGCCCAAGAATTATGAGCGATGGTTGCATAAAGATAAAACTTGTATAAACGGCAGGCATTATCACAAAAACGATTCCAATACCTAAACACATCCATGGTGCACGAACCAAAATGGGACCTAAAAGGCTTGCAAAAAAGATAAAATGCAAAATCCCGAAAAACACCCAACTTTGCGGAAAAACAAAGCTCGTCACAACAGTAATCGTAACTGCACAAGCAAAAAGCTTTCCTAATCTTTTTTTATAAGATGCGGATTTTATGTTTGCCCCGCTCAAAGACAAACTCACTCCTACTAATCCGGTAAACAAGGTCATAATGACTGCTCGAAACATCAACCAAAACGAATCATGATTAAAATCATAATTAAGAACACCAAAGTAATTTAAATCAAAACAAAAATGGTAAATCGCCATCAAAATCATAGCGACTCCCCGAAGACTATCAAAAAAAGTAAAGCGTAAGTTCTTCATCCGTATTGACAATATTATTCGAAAACAGCACTTTAACCAACATGAATCTGTTGCAAGTTCAACACGGATCGAAGCACTACGGTCCTAAAATTTTATTTGATGATATTAGTTTGGCCATTAACGAAGGTGAGCATATTGGTGTTATTGGGCCAAACGGAGCTGGAAAAACAACGTTGTTTAAAGTTTTGGTTGGTCATGAATCTCTTGATGGCGGAAGCATTATCAAGGCTAATGGGCTACGAATTGGTTATTTAGAGCAAGAATCCGAATGGAGTTTAGATCTTTCATCCGAAGAGTATCTACGCGAAAATTGCGTAAAACCAATTTGGGACCTTAAACAAATTGGAACTAGCCTAGGTTTAACCGAAGATCATTTTCAAAATCCACTGCGTTCATTAAGCGGTGGTTACCGTATGCGCATGAAGTTGCTCTACCTTATTGGCCAAGAACCAACACTTATGTTACTGGATGAGCCGACTAACTTTCTTGATCTAGAAAGTATTCTCGCACTTGAATTGTTTTTACAAAACTATACAGGCGCTTTTCTGTTAATCTCCCATGATCGAGAGTTTTTACGTCGAACGACAGATGCTACGCTCGAAGTTGAATTAGGCGATGTAACGAAGTTTCCGGGCAACATCGATGATTACTTCGAACAAAAAACTATGCTGCAAGATGTTCTCGCCGCACAGGCCGCGAATCAAGAGGCCAAACGTAAACATATTCAAGAATTCGTAAACAGGTTTAAGGCGAAGGCAAGTAAAGCAAAACAAGCACAAAGTCGAATGAAACAATTAGAAAAAATGGAATACATCGAAATCAAAGCACTGCCGGTAAAAGCAAAAATTAAAATTCCGCCACCGACCCATACCGGTAAAGAAACTATGTCTTTGGTCGATGCCCAACTTGGGTATCCTGATAAAAATGTTTTAGATCATGTAACAGTCCGTTTAGAACGCGGCTCACGCCTAGGAGTGGTTGGATTTAACGGTGCTGGCAAGTCAACACTGCTGAAAACACTTGCTGGCCGACTTCCGCTTCAGTCGGGCACACGCACCTTGGGATATCAGGTTAGTCTCTCGTATTTTGCTCAGCATGTTGCCGAAGATCTGCATTTAGGCGATACCGTTTTAGAAGCCTTACAACGAACCGCGCATTCTGAAATCAAGGCTCAAGAGATATTAAATATTGCAGGATCACTTTTGTTTTCTGGAGACGATGTTCACAAGAAAATTAAAGTACTCTCAGGAGGCGAAAAATCGCGCGTCGCTCTTGGGCAGATTCTTCTGCAAAAAAGTCCATTATTAATTATGGACGAGCCAACGAATCATTTAGATTTTGATACGGTAGAAGCACTTACTGAAGTTTTAAGTCAATACGAAGGCACACTGGTTGTGGTCAGTCACGATCGGAGTTTTATTCGAAGGGTGGCAAACAAAATTTTAGAAATTCGCGATGGTGGAGCCGAAATCTATCCGGGCTCCTACGACGAATACATTTGGAGCTTAGAAAAAGGAGCGCTGCGAACACGAACCTCGGAAGATGTAACACCAAATACAGAGCCTCCCAAGCCCTCGACATCATTACCCAAGCCCAAATTTAATTACCGTGAACAAACAAAACTCTTGCAGAGTGAAATTCGTGAATTCGAAAAAATGATTGCGAAATGCGAAGTGACAATTGCTCAACACATACAAAAACGCGAAACCCTTAGTCAAGACTTGCTTAAAGCTCAAGGATTGATAGCGCAAGATATTGCGAAGCAACTGGCTTGGTGCTCTCGGGATATCGAGACCTCTGAAAACGATTTATTAGAGATGATGGAAACATTAGACACCAAACAAAAACAGTTACGCGACCTACAAAATACCTAATATCCTTTGAAGCGCCGTGCCCATTTAAAATATTCCTAATTTCTTAATGCCAAGAATTACGTAAGGCAGTACCATCTTTGTTACATCGTTATGAAATCTCACGCCGTTTCCTCGTCCTCTTTACTAAAATCGATTCTCTTCCAACGTTTCAGATGGAGGCTACTGATTTTAGGCCTCTCTTTGCTATGTGCAATTTGTGGAATTGCCGCACCGTATGCGCAAAAACATTTTGTCGATGAACTTTTAGCTGGAGGTGCGTCGCAACGCTGGATCTGGGCGGCCTTCATTTTAACAGTTACCACTCACGCGTTTTGGCAAATGAGTTTATGGGTCGCCTCACGCGAATCATTTATTACTCAAAAATCTTTAGGTGATGCTTCTTACTCTCGAATTCTCGAAGGCCCTGGTGGCTTCATAGGACACAAACCTGCCGGCGAAGGCATCTCACTTTTTGCAGTAGATGTTCAAGGTGCCGCTGCAATTTTGGACCAAGCTTTTATTATGGCCGGTTCGATGGTTTTTCCGCTTTTATTAGCCCCGATTGCACTTCATGTCTTATTTGAAATACCTTGGCTCTCGAGCTTAAGTGCAATTTTAACACTCAGTTTTATCAATTTTATTTTAGCCCGCAGACAGTCCCGGTATTTCTACAGTTTTAAACAATTAGCCGCCGAACGAACTGGATTGGTGGCAGAATGGGTGCAGAATATACGTACGCTTCGTATTTTGGGTTGGATTAAATCCATAGAAGCTAAAATATTTAAAGTACGTATACGCGAAACTACGAACCGCCTTGGAATGTTAACGAATGGTCAAGTGATGAACTCCATCGCGACTTCAGGTACATATTTTTTAAACATTCTTGTCGTTCTTTTACTAGTTAATATGCGCAAATCAGTTGGTCGTGAGCCGACACCTGGCGAGCTTCTCTCGTTACTTTGGATCATGGGTGTATTTTTAGCCCGACCGCTTCGACAATTTCCGTGGGCTATTGTGATCAGTATGGATTCGTTTTCTTCGATGGTTCGTTTGCAAAGAGCCCTTCAATTGCCAATCACGCAACCTCAAGTTATGACGACCCAAGCTAGCTCCGAAAATTTTGCCATTGAAGTCTCAGGCTTAAATCTTGAAATAGACGGCCGAAATTTATTAAAAAATATAAATCTCTCAATCAAAAAAAATGAATTTGTTGGCATCGTCGGCGAAGTTGGATGCGGAAAAACTTTACTACTCCAATCGCTTATGGGCGCAACAGGGGCTAAGTTTCATTCGTTTTCTATAAATGGCGTGGCGACAGCTGGACCCGCGGATCCAGCCGTGCGCTCACAGATGGCTTTTATTCCGCAAGAAGGTTTCACGATGAGTGCGAGCCTTAGAGAAAATGTAATGTTCACTTACCTTGAAGAACCTTCGAGTTTTTCACAATATAAAAATTTAGATGAACGTGTTTTGAACTCATTGAAGTTGGCACAATTTTTACCTGAAAATGAGCGCGTACGTGATGGGCTTGAAACTGAAATCGGCGAAAGAGGAGTGAATCTTTCGGGCGGTCAACGTCAGCGAGTGAGTATCGCTCGTGCACATTATGCGAACCGTCCTATTATTTTGATGGATGATAGCTTAAGTGCCGTCGATGTTGATACAGAGGCTCAACTCATTGAAAAGCTTATTTGCGGCGATTGGAAAACTAAGACTCGCCTCCTTGTTACCCAGCGCATGGCCGTTTTGCCTTGGTGCGATCGCGTGATTTTTATTGAAAATGGTCAAATCACTCATCAAGGCACATATGCAGAGCTACATAAACACGTTCCTCAGTTTCGGGAGTTTGTGCGTCGCGAGGACGTGCGAACAGAATCAAAAACATCTGAAAATATGTCGGAAGATTTAACTGAGGACTTAGTTCATGAATAGTCCTCGAAGCTTCACCGCCAAAGAAACTCGCTTTCAAGGACGCTATCAAAAGTCTTTACTCAATACTTTATTTCAGGCCTATCGCCCTGCAATTGTCGGCACTCTCTTTTTTATGTCGGCTGGATTTTTAGGTCGCATTGCCTTGTTAGGAAACGCAAATCTTATCGGGTATTGGGCAGATTCCTATTGTGTCGCATCCTCCGAAATCAAATGCCGAGCTTTGCCACAATTCTTACAAGGACTCACCTCTTCAGATTTTCTTTATCTATTGTCTGCCACCACGTTATTGGGTTTTATATTGACGATTTGTTTTCGTGTCGGTGTCTCAAGACTTTCTGCCCACGCGGTCAGTCGGGTTTACGACGAAACGACAGTGCGAACATCTCGCCTTCCCATGTCTTTCTTTGATCAAAACCCAGCCGGTCGCGTGATGACTCGATTCTCTAGCGATTATAATAACGTATTTCGAATTTTTGGCGGTCCACTCGCGGAGTTCATCGGTCTTATTTTTGATATGTTGGCGATGACGATTTTAATTACCATCGCTAGTCCATGGTTTTTGCTTTTTTGGTTTTTGCAAGCAGGACTAAATTTTGGCGTGTACCGGTTCTTTTTACCTTCTTTGCGGCATGCTCGTCGTGAAACTGCGTTACGTAGATCCGCTGGAATTTCACACTTTGCCGAAAGTGTAAATGGCGCCAGCACCATTCGTGCTTTCGATAGACGTTTGATTTTTGAAGAGCGGTTTGCAAAGTTGAACGACGATTATCTATCGCAAAGACAACATAGCACAGGTATTTTTGTGCGTTTTTCCTTTGCGATGAGTGCCACCACGGCTGCGATGTTTCTCTTGACCGGTCTCATTAGTATTTGGCTTGTTCATACAGGTCGACTCAGTGTTGGGTCCATCGGCGTGGCATTTGCCTACATGGGACTCTCCGCAAATATTCTACAGTCATTTTTTGAATGGTTAGGACAATTTGAGGAAGCTATGACCGGACTCGAAAGAATGAATGAATATATGCGATTGCCTTTAGAACAAGGAGCTAAGCTTCCGTTTACGGCAAAATTTAAAACTGGGCATCCTCAAGAGACCTCGTATTCTCCGACTCAAATTTTAAGTAAAAAGCAATATGGGGCACCGATTGACATTGACAATCTTTCGATGCGCTATCGCGATGATCTGCCGCTCGTTTTAGAGAAAGTAAATATAAATATTAAGTCTGGAGAGCGCATTGCTGTGATCGGCAAAACCGGTAGCGGAAAAACAAGTTTGATCCAGTCGCTATTTCGTCTTTACCCGATTGAACATGGATCAATCAAAGTCGACGGAGTTGAAGCCGATACTGGTCAAGGCGGAATTGATCTCAACGCGTATCGCTCACTTATCGCATATATTCCGCAAGATGCGACGTTATTCTTAGGAACACTTCGCTATAATCTTTGTGCTACCGAGAATCTTCCAGATGCTAAATTGATCGAGTCGCTTCGTCGGGTTCAATTTCTTCCGACGGAAGCCACGGATGCTGAATATTTACATTGGTTAAACTATCAGATTGAAGAGCGTGGGCATAATCTCTCTATCGGAGAACGTCAGTTAGTTTGCATGGCTCGTTGCTTATTGCAAGATGCTCCTGTTGTTGTGCTCGACGAAGCTACAAGCTCGGTCGATCCTCGATCTGAAGAGATCATCACCCGTGCAACCGAAGAATTTTTTATCGGCAAAACTCAAATCATAATTGCCCATCGCCTCTCCACGATTCGCTCATGCGACCGGGTCGTTTGGCTACAAAATGGTCGCGTCCATCGTCTCGGCCCACCGTCTCAAGTCCTCAAAGAATTTGAAAGTACAGAACTCACAATCTAATCGCAAAAAACCTAGACGCTATTTTGCGCTGCTGATTTGCAAGCACAGGCTTAAGAGCCTTGGGGGTTTTGAATATCTCTTCTGACTCTAGTTTGCGTCGTGCGGGGCGTATCCGGGTTGCGATACATGTGATTCGTAAACTTATGTCCCCCAATTGCTTTTGGCCACTGTGGCGCAATCCGAAGACGCGTTTGCGGCCGAAAGCAATTAGAGTCAGAAGAGATATTCAAAACCCCCAAGGCTCTTAATGTTGAAATCTTTCAACAGCGCAAAATAGCGTCTAGGTTTTTTCTTTGAGCTGTTTCTTTCTTTGGATTCTCGATCGTACCGTGATTCGAGTTTTGATAAACCCAAATACGATGATGTTTACAAACCAGCGAATCACGCTGAAGGACGTTGGCGAACGATAAGGGTCAAAAAATGGTTCCGCCGGCAATGCATCTAAGTAGAATCTTGAGGCTGATCGCTCCCATTGACGAAGACTTCGTTGGTAACTTCGGCGGTGATCAATTAAATCATGTAGGCGCGTATAGGTTTTTTCGAGCTCTTCTACTTCTGAAGGCTCAATGCCGAAGTGTTCGGCAAAAAGGCGATATCGAACTTTACGAATTTGAGTCTGGATCGATTCGTTAGTTGCGTGAACGTACAAGTCGCACTCACGATCCAAAGACAACGAGCGGTTGTTTAAATTTGTTGATCCAATTTTTAAAAATATGTCGTCGACAAGCAACAATTTCGCGTGAATGTACACCGACTGAATTTCTCCAGGATAAATTCGTGGATAGCAAACACGCAGCCGCCCATGAATATCCCGTTTGCGTAAGGACTTTATTGCGCGAAATTGTGAAACGCCCATAGTTTTAGAATCAAACCAACTAAATGGTTTTTTAGGAATCACGCACACAACGTCTGGCCCATCCGCCTCTTTTAAACGTTGGCCGAGCGCGCGAATAATCACCTTCGATGTCAGATACTGATTTTCTATGTAGATAAACTTTCGTGCGGTACGAATCCACTGTAGGGTGAGGCGATACTGATCGCGTCTCGCTTTTACTTTATTGAACTTGGGCTCTGTGAGCGCCATTTCGATTTCGGTATCGACAAAATCAGGTTCAATAGTCGCTGGCCAGTGAGATTTTTTTGTTTGCACGGGCTTCATGTCTTGAAGCGTGGCTATTTTCCATCGTTTCATTGCATGCTGTGAAATAGTCTCGACAATTTTACCTTCAACCATCCATTGCAGATCATGAAACGGTCGATAGTGATTGCCTTTTCGATCACGTCGAAGAAGATTACCGGGATCATGACGACTGTCATCCCAACGCCCTTCGCAAATATCAATTCCCCCAACGAATGCGAGTTGATCATCAATGACGACAATTTTTTCGTGCTGACATCCCATTGCCGGATGAATTTTATCATACCGAAAATTAATTCCTGGCCCCCAAGAGCCCGGGCGTAGCCATGGCCATAACTCTCTCTCGTGGGTAAAAACCCACGAATAGTTCCAACATAAAATATAAATTTCAAGATGCGGCTTAACGAGTTTAAGATGATTTAAAAATTTATAGAGACGATAAAAATCTGTATGTTTTGGATCAGGAAACCGTCTCAAGGCCACCGAACTGTCAACGTCCCAACCAATAATAAAAATTCTGTGTTCGGCACTCTCAAAAGTTGTGCATAGAACATCATAGTAAGCTTCAGCATCAATTAAAACTTTTGCGCGGTTGATAACGTATCTCCAATGACTCTCTATTTTCGTGATGATTTACTCTGACAAGCAAGAATATTTCGCAATAGAAAGTTGACACTGGCCGTTACCACGGGTCCAGCTCACTTTCGTACGACAAGTTTAAAAAATTATAGAAAACTTTATTGTATGGCCATGGTTTTAAACGTAAAACTTTTTTGGGGGGAAGAAACATGAAGTTTACTATTCATTTACTTACGTTCACCGCAATGCTCGGATGTTCACAGTCCATTCAAGTTCCCAAGTTTGTACATCCATTACCCTCGATTTTAGATCTCGATGCCACCGGGCCTGAATACACGAAGTATTATAGAAGATAACGGTCTAGATAAGATTATTGCCGAACCTCCTGTCGAAGATGCCATTGTTTTAGGAAAACGTAATTTGGATTGGTTGAATTTTATTAATCAAACACGTGCGGAGGATCAAAAGCTTCGCCTCACGAATCCTAGCACACGCGGGGGATCTCCGATCGATAAGCCGAAAAAATCTGGTCCAACATTGATAGAAGCGCGCAGTTTGGAATTAAAAGCGACCATGCCTTCTTTTATGCAAAAAATTCTTTTTGAAAATGTGGCCTTTACTGCAAGCCTCCCTATTTCAGATGAAGATTTTGTGATTTGGAGTCGTAAAGTCGATAGTCTTTATCAGTCGGCCGCTCGTTGGAAATCTCAAATTCCTTATCGAGAAGGTTACACCGAATATCGCGCCGCAGACGTACGGGGACTCTATTATTTAAATCTTGAACCTGATTTAGACCTTAAACTCGATGGCTTTCTAGCTTTAAGCGATGTCGAACAAAAACGTCTTGGCGCCTACCTCATCGATATTTGTTTTAATTCAAAAGGAATTAAGTTTGATTGCCCTGCAGAGTTTCAAGAGGCTATAAATCAAAATAAAATTCGAAGTTTTTACGCATTATATATTACAGATTCAAAGGCGCTATGGAATAGTTTTTTTGAAATTCCCGAACTAAGAACAGATATCGTTTGGACCTCGGCCCAACCCGATATCGCCACCGTTCCTTTCCGCACAACTCCTACCCAACAGTTACATGATTTTATGTTGAACGTTGAAGACGAGTGGAAGTGGGACCAATGGCGTTTAAAATTGGATTTTCAACCCGACGCCGAAGCGCACTTAGAGTTTAAGCCAGGTGTTGTGCCGAATGTAGATAAAATCGCCGGAAATATTATTACTATGGATGAAAATGCACCGCTCGAAGAATACGAAGTGAAATGGACGATTCGTCACGAGTTTGGTCACGTATTGGGCTTTCCAGATTGCTACGTCGAATTTTATGAACCTTCTGAAAACGTAATGATTTCGTACCAGTTAGACATTACTAACTTGATGTGCAGTCGCGCCGGAAATCTAAAAGAAATACATTTTCTAGAAATGAAGAGAGCTTATTTTAAATAAGCTCTCGCAACGTCTCACTAAACTCTTCGGTTTTTACCCTTAATAATCGTATTTTGATAGGAATGCTCTCCGAAAAATTTTTTCGAAGCTTTATTGTACGCCATGGCGGCTTGGGCTTCAGATTTAAAATCTCCCAAATTAATTGATTTTCCGTTAACTGAAATTCCGGCTCGCCAACTTTTTTTCTTTTTAACGTATGAGACCCCACGATAAATAGACGTCGTTCCTTTACGTTTTTTTGGAAGCATCTGTTGACGCTCTTTAAGTGAACATACGATGAGGTTTTCTTTACGAAAATCAAAACCCTCAAAGTATCGTCGCGGGTAGACCATCTTTCCGGCTTTGGGTTTCATTAGCAGATGAGGCAAACTGACATTGCGAACGCCTTCATCAGTACGAATGCTTGTAATAACGGAAAGCTTAAGACTGTCTTTTCGTTTTCGAATACGCCACGTATATTTCGAAAGACGTTCAAAATCTTCGAGATCGATTTTAATTTTGTATTTTCCGATTTCTAAATAACGCCACTTTTTCATATAAATATAATAGTGCTCATAACGCACGAGACAAGCTCCAATACCTTTAGATACGCCGTTTCTTTTAATATTATAGAGACCACTTTGACCCTGTTATTTTGCTTATGGAGTCATCACTCACGTCGCTTGTGACCAATATTGTTTTATCGTTTAAAATCTATGCAAAGAGGCCCCCGGTAAATCCTGATTCAACCTAGCGTAAATCTAATGATTTTAATGACTTAAAGAAAATACCAATACCGGCACATGAGGTGCAAAGATTCATGCCGTAGGAGCGTGAATGAGCCGTTTTTTCGTTACATACAGTCAAATAAGTTTAGTGCTGCTGATCAGTCTTATGACTGCTGCTTGTGGTAGCAATTTACAATCCCAGCAAACCAAGATTGAACCGAAAGCTAACGAAACGGGAGGCACCTCTCCCTCAGGCCGTCCCTACACGACATTTTCTAATCCAGAAGATGTAAAATCAATAGTAAAGCCTACGGCAACTCCAAAAACAGAAAGCACAGTCGCGGCCTCTTCAGGCTTTGCGGAAGAATTTAAAAACTTTGATTCAATTCGCGTGCTTCCTCTTACGACGACTCAACTTAAAGTGACGATGGAATCTAAAACACGAAGTTTAAGTTTAGACGGTGTTTTCGAATCCGACCTCACGTCTCGCCTTTCAGTCGATAACGATTTTGACTTGGTTGTTAAGTGTAAAGATTCTGCATGCGAAACTTCGGAACTTGTCTTGGTCAAACGTGGCCAAACAGCTTCAAATGAAACCGCCTTAGCTTCGGCTTTGATAGTTCGAGAAACACGTTTCGTTGATATCAAGCAAAACGGATCCACATCTGCTTCGCATGAAATTTCAAATCTCGTGGCACTTGCCAACAGCGGAAATTTAAAATTCTTCGTTGAGTCGACTCAAATTTTTCCAGGAAAGTCTTCAGTTTCGTTAGAATATAGAGATAACAAAGGTCAATTGGCACTCGGACTGTTCTCTGAGTTAGTTGCGACTCAAGGTTCGTGCTTGCCGGCCAAGGTCACGGGCACGCTTAAAGATATCGGCCAATTCTGTTTAGCTGGTAATAACAAAACTGGGCGTGTGATATTTCGATTGTCCTCAGGTCAAAACACTCCAGTTTGGTTTGAACTTCGACCGCGTGGCGCACAAGGGAGCTCCATCACTGAAACTGCTTTGCATTTGAATTCGGCTCACTCTGGCTCTACAGCTAAAGCTACACCTAACTCGGTTTCTAAAACTTTTATATCGGCAGCACGACCAAATACAGCGATCAAACCCGTAACGGCGCCGATCACGGCTAAGCCATCTCCACCAGTCACGTCGACAAAACCTGCAACGCCGACAGCCCCTCATCCAAGATTGTCGACCAACCCTCTTTTACCCTCAAACGAGATTCATCCTTTAGTTCAACAAATTCTTGCGGATAAAGATCGTCCCGAAATTTTAGAACAAATTGAATACTGGAAAACTGAAGGCAAAACCTTACTCAAAAGTTTTATGGGTTCTTATACTGAAGCCGTACGATCTTTAAAAACAGTCAAAGGTACCAATTTTAAAACGATGATGTCTGTTCTAAATAAAAGCGGTTTACCTTTAGCACTTTCATTTGTGACTTTGATCGAATCTAAATTTAGTCCCACCGCTTTGAACGCTTCAAGCGGCGCTTATGGTTACTGGCAATTCATTCCTTGTACGGCAAAAGAATACGATCTTAAGGGTTGGTGGAATCTGCGAGATCCAAAATGCCGAACCGCTCCCGTTAAACAAACTCCGGATCTTTTAAAGTTAGCCAAAGTGGACGAGCGCACACTTATAGGTCCGTCTACCCGTGCCGCCTCACAATATTTTAAAGCACTGCTAAAATATCATGCATGGGGTGATGATATTCGCTTTGCTCTTGCATCTTATAATTATGGCGAAGGAAATATGCGCAAACGCTACAACAAGGCCATCGCGATTACTGAAGCCGAAGGTGAGCAAGAAGATGCGGCTGATTTAACACTGGACGAAGCCTCTGATTTTTCAACAAATTTTTGGACTCTCTACGACTACGACATGATTCCAAATCCTAAACGTCCAGGACAACCTATCGCTCAATCTCGATTAAATAACGAAACAAAAAATTACGTCACAAAAATTATGGCCGCTATTATTCTTGCGACAGATATGAAAGCCTTTGATTATACAGCTAATCTTGAGAGCATGCGCCTTTATTAGTTGTAAATTCCTTGATTTTTTAGAGTTCGAAATTTCATTGGATTTTTAGGTCCGGATCACTTTTGAATTCTATTGCCGTCGCTTCAATTGAAAGTTAATCTTTCTCAAATGCTAGAAATCAAAAATCTTACAAAGTCTTTTAACGGGCGAGCCGTCGTTAATAATGTCGATTTGCTCATAGGTGACGGCGAATTTCTTTCGATCCTTGGTCCCTCTGGCTGCGGCAAAACAACACTCTTAAGACTTGTCGCTGGCCATGAATTTGCTGATCAAGGCACACTCACCTTAGCGGGTCAAAATATCACGAGCATCCCACCGCATCAGCGTGATGTGCACACCGTCTTTCAACGTTACGCGCTTTTTCCTCACATGAATATTTTTGACAACGTTGCATTTGGTCTTCGTTGCAGCAAGGTTGGTGAAACCGAAATCGCTAAACGTGTCGAAAATATGTTAGAACTTGCAAATCTCAAAGGCCAAGGAAAGTGTCCTGTCACCAGCTTGAGTGGAGGAGAGCAACAACGCGTAGCTCTTGTACGCGCACTGATCAACCTACCTAAGTTGCTTTTACTTGATGAGCCGTTAGGCGCTTTGGATCTAAAACTACGCTTACAACTTCAACACGAGCTTATCGCTATCCAAAAAAGAGTTAAAACCACCTTTGTTTTTGTGACTCACGACCAACAAGAAGCTCTTAATATGAGCGATCGCGTGGCCGTTATGAATAAGGGTCAGATCGAGCAGCTGGGCACTCCTCATGAAATTTATGAATTCCCCAAAACTCTTTTTACTGCCGATTTTGTGGGCGGCATTAACAAAATTTCAGGAAAGGTGTCCAAAACGGCTGATCAGAAGTCACTTTTTGAAGTCGAAAATGTGGGGCATTTTTTCACAGAAACTCAAGTTGAAGGACCCGCAACTCTTTGCATACGTCCCGAAAAACTTTCAATTTTTCAAAGAAAACCTACCAGTTTAGAAAATATTCTAGAAGCGACCGTTAAATCTCAAACTTATCTCGGCACTCATACCCAATATGAAGTCACGTTAAAAAATAATCAGGTTCTGACGGTCTTCAAACAAAACTCAGAAAAACTCGGGAAAAAATCCATCAGTCTGAACGATAAAGTATTTTTAGGCTGGACCTCCAATCTATCTCACGTTTTTCGAGGAGATTTAGCTTAGTGCAAAACTCTGTTCGTGAAAAAACTTTTTCCGTTATTTCATGGAGCTGGGCAGCGATTTTAGTTTTTGCTCCGCTTGCTTATATGTTCATCGTCAGTTTTATGACTCGTGGAACGTACGGCGGAATCCTTCCTTCCTTTACAACACTTAATTACTACAGAGCTCTAGATCCACTGTTCCTACTTGCCTTGATTCGATCTCTGGGGCTCGCACTTATCACCACATTTGCGTGTATAATTCTAGGCTATCCCCTCGCACTCTTTCTCGTATTTAAAGCCGGACGCTTAAAATCATTTTTGTTTTTTCTTTTGATCATTCCTTTTTGGACAAATTTTTTGATTCGCACATATGCGTGGGTGGTTCTTCTCAGCGATAACGGCTGGATTAACAAAACCATTCATGCACTTGGTTTTACAGAAACAAATCTTGAAATGCTTTTTACATCTCAAGCAGTTGCCATCGGAATGGTCTACAATTACTTGCCGTACATGGTGATGAGCCTTTTTGTAAGTTTAGAAAAGTTAGATTTAAAACTTCTAGATGCGGCTGGAGATTTAGGCGCTAATCAGTGGCGTAGTTTTACAAAAATTATTTTTCCGTTAAGTCTTCCGGGTTTGAGCGCCGGCAGCATTATGGTTTTTATCCCGTCGATGGGAGAATACGTTATCCCCGATATTCTCGGTGGCGGAAGAACGGTTTATATCGGCAACATGCTAGGTTCACAGTTTTTAACTCTTCGCAATTGGCCATTAGGTAGCGCACTCAGTATTATACTCGTTGCGTTTATTTTTATCGTGTTAGTCATTTTTGAAAGATGGAACAAAGACGAAGACCAGGTGAAGTTATGATTTGGCTCGGGGCTAGCTTTTCTCTTTTGCTTTATGGTTTTTTATTTTTGCCGATGTTGGTTTTAATTATTATGTCGTTCAATATTGCTGATAGCGGTGCCGAATGGTTAGGTTTTACTTTTAATTGGTATCTTAAACTTTTAGATAACGAATCTATTCTTGAATCGCTTTACAACTCTTTCTTTATAGCATTTTTTGCTACCTGGATCAGCGGCTTTTTAGGATTAGCCTTAGGTATGTCCATGTCTCGCTCGCACATAAAAGGCAAATCGCTCTTAAAAAAAATTGCAAACCTACCGATCGTGTTTCCCGATATTGTTATTGCCCTAGCTTTGCTAGCTTTTTTTGATTTTATTCGCTTACCATTAGGCAAGTTTTCGGTCGTCATAGCTCATGCCTCTTTTGGCGCGGCCTACGTCGCAGCCCAAGTTCGCAGCCGGCTCCATGCAATGGACGCTCTTTTAGAAGAAGCGGCTTCAGATTTGGGCGCTAGTGAATTGAAAACATTTATGCAAATTACACTTCCCCAGTTAAAACCGGCATTGATTTCAGGTATGCTCATGGTCTTTACTTTAAGTTTTGATGATTTTATTATCGCATTTTTTACTGCGGGTGTAGACGCCACAACTCTACCTATGAAGATTTATAGCATGTTAAAGTTCGGCGTCATACCCGAGGTCAATGCATTAAGCTCTTTAATCTTGATGGGGAGCGTGCTATTTGTGAGCCTTGCCTATTTAACCGGAAAGTCATCACGTCAGACTTTATAGGAGATTGTTATGAAAGTTTTTTGTGCACTCATAACTCCCATTCTTTTTATGGTCCTCCATGCGTCGGCAGCGGACCCTCAGACACTGCATTTGTTTGCTATGAGCGACTACATGCCGAGCGAGGTGATTCAGTCCTTTGAAAAAAAATTTAATGCCAAAATTAAATATGATAATTTTTCAAATAACGAAGAAATGCTCGCGAAATTTCAATCCGGCGCAAAAGGGTACGACGTTATCATCCCCAGCGATTACATGATTCGCGCACTTGTCGAAGGTGGATATCTTGTAGATTTAGACCATTCAAAATTACCTAACCTAAAAAATATTGCCAAAGAATTTGTCGATACTCCTTACGATCCTAAAAATAAACATACCGTGCCCTATACTTGGGGTACGACCGGTTTGATTTACAATTCCAAACTAGTGAAAGAGTCTATTACGTCATGGAAACAACTCGCGGACCCGAAATACAAAGGCAAAGTTGCGCTATTAGATGACTCTCGGGAAGTTTTTGGTGCCATGTTACGATCAGCTGGACACTCTTGCAATAGCACCAAGACAGATGATCTGAGAGCAGCACAAGCTGAACTTATAAAAATAAAACCTTCTGTACGGCTTTTTTCGTCTGACCCTAAACAACATGTTCTTTCTGGTGATATTTGGATTGCGCAAATTTATAGTGGAGATGCCTTTCAAATAAACAAAAAGAAACCCGAACTTCGCTATGTTGTTCCCAAGGAGGGCGCGACTGTTTGGGTGGATACATTGGCTATTCCTAAATCAGCTCGCAACACAGAATTAGCTTATGCATTTCTTAATTATCTTTTGGATCCTGTAATCGGAGCAAAAGTCACCGAAGAGCTGGGTTATGCCTCACCAAATAAAGCGGCAGAAAAGAAGATTAAAGACAAGACGTTGAAAGCGCAGAATATAGTGAAACTTGGAGCCTCTAAACTCGAATTTCTAAAAGATTTAGGTTCTTCCGCCGATCAAATCGATCAGCTGTGGACCGAGGCTAAAATGAAGTGATGGCCTAGATGCGTTATAAATGCTATCTCAAAAACCCACATTGCTTTACGCACCTCAATTTTATACGATCCTTCAATGACTTTACAATATCCTATAGCCCTTGATGAAACTTCATCAGACACAGCACATACACCTTCACAAAACGACATTTTAAAAAGATTAGAGACTTCCACAATGACTATTCCTGAAATCTTGCCCGAATCGCCATTAAATAAAACTTCAGAGCCGAAAGCCACGCTCTATCCATCTTCATACTATGGTGCGATTCTTAGAAAAAAATTGGATCCTAAAATTTTTAAGCCCGTACCGTCTCAAATTTTATATTTTTTTGGCTACTGGACAGCGGCCTTGCTCTGTTTTTATTTTTTAGTCTGGATACAACCCGTGTGGCCCATTAAACTTTTGCTTTCTTTAGTTTTAGGATTTTCGTTAGGCATGCTCGGATTTATTGGTCACGAAGTTATGCACGGAAGTGTCATTCGTAATGCTCGTATTCAAAATATTATTGGTTTTATTTGCTTATCACCTTTTATGGCTTCGATTACTTTTTGGAAATTTTGGCACAACAAACTTCATCACGGAAATACACAAAGTCTTATTTTAGATCCTGACGCTTTTCCAACCGCACGAATTTATAAGCATTCTAAATTTATGCGTTTTATGTTTCCGTTTACACCGGGTGCTGGCACCATTCGAAGCTATTCTTATTTCTTTTTCTGGTTTAGTTTTAATATGTTTGTCGCTCAAATCTATCTACGGTTTCGCAATAGCATTTACGATGGCATTGATCATAAACGCGTAAACAAAGAGTTTGCATTGCAAATCTTTTTTTACTTTTCGTTTCTTGCGGTTGCGGTCAAGTTTGGTGGCGTGGGCTCGCTTTTATGGGTATGGGTCATTCCTTTTTTCATTCAAAATTACGCCGTGATGAGCTATATTTCGACCAATCACAATTTAAGCCCTCTCACCAACGTCAATGACCCTTTGATTAATTCGGTAACGGTTACAAATCATCCGATTTTAGAATTTTTGAGCCTTCATTTTGGTTATCATGTCGAACATCATATTTTTCCGACGGTGTCGAGTCGCCACGCGCGCGTGCTTCACAACGCGATTAAAAGCGAGTGGCCAGATCGTTTTCAAGTTACGCCCAAGTGGCAAGCGATGCTCGATCTTTATCGCACTCCGAGAATTTACAAAAACACCTCGGTGTTAATTAACCCTCTTACTCAAAAAACATCTGCCGTTAAAAATTATGCGGTCAAATCACGCTAAGCAAACAAACATGGATACAGATCAGTCTTACTTTAATCGCACAAACTGGTTTATATGGATCGGTTTCACATCGTCGGTCATTATGCTACTACTCGTTGGCGCTTCTCTATCCGAAGAATGGCAAGATCAAAAACTTGTTATTACTTCGACGGCCGACACCATTATTAATGTACTCATCGGCGCCAGCCTGGCACTCTCATTTTGGTTACAAATAAAGATTAAAAAAGTCGTCTTAGGACTTCAAAATCCGACATTAGGCCAATTGGGCCAGCTCTCTGCCCTGTACGCCCTCTTTCTTTTTACAAACGAAATTTTTATCATGATCGGCTTTTATTACGGCTTCATCCTAAAAGACTCTTCTAGGTTTTACCTCTATGGATTCGGTGCCCTCTTATGCAACCTCCTCACAATGCCCAACATCACCCTTCGCACACCTAAAATCAAATCGCTTCTACACTCCGACACGGCCCCATCTGACTCCCAATCCCCACCTGTCATTCAAAAGTAATTAAGTTCTAATTTTCTGACTTCATTGAGATGTTTCTAAAGTAGACATGAAGAGCTCTCTTTTTTCTTTCTATGTTCGTAAATCAGGATTGAGCGCGCGGTGGACGCATAGTCCACTCGCGGCCACGATGGCCGCGAGAGCGCGCTCATGCGCCCACGGAGGGGCGCCCTGATTTACGAACATAGAAAGAAAAAAGAGAGCTCTTCATTCATAGAGTTGATCTCAATGAAGTCAGAAAATTAGAAATTAATTATTTTTGAGCAGCGCCATATAGAAGCCGTCGAATCCATTAATGTGTGGCCATTCGCGGTGCTCTTGGGTGAGTGTCCAATTTGGATTTGTCTTAATAAAGTTTTGTACTTGTTTTTCGTTTTCAGAAGGTAAAATGCTGCAAGTCGCGTACACCATTCTTCCGTTTGGCTTTACCATTTTAGAATAGTCTTGCAGAATTTGTTTTTGAGTTTCTAAAAGCGTAGTTAAATTTTCTGGACGAAGCTTCCACTTAGTATCAGGATTTCGTCGTAGAGCGCCTAAGCCAGTACAAGGTACGTCTAAAAGTACGGCATCGGCTGTTTGTTCCAAACGTTTGATCGTTTTATTTGTATCAATGACACGGGTTTCGATAATATCAATGCTGTTACGACGGGCGCGCCTTTTTAATTCTTCAAGTTTGTGTTCATGAATATCGAGCGAAATGACTTTGCCCTTATTTTTCATACGAGCCGCTAAATGTAAGGACTTTCCCCCGGCTCCGGCGCACGCGTCAATCACTCGCTCGCCCATTTGGGGCTCTAACATTGCGACCACTTTTTGCGAAGCCGCATCTTGAACTTCGAAGAGCCCATCTTTGAATGCATTTGTACGAAATACGTTGGCGCGTTTTAAAAGGCGCACAGCTTCGGCATAATTTTCGAGCGTTTCGCTTTCGATGAGTTCGGTTTTTAAAGTGTCAACTAACGCTTTAGGAATTGTCTTGAGCGTATTTGCTCTTAAAACCACATCTGCCTTGCGGTTTAAACCTTCAATCGCCGCGATCCATTGTGAGCCTAACTCTTGCTGCCCCAGTTCATGCAACCACGTGGGTACAGCATGATAATCAGCCGAAGATTTGTCCATTTGTTGCCATCGCGTTTTGATAGATTGAACATCTAGATTTTTGAGTTCTGGCCAATCTGGAATGTCTTTATCTTCTACAACCCAAAGAGCGGCGATAAATAAAAATAAAGACTCTGATTTCGTATTGGCTTTAATGCCCAGGCACGACCAAATACGTCGCCACCATCGCACCGATTCGTAAACAGTTTCGGCCACAAAGTGACGATCGCGGGCTCCCCATTTAGGATGTGATTTGAGTGCCGCCTCGATGGCTTTATCTGAATAAACGCCATCACTAAAAATAGCTTTAAGAATCGATATAACTTCAAGAACGAGATGACGATGGAGCTTCAAAATGTAAACAGAGCTCCTACCGAGTAAAATACGCTATTAAATTGTCCATCGCTCAGAAGATTAAAATGATTTTTTAGTCCGGCTTCGCCAAAAAATCCAACACTCTCAATGACGTCGAAAAATCGCAAACCACCGAAGAGTTGGTAATCTAAAGACACTGGCGATTCATTCTTAGCCTGTTTAAAGAAGATACCAGGACCAACTCCTGCTCCAAAATACAAAGGAAAGCGACTGTTCGAATCTGGAAAAGCAGCAGCAAATATCACGCTGAGTTTCAAAGGTTTAGCTTCATCCACTTCGTAACTAATAAAATCGCCACGAAGGAGAAAATCAGCCGCATTAATCCATTCGCCCATACGGTATGTAACACCAATATTCATTTTGCCAATGTCTTCGGCCTTTTCTTCTCTGCCCCAAACGTAAGACTCAGAGCTCATAAATCCGCCAACGTGAATTCCTAAATAATGATCACGCGAGCCCGCGGCGGCTGGGCTTCGGCGGGATTTTGAAAAATACTTTGTCGCTTCTCCACGACCGGTAGGCGCAGAAGTTTCTTCTTCAACTTCTTCTTTAGTTTCATTATTTTGAATTTCGATTCGTTTTGCATGAGCCGAACTTGCGATAATAAGACCTAATCCGAAACAGGCGAGAACTTTATAAAACTTCATTAAAAACCTCCCAGAAATACTGCGACCTGGGTAAAACCCAAACTATATATTAAAATCTAATCCCGTCCTTACCACCAAATGATGCAGAAAGTCCATGGTCCCCACAACAAATTTCGGACACTTGACGGACTTACGGTTGTACCCTACACCTCACACCTCGTTCTTTTAATTTTGAGGTTCTTATGAAGTGTCCGTATTGTGGAGCACAAACTGATCGCGTAGTTGAAACACGCGCCCAAAAGTCAGGAGAAGTCATCCGCAGACGCCGTGAGTGCCTCCAGTGTAAAAATCGCTTCTCCACTCAGGAATCATTAATCGTTTTATTACCCACCGTGATTAAAAAAGATGGTCGAACCGAAACATTTTCTAGAGAGAAAATTTTGCACGGTATTCGTGCGGCTTGCCAAAAGCGCCCTGTAACAAAGAGCAAAATCGAATCGATCGCAGAGTCCGTGAGTAATTGGGTTCTTAAAAATGGGCATACCGAAATCCCAGCGTCTCAAATCGGAAATCGCGTTTTAGGAGAACTCAAAGAGGTCGATCACGTGGCGTATGTACGCTTTGCAAGTGTCCACCGAACCTTTAGCAATTTGGATGAATTTTTAAAAAAACTCGATGGGGAAGGGCTTGAATTATGACATCACAAACAATTCGTCGTCAGTCACGCGAACTCGCGCTGCAAGTTCTTTTTCAATTAGAATACCAACCAGGCTTTGACATGAAAACTTCATTCACTCATTTTATTTCAAATTTTCGTCCTCAAGAAAACGTACTTGAGTACTGCGAAAAGATCGCGTTTGGTGTGGTTGAACATCAAACCGCCATTGACAGTGCAATTCAATCACATAGTCCTCATTGGAAAATGTCACGAATGGACCGCGTCGACCGAAACACCCTTCGAATCGCAGTTTACGAACTTTTATTCGAAAACCGAGACGTACCGCCAAAAGTCGTAATTAACGAAGCCATCGAAATAGGTAAAACTTTCGGCAACGCAGAATCTGCAGCCTTTATAAATGGCATTTTGGATCAAGTGGCTCGTCAGAATCGTTTATTTGACTCTTAAATCCGCTCTTAAATATTAATTTTTATCAAAAAATCAATTTTATTTTTAGCTTGTGTCTCAATTTGAGACACATATTAAGTGATTAAGTTTTAAACGTTTTTTTCCGATATATATTATTGAGAAGAGCTAAACCTTTGGTTCTTGGGTTTTAGTTGAATACAAAACTGAAGGTTAACAAACTCAGAAACCGTAGGTTTCAAATATTTATGGTGGTGTAATTTGCTAAAAAAATATTTTAAAGATATTAAAGGCATGAGCTTACCAGAAGTTATGGTGGCGATGGGCGTCTTGGTCATCGTCGGATTTAGCGTTTCGCAATTCACCGTCTCACAAAAGATTGCAACAATTAAACTCGGCAACATGTCTGAGTGTAATACCTATGCACAAAGTGTGATCGATCAAATTAATTCGGCTGGATCGCGAGATAATGTATTGCCTGTCTATTTGGATTCCGTTGGTGGAGAACAGGCTTTCTATACCGCTGTTGCGCCGGCACAATTAAATGCTTTTTTAGCTAAATTGCCTGCCACGGCTAGAGACGGCTTTTGGGGAGACCCCATTTCAAATGATTGGAAAGCTGTTCTTAATTCTATAGGTAGAGTTACAAATAGCCATCTGATTTTAGGTTCAACCACTTATGTTGAGGCTCTATATAACTCTAATCCTGCGCTCTACACAGGAACGCCAGGAGTCGCTTACTTAGGAACAAATCTTCCTCTTGAAGTGATGAGTCAACCCACAACTTTATCAAACGGAAATACCTTTATTCGTATCGAACCAAAAACTATCGATGGAAGCGCGTTGATAGATGCAGGTGTCAAACCGTTTCGATCAGCACCTATGGGATCTGCTGACCCATCTCAACGCTACCTTGTTTTCGGTGGTAACTCTAATATTCAATACTTGGTCACGATTACGGTTCAATATCAGGATGGAACGACACAAAAAGCATGTACGTCTCAAGCTAATTACGCACATGTTGCGGATCATATGAATAATTCGACTGTTACGATTTCTGATCCTATTCCGGTTGGTGCCGGCTCTTCGCTTGCACTGACTCCTCCACCAACAGTTTGTAGAACCCGTACAACTGATTTTGATGTGAATTTTTCTTCAACTGAAGGCGGTAGCTTGCCGGTTTGTCGGGGCGAAACTCTGTTTCCAACTGTTTGGGATTCCGGATGGATTCCATGCCCAGGATTATTATTTCCAGGACAAACCGGGACTACGTCTATTCAGCGTACGACCGGTGTAGATTTTCACATTTCATTTTCCAAATTGGCAGCTGAAACATATTATCGATTTTCTGTTACGACTGTCGACACGGCAGGAAACCTCGGCTTGCCTAAAAACAAAGAATTTATTGTTGATCTCACAGCAATTCCTCAGGCAGGTCCTCCGAAGGTCTCCGATTGTAAAGCCTGTGGAATTAAAGATGCGTGCGGCAGGGATTGTCTTCCTTGCAGTGTAACTCCACCGACGCCTCCTCCGATTACACCTCCTCCTCCTCCTCCGGCCATTGTTATCGCGCCGATTATTCCACCAAGTTCACCCCCTCCCCCCGAAGAACCAGAAGATCCTTGCGGAAATAACATTTGGGCGAATGCGTGTATTGGAGACAACGGCAGAGATTATCAACGAGATTGGCTTGCAGCCGGCCTTGTTAACGGCAACGGAGAGTTCATATTTGGTAGTTGTGGTTCAGGGCCGTGTGGTCCACCTCCAGCTCCACCTCCAGCTCCACCTTCAAGCGATGATAGTGGTGGCGGATCCGATGATAGTGGTGGCGGATCCGATGATAGTGGTGGCAGCGCCGCTGATAGTGGTGGCAGCGCCGCTGATAGTGGTGGCAGCGCCGCTGATAGTGGTGGCAGCGCCGCTGATAGTGGTGGCAGCGCCGCTGATAGTGGTGGCAGCGCCGCTGATAGTGGCGGAGGCGCCGATAGTGGCGGAGGCGAGCTTGATGCTGATTATTAATCAGCATCTGCCCTAGTCATAGAATCAATATCCGAGTCCCAACATTACATTGCTATGGGACTTTTTCATAAAGCTTCAAAATTAAAAGCCACTTTCAATATTTAAAATTCAAGATTTTCTTATTTTGAGTCGATACGACTAAAGTGGGATGGCGATTCATATGATACTTAAAATTCTTCTCTATCTAACCGCAATTATTCTTTTACTAATAATTCCCAAGATTTTTTCTAATGTTAGGACTCAGCGTATTATTACTGGCCTAGTATTGATTGGCATCATGGCGCTTCCCGCTGTGCCTTTTAAGCCCCAAGGTTTATTTACGCTATTTGTATTCTATGGAATTGCAATATTAGAAAAGATACTTCCTCGAACCCGTTACCAATGGACAAGCGACGACAATATTAAAAGTGCCTTTCATTTATTGGTGAGCAAATCTTTTACTGTCGGATTTTTTCTTGTAGCCGCCTCTTTAACAAAATTTATAACACCTGTTCCATGGAGTTTGAGTCAAAATCATGTTCCTATTTGGCAACAGGCCATTCTTGTCGCTGTTGCCCTAGATTTCAAAACCTATTTTTGTCATCGTCTTATGCACAAAGTGGATTTTTTATGGCAATTTCATAAACTTCACCATGCAACAGAAGAGCTCAGCGTTCTCGCCTCAAGCAGAGTCCATGTCTTAGATGCTTTTTTTGTACATCTCTTACCTACATGGGCGATCCTAACATTTTTAGGTATCGATAGTTTCGCACTTATTCCTTATGCAATTTTACTTCCTAATATCTCACATTGGAGCCATGCGAATATTGATTATCCTAAAGATAAATTTCCAATCTGGGCATATTTCATCAGCACACCCAACTTCCATGCTGTCCACCACACTCCCGATAACAACCTTTCCAACTTTTCATCTGTTTTTGTAATTTGGGATGTTCTTTTTGGAACTTTTCAAGTTTCAAAAACTCCGCTTAAATTTGGAATTGACGAAAAAAATTATATGACTAAGACAGCTTTAGCACAGCAATGCTATCCGTTTATTGGGCAAGATAAAGACAATCGGTCTTCTACAAATAAATCGCCTTCAAACAACGTCGACTTCATTGAGCGTAACACAGGTTAAATTTTGTTCTTCTAAAAACACTGATGCACCCAAAGCGTCTGTTCTTTGATTTCTTCAGGCGTACCTACCGCACGCGAGCGTTCTAACATATATAAAATTTTAAAAGATTTAAGCCGCGAGAATGTCACCATTTTTTGATTCCAAAGCCGACACAAGTACCTAGCATAGTAAAGTCGATGTTTCGAATAGCGAGTCTGATAAAGATTTGCAAAATACTTACGCCATCGAAAATTTTGAAATGTTCTACTAATATCCTCAGGCCGATCATATACAGATGATCTCATTTGCATATTATACACATCAACAGAAGTTCCGTCTTCGAGTTGCCCCGGAATAACATACCAACCGTCATCTAAAAGAGGGTAAGGCGCAAACATATTCCACCTTTGCTCCAATTTAGTGGCTACCCCAAGACCTTTAATGGACGAAGGCATTATCGGCGCTCGCTCAGGCAAACGGTCGATATTCCACACTACAACATATATAAGAAGAACACTACACAGCAGCTGTTTTTTCCAACCCACGTCATGATTTGAAATAAATGTATCTTCAACAAAATGAGAGCGTAAAATAAACTTCCAAAACAACGAAGGAAGCAATCCCAAAACACAGATCATTGAGATAAACGGAAAGTTACCTATGGCTAAAGTGAGCGCTATTCCAAAATGAAACGCAAGAGTACCAAATACAAAAAAAAGTTTAAAGTAATCTGAAAAAAAAGGTATCAAAAGAAATACGATCGCCAATGCTTCCCAATACCAAGCTATTTTAGTCAATGCGATTAATAGGTCAGGAAACTGAAGCAACCATTTAGCAAAAGGTGTGGCTAATTGATCCACGTTAAATGCAAGGTGAATAGCAGAACCTGCCTCTCGCCATTCAACTGGGCTCTTAAGAAGAGCTGCAAAAAAATAAACACACACTATCTGCAAAATATAACAGCCACCACAAAGACTGAAGTGCTGTAACGATGAGTTTGAATTAAACTTATAAGATTCTAAAGAGAACTCGCGATCAATAGGCAAAAACAAGGACCAAAAAAGGATAACACAAAGTTCAACATCCCCCCCTTGAGTAATAAGAGGGTTTTTTATAAGTATAGAAACAAGTAACACCCAACACACAACGCCTGAAACTTTAGTTCGAAATCCGATCGCAAAAGAAATTGCGGCCGCCGCTAAACACAGAATTAAAAACGTCTGAAATTCTGTTGAGCCATTTATAAGATTAAGCGACCAACCCCACTGGTTACGATCTAAATCAAGTAGCGCTGCTCGCGGATATATACCGTCATCAGAAAAAAAAGCGCGAACATCGCCAAGAAGTTGGATGGCATCAACCAACAGCATAACTCCAAGGCCGATTCTTAGAAGTGCCAAAGACCGTAAATCAAGTACGAGTATCCGTTTAACAAATGCCATATTCTTTAATGCTACGTTGAACCAATGGATATAGGCAAACCTATTTTTAAATGCATTTATTAAAGAACACGGTCGCCTTTGATGCCCATTCGCGAGCTCACGAGACGAATGATCTCGGCAGCAGTTTCTTCAAGCGCTCGCTCGGTTACGTCAAAAACTGGCCAACGTTTATTTTTTTTAAATAACTCAAATGAATATTCAATCTCGCGTTGAATATGTGAAACAGCGGCGTACTCTCCGGCCGAGTCACCAAATTTATCAAGTCGGTTTCGTCGAATACGCGACAGCTTTTCGACATCGATAACTAAGCCCACGATTTTACGCTGATCAATCTTAAATAATTCTTCTGGAACAGGTACGCCCAAAACCAAAGGTATATTGGCAACTTTCCATCCCTTATGGCTTAGAAAAATCGAGAGCGGCGTTTTGCTTGTGCGACTGATCCCAACAAGTACAATATCGGCTTGATCAAGGTAACGAACCTCTTTGCCATCATCATGCTTAACTGTAAATTCAATAGCCTCAATGCGTTTAAAATAATCCTCGTTCACCGTCCGAAGCAACCCAGCTTCAGGGTGCGAGCTGGTAACTTCAAAATACTGATCCAGACCCGCAAGCAACGGTCCAATCAAATCTACAGCAAGAACGCTTTTCTTTTTCGAAAGGTCCTGTAAACACGCACGTAAACTGACGCTCACTACAGTATAAACAATAAATCCTTTTTTTTCTGCAGCTTCATCGATGATCGTTTCTATTTGCGCTTCAGAGCGTACATTTTTGCACCGAACAATATTAACTTCGTAGTCGTGATATTGCACGAGTGCGGCTTTAACCATGGATGCTGCTGTTTCGCCCGTTCCATCAGATAAAATATATATCGTATTGGATCCAATCATATCATCTCAGGCTTATCATCCACGACAGTCATATGGAGGGCGTCTTCATGCTCTTCAAATTTCATATCAGGAAGTTGTTCAAGAAAGTGGGCTGCTTTAACGGTGGAAGGTAAAAAAACGCGAATCGTCGGTGATTTCAATTGCGACCAAACCTTGACTAAAGCGGTCGTCCAATCTTTTACGCTACCATTGTAATCCAGGATCAAAGTTTTTTTATTCGGCAACAAAAACTCACTCATAATTAAAAGTGGCGCATTTTTATTTGTATGGTTTATCGGGAGCGTAATGTCTTCGTCGATTAAAATTTTACTAAGACTTGAAGAAATCGTTTGAGGCTTTCGTTGTTCCGCATTTGTAATTAGCCCACCCATGTACCAATCCATTTTAACGGACCAGCGGCTCACATCGGGTTGAGGAAGTACCCACAATGTCGAGCCCGAAGTTAAACTATTGGATTGCGGAAGAATTTTTGTATTCATTCCTTAAGGTTACCCACAGGTCTCACAGCCCGTCAAAATAAACCTTCTGCTACATAAGTAGCTTTAAAAGAACATTTTTGATCTGCGATCATTCCCATTGGCAATAGGCCCCTCCCCTCTTCTATTCTTTTTACTTATGACTTCGTAAATTTTAATTAAATGGTGGTGTTTGGACACATAAGTTAAAGTCTTTTTATTATTTCAAAAGGATTTTGGAATGAGAAATGTAGAAGGAGTTCAGATTGAACGAAGGCGAGAAACCATGAAAAGGAATTCGGATTTAAAAACGTACAATCTAATATTTTATTTAGTTATTTTATTTGTAAGTTCAATATTCTTATCTCAGAACGCAATGGCTTCAAAAAAAGTTATTTCAAAGCCCGTTCCGCAGAAAATACTTAAGCCTACGGTCTCAAAAAATAAACTCGCCCGAACTTGCTAAGAATGATCAGCGGCATATGAAAAAAATAATGGGCCCAATGCGACCAGCTCTTGCCTTCATGTCTTTGACATATGCTCTATGCTTTTTTTCAAATGCTTTAGATTTTTATAATCCAATACTCGCTTGTTGTTGCAAAGCTTTTAAAAAAACCTCAGAGGCTTTTGCCATAGACTGATTTTTTGGCCAGTAACAGTACAAATCTACAATGTAATTTAAGTTTTCTACGCCCACTTTGCGGAGTCGTCCTGACTGCACCTGTTTTCTGATGCTATGTCGCGGAAGAAAACCCCAACCCAGTCCGCTTTCGATCACACGTTTTAGTGTTCCTACATTTGAGCTTTCAAATACAGGCCGCATAAACCCACCCATACGCTTTACTTCACGTTGCACGTGATTTTCAAACCCTGGATACTGATCTGTTAGAAGCACAATCTGTCTTTTAGAATATTCTAAAAGATTCGTATGGGTTGGCGCTTCACGATCACTGCCCGCAGTGACTAACCACATTTCATCTTTAGAAATTAACTCTTTGTTAAAATCTTGAGGATTCGCACTGTACTCTTTAGACATATCAGGCAACACGGCCAAATCGAGCTCGCCTCTTTCGAGAAGGCGAAGGAGCTCTAATCCTGAGGCATAATGCAATTGTACTTTTACGTTCTTATTATTTTTTAAAAACAAACTAAACACCGGACCAATAAGATGTAAACCGATAGAGTTAATCGTTCCTATACGCAATGGTCCTGTTACTTCAGCGCCCATTGTTTGGATCGCCACCTTGGCCTGTTCGATAAGATGTAGTATTTTTTGTGCGTATTCGAAGAGTAATTGTCCCTGTGGCGTCGGCTTCATTGTTCGTGAGCCTCTAACAAAAAGTTCCACACCAATGTCGTCCTCGAGTGCCCGAATTTGCTGGCTGACGGCAGGCTGAGTCAGGAATAGTTTTTGAGCGGCGGCGGTCATGCTGCGCTCACTTAAAACCGTACAAAAAGTATTGAGCTGCTGAAAATTCATAGTCTTAACCATAACATAAGCGATTCTTATAGTCTTCCAAATTTAACGCCTCTACCCTATGCTTCTAAAGGCGGAAGTCCTGGGCAAAAGCCCATGATTGATTAGCAAAGCTCCTACTTTAAGCAGAGTTGTTCTTTTTTCTTTCACTCCACTCGATTCCCAGACTAAAATTAAGACGGGTTCATACATTTCTGAGGGAGACATCTTTGAAGAGCCTTGGCTTTTTTATTTTTGCTTTTATTCTTTCGCAACCGGCTTTCGCCAAACTGTTTACCAATAGTTATATCAGCTTTGAACTTCCCGATCAGTGGAGCTGCTCGCTAGATAAAACCGAATGGATTTGTCGGAGTGATGCCGCTGGAGCAAACCGCGAAGCGGTCATTATTTTAACCGCTAAAGAAGTTGGCCCTACTGACTCGTTGGCGCAGTATGAAAATTACTTAAAAACACCTAAAGCGATTACGGGCGCTGACGGTAAACCTGTAATGTCGCAAATTAAACAAGTGAAACAAATGCAGATTTCGGGGCACGCCTGGGTCGATGGCATGCATCTCGGTAGCGAAGTTCCCTATTACTACACTCGCTATCTCGCGACGATAAAAGTGCAAATTGCCATTCTCGTTACGTTTAGCGCTCACCAACGTTATTATACGAAATACAGTAACGATTTTTTTAAAGCTATTCAGAGTTTACGCGTGATTGCGGCTCCAAATTTAGTGAATGCGTCTAATTCCACCGGAGGCATTATTGGCTCGGCGTCGGGTATTCCGATGGATATGGGCGACGGTGAGCTGCCAAACGAACCTACGGGGTCTTCCAGATCTAAAAAGAATGCCCTACTCCTTGCCATTCTATTAGCCGCTATAGGTGGTTATATTTTCATTAAGAAACGAAAAAAGACCTAACCTCGTACACTTAAGAAAACGTCATTGACGAAGCCCTATATGCCAAACTAGACACTGGAGCATGATGTTGGAACAGATCGCAGAGTTTAAAAGATTTCTATTTGATAACTTTTCAAATGTCGGCATGATTTCTGTGATCAGCACGGCGTGCTTAATTGTTTTCAGTTTTGCTTTACGTGAGGTTTTTTCTTGGTTTACCAAAACAGATAAACTCCGTAAAGACGTACAAAGCTTAAAAAACGAAGTTAAATTTCTACAAGGTGATATTCGTTCTTTGTCAGAACGACTTGCGAATACAGCAAACATTGAAAATCATACGCCGCAAAATCAATCCACGAATACCCAGGCTAAAGTCAAAGCTTCAGCCTTTCCGCTCAATCATTGATAATCTTTAAAATTTTGAATTTCGACGTTACCGACAGTTTTTAACTGCTCAGAAATCTTATCTGCCGTAGAGAATGCGACGATCTTAAGCTTGCTAGGCGTATAGTATTTTTTAATCACGGCGTTTACATCACTCGCCGTAATACTCATAACATTAGCCTTAAATTCTGTTAAATACGTGTCGGGTATACCGTACACGCGTAAAATAAGTAAATTTTGAGCCCAGGCTTCAGCCGTTTCCACAACTTGTGGGAATTGTCCCACCATAAAGCTTTTAGCTTCTTGAACTTCGGATTCGCTCACCCCATTGGTACAATATTCTTTAAAAGTCGAAATAGTTTCCTGAATGGCCCGTCCTGCCGTTTCGTTTTTAGTGAATGTTTTTATCTCAAACGATCCTGTATTCATCAAAGCATCGATCTGACTTGAAATATGATACGTAAGTCCAAGTTGATCGCGAACACGGCTTACGAGTCGGCTCGAAAATCCGCTACCTAAAATGGAATTTGCGATTCTCAATTTTAAATAATCAGGATGGTTGCGAGGAATACCAATTTGCCCGATGCGAATTTGCGTTTGTACGATCTCGGGTTTGTCTACGATTCGAATCGTCGTTTGCTCAACCGTTTTGGGGGCCTCTAGTTTTATTGGAGCGGCCGTGCCCGATTCCCACTTTCCAAATTTGGTTTCTATAATTTTTTTTATATTTTCATCGTAATTTCCGACTACGGCCAAAATAGCATTGTTGGGCCGATAGTATGACGAATAAAATGACAATAGATCTTGTCTCGTAAGTACACTCACACTTCGCAAGCGCCCAGATACAGGCTGACCATAAGGGTGCCCATCAAAAATATATTGGTCCATAATTCGATCTGCAAACGCATTGGGATTATCCGAAATTTTGGCTAGCGCAGAGCCAATTTGATTTTTGAGCATTTTGATTTCACTTTCCGGAAACGAAGGTTGTGTTATCACTTCCGCAAACAGGTCTAATAATTCGACCTGAAACTTAGAAAGGGTGCCCACTTGAAACATCGTATAATCGCGATGTACATCCGCATTAAAATCAGCCGCAAATTGACCTAATTTATTAGCGATCATGTTTGCGGATTTGCCTTTAGTGCCTTTTTCAATAAGTCCGGCTGTTAAGTTAGCTAACCCTGATTCATTGGTCGGATCAGCACTTCCGCCTGTTTTAAATAACATATTGTACGAGATGTAAGGCAAACTTTTATCCTGTACGAGTAAAACGTTAAGGCCATTAGGCAACTGGAACTCTTCACTTGCCCGAGGCTGAAAACCTATCGCCGCATTATTTTTTTTTGAAGAACTGGTGCAGTTGACGAGTGTGAAAACCACAAAGATCGATAAAATTACATTTTTCATTTAATATCCTATACCTATTTTAAAATGTTTTCGTTGGTTGAGTCTGCGCAGCAGTTTTTTTAGACTGCGGGCGGGTGACGACTACCAAACTTGATTGATTTTTGTTTAAAAATTTCTTAGCGACCGTACGAATCTGTTCAGCGGTCACTTTATTGTATTTTTCAAGATCTGAAAACATTCTCGAGTAGTCATCGTAGTACACTTCTGATTGCGCGAGCAATCGACCTCGTCCATTGATGGTTTTTAATCCATCCACATATGTCTTCATGACAAATGTTTTCGATTTTTCTAATTCTTCGGCCGCTATATTCTGATTTTTAACACGCCAAACTTCACCCTCAATAATGTCGAGAACTTTGTCACGGTCATTCACCGAACTTAAGCTTTTCATATTCACCGTGAACATAAATAACCCATGGTGCATGAGGCTGTAATTCATGGCACTGATCGCATCTGCAAGTTTCGCCTCTCGAACCACTTTATTATACAAACGACTTGAGGTGCCTTCAGATAAAATATTCGCTAAGAGATCAAACGCGTAACCCTCTTCACTTCCCTGCGCGGGCACACCATAACTTAAAGCGAAAACTTCTGTTTGAATGTCTTTTTCTATAACTTTACGGCGTTGTTGGGTAAGAGGCGGCTCGGATTTTTGGGTAGGCCGAAGAATTTCACTCGGCTTCATATGACCATAGTATTTTTCTATAAGTTTTTTTACATGAGTCGAATCAAAATCTCCCGCGACCACAACGACAGCATTGTTAGTAGAGTAGTACTGCTTAAAAAACTCCTTACACTTTTGGAGATTGATCGTATTTAAATCTTCCATAAAACCAATAACGGGCCACATATAGGAATTTGCGGTAAAAAAAGCGGCAAAGGTTTCGGCGTATAATTTTCCCATTATACTGTTATCAAGGCGGTAGCGACGTTCTTCTTTAACAACTTCGCGCTCACTGGTGAGATTCTCATCTGTTAACTGAAGAAATTCGAGACGATCCGATTCAAGATCTATGGCAAGTTCTAATTTATCAGATGGCAAATCAATATAATAGCCAGTGTAATCTTGACTGGTAAACGCATTGTACGTTGCGCCCGTAGCCCTTAATACTTTATCAAAATCATTGTTCGTATATCGCTTTGCCCCTTTAAACATCATGTGTTCAAATAAATGTGCGATACCCGTGTATCCAGGCTCTTCGTCTTTGGATCCCACTTTAAACCACGTTTGATAGCTCACTACGGGCACTGAACGTTCTGAATGAAGTACAACCGTCAAACCATTTGGAAGTTTATATTTCTCCACGTTTAAGTGAATACCGGAATCTGACGCTGGTTTATCTTGAGCCTTCGTGGTCGAATTTTCAGCGGCATAAGAAAAGACGCCAGAAAATAGAATTGCGAATAAAAAGATGCTAAGTTTCATGTTGTTACCTCGAACAATTAGTGTGAACCGAGCGGCGGTGGCTTGCAAGGCCTGCCGGTATCATGACGGGAGCTGGTTCTATTTTGGAACCTGTTACTAAAAACTTAACTAAAGCTTTGAAGGTATTGATTAATTATTAATATCTGCGTAAATAACGCACATCAATCGCCCCAAAATGGAACTAACCCATTCAATTTCGAGTAACCCACAACTAAATTTTAATTCGTCGCATTAAGTAATTAAAACTAGAAACATATTTTTAATTTTAACGACATAAAATAAATTTTACAACACTGGCACGGGTGTTGCTTAAGTAGTCAGGGAGTGAATTGAATATCCCCTCGGATAATCGCCCCACGATTATCCGAATAAAGTTTCTCTTAGAAAGCTGCCAAGGTCCCCTCCAAGGCAGCTTTTTTTTATCCAAAATCCAATTTAGCTGTTTATAAGGTTTCTAAGTTCGCACTTTATTGAACTAAGAAGTCAGAAAAATATACGCCTCGCACAACCCCTTTTTTAAGAAGTTGGTTCAGTGTCATCGCGATTTGATCTTTCAAAAAAAGTTTACCCTGAATAGTTTCGATATCTGTAAATGTTTTGGCATTTAGTAAGCGTACAATTGCATCCCGAGCTTGAGCACCAAGAGTTACAACCTCTTCGAAACCTTTTTCATCTAACATTTCAAGACTGATCTCTGTCTGAATAAAACGTTTAGGTGTGCCATCTAAGTTCACGGTGAATTTATCAAGAGTGTACATAATAGGTGAATTGTCGCGCTTCTCACGCTCATGAGGAAGAGCCTCAGCTTCTTGCTCTTCTGTCATCACGGGATACTTCCAACCAACTGTCGAGAGAAATACAAAATAAATTCCTGCGCCTGAAACCGCCAAGTTGACGACAATAAAAATCACCGGCAATAGCTTTGCGATTTTTGCACCCATGCCTACTTTTGGTGCACCGGTGGATTCTTTTTTTGCTTCATCTGCCATAACCAACTCCGCTAGTAGCTTCTTACTAGACTTATCGGACTTAGGACCATGGTCTTGAGCTTCCCCAGCCAAATAGGCAGCATATTTCGCATTTTTCTCCACACTCTGCACTTTATCTGTATGAACACTTGACAGAATGTCACACTCTTCCGACAAAATAGAGAGTGACCAAAATGTTCCATAATAAATATCTCAAAACGAGACATCTTTTTTTATTAAGCCTAGTCGCGATGGCCCCTTCCTCTGTCTTTTCTTTTGCACAAGCTGGAGAACTCCCCGCTGCATTAGTGCAGCTTGGCGACGGTCAGTATTTTTCTAAAACGGCCCTTATTGTAGACAAATCTAAACGGCTCTTAACTGTTTGGTCCAAAACGACAGGTGGGATTGCTAAAGTTACTGAGTATCCCTCAGACCTAGGGCGAAAAGAAGGCCCTAAAGTTTCAAGCGGAGATTACAAAACGCCTGAAGGTATTTATTTTTTAATGAACATGATGGAAGGCTCTAATCTTGATTTTTCTCAGTACGGAAAAAAAGCCTTTACGACCAACTATCCAAATCTTTTTGACCAGATGGAAGGCAAAACCGGAAACGGCATTTGGCTCCACGCCGTACCCGACACAGTTTCATTACAAAGAGGTTCTCGCGGATGTGTGGTTTTGCGTAATGACGCGATCGCAGATATTAGCCAGTACATTAAATTAGGAGCTACACCTATTATTATATTGGACAGCATGGCCATGGTTCCTGAAGAAACATCCAAAACGACCAGCCAAGCCCTTCATAAAATTTTTGAAGACTGGCGCGTAGCTTGGGAATCAAAAAATTTAGATAAATACATCGAGTACTACGATGAAGGTTTTAAATCCTTAGGAATGACTAAAAACAAATGGCGCGCATATAAAGATAACCTCAATCAGAAATACCAAAAGATTGCGGTTCATTTTTCTGAGCCGGTTATTTATCGTTCAAAAGGAAAAGTCGTGATTCGCGCCCTTCAAGGCTACAACTCTGACCAACACACAGACTTCGGCGAGAAAATTTTGTACTTAGTTGAAAAAGCCGACAATCAATTCAAAATCGTAGGCGAAGAGTGGGCCGCCGTAGAAAATGCAGAAGGCCTCCAAGCCACTCTCCAAACAACACGCGCTTCTGCCGCTGCAAATTAAACTTACGTACTATTCCGATGACTCACATTGAGCGCACACAAAAAAACTAAACTCATTTATCTCCATTGAAATACTTAAAATTGAGCTAGGGTTCGACATTCCTTTTCGAATATCTCTTCTTCTTGTAGTTTGCGTCGTGCACGGGTGTATCCGGGTTGCGTTATGCAAGCCTGGCAAGCTTTCTCTTAATTGCTTTCGATCAAGTAATGCAATCCGAAGACAACCTGCGGCCGAAAGCAATTACAAGAAGAAGAGATATTCGAAAAGGAATGTCGAACCCTTACCGCAAGCCAGGTTTCAATGGAGATAAATGAGTTTAGTTTTTTGTTGGAAGACTCAGAATCAAAGCGATGCGCTAAAACATGGAGTTAGCGCACGCGCGGTCTTTAGAGCTTAGTGAGTTTCGTTTTTATCTTCGAGATTAAGAGACACAGCATTGTTTGCAACGTCAGGTAATTCTTTAAGGTGCGAATCGATTTCAGATTGCTTTAATTGACCGTTGCGAACGCTCCACTCTTGAATGCGTACATCATATTTTAGCAATTTAAGATCTTTATCTAATGCCATGATTGTCTCCTTTTAATTCCAGTGTCTTTAATTCCAATATCGAGGGCCTTTGGGCGTGTCCTTGTTGTCTACTACAAGCCTCAGTTTGCGTCCAGCCTTTGATGCTTGTCGTTGCGTGCGATTTCGATTCCAACGCGTCCAAAAGATCAGAAATAGAAAACCCGAGATAATTCCGCCCAAGTGGGCTAGGTTCGCCACCCGACCACCTATAATACCGTTGTTTAGGATCATCACGAGCTCGACCGCACCTAAAATCATAATAAAGAAACGTGCCTTCATTGGAAACACGAACATAAAGTAGACGATGCGCTCACCAAAAATAATTGCATACGCGAGCATAAGACCAAATATCGCGCCTGAGGCCCCTATCACCGGCATAAACATCGATTGCATGTTCCCACTTGTAAGTCCGTAGAGTGTAGATACCAGCACGTATATAAGAGCCGCACCGACGCCACAAACGAAGTAATACAAAGTAAAGAATCTTGAACCCCAATGGCCTTCAAGTTCCGAACCTAACATCCAGAGCACGAGCATATTAAATAAAATGTGTGTCGGTGCTACATCATGTAAAAACATGTATGTGAAAGGTTGCCAAACAAAAAACTCTATCACCTTTCCGGGAGTCATCGCAAAAATAGTCGTTACAAATGGTTCACTTAAGAAAAACTGTTCGAGAATTACCTGTAGAAAAAACCAAATCACAACGTTGGCAATCACCAACGCTTTAACCGATTTCGTGAAGGGAATATTCATTTGGATTTGTGGCCCACCGCCACCTTGACCCCCGCCTTTATAATTTCTCATATATGGGCTCCCGCCTGCGGCTCACTGAGTTCAATCAGCACCCCACCCGTTGCGGAAGGATGAACAAATGCGACTTTGCAATTGTGGGCTCCTGGACGTGGTCGATCATCAATAAGCCGTACGCCCTGCTTTTTTAACTCTCCAAGTAACGTTTCAATCTGCTGTACACGCAAACAAATATGGTGAATGCCCGCACCCCGCTTTTCAATAAATTTATGAATGACGCTGTCGGTGGATGTCGGTTCAAGTAGTTCAATATTTGATTGATTCTTAAGTTTTACAAATGCGACTTTCACTTTTTCTGTCGGAACGACTTCCGTCGCAAAGTTATGCCAGCCCATGGCGCGATAAAAAGGCAGTGCGTCTTCAATAGATTTTACGGCTATGCCGATATGATCCAACTCGTACTGCTTCCAATCAAAACTCATTTAAAATCCTTAGAATGCGCAATTAAGTCTTTAAACACCGGCTGCAGTTTTGAAAAAATCGCAGGAAGATCAGAAGAGATCACTTTAGTTTCACCAATAAGCGGAAAAAAGTTTAAATCTCCAGACCATCTCGGAACGATATGCACGTGAAGATGTGAAGGTAAACCAGCTCCGGCAATTCGGCCCAAATTTATACCCACATTGAAGTCCTTTGCGCTGAACGTCTGTGTTAATGCCGCGACGGATACCCGCACTAATTCCATAACTTCTGCGTATTCCTCTTTTTCGATTTGTAATATATCGCCAATATGCCGTTGAGGTAAAACCATCACGTGTCCTGGATTGTAAGGGTACTTATTCAGAACCACCATCGCTCTCCGTGTTTTCGCAATTAGCAAACTTTCGGCGCCCGTTTTTTTACTTAAAGACTCACAAAAAACACATGATTCTTTTTCACCCGCACGCGTTTTTTGATTAGAAATATATTCAAGTCTTTGAGGCCGAAATAAAACATTTCGTTTTTGCGGCCAGTGACTTATTTTTTTGGTCGACGCCTTCTTTTTTTTTGCCAATCGTAAATCCTTAATTCATTGTTCCGGGCATTAAGAACAGGGGTTTTCCAATTAATTCCCGACGTACAACGGCATCGATGATCTTTCCGACAGCCTTAGATTCGGTATCTTCCTCACCACCATCAAAAGATTTGAGAAAATCAAGCGGGCTTGGACGTTCTGGTACTGGCGTATAGAGCTCCGGATCATCTCCTAAATTTGTTAGTGCACCTATTTTGCGAACAGCATCCGTAAAAGTTCCGACTTGATCTACTAATCCAAGTTTAAGGGCTCCGGCCCCAGTGACAATTCTACCATCCGCAATCAAACGCACTTTGTCTTCTGGAATTTTTCGTCCATCAGCAACTGCTGCAATAAATTGTGAGAGCACTTCATTAATCATGCCTTGAAGATATGATTTTTCTTCTTCATTCATCTTTCGATATTCAGCTCCAGTATCTTTAAACTTTCCGGTTGTTAGCGAATAACGCTTTACCTTGGCCCAATCATAAAGACCTTCAAGATTAGCAAACTCCATGATTACACCTATGCTACCAACAATCGCACCTGGAGTTGTCACAATCCAATCAGCTGCAACGGCTGAATAGAAGCCACCACTTGCAGCCAATCCTGAGATCGATACCACAACTGGTTTTTTAAGTTCATCGCGGACGCGTTTTAATTCCGAGTAGATTTCTTGGCTAGGACCAACCACTCCGCCAGGCGAATCAATACGAACCAATACACCTTTGATTTCTTTATTATCGCGGTATTTACGAAGGTCATGCAAAAATTTGCGACCATCCATAATCACGCCTCTTAAATCAAGAACAAGAATAGAGTCTTTTTTAAGCACCGCTGGAAACCGGTCCCCCATCATTTCGTTCATCCCTTTACCAACAAGGATGACGGTCAAAACAAAAAAGATTGTAACGATGATACCGATGACTCCAAAAAACTTCCATACACTGTTTCGCATGAGATTTCTCCTCGTAAAAGTCTATGCCGTTTTGCTGAGAAATCAAGAGGGTCTGTTGAAAAAGGGCCATCTTCCTCATCTGCGCTGTCGTTAGTCACTCTGGCGTACAGTAAGTACCCGCCCGCTCCCTCCTCGGCACATCTGAGAAATCTGACCCTTTTTTAACAGACCTCATCTTTACTTTCGTGGGTTCTTCAACAAGCCCAAGACGCTTAAGAGAGCGTTGTAAAACTAAAGTCTATTTATTGCTCTATTTATTGCGCTGTGGGTTTTTGCTTTGATCAAGCCATATACAGACTTTGAAACGCACTAAAAAAAACCCCCTGCTATCGCAGAGGGTTTTCATGAATTTTTTAGGATATTATCGAGTTAATTATCTTCAGCGGATGGCGTTTTCTTAAACTGCTCTGCGAAAAGATCGCCAAGACTTGTTTTAGAAGTGCTCGTTGCTTTTTTGACATAATCTTCAACGTCGGCTTTTTCAGATCTCAATTTTACGAGTTTGCTAGAAAGACCGATTTTACGCGCCTCAGTATCAATTGTTACGACTTCCGCTTTAAGAGTGTCGCCAACTTTTACAAAGTCTTCTGTCTTTTCAACTCGCGCTGTTGTGAGTTCAGAAATGTGAATCAAACCTTCGATGTCTGGTTCAAGTTCGACAAACACACCAAAGTCAGCAGTCTTCACAACTTTTACGTCGTGTTGAGAACCCACTGGGTATTTATTAGATACATGTGACCATGGATCTGATTCCAATTGTTTAAGTCCAAGACTGAAACGTTCGTTTTCAGTATCAACACCTAAAACAACCGCACGCACTTTCTGTCCTTTTTCAAACATCTCAGATGGATGATTGATTCTCTTTGTCCAAGAGAAGTCAGAAATGTGAATCAAACCGTCTACGCCTTTATCAACTCCGATAAACACGCCAAAGTCTGTCACTGATTTCACTTCACCTTCGATGATCGTTCCAGGCTGATAAGTTTCTTTCAACTCAACCCAAGGATTTGGTTCAAGTTGTTTCATACCCAGACTGATACGACGATTTTCTTTATCAACTTCAAGAACTTGTACGTTCACAACGTCATCGACGTTGATGATTTGCGATGGATGCTTCACACGTTTTGTCCAGCTCATCTCTGAAACATGGATCAAACCTTCAACGCCATCTCCAAGTTCAATAAAGGCACCGTACTCTGCAAGGCTCACAACTTTGCCAGAAACTTTTGTTCCAACAGCGTATTGAGCCGCAACACCATCCCATGGATCAGGCTGAAGTTGTTTAAGTCCAAGACTCACGCGTTCTTTTTCGTCGTCATACTTTAAGACTTTCACTTCGATCTCTTGACCAACATTGAGTATTTCACTTGGGTGCTTCACGCGACCCCAGCTCATATCTGTAATGTGCAGAAGCCCATCCATTCCACCGAGATCAATAAACGCACCGTAATCTGTGATGTTTTTAACGATCCCACGCACCACTTGACCGCTCTTAATGCTGTCAAGAGTTTGTGATTTGAGACTCTCACGTTCTTCTTCAAGAAGCGCACGACGAGATAAAACGATGTTTCCACGTTTTTTATTAAATTTAATAACTTTGAATTTAAGTGTTTTACCAAGGTAAACATCAAGGTTACGCACCGGACGAAGATCAATTTGGCTACCAGGCAAAAAGGCCTTCACACCAATGTCGACACTCAATCCACCTTTAACTTTGGCAACAACTACACCCTCAACAACTTCTTCATTTTCAGCTGCGCGAGAGATATCGTTCCAAGCTTGCAACATATCGGCTTTGTCTTTTGAAAGAACAACCATGCCGTTTTCGTTTTCAACTTTTTCAATATAGACTTCGATTTCGTCTCCAGGAGTGGCTTGAATTTTCCCTTCGATTCTGCGGAATTCATTTGAAGGGATCAAACCTTCAGATTTGTAATTGATATCCACCACGACGAAATCATCAGTAATACGAATGATACGGCCTTTAACCACATCACCAGGTGTGAAACTGTTTTTCGTAACTTCTTGATCAAAAAGATCAGAGAATGACTCCCCACCTTTTTTCATTTCTAAGTACTGCCCTGGGTTTGGTTGGACGGAAGAATCTTCCTTATCCAATTGCTCCAAGACTTTCATTCTCTCAAGCTGTGCTTTTGTCAGCTTGGTTTGTTTTGTAGACATGTCCATAATCCTCCTACGTGAAGACGGGCATCTGGAATTTCTTCGCTTGTGCCTGCCTTCGATTCCTCTCGCGGAGTGGTCCCCAGTCGAGATGGAATGACTGTTATGTGAGGTTAAGTACTTAAAGTCAAAAGCTTTTTAGGCACATGATAGGCCACTACTTCGACGCTCAAAGCATATTAATAAAGACCAAGTTAGAATCCAGAATCTCTAAATTTTTGTATGATTTTGTCCACAACCTCAGGCAGGCTAAGGTTGCTTGTATCAACAATAAACGCATCTGCAGAGGCTTGCAGAGGTGCCACTTTGCGGGTGCTATCAAGATGATCTCTTTGAGATTGGCTCGCTTTAATCGTCTCTGCCGATTGACCATGCTCCTCAGCTCGTCTTTGAGCGCGGGCATCGCTATTGGCGGTTAAATACACTTTAAAATGAGCTCCGGGAAACACAACCGTTCCGCAATCTCGCCCTTCGGCGACTAAACCCACAACATCTTGCGCACAGGCTCTTTGCGCTTCTAATAATTCTCTGCGAATTTCAGGAATTTGACTGACTTGGCTGGCAAGCTCACCCACTTTTTCGGCAGCAATTTCTTTTGTCACATCACGTGGTCCAAATAGAACTCGCGTACGATCTTCATCCAATTGAACTTTCCACTGATTCGAAAGCGAAAGCTTAACTAGAGCGTCTTTGTCGTTTGTCGAGATGCCTAACTCTTGAGCAGCAAAGGCTAGGCCTCGATAAAAAGCCCCGGTCGAAACCCACTTCCAACCTAAACGATGAGCGAGTTCACGACTTACAGATGTTTTTCCGGAAGCGGCAGGCCCATCTACCGTAATGACTTTTCCAACCTTCGACATAGACATTAGCGGTAACAAGAAGTAGTTAAAGAAGCAAGATGTCCTCTAAACTGAGATTGCATATTGACGCGACTTTAGCAGAAATCTCAGGAAATACTTCGTCCTCACAAACGGTCTCAAAAAAATGGTATTTACCAAAGCTCAGTCTTAAAGATGGTCTGACGCAATTTTTTAATGAATATACTGAATTTAAAAACGACACTCTTTTAGTCACAACGAGTTATGGACAACATGTGCTGGATAAATATGCAGGAGAAAGTCCGGCCCTACTTGTAACCTCAGGTTTTGAATCGTGGCCATTTATTCGGCAACCCACGTATGGCCGCCATGCTTCGGCGAAACCTCGACGCGCAAATTCTCTTTTGTCTCCTGATTTTGTTTTTGGACTTTCAGAAAGAACATTAGCCGATGGAACTCTCGAAAAAGAAATTGGGATGGAGGAGATTGATTTTTTAATTTCAAAACTTAAATTTGTAGACGTCAAACATGTGGCCATTGGCTTTTTACATTCCGGCGTAAATCCTAAAAACGAAGAAACATTAGCTAGAATTTTGCGAGAAAATGGTTTTGAAGTTTCTACGAGTTATTCTTACAGCATTCCTGGAGATGAAAAGTCTCACTATAATGAAGTCGCACGTTGGTGGAGAACGTTTATCAACGCATACCTTAAAGCGCCGATGAGCGAGTTTTTGAAACCATTGATGGATTTCACAACAGAACACGGAATTAAAATTCAATTTGGTTCTGCGGGTGAAAACTCTGGTCAACTCACCGATTCACTCTATGCCTTGGAACATCTCATTTGCAACGACGCTAAAGACGATATTTTATATCTTGGATTGCATAGTTTCAATCTGTTAATAAAAAACTCCATGTCGACTATTATCGAAAGTTCGTGGGGACCGGTTCTTGTGAATGCTCCTGATATTATCGAATTACCGTTGCAACCAACTCAGGAAATCACGACCAACCATTATGGTGTTTTAGATTTTTCTCCTAACAAATTAGGATTGGACCCTGGGCCCATGATATTTAGTCGCACCTTGCGTCCCACACTCTTAGACCTTCTGGCCGTTACACAAATGGAGAGCCCAAATTTTCCAACTTTCGAAGGACTTAATAAGGAATCTTTCGGCAAAATAAAAAATGCAATTTCGCTCCTCGCCCGTTCCTCAAAAATGAGTCAACATGAAGCCGAAAAACATTTACTCGATATTTTTGTGGAACGAACGGTGTTCGCGATCCGAGCCGCATATCCAAAGAAAGAGTTAAAAGTCGCGGGGCCACTTGCTAAAAGTTTTGTTTCTATACTGTCCAAAGCGCACGTGCCTTTAAAATTGGTGATTCATGATTGATAATTCGGGTTTCTCTAGAATGCTTTCTGGTCTCGACGTGATTCTGCATAACGTCTCGTCGTGTGCTATTACCAGCGTCACGGGCGAAAGCCTTTACGTTAAAGGTTCAACGTTTGCGGATCTAGGATCTTTACCTTATGCGGGATATACGGCTCAAAAGTATTTTTCACTTCAAGATAAACAATCCGTCATTCTCAATGATCCTTTTAGCGGTGGAACTATTTTATCTGATATCACATTGGTGATGGGAGTTTCTCTTTCTAAATCTCAAACGGCAGATGTACTCTTTGTGAGTCGAATTGCCCTTCGACCAGAGCTCAACTTTAGCGAAACCCTCGAGAAAAATTCTTTTCGTATTCCTCCTACACCGTTAGATAGTCTTGCCGGTTTTGCTAAAAAAGACGTGATTGACTCAATCGCGTCCGCGCCACAAGCGCCGGCAGGTTTTAAGCAAGCTGTTGAAGCTGAATTGCAAAAAATGGAACGGTTGTCCGTTCTTATCCGAGAGCTATTTTTATCTTTATTTGATGGTCCGTTAAAAAAAATAGCTCTCGAAAGTTTTTTTAGTTTTACACAAAAGAGTCATCACACTTTTTTAGATGTGCTTCCGTACGATCGCGCCCAAAACCAACTGACCTTAGACGACGGAAGCCAGTTTTCACTTTCTATTCAGAACACTCAGCAGGGAGTCCATTTTGATTTTGCCGGAACTCAATTGGGTCCCCTCTACGGGCTGACAAATCCATCTGTATTAGGAATTTGTCTAGGTACGTTGAATGGATTTCTAGATGTTCCTTTGAGTGTTAATCATGGGCAATTTAAAAATATTATTGTCAATACGCCTTCGCAATCGCGATTGAACTCTAACTTTCCCCAGTCCACCCACTTAGGGCATCTGATGGCCGCACCTCAAATGTCTAATTTAATTTTAGCCGTGCTAAGCAAGTTAGTTCCTAAACAAAGCGTCGCTGGGCACGCCAATACCGCGTTTATCGAAATGCAATTTAAAGACTCTCGTTTTTTTGAAAGAATTGCCGGAGGCTTGGGCGCGACGTCAGTCCGGAGTGGAGAAGATGGATGGGAAATTTGGGGAAGACAAAATCTAAAACCTTCATTTGAAGAAATTGAGAGGAGATTTCCTATTCGCATAATTCGACAAGAACTACGCGAGGGCTCCGGAGGTCGTGGTCTTAAGACAGGTGGACGTGGTCTTCGCCGTAGTTATTATGTTTGTGAGGATTGTAAACTGCGTTGGATTTCTGATCTCAGTAAACCAATTGGGTTTATGGGTGGAAGCGCTGGGGACTCCACACAAATTCTGTATAGCCACGCCGGGGCCGATCCCGTCGAACTTAAAAATCGGGGCGAATTAGAACTTAAGGCGGGCGATACTGTAACCGTTTTGTCTGCGGGTGGGGGCGGATACGGCCGCCAAGAAACCTAAACAAGCATTAGTTACTCGATTACTCGAGAAGGCGGTATCCAATACCGCGAACCGTTTTTAAACAGTTGTGGCTTGATTTAAGTTTTTTTCTGAGTGAGCAAATGTGTACGTCAATTGTACGATTCGTAACAAAAAGATCACCGTAGACTTTTGTCTTCAGTGTATCACGCGTCACGAGCTTTCCTGCGTTTTCTGCAAGTTCGTATAAAATTTTGTACTCCGTCAGAGTTAAAAGAATTTCTTCTCCATTCACGCGTGCTTTATGTTCAGCCGGCTCAATTTCTATAGAACCCACACAAAACGTTTTCTTCTTGAGAAGTCCGCATCGCGTGGACAGCGCACGAATCTTTCCTACTAAGACAAGAGGCTTAAAGGGCTTCACAATGTAATCATCGACTCCGGAATCGAACGCTTTACGGATCATACCATCCTGATCGTTGCCTGTTACCATAATGACAGGACCATTCCAGTTGCGTTGTTTTGAACGAAGACTTTCAAGATATTCTAGCCCCGAACGGCCGTTTAAGTTTTCATCAAGTAAAATAAGATCGATGTGTTCGAGACTGATCGCGGCCTTGTGATCCGCTTGAATCTTAACCTTAAAGCCAGACTCTTCCTCAAGAATATCTTTAATAAACTCTGCCACTTCAAGATTATCTTCTATGACGAGAATGTTCATATTCTTCTATTCCAATGAATGAAGTTAGACTTTATAAATATAGTCAACCGTTTCCCTTTGGTAGCGTTTTTTAAGAGTTAGCCAGACAATGATAGTGATTGTTCCTATTCGAAGAGTTTTTTTAACTCGTCCTTAACTGTTTAGTTCATTCTGCGTAACGTCGCGACCTAAACAAGACGATAACCTTTGTCTAGCAAGGTTTGTCGAACGGACTCAGAAGCCTCTTTACCGCTAGTTTCAATCGTAAAATCAATCGATGCCGCTCCAAATTCGATGCCCACTTGATTACGATCATGTTGCACATCAAGGATATTACAATTGTGGCTAGCAAAAATTGTTGAGAGTTCCTTCATAACTCCTGGACGATCTTCAACCGCAATGTGGAGTTCAATCAAGCGTCCCGATTTAATCAATCCCCGATGAAGAACCTTTTCAACAATATTAAGATCGATATTTCCACCTGATAAAATAAGTGCGACGTTTTTTCCTAAATAGGGCTCGAGTTCTCGTAAAGCCGCTAAGCTCAAAGCGCCGGATCCTTCGACGACAGTTTTTGCTCTCTCCATTAAGAAGACAATGCTTTCGGCAATTTCGTCTTCGGTCACATCGACGATATCATCGACTAATTTTAGCAAATAGTTGTTCAACATTTCGGGACTCGCTTTTTTTACGGCCACACCATCTGCAATAGTGACCACCCGACTTTCTTGTTGAACAATTTGTTTTTTCTTAAAAGACTGCATCATCGAATTTGCAGCTTGCACCTGAACTCCAAAAACTTTGATTTTAGGATTTATCGCCTTCACTGCAGTGGCGATTCCCGAGATCAATCCACCTCCGCCCACAGGTACAATCACCGTGTCAATTTCAGGATTTGATTCTAATAACTCGAGGCCAATGGTGCCTTGACCTGCAATGACATAGGGATCATTAAACGGATGTACAAATGTATAGTTATGCTGTTTCTGGAGCTGGAGCGCATGCTCAAAGGCTTCATCGTAAAAATCTCCATGAAGAATCACCTCAGCGCCGTAGCTTTTAGTAGCCTCGATTTTTACGATAGGCGCCGAACGTGGCATCACAATCGTCGACTTAACACCTAATTGAGTTGCGGCCAAAGCAACCCCTTGAGCATGGTTTCCAGCGGAACTTGCAATGATGCCCTGCTTTTTTTCTTCGCCGGTTAAATTTGATATTTTGTTAAGGGCACCGCGTATCTTAAAGCTGCCCGTCAGTTGTTGATTTTCAAGCTTAAGAAATACATTGCGTCCGACGAGATCGGAGCAACTACGAGACTGGTGCGTCGAGGTCTTATAGACGACACTCTCAATACGTTTTTGTGCTTTTTTTATATCCTCGAAGCTGATAACCATCAGCTTCGAGTCTATTGTTTATTTATAGAGTGTCCATAATTTAATTTAGGACCGTTATCATCTTTTCGATTCTTCAAAGTGCTCACTACCAATAGGCGGTTAAACCTACTACAGGATTCCATTCCCCGTCGCGGACGCGCGGCCTAGGACCTTCACTCGAAACGCCGACTTGCACTGTATCGTCATAATAGAGAAAGGGCACTATGGCTTTTCCACACACGCCACAGCTCTCAATTTTCTCCTCATGCTCGGTCACGGCCCCACAGACATGGCAGCGCCGAAAATGGATGACGCCTTTTATCCGGCTCATATCCACCTCCAAGCAATTAAGATAATTCTATCAAAACCCTTAAAAATTAGCAATAGAAAAATCAATGTAAGTATTTGATATTACTTATACATTCGACCAATGACTTGACACGTTAAGCATGTGAATTCTAAATGTGGTCCGTCCCCAAACAAGCCAGTGTGGGATTTAAGATACTAGGCTTTGTCCGGCAAATCAAAATTCTATTGATGAGACTCTAAATAAAAAAGCCTCTTGGTTAAGAGGCTTTTTTATTTATGTTATTGAAAGCCCAAGACGAGAGCCCTTCAATGGCTTATAAAACTTTTTTTACTACTTCTTGAATACGTTGATAAACCACTCGAGCGAAAGCTTCACTTTGTGGCTCATCTGCAGCCCGGAAAGCCTCTCGAATCTGCGGCACTGTCAATTTACCTGCAACCTTTGCAAAAAATCGAGCTTGCTCCAATGTGACCATTTCGTGTGGCTCTGTATTTTTACCCGAATAATTTAAATAAACCGAAGTTGAGGTCACGCTTTCAATCACGCTTTTTTCTTTAGAATATGCTTCGAGGTTATATTTTTTATGAGAAAGACTACCACCTAATTTTCCAAAACAAGCTCCGTAATCTCCCGCAATGTACCAATTCTCATTTTCAATGGTCAAAACCTTAAGGTTTTCATCTTTCGTATCCCAATTTGAAAGCACGACGTTCATTAAAATCATAACTCCGAGTTCTCGTGTTCCATTAAATGGATTGTCACTCAAACTCCAAATCTCTTTAGTTGCGCCAGAAGTAGAAACCTTTTTTTCAAATCGCGCAGGCTCTTTAAATTGACCTTTCGAATCGATGAATCCTGAAATTCTCTCAAGTTGAGGTCGACCATTAGGAAAAACAACGATACCTGATTTAACGTAGTAAGTTTCTTCGACACCTAAGCCAACGGCCCAAGCCAACCGCGTGGCGGCGACTTCGCCTTTAACTTCTTCATCGAACTTCACTCCCCACTTAACCCCAGCGGCGTCGATAACCGTCATTTTAGGATTTGAGCCTTCAATGTCTTCTTTTACAAATTGATACGGTGACTGTGGTGCGCGCTCAGGGCTTGAAGATCCCCAAAAAAGATCAAGATTTTGGGCCGGACCACGGTCTTCCCAAATCTTATTTACGTCAGCATTCGAAAATGATGACCAAATTAAACATGCAGTGACGATAGCACCCAAAGATTTATTCATATTTCCTCCCAATAATTATTCCGTATACGTATGTTTATCCGGACAAGGTTTGTAGGCTTAATTTTTATTAAGCAAAACTTTCAAATGTAACCCATCTGTACCTAAGACAAATTTACGTTTTCACGAGTATAGGTCTTAACATAAGGCATTTTCTTTAAATACAACGACAAGAATTTGGCTATTCACAAAACTGGCTCCGGATAAAGGTCATGTTTTTGTTTGTTATATGTTGGTTTTTTGTCAGGAAAATTAAGAAACGGCCAGTTTTTAATGTGACCAATTTATTAAAAATCTTTCTATGCGAAACTGAATACAGAAGCGGATTTTAACCGATCCAAAAATAAACGTTTTCAAGTCAAGGACGACAAACATGAAAATATTTTTTGCACTTTTGCTCTCTCTTGCGATCCTTCCCGCCGCCACTTTTGCCATGGGATCAAAACCAAAACCACCGACGGATCCAGAAGTTTTGGAGCCAGGAGAACCCTCGTATTGTGACCCCAAAACATTTTTAAGCTTAGAAAAATCCGTCGCCAATAAAAGCATTGGTAATGCGCATATGTTTAAGCTTGGTGACGTAACGGTTCTCGGTGCTGCGGTTGGAAATTCGGATACAGACTCTTTAATAAGTTATGCGAAGTCGGCTTCGACGGCAGGATCTTCAGACAAATACTGTACGTGGTATCTCAATGAAGGAAACGGCGATGCAGAAGATTTCTTTACACATATCTATATGACTAACCCTAAAGATCTCAACACTTCAAGTGGACCTCAAGAATACAGACGCAAATTATCGCAAGAATTTGCTACGGCAAGAACCAGTTTTCTCTCGTGTGCCTCAAAGCATAAGTATCTAGCAATGGGTTGTAATGGAATGAAACATCGTGGACCGACTGTATTTGGAATGATGCTCGCCTATTCGGGTTGCAAACCAGAAAGAGCCAGCACTATCGTGAATACTCTCTGGGGCTTGAACGGCGTAAAACCAGAAGTCCGTTTGGCTATCATCAGAGAAGCTAAATCAATTGGAGATACGGATCCAGGTTCTCGCAATAGTCTTCAAGAAGCCTTCGGTTACTAATTAGTGGATCCTATCTGTCTATCTCGACAGGTAGGATCTTTTCATTTTCAGAATTGTCTCTTTAAATCAACGATATAAAATTTGAGTTTACCTAAAATATTAAGACAGCTCTTTGGAGATTTATTTACCCACGTTTTATGCGTTGACGCGCTCCACGTCGAGTATACCTTTGATCTTTTGAAGATCCGCAATCACTTTTAAAACCTGTTTGGTATCTTTAACCGTCACATCAAAAATGCAAACACCTTTGTTATCTTTTGTCGTACGAATTTGGGCATTCGCAATGTTAACCCCGTTATTAGTGAACGTTTCGCTCATGAGCTTAAGTAAACCTGGAGCGTCTTGTGACACCACTTTGATTTTTGTATGACGTATCCCTGACGACGTCCCTGTCCACTCTACATCAATCTTACGTTGTCCGTCGATTTGGAAAGCTTTTGTGCATGAAGCCTGATGAACGGTCACGCCTCTTCCACGTGAAATAAACCCGATAATAGGATCACCTGGAATCGGATTACAGCAACGTGCGTATCGCACTAATATATCTGTCTGACCGCTCACCTTAATGATCGCATCGGATTTCTTTTTTCTATTTAAGGCTTCTTTAAAAACTTTGCCTAAAAAACTTTCTTTTTCTGACTCTGCCGCGACAGGTTTTGCGTCGGGAGCTAAACGTTGAATCACTTTGTCGGGCGTGATTTTTCCGTAACCTACGAGCATATACAATTCAGAGATATCTGAAGCGCCAACCTCTTTAATGTATTTTTCGTAATCCAGGCCTTTAGCTACTTTGTTGACAGCTATGCCCACTTTACGAAACTCTTTCTCTAAAATTTCCTGTCCCAAATGAGTTGCGCGTTTGCGTTCTTCAGCCGTAATAAACGAGCGAATCTTACTTTGCGCGCGAGAGGTGATACAGTATTTGAGCCAATCTTTGTGGGGCGTTTGAGTTGGCGAAGTCAAAATTTCAATACGATCACCATTTCGCAACTTATGTTTTAGTGGTACGATTTTACCATTTACTTTTGCGCCTACGGTGCGATTCCCGACATCTGTGTGAACGGCATATGCAAAATCAATCGGCGTTGCCCCCTCAGGAAACTCTCGCACTTCGCCTTTAGGTGTAAAGACATAAATTTCCGAATCAAAAAGGTCATTTTTAACTGTTTCTAAAAACTCATCGGAATCGTGAACTTGTTGATGCCAACTGACGAGGTCGCGAAGCCAATTGAACTTTTTCTCAGTCTGTTGATCAATTCCGCCTTTTTCTTTGTACTTCCAATGAGCCGCGATTCCGCGCTCGGCGATTAAATGCATTTCGTGTGTACGAATTTGGATTTCGATTTGTTCAGCCATTGGCCCAATGATGGCCGTGTGTAAACTTTGATAATTATTAGTTTTCGCCATCGCGATGAAATCTTTAAAACGGCCGGGAATAGGTTTATAGAGAGAATGGACGATTCCTAAAGCCTCATAACATTTTGCAACCGAGTCTACGAGTATTCTAAATGCAAGTACGTCATAAATTTGATCATAATCAATATTTCGCGCCGTCATTTTTTTATAAATCGAATAAAAATGTTTGGGTCGGCCTTGAATCTCACACGTGATTCCTGCCTGCTTCATATTTTGATTTAAAATAGTTTTAACTTCTTCTATGTACTTTTCTCGTTCCTTCTTCTTTTTTGAAACTTTTTGAACAAGGTCGTAATACGCATCCGGTTTTAAATAGCGAAAACTTAAATCTTCAAGCTCTATCTTCCAAGTATTTACTCCGAGACGGCTACAAAGAGGGGCGTAAATATCGAGAGTTTCTTGAGCGATGCGCGCTTGTTTTTCAAACGACATATGGTTCAATGTTCTCATGTTATGCAATCGATCGGCTATTTTTACGAGAACGACACGAATGTCTTTTCCCATCGCGACGATCATTTTCCGAATATTTTCACCTTGTTTTGCGTGGGTGTTACTAAATTTGATTTGCGAAATCTTAGTCACGCCATCGACGAGCTCCGCAACGTCGGGACCGAAATCAGCTTTGATTTGCTCTAAAGTTAGGTGCGTATCTTCAACGGTATCATGAAGGAGACCTGCCGCGATGGTGACGAGATCGAGTTTTAACTCTGTTAAAATTCCCGCCACATTTAGCGGGTGAGAAATATAAGCCTCTCCACTTCGGCGAATTTGTCCTTTATGCGCGTTTTCTGAAATTTGATACGCACGTTCAATCATTTTGATGTCACCCTGGGGATGGTACTCGCGAATACGTGCGGTTAGATCCTCAATCGTTTTGATGTGTTTGAATTTTTCTGAGACATCTTGATTTGCGTCAGCCATGGCGATGTCTCATTGTACCTAAAAAAACCAATTTGTGCGTCGCAGAAGATGCTTGAATTTGCAGGAATTTTAAGGATTTCAAAAACACCTCAAAACACAGAGTTGAATTAAAAAAGCCTATTGTTTTAAGTGCTCTATCTAGGTCGGGCTATTAAAGAATATAGAGGTTTTTAGGTTCATTTTAAAGATATCTAGTGGAAAACACCTACGTCTAAAGTTACTACACATGTCCATGTTGAGACATTTTAATAAGTCTACGATTGGACATGAAGGGCTTGCCAGTTGGTGTCTCTCTTGCTTTTGACTACTGGTACACAGAGGAGACCTATGAAATTGCTCACATTACTTCTTAAAGTTGTAACCTTTAGTAGCGCCCTCTTTTTTATAAACTGTTCGGGGATGAAATCCATCACGCCGAAAACGCTGTCTCAAGACAGCAATCAATTACAAGTCGTTTTTGATACGAGTTTAAATGATAGCGGGTACTCAGACCTCGGAGACATGGCTCATCAAAAATATCCCAACGAATATACCTGTGCAGTTAAATCGAATACAAATTCTGCCGTCACCGCCGGACTACAAAAATGTTTTGATCAGGCACCTGAATATTCTAAAATTCTTCTAGCTCCCGGAAAGTACAAACTGGATTCTGGAATTCGTATTAATAAGCCACTCTTTATAGGAACAAAAGGTTTAGATACCAGCTCAAGTAGTCCTTGTGATGTCAATGATATGAGCCGTTGTGCTGTGTTTATGCTTTCTGTCCCGATGAACAATGCTACTAAAAATGGGGTGTTTCATATTCAAAGTAGCGCGGTTTACATCGATCACGTCGTAGTGGATGGCGATAAAGGAAACTCTGTTCGTAATGTAACTAAAATGTGTAACAGCCAGACAGGACAACGTTATTTAGGTAACAACATGACTTTAGAGGGACAGAATTTTGTGATGACCAACTCGGTGATTCGAAATTCACCATGCTCAACAGGTTTTGAGGTGGCTCGTTCTGCGGTAGGTTTTAACTTCGTAAATAACGTAGTGGCCAATAACGGTATTCATAATATTAATGAACGATGGGCTGACGGACTAACTGTCCACGATAACTCTGATGCCGAAGTGTCGCACAATTTATTTATTAATAACACTGACGTAGATCTTATTTTTGGCGGTTGTCAAAGATGTGCCATAAATGAAAATCGCATTGTCCATGATACAACTTTTGCCGGCTCTTCCTTTGCGGCACTCATGATTCATGCTTGGCCTGGGGGTAGCGGAGATTTCACAAACTCAGAAATTCGTGGCAACATGATTGATTGCGGTAGCAAGAAAAGATGTGGTTTTGGTCTCTATATAGGTGCCGATGCCTGGTACCAAGCACCAACATTTGGTGGCGTCGTTCGAGACAACGATATTAGCAATGCCATGCTTGGTTTAAACATCGATCAAGCGACTGGTAAAATTTCGGTTTTCGATAATATCATTAGCAATTCAGGTGGTGAGTATCTCACGGCTTGCGGAAAGAAAAATTTTAGCGAATTTAATATTTCGCCAGAATCCCTCGAGAACGTAGATCTGAATGGCGATTCGGTAGAATATTCGATGGAAAGTTATGATGGATGTATTCCAAATTGGTGGACAGAAGACTCCGTTACAGATCAAGCGCGTATCGACGGCGGAAATAAAGAAGGAACTAATCTTCCAGAGCCAACTCCGCAACCTTCATCTCCAAACCCTACTCCATCGCCGTCAAATGGATCATCGGGTTCAGACACGCTTTTGCCGAATGAATCCTTAAAAGCGGGAGAGAGTATAATCTCTGGTGATGGCAGCGTATCTCTCATCTATCAGAATGACGGAAATTTAGTTCTCTACTCGCAGGGCAAGGCGCTTTGGTCAAGTCTCACACCCGGCACGAGTCCGGGACAGGCCGTTATGCAAGGTGATGGAAATTTTGTTGTTTATGATTCGAATCAACGCGTGGTCTTTACTTCTAAAACGGATGGTTATAGTGGGGCCCGCTTGATAGTCCAAAGCGACGGCAATCTCGTGCTCTACGATACTGAAAACAAAGCGCGTTGGGCGACAAACACAAATAAATAAAAATTAAACCTAAGTATGAAATGAGAGGATCAAAACCTCTCATTTTTTTTGAATTAGCGTTTTAAATCGAATTCGATTTCAGCAATAAGAGGATCACCCACATTGTGGTTTTCATAGTGAACACGGCCTGTCGCGACTTCACGAAGCGCACTCACAACGTACTTATTGTCTTTATTTTTCACAGCTAGAGGGGCGCCTTTAAGCAATTCTTTTGCACGTTTTGCGACAAGCATAACAAGTGCAAAGCGATTAGGAACGTTTTCTAAGCAATCTTCTACCGTAATACGTGCCATGAAAGACCTCCAATAATGACAAGAGGCGACGTTAGCTCTTTTTGCTCGAGCCTTCAAACATTTTTTGGAGGATTTTTTTGAACTCAGAGTAGGAGTCGTCAAATTGGTCATTCACAATTTGGTAGTCGAAACGTGAAGCCTCTTTAAGTTCTATATCCGCGTTCCGCAATCGCACTTCAAGATCAGGGGTACGGCCCTTATCTCGCGATTGGATACGTCTACGCAGTTCGTCAATAGAAGGGGGAAGTATGAAAATGGATACTCCTTCGGGATAAAGGCGTTTAAACGTCGCTGCCCCTTGCACATCAACATCCATAATAATCCACTTTTCAGCCTTCCAGGCGTCTTCAAGCTGGTGTCTTGGCGTACCGTACAGCTTGCCGTGTACAATCGCCCATTCCACAAAAAAATCTTTCTCACGCAGCTCTATGAATTTGGATTCACTCACGAAGTGGTAGGGGTGTCCTTCGCTTTCGTTTTGGCGCATCGGGCGCGTCGTGTACGTGATCGTATCAACAAGCTGTGGAAACTCTTTCAACGCGCGATCACACAAAGTGGACTTTCCGGCTCCACTAGGCGCTGAGACTATAATGAGTTTTGGTCTTAGGCTCACGTCATCCTCACTCGATGTTTTGTACTTGCTCTTTAATCTGTTCAATCAAATTTTTTGCCTCGATCACCGATTGCGTGATCTTTCCGTGATTCGCCTTTGAGCCAATCGTATTCACTTCACGCAACAGTTCTTGTGTATAAAAATCCATCTTTTTACCTTGGCTTTCAGGCAACTTCATTAAACTTGTAAAATGATAAAGATGTTCTTTGAGTCGAGTAAGCTCTTCGTCAATATCGCTCTTATCAAGAAGCCAAACGATTTCATCTGACAATCTTTGAGAATCAAAAGTTTTAAGTTTTAGCTCTTCCGCTCGTTTTTCTAACTTGGCTTTAAGCGCCTGATTGGCTTCATCTCGGGAATCATAAATTTTTTGTCTTAAACTTTCGAGAAGAGCCACACGCTCTTGAAGCGTGCGTTTCAAACTCTCACCTTCTCGAAGACGTTCGCTCTCCAGCCTCGCTATGGCTTCGTGAACGGCTTTAAGTACAATTTCTTTTTCGTCTCCAACAACCACCGCCGCAGATTCTTCGACTACAAATATATCTGACAAACGTGAAAGCATTTCTAGAGTTGGCTCACCTTTTATTTTTATCGTTTTTGCAAGCTTTCGCATTTCTGAAACATACTTTTTTGCAACAGCAAGATTGGTTACAATATTTTTTTCGCTCGTCAGCGTGGCACGTTTACGACTGACGACAATCGAAACGCTTCCGCGTTGTATTTGTTTTACAACACATTCTCGAATGTCTTTTTCAAATTGTTGGTACTCAGAGGGCAAATGAATTTTGGCATCAAAAAACCGACCATTCACCGCACGAATGGAAACGTCTATCGTGACATTTTTATTTTTTTTTTGGCTAACGCCAAAGCCGGTCATGCTTTTCATAGTTTATTATTATCCGTATGCGCTTTTGCGTCAAGACGTGTTAACTCTTCCTTAAGTACATCGAAAAATCGAGCGCGCTCCGACTCAGAATCAAACCATTTGATTTCTTTATCGCGCTTGAACCACGTCATTTGTTTTTTTGCGAGTTTCATTGTGTTTTGAACAATAGATTCTAATAATTCTGTTTCATTTATGTCGTTTTTCAAAAACGAGACGGTTTCTTTATACCCTACGCTTGTGAGCGGGGGCCAAGATTCCAGCCCTTGATCCAACAAACTACGAACTTCGTTGATCAACCCCGTCGCTAACATTTTTTGCGTTCTTTCTTTGATTAACACCTTTAGCTCTGACCTTTGTCTTGTAAACCCCAGCTTCACCACCGAATATTCCAAAGATTTTTTTTGAAAACGCGAACGTATCATCGTCGGAGAATCGCCGTATGTTCGAATCAACTCGACCGCTCGTTGAATTCGATACGAATCTTTCGATCCTATTTTTTGCGCATAAACAGGGTCTACAGAATGTAACTCTCGAAACAAAGTCTCTAAATTTTCTTGAGCTTGTTTTTGAACTTCCATGTGAATGCTTGCTGAGGCTTTGCCTAAATCAAACATTCCATATTCCAAAGCATGAAAATAAAATCCACTGCCCCCGACAACAAAAATTAATTGTGTTTGCCGCTCGGCACATTCTTTAATTTTGTCTAAAGCCAATTGGCGATACTCTCCGGCCGTTAACGTAGATGGTGCTGATATAAAATCAAAAAGATGATGAGGGACACGAGACATTTCAGTTGGCGTAGGTTTGGCGGTCCCGATATCTAACGCTCGATAGACTTGAAGGCTATCACAATTCATAATTTCAGATTTGATGCCTTGATTGGTTAAACGACTTGCAGCTTCCAGCGCAAATTGCGATTTACCACTTGCGGTGGGACCCACCACAAAAACCAATTTCATACAATGCGTCCAAACTCAGTATCAAGCTCGCGAAAACTATATTCAACAAAGACCGGTCGACCATGTGGGCAGAAACTGGATAGCGGAAACTCATCCATTTGTACGAGTAACGATTGCATCTCTTCGGTGCTGAGCGATTGTCCCGCACGAACTGACGAGTGACAGGCCATAGTAGCAAAAATGTCTCCCAACTTTTTCTCAATAGCCATAGAATCGCCGTTTTCTTGAATTTCATGAGCCAGTTTTTCTAAAGCTTTGGCCAGGGCGTCCTCTTTAAGAATCGCTGGGCACGACAGAACATAAAGCATTTCTGGCCCACCCTGTTCGATAGAAATTCCCATCTTTTGCAACTGGGGCTCATAATTGATCAGTGCTTCGATCTGAGAGGTTTCCATTTTTAACGATAACGGGATTAAAAACGATTGTGATTCAAGCATACTCTTGGTCTTCCAAGACTTCATCAACCGTTCAAAGTTAATCCGCTCATGAGCCGCATGTTGATCAATAAACATCACGCCACGCGAGGACTGGGCGACAATATACGTAAGGTTTGTTTGCCCTAAAACTTGCAGCGCGCTCCATAGAGGTTTTATTTCTAATGGCTTTTCGTTTGTGCGAATTTGACGCTCAGAAGTTTGCGTGACGGCCTCTGTTTTATAGGGCGCGAGACTTTCCAATGTTTGTTTAAAAGTTTTAGTTTGAAATTGGGTACGTTCAAGCTCAGACGATGGGAAATAATTTTGTTCGGCAAAATTTTGAATTGTCACTTCGCCTGTCGGGGTTAATTGGGGTTGTAATGTCTCCGTCAGTACGGATTTCAACCAGGGTGCTTTTTCCAATTCATTACGAATTCCATAGTGTACCAATCGAAACACCGCACGTGGATCGCTAAATTTAACTTGAGATTTTGTAGGGCTAACATTGACATCTACGTCCTCTGTTGGGACGTCCAAAAAAACGACCGCGGAAGGATACTCACCATGCATAAGTAAATTGCGATAAGCTTCCATAATAGCGGCTTGTAACGAGCGATCTTGAATCCAACGTTTGTTGACAAAGAACCACATGTTTTGTGAGGTTTTTTCGATATCACTTGGGCTCGTAAAAAAACATTGAGCGGCATAGGACGAACCTTCGTTTTGTCCACTCAACATATCTTTTTTTATTAAAACATCTTCAATGCGCTTTATCCATGTTGTCGCTGGCCAATGAAGCAACAACTGATTTTCTATATAAACGCGAAAGGTGACTAACGGATTTGAAAGCGCAAGAGCTTTTATTGTTTTTTTTATTTGAGAAATTTCAGAGGAATCTGTTTTTAAAAACTTAAGTCGCGCCGGCACATTTTCAAAAAGTCGGGCCACTTCGACAGTTGTTCCGACATCACCACCGACAGGATGAATGTCTCCGAGTGTTCCAAATTCTGAGCTTTGCCTAAATGCAGATGAAGACTCTTTTGTACGCGTGGTGATAGTTAACTGACTTACAGCTGCGCTACTTGCAAGGGCTTCTCCGCGAAATCCAAATGAGTGTAATTGCCATAAGTCAGAAGCTTTTGTAATTTTACTTGTCGCATGTCTTTCAAAAGCTAACGGTAAATCTTCTTGTGTTATTCCAGACCCATTATCTTTAACGAGTAAAGAGCGCCCACCTTGGGCCACGTAGATTTCTAACTCTGTGGCTCCAGCATCTAAGCTATTTTCTATCAGTTCTTTTACAAGATTTGCCGGACGTTCAAGAACCTCTCCGGCCGCAATTTGATCTACAACCTGTGCTGGCAATTTCTGAATCATGCGACTTCCCAATCTGAGCTCCCAAATAGGTGCCTACCACCTTTTGTGGATGCGTCGCATCCACAAAAGGTGGTAGGCACCTATTTGTCTGACATGCGAATGGAGTTGTCAATTTAAGTTGAAGCTGGAAATGCTACGAGCGCAAAGGTAGCTAGTTTAGAGGCATTTGTACGGAGATATCATAGGAATTGTAAGACGATTTTTCGATATAAAACTTAGGTTCAAGTTTAAATAATGCTTTTCCGAGATCAAAAGCTATCCCGAGATTAAACACACCACCCATTCGCACTTCAGTTAAATCCAACTTTGAATTACTAACTTCAATAACGTAGCTCGACATTACAACCAGGGGACCACCACCCATATAAACAACACCGCGACGATTTTCAAAATCAAATATTGGATAATTCAGCACTCCTGATAATAAAAATATATAACCTTTGGGCTCGATTGAACTGAGTTGTTTGTAAAACTGTGGTGAGCCCAACGTTCCCGCTAAATTCACATCTACAAAAAAAGACGCATCAAATGGAAAAGTGAATTTACCACCGTACGTGATAATACTGTCTTTATATTCAGTTTTATTTATGATTTCGGAATAATTTGTGTAACCGCCCATTAAACCCAAATATGTTTTTGCCAACATAGGTTTAGGGCGCTGAGGTCGCTTACGTTTTTGATCGGAGTTTGTTTTTTCTTCAGACTTATCTGTATTTTGATCATTGGTTTGATCAGCGTCTTTCTCCGACTTTTTATCTGAACCTTTAGATGAAGATTTATCGGACGCCGGAGTTTCTACATGTACGTCAACATCTGCGATGTAACCAATGACTCCTTGCTTAAATCGCACACGATAAAAAATGTTTTCGAATTTCTTGTCCGATATAGCAACCTGTTGGCCCGCGCGAAAATACCCTATAACTTTGGCGTCAAAGTTAGCGTTGCGATAGACGATCGCCCCATCCGTAACAACACGAACATGTTGAGCGGCATTGGCAAAAGATACGACAAAAAAAATACTAGCTAAAACGCATCTTCCAAACACGGAAGAGAGCCTCCCATACAATTTTTGAGGACATTTTACTCTGACCTTCTCGCCGTTCTTCAAAAATAATTGGCACTTCGATGCCCTTAAACTTACGACTCAGAGCTCGATACTTAAGTTCAATTTGAAAACTATATCCGTTAGATTCGACCGAAGACAAATCAATACCTTCTAAAGTTTTTCGAGACCAAGCATTGAAACCGCCAGTCCAATCATTTAAAGGATAACCTAAAATCATACGGGAGTAAAACCCTCCACCGCGAGAAATCACGCGCCGACCAAGCCCCCAGTTCACCACCGCACCGCCCTTTACGTAACGAGAACCGACTGCAAAATCATTCTTCATGCAACCTTCGATAAGTGTTTTCAAATCGGCCGGACGATGTGAGAAATCAGCATCCATTTCTACTAAAATTGAATATCCTTCTTTGAGTCCCCATTGGAAACCAGCAATATAGGCTCGTCCTAAACCATTTTTTTTCTCGCGCACTAAAAGGTGCACGTTAGAAAATGTTTTTTGCAAACTTCTTACTACATCTGCCGTTTTGTCAGGTGAGTTATCATCGACCACTAAAATGTCGACGCCCAACTGTAAGCCTGCAATTTCGGGAATGATAGCCGCGATATTATCTTTTTCATTATACGTAGGAATTATAACTAATGTTTTCATCAAGCTGTCTCTCTGTTCATGAAACTATTTTATATTTTATTCTGGGGTATCTGTCCATTGGTGTTTGATGGCGCTAATCGATACCCTCTTTTATGTGACGACATCATTGGTAATCGCTTATCGAAAACTTTAGGATCCTCAAGGCGCTTCTCAAACCGCATACGCACTTGCTCTGCTGCTTTTGATGGGGATTTAATATACGTGAGTGGATCAAATCCACATTTTTTGCAAGGTAAGCTCATACGCCAGCGGATTTGAATTGAAACTTCCATAAGACCTAAAACGCTAACAGAAAAAGGAATGAGTTTAAAATCAATCTCTTGCCAGAAAAAAAGACTCATTAAAATTCCGAGGGCTGACGCATAAAGAACGTCCATTGCACGAACATGACGTTTCGTGTAGACACGACGGCTCGATTTGCAAAAGGCGCAGTAGCACGAAATCCAAACTGGACTCAAGTCCAACCCCCTTGATTTAAATACTTAGTTTATTGTCTCAAAACTCCAGTTTTTTGATAGTCCGTATTTTTCAATTCACGTGAATTACGACTTATTTGGTACACTTTAAGTAAGAAACTCGCGTGCACTGGACGTATAAACTAGGTGTAAAATATGAAAAAATTTTTAATGACCTGTTCGTTTGTTATTTTTTCTGCATTTTCAATTTGCGCAACGACCGCGAATGCTCAAAGCCAATATCAAGATGAAGAAGAAGGGATGGATTACGACACGCTTCTTCAAAAGCTAAGTCGCCGTGAGATTGCCGACACCACTCCGCAAACAGATCCTTTTGAAAACATTAAAATTCATACGGGTGTAGGATTGACGAACTCCACTTTTTCTCTTCATCACCCGAATGGTGACAGCACCTTTGCCTCTCAAAGAGGAATACAAGTGAGTTTAGGAATTGATTTGTTTTCAAAAAATTGGTTGGCTGAAGGCACTTTTAGAAATTTCGGTGACTCTCGCTATGAAAACGCCAACATCGGTATGAAAGAGTTTGATCTGAAGCTCCTCTATCAATCTCGCTTGGCTTCGGCTTGGGCATATCGCATAGGTGGAGGAATCGCGGCTCGATATATGAATATTAACTACAGTGGAAAAAATGGAGAAGTCTCTCGAGAAATCGACATTCCAGATCCTGATCATCCAGGCCAGACGATTAAAAAAACTATTAAAGAATATGCAAAACAAGACGCCTACAACCAACAAGCTCAAACGCCTGCTTCTGTCGTACAAGCCGGCGTGCTTACTTATGTCACAACAGGATTTAGCGTAGGCGCGGATGCGTCTCTAAGAAATGCCGTTATTGAAGAAACTCCGGATCGAATGGCTTTTGACATTACACTCAGACTTGACGGGCACTTTTAGAGATGCTGAGATCATAACATGAATTCTACTGAAAGCCTGAGTTGGACCAAGTACAAAGAACAACTTCGAGAAATTGCGTTTTTTTTACCGAATTTTTTTCGCGCGCCTATTGAAGGAATGAAAAGACTCCCAGAATGGGATTGGCTCACCATTATTTCATTGCATGCAATTTTTGGAGCGCTGATCGGTTTATGTACCGGGCTTATTCGGGGGAACTTACTTTCAATTATATTTCAGCCTTTTATATCAGCACTATCCGCTTTGTTTATCGGCTTTGCAGGAGCGGCTTTATTTTATTATTTTATTTTGTTTTATCTAAATCGTCAGACAGACTTTCTCAGACTCTACACTATGATCGCGCTGGCTACGCTTCCCATGATTGCGTTACGCATGTTAAGCTTTATTGGCTCGCCGATTAATTTAATCGGCTTTGCGATTACATGTTTATTATGTTCTGTGGGCCTTGTAGAAAACTTTGCTGTCGAACGCAAACTCGCACTCCGAATTCTTGGTAGTATCTACGCCCTCTTTGCAATAACTTGGATGACCGGCGTAATTATTTCGTCTCGTGACAAAGTAGAACTCAAGCAAGAAGTCACGCCTGAAACTCTTGATATTCTTGAAAAAGAAATGCAAAAACCGGCAAAATAATAACGCCGCGACTATCGACCCGTGCTACCAAAACCACCAGCTCCACGAGCGGTGTTGGTAAGTTCTGATACATTTTCAAAATCTGCTTGAAACACCGGACATAACACAAATTGGGCGATACGCTCTTGATCTGCAATTTCAACCGGCTCTTGCCCCAGGTTTATCAAAATGATTTTAACTTCACCGCGATAGTCGGCATCGATCGTTCCGGGAGTATTCGCAAGCGAAATACCTTTTTTAATAGCAAATCCGCTACGAGGACGCGCCTGAATTTCGTATCCTGGAGGAATTTCGAAACTTAAAGCTGTGGGAATCAGCGCACGGTCTCCAGGCTTTAACACAACCGATTTTTCAAGCTGAGCTCGAACATCAAAACCACTTGCAAGCGCGCTTTCATAGCGAGGCAATTCCCCTTTGTAGTTTTCAAGTTTGAGAATTTTCACTTTTACTTTATTCATGCACACCTCTCTAGATTTTATTTATAAAATCCTGCATTTTGACTTCATCAACGCCGCCCATAATAAGAATGGCGAGAGTGTTTTCACTTAAATATTTTTCTACATAATGCTTTAAACTCTTCGTCGTCACTTTTTCAATGTCTTCGATAATTCGATCGACGGATCTATATTCCGCAAAAATCATTTCATTTACGCCCAATGAATTCATTCTATTTTCTACGTCATCAGCGCCTAACAAAATTGCGCCACGCACTTGAGTTTTGAATAACCTCAAATCGCTTTCTGAAATCTTACGCTTACGAAGTCGTGCAAATTCTTGGAGAATCAAATTCAGCACCGTCTTTACGTTCTTAGCTTCGGTACCTGCATACACCGTACTAACACCCACATCGACGAACGAAGTTAATTGTGAATACACTGAATACGCTAAGCCACGTTTTTCTCTTATTGTTTGGTAGAGTTTAGAGGTCATTCCGCCCCCTAATAAGGAGTTGAGAATAAAACCTTCAAAACGGTCTTCGCTTTTAAAATGCGAGGCCGGAGTGCCTACGAGAATTTGTACCTGTTCCGAATCGCGGTGAAAAACTTTACGTATAGGGATAAATTTAGGCTTTGTTCTTTTGCGCATATCCAAGCGACGCTTTAAGTGTCCAAGTTCTTTATCGACCAATTGTACAACTTTTTCATGATCAATTCCGCCCGCACAACTGACAATAATATTTTTATTAGCGTAACGACGGTTGTAGTAATTCAAAACATCTTTTTTAGTAAATTTGCCGACAACGTCTGCAGTTCCTAAAATCGGCCGACCCAGTTTGTGCTCTCCATAAATCTCGTCAAAAAACACGTCAAAAAGATATTCTTCAGGTTGATCCACAGTCATTGAAATTTCTTGGATGACAACGCTTCTCTCACGCTTGAGCTCTTCATTATCAAAGGTTGCATTTTTAACTAAATCGCATAGCACATCGACTTGAAGTCCAAAATCATCCTTGAGGCTCATCGCATGAAAACACGTGTACTCTTGGGTTGTAAACGCGTTGAGATCTCCACCAACGGCCTCTAGCTCGCGTGCAATCTTATAAGCATTACGTTTTTTGGTACCTTTGAAAACCATGTGCTCAAGAAAGTGGGAAAGCCCGGCTTCGTGATCGTGTTCGTCACGCGTGCCCGTCTCGATCCAAAGCCCCGTAGCAACGGCGTTTGAGTGAGGGTGAAACTCTGTTACAACCCTCACTCCGTTTGCGAGAACACTTTTGCTAAATGACATTTGTTTTAATTAAGCGTCTTTTCTAAAAGAACTTTACGCGAAAGTTTAATACGGCCCGTGCGATCGATGTCCACAACCTTTACGTCCACCATATCACCTTCATTCAATACATCTGTAACGGCTCGAATACGCTCATTCGCTATTTCAGAAATATGGAGTAGACCCTCAAGGTTTGGCATCACTTCAACAATCGCTCCGAAATCCAATATCTTTTTAACTTTACCTTTGTAGACTTTGCCAAGTTCGGCTTCTGCACAAATGCCTTCAATGATCGCAATGGCTTTTCTCGTCGCTGCAGGATCACTCGAAGCAATGTTAATGGTTCCATCGTCTTGGATATCAATCTTCACGCCTGTTTGGGCAATAATGTCTTTAATAACTTTTCCGCCAGCCCCGATAACTTCACGTACTTTTTCTGGACGAATTTTAATCGTCTCAATACGAGGAGCGTGCTCAGACAATTGACCACGAGGTGCTTTCATTACTTTTTCCATTTCTCCCAAGATGTGATTACGGCCTTCTTTTGCTTGCGCAAGTGCCGTCTCCATAATCTGGAAGCTGACAGAATCGATTTTAATATCCATTTGAAGAGCTGTTATGCCTTCGCGAGTTCCGGCTACTTTAAAGTCCATATCACCAAGATGATCTTCATCTCCGAGAATATCGGTTAAAATGGCAACGTCATTACCTTCTTTAATTAAACCCATGGCAATCCCGGCTACGTTTCCTTTAATTGGAACGCCAGCATCAAGAAGCGCTAAAACTCCTGAACAGACTGTGCCCATTGAGCTCGAACCATTGGATTCCAGAACTTCACCCACCAATCGAATGGTATATGGGAACTTTGCGTGATCCGGAACAATAGCTTGTAGCGCGCGTTCTGCCAAAAATCCGTGACCAATTTCACGACGGCTTTGTCCACCCATACGGCCCGTTTCGCCAACCGAGTACGGTGGGAAATTATAATGAAGCAAAAATTGTTTTGTAATTGTGCCTTGAAGAGCATCAATCATTTGCTCATCGTCGCCCGTTCCTAAAGTCACGGTGCCAAGAACTTGTGTCTCACCACGTGTGAATAATCCTGATCCATGGGCACGCGGCAAAAGACCGACTTCACATAAAATAGGACGAACCGTTGTTGTGTTACGACCATCGATACGAACTTTTTCTTTTAAAATCATTTCTCGTGATTTGCGATATTTTAAGTCTTCAACCAATGTTCCGAGTTCTTTTTTACGTTGTGTTTTAAGATCTTTGTCTTCAATAGAAGAAACAAACTTTTCTTCTGCTTCTTTTTTTGCGCTGTCGTAAGCGTCGTAACGAGCCGCTTTTTCTCGCGTCTTCAAAGCTCCCATGATTTTGGGAGATAAGAATGACTCAATTTGTGATTTAAATTCGCCATCAATTTCGGCCGGAGTGAATTGACGTTTTTCTGTACTGCCGGTCTCTTTGCGAAGTTGTTCTTGCGCTTCGATCAAAGGCAACATCGACTCATGTCCAAATTTAAGTGCCGCTAAAACGTCAGCCTCAGACGCGAATTTTGTTTCACCTTCAACCATCAAAAGACCGTTCCGCGATCCGGCAACTACAATTTCAAGATCCGATTCTTCAAATTCTAAAATACTTGGATTCGCAACAAACTTTCCATTAATGCGACCAACACGGCAACTTGCTGTTGGACCATTAAAAGGAATATCACTTAAGTGGAGCGCCGCTGATGCTCCCGCCGCAGCCAGAACATCGACCGGAAATTGATTATCGCTGCTCAATACTGTTGCTACGATTTGCGTGTCGTAACGGTACCCTTCAGGAAACATCGGGCGAATTGGGCGATCGATCAAACGAGCCGTTAAAGTCGCTTTATCTGTTGGCTTACCTTCTCGTTTAAAGTACCCACCCGGAATTTTTCCTGTTGCGTAGAATTTTTCTACAAACTCAACCGTCATCGGAAAGAAATCCATCGTCGATTCTTTTCGTGAAGATACGACTGTTACTAGTACGATGTTATTACCACATGTTGCGAGTACGGCTCCGTCAGCTTGTTTTGCCAAACGACCGGTCTCAAGCGTGATCGTATTGTTTCCAACCTTCGCTGTTGTTTTTTTTATGTTGAACTGAAGACTCATTTTATCCCTTTCGTGCATATGCTTTGGGGCCGACTTCTTCACCTATCTTCCACGAATTATCTCAAAATTTAATTTTAAATGTTGAGATAATTCGTGGTGCTGTCAGTGGCCCTGGTTATTACAAATTAAAAAGCCCACTTTCTCAGTGGGCTTTGGTGATTATTTTCTGATTTCAAGCTCGCCAATTAAGGTTGTGTACCGCTTGACGTCCGTGCGTTTGATATAATCCAAAAGCGTTCGTCTTTGATTCACAAGTTTCAACAAACCTTGGCGGCTGTGATTGTCTTTTTTGTGAGTTTTAAAATGATCGGTTAAATCGTTGATACGAGCTGTGATCAGTGCGACTTGAACTTCTGAGCTTCCTGTATCGAGATCACTGCGGCGATATTTTTTAATTACGCCTTCTTTTACACTCTTTTGCAATGCCATGAATTCTCCTTGTCCTTCATCAGGACGGTTGGAAGGGCCCGCGCAGCCGTCGGCAAATCGGACTCGTGAGGTACCTTCGAAGTGCGTAAAACTACTCGTTTTTGTCTGAGTTCGTCAAACTAATTTGGGATCCCGAGAACACAGCCGATTTTAAGGCTGCCACGCTCATCACTCTGAAGAATTGCGAGGAGGCGTTCCTCTGAGCCCAAAACGCGAATATGTGGGGGAGAATCCTTAAACTGTTTAAATAGAGTTTCTGGAATTTGTCCTGAAAGCATCAGCTTTTCTTCAAAGCTATTCAAATTTACTTGCGGATAATGATTCAGAGATTTCTCAAGCGGAACGGCCGATAAATTTGAAAGGCCTTTTAAAGATCCAACCTCTTCGAGATCGCCAAGTTTAACTGCATTATGAATAGAATAGGGAGATGACTCTGTTCGTCGTAAGCTTAGTACGTGGCCACCAACACCTAATCGGCGACCTACTTCTTGAGCCCACGTTCGGATAAAGCTGCCTTTTGAGCAGCGAATTTTTGCGGTAAAGCGAGCTCCGTCCCCGTTATTGAGGCTTGAGGGACTTGAGATCCAAGAGACCTCATCGAAAGACATTTTCTTAAGGATTTTAGGTACTTCGTGGCCTTCCCTCGCGTATTCGTAGAGCTTCTTTCCTTTTACCTTTGCCGCCGAATAATCAGGCACTTGCAGTTCGAGCTCTCCACGAGTGGAAAGAACGGCTTGCTGAATTGTCTCAAAGTTTGGGATATCGCCTAACCAACGGGCGACTTCTTTGCCATCGGCATCGAGAGTGTCGGTTTCAACCCCTAACTGCACTTCAACTTCGTAGGTTTTATCGCCGTTTAAAAGATAATCGGACAGACGTGTGGCCCGCCCCACTAGCACAATCATGAGGCCCGTTGCGAGAGGATCTAATGTTCCGGCATGCCCTACTTTTTTTGTATTTAATAACTTTCGAATACGGGCCACCACATCGTGGCTTGTACAACCCGTTGGCTTATCCACCAAAAGTAGCCCTTCAAACGGCAAATCTGACATTCTTACTCCTCGTCGTTCGTAACTTCAGAGGATGTCGATTTTTCTCGTTGCAAGCGTTCTTCTTCAATTTTTTTAAGCATTCCTTGAACGCGTAAACTCTCATCAAGAGTGTCATCATGAAAGAACTCTAACTTAGGAGTGTAGCGCATTTTAAGATCTCGTCCGAGTGCACGTTGAAATTCGTGTGCCGCCAAGTTGAGCTCTTTTACAACTTTAGGCGTGGCTTTTGGATCCACAGTTTCTCCGACGGGAAGAAAGCTTACGTAAATTCGGCCAATTCGCAAATCTTTCGAAACCCAAACTCGAGAAACCGTGAGAAGCCCCGGAATTGAAGCGCGAAAATCAGAAATTAATTGGCCGGCTACAATCTCGCGAATTTCTCGCTCGATCCTTGCCATCCTTTTATTGCCTGACTCTTCATGCGACATCAGAGAGTTTTAGCAATGGTCTCTTTTTCGTAAACTTCAAGAGTATCGCCAACCTTTAGGTCGTTATAGTTTTCAATTCCAATACCGCATTCAAATCCAGCTGCAACTTCTTTCGCATCGTCTTTAAACCGCTTAAGACTTCCAATTTTTCCGTCGTATACAATACGACCTTCACGCAACAAACGAATGTTGGCAGAACGTACAATTTTTCCATCTTGCACATGGCAACCTGCAATCGTGCCCGCTTTGGGAACTGTAAATGTATTTCTCACTTCAGCATGACCCAAAACTTTTTCAACAACATCTGGAGTCAGCAATCCTTCGAGGGCTTTCTTAATGTCGTCCATCAATTCATAAATAATTGAATACGTTTTAATTTCAATGCCTTCACGCTTTGAAAGGTTTAAAGCTCCCGAATCTGGTCGCACGTTAAAACCAATCACGATTCCTTTTGCGGTATTCGCTAAAAGAACGTCGGATTCGTTAATTCCACCAATACCGGTGTGAACGATTTTAACTTTTACGTCTTTGCTAATCTCTTTATTTAACATTCCGACAATAGCTTCGGCACTTCCTGCCACATCCGCTTTAAGTACGATTGGCAATTCTTTAACATCGCCTGTCTGTACTTTTGAAAAGAGGTCTTCTAAAGACATTTTTGAATTTGGCTGAGTGGATTTTTTCTCCATTTCAGTACGTCGTGCATTTGCTACTTCTTCGGCGGCTTGATCAGTCTCGCAAATATCAAAAAGATCTCCTGCCGACGGCACCTCATTGAGCCCTAAGATCTCAACTGGTGTGCTTGGCGCCGCTTCTTTAACTGGTTTTCCCTGATCATTGATCATGGCTTTGATGCGACCGAATGTTTTTCCGGCAACGATGGATTGCCCCTGTTTAACCGTTCCATCTTTTACAAGTAAAGTGGCAACAATACCGCGCCCTTTTTCCATTTTTGCTTCGATTACAACACCTGTGCCCGAACGTTTAGGATTGGCTTTGTATTCTGAAACCTCGGCCAAAAGAATGATTTGTTCTAAAAGTTCTTTGATACCTGTTTTCTGAAGAGCTGAAACTGGACAATAAATTGTTGTTCCACCCCATTCTTCAGGTACGAGTTCAAACTCTGTTAATTGTTGTTTAATACGATCGGGATTAACACCTTGCTTATCCATTTTGTTAATCGCCACAATGATCGGCACGTTGGCCGCTTTTGCGTGATTAATGGCCTCTGCAGTTTGTGGCATCAAACCATCATCCGCAGCCACAACGATAACCGCGATATCCGTGACGTTAGCTCCCCGTGCGCGCATTTGGGTAAACGCCGCGTGACCAGGAGTATCCAAGAACGTAACGGAATGTCCGTCTTCTAATTTTACATTGTATGCGCCGATGTGCTGAGTGATTCCACCGGCCTCACCTTTTGCAACGTTGGCTTTGCGAATCGCATCTAACAAACTCGTTTTACCGTGATCCACATGCCCCATAACCGTTACGATTGGTGGGCGATGGATTCTCTCGGCTTCGATATCGCCAAAAGCTCCGGCTTGTACAAGTTCGCTGACAGATTTTTTAATATTTTCAGCTTCAAATCCAAATTCAGGAGCTATCAAAACAGCCGTATCAAAATCAATAAGGTCATTTAGAGTTGCCGTTACGCCGCTTTTCATAAGCGTGGTCATCAGCGCACCAGATTTTACACCCATTTGTTTTGCAAATTCTGAAACTTGAATTTTATCGTGCACCCTTACAATTCTTTTAGATGCTTTAGGTTTGGTAATCTCTGTTTTCTTAGCTTCGCGATTTAAAAACTCTTTTTTCTTTTTGGGTTGAAAAATCATTTCGCGCTTACGGAATTCCGAAGCGATAAATGCCGGTGCTTCTTCTTCGACCGAAGACACTCCTTCAGCGCCGGATTCTCCAGGGCCCGTTTTCTTTATATGTTTAGCATCGAACGGCCGACGACGTTCTTCATCTGTCGGAAACGACGGAGGTCCTCCTGCAGGAATAAAGCCCGTACGAATATTTCTGGGCCCAGCAGGTCCTCCCGGAGTACGCGGTGTAAAACCACCGCCTGTTCCCGGAGTTCTCGGAGCAAAACCCCCTGGAGATCGAGGCGCATAACCGCCAGCTTGACCTCCGCCACCAGGGCCCCCCGTTCGAGGCGTAAATCCACCTGGAGATCTTGGTCCCGGACGAGCGCCTTGCGGTCCAACCGCACGGCTTAAATCCATGCGACCAATAATATTTCGTCCGCGAGATTCTTCCGGCGCCATCACCACTTCACGTTTTCCTGGTGGACGTTTAGGTCCATCCGGAATGGGTGCCGCTACCGCGGGAATAACTGGAGTTTCTTCTGTGGGTTGAGTTTCGACTTCTGTAATCTCAGGCACACTTTGAGGGACCGCGATTTCATGAGGAATGGTTTGTACAACAACTTCCGGTGCTTCAGGCTCAGCATCCATCGCTTCACGACTCTCTGCCATCTCGCTCGCCTTACGACGAATAATGCTCGAGGTTTTTGATGCCGTCTTAGTTGGAGTAGAAGCCTCTTCGGTCGCTTTTTTTGATGTCGCTTTCTTAGGCGCAGACTTAGCTGCCGCTTTCGGCTTAGCCGTTTTAGCAGGCGCTTCATCCTTTGCCGCATCAGCAACTTTTTTACGAGCGACCTTCTTCTTCGCTTCTTTAGTTTTAGATGTTTCTTCTTCAAATTTTTGCCGAATCAAAACAATCGTCTGCTCGTCAAGCTCCGCCATGTGATTTTTTACCGGAATACTCCAATCACGAAGCTTGTTCATCAAAGCCAGCGTTTCTAGTCCGACTTCTTTAGCAAACTCAAATACTCTTGGTCCTGTCACGCATTCTCCTGTTTTATTTGTGACCTAGTTCAATCGCTCTTTCAAATTACGAATCTGTTTTAGTCGATACTGAAGACTCGTCCTCACTTTTTTGATCAGTTTTTTGATCTTGGTTAAGCTGTGCCAATTCTTGTTTTAAGCGCATGTCTGCCAAAGATTTTGCCGATGTTGAACCCGTCGCCCCAGCTTTCTCGCCTTTTTGAGCAGAGAGTGTCGGGATTGCTTTACCTTCTGCTTTAAACTTCTCAACAAGCTCTTTTGCATCCGCAGATAATTTTACGGCTTTTTCTTTGTCTTCGTAACCTGGAATCAACTGAAGATCTTCGACGTTACCATCTGCAATAGATTGGAACGTGGAATATCCTGATTGATAAAGGTTTTGAGCCATCGTCTCGGAAACATTTGGAATCATTGTTAAGTTGTAAATAGCTTCTGCCGTACGAGCCGCCATATCGTTTTCTGAAACGATATCGATTTTCCAACCTGTTAATTTTGCCGCCAATCGCACGTTTTGGCCGCGCTTACCAATCGCCAAACTTAATTGGCTATCTGGCACTACGACTTCCATCTCTTTGGTATCTTCGTCGATAAATACTTTTGCGACTTCTGCTGGAGCTAAAGCATTACAAGCAAATCTAGAAACATCTTCATTCCAATTGACGATATCAATTTTTTCGCCACGCAATTCTTGAACGATGTTTTGAACCCGGCTCCCTTTCATTCCTACGCATGCGCCGATAGGATCGACCGAACTATCACGAGTTGCCACCGCAATTTTTGCACGTGAACCCGGCTCGCGTGCCGCCGCCATAATTTCGATCACGCCGTCATGAATTTCAGGAACTTCCATTTCAAATAATTTAGCTAAGTAACGATCATCCGAGCGAGACATAATGATCTGTGGTCCGCGCGTTGTTTGACGAACTTCAGAAATGTAACCTTGAACACGGTCTCCCGGTTTAAAGGCTTCTCCAGGAATTTGCTCGCGAAGAGGCACATAAGCCTCTGTACGACCCAAATCCACAACGATCGCGCCACGCTCAACTCGGCGAGCGATACCCGATGCGATTTCACCTTTACGTTGTTCAAACTCTGCAAAAATAATTTCACGTTCAGCATCGCGCACACGTTGCGTGATAATCTGACGAGCGGCTTGGGCCGCAATACGCCCTAAATCTCGCGCTTCCATTTTGATACCGATAAAATCACCGACGGCCGCCTCAGGATCTAATGCATGCGCATCTTCTGTTTTAATTTCAACTTCTTCGTCGACAAATGACTCTGGCAAAACAACTTCTTTAAATTCAAAAAGATCGATTTCGCCTGTGCCTTCATTATATTGGGCTTCGATCTCACGATACGTTCCGTACTTTTTACGAGCCGCCATGAGCATACCCTGGATAACAGCGTCGATAACGACTTGTTTGTCGATGCCTTTATCTTTACCAATCAACTCGATCATTCGACTTAAATCTGAAAACACGTTATCTGCCGCCATATGTCCTACTCCCCTTTATCTTTTTATTTCTTTTTCTGACCCTTTAAAGAATCAAAATCAAAAACAACTTTTCCTTTTTCAATTATTGAGTATGGAATTTTAAAATCCATATTATCTACCGTTAATATAATTTCGCTCTCGAGAGCGCTTTTCAGTATCCCTTTCGCGTTCATGCGTTTTCCGGTGTTAGGATACTCTGGATTAAAATCCAAAATCGATTCGGTCGTTTTTACCGTAATCGTTTTTCCTAAAACCGTCTGATAGTGATACGGCTTACTCAGTTTTCGCTCCAACCCTGGCGTCGAAACCTCAAGCATGTAGTCTCCGCCGGGGATAATGTCTTCGACATCTAAAAGTAAATTCAGCCCGTGCGAAACCCGTTCACAATCTTGAATCGACACTTGTTGATCTTGCCGCTCGACATAAACTCTGACGATTCGGCCTCGACCTTGTGATCCACTGACAAACTCAAGATCGTAGAGAATACATCCTTCACGTACACACGTGTCAGACGCAATCTTCTCTAATTTTTCAATCAACTCTTTATTCATTTCTAATACTCAAGCCCACATAAAAAAAAAGGCCTCCGTCATAGAGGCCAAATTCTCGCCACTACCTCCGCCTTGAGCTGCCAGGTCTTGCAATTTTATGAATTGCAACGTCGGCATACCTCTAAGGACAAAGTCCTAAACATTCCTAAGAATTGTTTTGGTGGACAAGAATTAGCAAAAAAATCGAATCAAAGCAAGGTTTTGGCTAAACATGCTAGGACTTGTACTCAAGATTCAAACAGTCGCCTCCATCGGCGTAGTAGCGAGGACGTCGACCCGTAATCTTAAACCCCAGCTTTTCATAAAATAAACGTGCGGCTGCGTTCTTTTCGTGGACTTCGAGCCATATCAACTGATCTTTTTGGAGCGATTCGATTAGAAACGTTAAGATCTGCCGCATCACCCCTTTTTTTTGACTGTTCGGGTGCGTTCCCAACAACGTAATTTCATATCCATCTGGGATGGTGCGATATAAAATAAATCCTTCAATTTCGAAGGTCTCCCAAACAAGGCCTAAAGAGCTTTTTACTTCTGATTCAAACTTACTTTCATTCCAGGAGGCAAAACCCGTGATAACTTCGTTTTCTAATTTAAGTGATCGGAGAATCTTGAGAAGTGCGGAGCTATCTTTAGGAGTTAGTGCTCTTACCATTTACCGCCACCTTATGAACGCGATATTTTTTTTGAAGCAACTCAAACCAATCTCGAATTCGCGTGTTGGCTTGCTCTTGAGCTAGTAGCGATTTGATGCTGTCTTTAAATTGTGAAAAAGGGGCGTTACCAAAGCGAATACGATTTTTTTGGAAATATTGAAGCGCCTCTGCATCCGTTACCGGGACCACCGAAGCCCGCGTTTTAAATTGAATAAATTTTTTCGCACGTAACTTACGATTTATAATATCTCGAAGTTCTTGAGACGACGCACCCAGGTTTTCCCAATACGTTTTGTAGTCTACGTTTTGTGCCGCCGACTTTACGACCGAGACAGATTTTGCGATGTCGTCTTCTGGTATGGTCGCCGCATTAAATAAATTAGCTTCGACATAAACGATCCATTCGATCAGAACGTGCGTCACTTCTTTATCAAAATTTTTATCTGCGATATCAAGTTTTAAGCTCTGCTTTTTTTTATCATCAGGAAACAATGCGGTTTCAACAAAAAATCCGATCTGAACTTCGCGACTCGTGACAACTTGATCTCCGGCTTGCCCCACAATTTGGCTCACCATAGACCCAACTTGCGCCTCCGCCTTAGCAAAGATCAAAACGCCCATAATCAAAATCGCTTTTAAAAACTTAAACCACATGAATTAAGTCTAATGTGGATTAGACGAAAACTCCATAGGCCAAAGGCCGCGTCACAAATAAAAAAAGGGTCCTGCTTAGGACCCTTTTCAAAACATTTAGATTTAAATCAAATTAGAACTGAACTTTACCGCCAACACCGATAAGAACGTAATCAAGTTCTTCAGGAGTTTTACGGCCATTCGCTTGGTGGTTCATGAGTGACTCTTTGTAAGTTGTATCCACCGAGTAGCTCAAGTTGAACATGTATTTAAGGTCGAAATCGAGAGCGAAGTTTTTATTTAAATCGATCGTCAATCCACCTGACAAACCCATGTCAAACGCTTGAGATTTAATATCGTTATATTGTGAAGGATAGTAGTAGTTACCTTGCGTACGAGTGTAATCACGACGCGTGTAACCCGCAAGAACACCAACAACAGGACTCATGCGTCCTTCTAACAATCGGTATTTTGCACCAATGGTTACGTTCGTTTGTTTAATCGTCATAAACTCAGAAGTACCATAGTAGTTATACGTGTAGTTTCCGGCAGCAGGAACAACCTCGAGATCGTAGCGAGAAAAAATCATGCTACCTTCGATAATAATTCGCTCTGGAAATTGAATACCTAAGTTAAATCCCGCAGCGTACTTACCTTGGATGTTTTTGTATCCTGGGTAATCCGCGTAACCACCAAGTCCACCGATAAAAAAGCGTGAACGCTCTTCAGAAGATTCGCTTTTCATCTCTTCTTTTAAAACATCAGAAGTGATCACTGGCGAAGATTCTACGACTTGAACTGGAGCTACTTGAACTTGTTGAGTTGCAGCTGGATATTGAAACGGTGAGGATTGAACTGGTGGAGCTACGTACACAGGCTCTTCTTTTTTCTTACCTTCAAGAGCTTGCATAATATTGTCGGCGCGTTCTTTTTCAGCCTTCAATCTTTCAGTTTCTAGTTTTTCAACAATTCGTGTTTCAGTTTCTTGCTCAACATCAACGCGGCTACGGCGAAGAGCTTCAGCGCGTGACTCTTTTAAAGGCGTGTCTTCAACAACCGTTACAGGCTGTGTTCGCACAACTTGCGCATTGGATTGAGTCGGCGCGTTCTGCACAACATAGACTTGTTGTGGAGAGACTTGCTGAGGAGCCGATATGTTTTCAGGCATAGCCTCAACGACTTCGGCCTCAGAAATTGTTTGTCTAGGCTGTTGTCTTTGCTGGGCTTCAACCATTAAAGGACTGATTAGGGCCAATGTTAATATTAATGCTTTTTGCATCGCTCACCTCTTAAAAATTTAGGACATTCTCTATCGAGAGGCTAAAGAGCAATAGCCATGCCCCAATCCAAGACTTTAAAACAATTGAGCTAAGTGATTGAAATTTCATGTAAATATGATGAAGTATGGGTATTTTTCACGGAGACTTTACGATGTAATCTCTGTCTGGTGATTAGACACTTTGACACTGCTCGCCAACACCCTTCACAAGATTAATTCATGAAATCAATGCTTCCTTATATATTGATAATAATCTGATCAGCTCTAGAACTTTTATATTACGAGAAGCCTTGAGACCGCTTTTTATAAACTTATACGCGGCATGAAGCTTGCGAGAGAAGAGACTGCCCGTGGCTTTTAGGCGTGTGGAACAATCCCCCCTTGTTCTAAGTGCATAAATTCATGGTCCCAAATCCCCCTTCTTTGGAAGGGGGGCCAAGACCCCTTCCAAAAGAAGGGGTTTTTCTTTTTTGACAGCACACTTATTGTCCTCTAAATTTCTGCGTTCAAGGCCCTGTGGTGGAATTGGTAGACGCGCTGGACTCAAAATCCAGTGCCCGCAAGGGCGTGGGAGTTCGATTCTCCCCGGGGCCACCAGCCTTCGCCAAGGCTTCGGCTGGCTTTGCCAGACGGAGACTTAAGAAGGCTGTCCGCCGTAGCTTTACAATACAAAACCTCTGAACCGTCGCCGTGGGATTTTTTTTTGTATTGATCAGAAACTTAGAGGGTTAAATTCACGAGCCTTAAAAAGAAATTTTATCATTACAAAAAAAAGAGCCAGTTTTCAATCCTGGCTCTTTGCGATCTATTCAGAGGTTAGAAAGTAGAGGTTTATTTCCAGATCTTCCGAACTTGGTCCGCGATCTCTTGATGGGCGCAATCTTGATTGCGAATTTCTGCTTTGAATCGATAAAAGTCTTTTACCTTCGAAAACTCAGTCCATGCGCCTTCTACCACAGCGTTGGATTTACTAAAATTTTTTGCAGTTCCCCGTTGTATTACGCGGGACTGACAAGTTTCTAAATCGGCTTCTATACAAATCAAGTCAGTAGAGAATTTCTGCGAGATGGACTCTACCAGTCCTTTACCATGAGAGGACATGGCGATTTCTTCAAAAATCAAAGGCGTCTGGCCCCGTTCAGCTGCATGGATAACTTCGTCCATAAATATTTGATAAGCTTGGTCTCTATTAGAAGCATAATTCTCATAAGTTTTAAATTTTTGAATGAACAACTCTTCAATAGAGTAAAAATGGCCGTTCAATTCTTTCTCGATAATTCTTCCCACCGTGCTTTTGCCAGCGCCTACCGGACCCAATAGAATAATGACTTGAGGAAGTTTTGGGGACATATCAAAGTTGTAAGCCATTTCGCGCTGGATGGCCCACAAAATAATCTCAAACAGGCTTCTCCTGCATTTAATTGCATTAGAAATTTGTCTGAGATTTTATATGGTGTTTAAAGCCTGCTGTTTCTAGCCGTTATACTCATTAATCTCTGTCTTATCGAAAATCTAAGTTTCGATGAAGGCGGGTCACTCAACTGTCGTGAGTCTATCTGTATTTCACTGCGTTTATGGTTAACTGATAATCCAAAATGATTCCTTTGATGACCGTCTCCTTCTAACTGTGTTAATTCGCAATTATGAAACTTGATGATAGATTGGTTAGGGCAGCGATTGATTTTGTGGAACGGCGTTTTCCAAATGAGGAGTGGGCTGGAGCAGCAGCTTTATATACAGAAGATGGACAAATTCTAATATCTACTGCACCAGCCGCTTTAAACCCATCAGTTGAACTATGTCATGAAGTCGGCGCGATTTGCGAAGCGCATAAACTTGGCAAAACAGTGACCGCAACTGTTTGTGTTTCGCGTGATGAGCAAAAATGTTTTCAAATTTTAACGCCATGTGGAGTTTGTCAGGAGCGTTTTATGGCTTGGGGTGCTGAAGTTGAAGCGGCAGTCCCTCGGACCGATGATTCGACAAAATGGCAAATGAAAAAGCTTGGCGAACTACAACCATATTACTGGCGAAATTCCCTTACAAAATAGCCGATCGTTAAACACTTCGTTTTAACACACAGTTTGATTTAAATTGGGCTGACCTTCTAAATTTGAACTTGAGGTCAGCGTAGTACATTGGGGTTTGGCGAGCTTCGATGAGCCTTCACCAATCGCGCGCTTTGCGCGCTCCGGATATCCAATGTCCAATGTCCAATATCTGTTAAGAAGGGCGGGACTGGATCTTCAACATTAACAGGGGCGGAGAACTTTTATTTAAGCTTTACTCCTACGTCTTGCAGCTCGCCTTTAAGGCCCCACATTTTTTTCAAAAGGCGAGGTGCGTGTGAACCTATGTAAGCCATTAATAAGAATTTGAGAAATCTTCCTACGAAAATTACGGCTGCAAGTTCAAGTGGTGGCGTACTCGCAAGACTTGCCAGAATAACTGCTGGTTGCTGCATTAAGGGCGTAGTCGCCACGACAAAAACAAGAAGAAGACCATACTTTTCGAAAAACTCTTTTGATAATACCCAAGTCTTATTCTCACTAACTCCCGGGTACCAATCTAAAATCCATGGGAGTCCTTGCGTCTCGACAAGTGCGGCCAACACCATTGCACCTAATGTTGATCCAATTGCCACGCTTAGGGCAAATATAAACCACCTTTTTGGAATGAGCATGGAACTCGAAATAAGAATGCCATCGTTAGGAATGATAATGACAAGATTGTCGAGTGCTGCGAGAAAACCAATAAGAGGGGGATACCAAAATCGGTCCGCATAACGCTGAAGGAATTTGACATGGACTTGGATCTTCTCATGTAGTTTTTCAGATATCAAATAGGCCTCATCTTAAGTTTCGCTCTTCAAGTTTTGTCACATACCAAGAGCTCAAGGCTGCAGTCGCAAGAATAGAAAAAATAACCAGCAATGAAACCCAACTCGGGATCTTATATACTTCTATAAGTAGCATTTTAATTCCTATAAAACCCAAAATGGCAGCCAGACCCGGCTTAAGATACCGCAATCTTCCCACCCAATCTGCAAGGACAAAATAAAGTGCCCGTAAACCCAATATCGCAAGAATGTTTGATGCGAAGGCAACAAAAGCATCTTGCGTGACGGCAAAGACTGCAGGTATTGAGTCAACTGCAAAAATCAAGTCGGTGACTTCAATGACGATCAACGCGAGAAATAAAGGAGTCGCTTTACGAACCCCGTTCTCTCTTAAAAAAAAATGATTTCCGTTAAATAAATTCGTCGTCGGCATTATTCGTTTTATAAAGCGAATCGACCAGTTTTCCTGAGCTTCAATTTTTTTATCCGAATCAAATAAAAACTTAAAAGCTGTAACAACTAAAATTCCACCAAACACATAAAGTATCCAATGGAACATATGAAGAAGCTGAGCGCCTAAAATTATAAAGAAAGCCCTAAGTACGATCGCACCCAACACCCCGTAAAATAAAACTCTATGTTGGTATTTATCTGGAATTCGAAAAGAGCTGAAGATTAATAAAATAATAAAGAGATTGTCGACACTAAGACTCTTTTCAACCAGATATCCAGTCAAAAACTCTAAGCCAAGCTCCTTACCATACGCGAAGCCAAACCAAAGATTAAAGATTAAGGCGATACTTATCCAAATTCCACTTTCCGTAAGTGCTGATTTTCGAGAAAATTTGTGAGTGCTCTTTCCAAAAAGACTTAGGTCAATGAGCAGAAGCAGAAAAATGCCAGTACAAAAAGCCATCCACAACCATGGGGGGGCAACAGAAAGTTCCGAGATAAATTTCATGTTTTCTCTTTCATTAATTAAACCTTGGCCCGGGCGGGCTGATCTTCAACTTTATTATGAAAAGTATGAAGAATTTTTTCAGTATAGGCTAGCATCAAAGTCGAAAACAAGAAAACGACATGAATAATTATTTGCCACTTCACTTGTTCGAAGTTTTTGTTACTGATGTTTATGAATGATTTAAGCAGGTGAATTCCCGAAATACCTACAAGCGCACCCGCGAGCTTCACTTTTAGTGTCCCCGCATCAATTTTCTTTAGCCAATCGGGTCGATCTTCATGTTGATCAAGATGCATTCGACTAACAAAAGTTGCATAACCTCCGATAATCACCATAACGAGAAGATTTAGTACCATTGAAATATCGACCAATGTGAGAATTCCCAACATTAAAACTTCTTCTTCGATCGTCCCGACAGTTTCGCAAAGATGAATGAGCTCAACAAGAAACTTGTAGCTATAAAGAATCGCCCCGACAATAAGACCACCATAAATAGGCGCCTGTACCCATCGGCTAGAAAAAATAATTCCTTCAAATATGTTTTCTATTTTTTTCACTAGCCACGCCCATTCCATGGAGTCAGCATGGCTTGCTGCCAACAAAAACTGGGTTTCGAGATCATATCGCCGCTCGTTTTAATCGTTCAATTCTTTCTTCAAGAGGAGGATGTGTTGAAAACAGTTTCATAATTCCGCCAGGTTGACTTGAGATTTTCAATGCTTGAACTGCAGGTTGAGCTGAGGGATCGACACTCTTAAGAGTGCGCTTCAATCCTTCAAGTGCCTCTATCATATTGTTGAGGCCGGCAAGCTTTGCTCCTCCTAAATCTGCACGATACTCACGATATCGAGAGAACCAAGCCACAACTATCGAACCTAGAATCATGAAAGCGATTTCAAGTACGAATTGAACAATATAATATGACATCGGAGTGCCTTGGCGCTCTTCGCCATCCTGTCCCTTCGTCATTGTTAAAGCGTAAGCAATTGCACGAGCCAAAAACATAACAAAAGCATTTACGACTCCTTGAACAAGAGTCATCGTCACCATATCACCGTTAGCAATATGGGCTACTTCATGGCCGATAACTCCTTTTACCTCCTCTCGCTTCATGCGATGAAGTAGCCCGGTGGAAACCGCAACAAGTGATCTTGATTTTGATGGTCCAGTTGCAAATGCATTTACCTCTTGAGATTCATAGACGCCTACCTCTGGCATCACTTTTAAATAGGCAGCCTTTGAAAGTTCATGAACCATTTGAACAAGTTCTCGAAGTTCTGGATCTTTCGTGTCTTGTCCCACGATCTGAACACCCATCATCCACTTTGCCATGACTCTAGAGAGGGCTAGCGAAATAAAAGCGCCGCCCATACCCCAGATTAAACAGAAAATCATAAGTGATTCGTAGTCTAATCCATAAGCGGTCAGATAAGGCTTCACCCCAAGAACATTTAAAATAATAGAAATGGTGATGATGACCAAAACATTGACTGCAAGAAAAACACCGATTCGCTTAAACCATGCCATAAGTGACCTCCAACACTTAATATTCTAGCTTTGACAGATACTTTTTAAAATACGATAAATAGTATGAAATAGTGTGTTTAAAACGAATCTTAAAAAAGGACAGCATAGTGACGCAGTGGCTTAATTATCATCATCTATTCTATTTTCGAGAGATCGCAACTGAAGGGGGAATTGCTCGAGCCGCAGAAAAGCTTCGTATTGGTCAACCCACCCTGAGCGCGCAACTTAAACAACTTGAAGAGATGGTTGGAAAATCATTATTTGAAAGACGAAATCGTAAACTCATACTTACCGAGGCGGGAAAAGCCGCGCTCGATTATGCCAACGAGATTTTTCAACTTGGAGATGAAATGTTGGAGGTACTCAAAGATCGTACGCCCGAGGATCAACCGCATTTGCAGATTGGAGCACTCGATAGCGTGCCTAAGAATGTGATTCTTTCTATAGTTATGGCGGCTTATAAAATTTCACCGTGTGTCGTTTCTATTTTAGAGGGTAAAGGTGACGAATTGTTTCGTGAGCTTCGTGCTCATAAAATAGATTTAATAGTTTCGAACTATCCCTCTCAGGCACTTGAAGAGGCACAGGTGTTTTCAAAGTCTGTCGCCCGCTTACCTGTATCAGTATATGGTGCAAAGAAGTTCATCGGACTTAAGCACGGCTTTCCTAAATCTCTTGATGGAAAACCATTCGTATTTCCTACAACACATAGCAAGCTTCGACATGACTTAAATCATTATTTTAAACTACACAGAATTCACACGTTACCTATCGCCGAAACCCAAGATACAAGTCTTCAGAAACTTCTAGCTAAACACGGAGTCGGACTTGCTCCTTTTTCTGAAGTTGAAGGCGTTCAGGAACAAAAGCTTTATAGACTTGGCAGACTTAAAGATGTTTACGAAGAAATTTGGTTGATCTCTGCGCAAAGAAAACATGAAAATCCTATTGCGGCAAAACTCATGAATTCGTTCTCGCTCCACTAGGGTCTGTTGAAAAAGGCCCTTTTTTTACATGCCTTGGCTTTTTCAACAAGCCCACTAG
>JAKFYE010000035.1 GCA_021731045.1 Bdellovibrionales bacterium | reverse complement strand
TTAGAATACTTAGCTGTAGGGACTTGATAAACCGCTGTAGACCCTCTCTCACTGTAAAAAAATCTCCTGTCTATGTGATCGACGCTATGTTACAGTTGTTATCAGTAAGTTCTATTCTTCTAAATGAGTCCTCGGTCCATTTCGGTCCTGTCCTCTTTAGTGGTACCTAACCTTAAGGAGGTTTTATGGGTAAGAAATTATATGTTGGTAATCTACCGTTTTCGGTTTCTGATCAGTCGTTAACAACGACTTTTTCTCAATGTGGAAACGTTGAGTCTGCAAAAATCATTATGGATCGTGATACAGGACGTAGCAAAGGCTTCGGTTTTGTTGAAATGTCTTCAGATGCTGAAGCACAAGACGCTATTAGCAAATTTAACGGTGCTGATTGCGAAGGCCGTGCAATGACTGTCAATGAAGCTAAACCACAAGCTCCTCGCGAAAGCGGCGGTCGCGGTGGTGGTTTCGGTGGCAATCGCCGAGATCGTTACTAATTTTTAGTTACATCTAAAATTAAAAAGCCCCAGGGTGACCTGGGGCTTTTTTTTATTTTAATTTTGAGTTTGCTCACCGATCATCTTATTAGTCACATCCCCAAAAAAACAGATGCCCCAACTTTCATTGAGGCTCCTTAGAACTGAACGGCTAAATTGTGTGTGTTGAGTCTTAGTTTTTAACTCGAACGCTAACTGCGCAAGGACCTTTTTTGCCTTGGCCAACTTCAAATTCAACTTTATCGCCGTCTTTTGGCTCTTGTCCTTGAATTTCCGTTACATGAAAAAATAAATCAGCTCCACTGTCTGGAGTGATGAATCCGAAACCTTTACCTGCATTAAAAAACTTAACCGTACCTGTACTCATTTTAGTAACCTCTCTTATGTGTAACTTCAGATAACACGAATATTGATTTATGTAAGTCCTATTTTCTTTAGCTATTTATCATGACGCCTTATTCCAAAAAAGTACGGTTGAAGTCTGCAAGTACGCGCATAATATGAATGCCCGGAGGGTGTTATGATACCGACGTTTATTTACGGCACAGCTTGGAAAGAAGAACGAACGGCCGAACTCACAAAGACCGCAGTTTTAGCCGGGTTTACGGCCATCGATACCGCCAATCAAAAGAAACACTATCGCGAAGACTACGTTGGCCAGGCACTCAAGGAGCTTCGCTCACTCGGAATTGAACGAACGTCGCTATTCTTACAAACAAAGTTCACGTATGTGCACGGGCAAGATCATCGCCTACCTTACAATCCCTCTGACGATTTCAAAACACAGGTTTTATCGTCGTTTGAGAGTTCGCTCACGAATCTCCATACGGATTATATTGATTCCTATATCCTTCACGGGCCACATTCGGGTCGAGGACTTATAGATGCAGATTGGGAAGTGTGGGAAGCCATTGAAGGACTTCATCAATCTGGGCGCACAAAAATGATTGGTATTAGTAATGTAGGACTCCATCACCTCAAAGAACTCGTAGAAAATGCGAAAGTTAAGCCTCAGTTTGTTCAAAATAGATGTTACGCAATTCAAGGATGGGACCAAAACGTACGCGAATATTGCCTGTCACACGGAATTACGTATCAGGGCTTCTCTCTTTTAACGGCGAATCAACATCTTTTCAATGATCCCCGTCTCTTTGAAATGGCTAAACGTTTAAATCAACAACCTCAGCAAATTGTTTTTCGCTTTTGCAAACAAATCGGAATTCTCCCTTTAACCGGAACATCAGATAAAAATCACATGCTCGAAGATCTCGCGACCACGAATTTTGAACTCTCTCCGACGGATATGTCCATCATAGCTTCGCTCTCAATCCGTTAAACAGAATGTTTGTCAGGAGTTGTTCTTACTTCGAAAAAATCCTTTTTTTGTTTGAACAACTATTATAGACGTGGATCTTCTGATTTGGGGTCCGTTCTCATTAAAGGCTTTATGACCGTTAGAGTTTGCAGTCTCAGCTTAATTCTTTTAATTGGATGTTCACAATCGAACACCGAATCGCACTATTTAAATCCGCAAAACACAGAGTGCGAAGCTGCTCAAATTCAAAATAGTTACATGGTAAAATGGAAAGACAAACGCGTAAGTGTTTTTGAAACTCACTCTCAATTTAAAAGCGTCAGTTCCTTTATACATATGAATGCTTCTGAAATTGAATACGTTGAGCCTAATTATCGTATCCGTGCGATGAACATTCAAGCGCAACACCAAGACCATGAATCCATTGATAATTGGGGATGGAAGGACGTACGTGCTGATTATGCGTGGGATAGAGGCTTATACGGATCGGCAGTCACAGTCGCGGTGGTCGATACGGGCGTCGACACTCAACACCCCCAATTGAAAAATAATTTAGCCTATAACCTTATCGAAAAAAACGGTAAGTCCGGCATCGACGATGATGGTAATGGCTACATTGATGATATTTTGGGTTGGGATTTTATTAGCGACACGCCTGATATTGATGACCGTGAAGGACATGGCACCCTTGTTTCAGGTATTATTCTAGCTGAACACACAACCTCTTCTGTAAAAGGCGTGGCCCCAAAAGCCCTACTCCTTCCTGTCGATTTTATGGATGCTTACGGCGGCAGCACGAGCTCGGCAATACATGCGGTAAATTATGCCATTGAACGAGGAGCCTCCATTGTAAATATGAGTTGGGATACAGCTTATTGCTCACGGACTTTAAGTGATGCATTTAAAGAATGGGAAAAACTCAATGTGTTGTTTGTAGTGGCTGCCGGAAACTCAGGACGCAATATTGAGTTTAAGAATGAATTTCCGGCATCTTTTAAATTAAAAAATCAAATTAATGTAGGGGCTTACGGAACGTCTCATAGTATCGCAAAGTTTAGCAACTTTGGCCTCCCTGTTGATATTTATGCTCCGGGAGTTGGAATCCTTAGCATATTGCCCATCTTTAAAGGTTATTCCGATGTAGCAGATGGAACGAGTATGGCGACCCCCTTTATAACGGGTGAGGCTGCTCTCTTACTTGGATACGCTCCTCATTTGAGTGCTTTAGAAGTAAAAAAAATAATTTTAGAAAGCGTGGCTTACGATAGTCCCGCCCCAATTGAAAAAAGAATGCGAATTGATTACGCCCTACAAGCTTTAGGTTTATTGTAATAGCCCCACCACGAATAATTCTTTCTAAAAACAACGCAACTCTTGTGAACACTCTCCTAACTCGGTAGTTGTTAGCAAATCCAAAGAGATTAAAAAACTTATGACCGTGCGAACGTTCACCATTATTTTTATGCTATTTTTAACATCGTGTGCGTCGACAGATCACGTGTCGCGTTCTTATTCCGAATTTCTTGAAGATCATGATCATAGAACATCAAAACGAACGGTTGTATTTTTTCTTATTGATGGATTTTCTTTGAGACTCGCCACACGCGAACTTAATAACGGACGTCTTCCACAAATCAAAAAATACTTTGTTAATGGTAAAAAAGGATTTAACGTTGCCAGAACGACTTTTCCTAGTCTCACGTATCCAGCCATTACCTCACTACTCACCAGATCTCCGATCGATCAGAACGAAATTTTTGGTAATATAATTTTAAGTGATAATAAAATATACAACTTTGAGTCTCCTACAAACTATTCTCAATTAAATAAAATCATTCAGGGCAAAAATATTTTTTCTTATTTACAAGCACAAGGACTAAAAGCCGTAAGCCTTGATTTTGCATTTCACTCCGATGCGAGCGCTCACATGCAAAAAAAAGATGCGGATGCCGCTCTCGCAATACTTGGCAAAGATTACTCATATCTCGACACCAAACTTATTCGGTCATTAGAGATACTTTTAAGTGATACGGCCTATTCGCAGTGGCCAGATTTTATTTTTATACATTTAGTGGGCTTAGATTTTATTAGTCACGAAAGTGGACCAGATTCACTAAACGCAGCCAAATACCTTCGTCACTTAGACGCCGAACTTGAAAGTGTATTTACAATTTTAAATCAGGCAGAAAAATCAAAAAAACGTGACGTGATTGCGATGATGAGTTCGGATCATGGCTTTGATCAAAAAGTTTCTCGCAACGTAAATATCAGTAAAGCTTTCGAGCATATTGCACCTGATGTTGAAGTCATAAACGAAGGACGTTTTGCTGGTTTGTACTTCCCGTCATACTGGGACCCAGAACGTAGGTCTTCTTTTCTTCAAAGCTTAGTTGCAAATCAGAACATCGATATCGTAGCCGAAAAAATTAACAATAGTATTTCTATAAAGTCTCATCAGTTGGAAACACAAATTCTGTACGGAAGTGGAACGTGTCATGACAGTGCTTACACTATAGCAATTGTCCCAGGGCCAAAACAAATTTTGAGAGCTCAATCGCCAATTTGGATGTGCCCTGATCAACTAGAACCCCAGCTTAATAACCTGTATTATCCCTACTTTCTGAGTCATTTGTCTCATTACTTTCAATCTCCAGGACATCCAGATGCAGTGGTTATTTCAAAATCTGGAGTCGCATTTGAATCTGTTGGCGCAGGTCAACATGGGGGGCCGACTACCCAAGAAGTTTTTGTCCCACTTTTTCTTCACAATTTAACTCTCGCGCCCTCCGCACCAACTCCAGCTTTATGGCAGCTTCTTAATTTTCTGTAGTTTTTTTTCTTAACAGCTCTCCTTAAAATGAGCTATAGACTCCACTATGAATTCACCTAATGAAAAACGAAATTGGTTCAGAGAATTTGCCCACGGAACATCTTGGATTGTCGGAACACCTACCGCTTTCGCATTAGCTATTCTTTTGATTCTTGTTTGGTTACTCTCGGGCCCACTTTTTCATTTTTCAGACACGTGGCAATTAGTTATTAATACCTCGACAACGATTATCACTTTTTTAATGGTGTTCGTAATTCAGAATTCTCAAAATCGAGATTCACAGGCCTTTCATCTTAAACTGAACGAACTCATTCGCGCTGTGAGAGGTGCCCGCACGGAGCTCGTAGATCTCGAGGATCTAACGGATGAAGAACTCCGCGCCATGCAAGAGGAGTTTAAGGCCCTTCACCTTAAACTCACACATAAATTGATCTCTCGAAAAAAAGAGTCTTAACGGCCTCTTGGTTTGTCTAGACTAAATGGTCCTGAGCCAAAATAAAAAATCATCAGAGCTCCACCAAGCATCGCGAGATTTTTCATAAACATAATTTGCTGAACTTGCGCGGCCCCGAGATCTCCAACCGACCAAAAATCATGCATCATGAGCGTGACCGGTACCAAAAAAATTATAAGTAGAAGGGCGCCAATACGGGCGTGGTACCCGAGAAGAACGCTTAACCCACCAAAAAATGCCAGCAGACCGCTCAACGGCACAAAAAACGAAGATAATGGCACGCCTTGACCGGCAGCATACGCAATCATGGGATACGAAAAATGATTAAAAGCCGAGAGAATGAAAATCATCGCAAAAAAAGCGCGACCGGGTAAAACTAAATACGCAGCTAAACTTCTGGCTCGCTGTTCGACTTTATCGAGAATCGAAATATTATTATGAACTCTAACAGACATGGTGGCCATAATTACTCCTTTCAATAGAGGCGTTTAGAATAGAAAAAAAGCCATTAAAGCACTAGGGTTTCAATTTTTCTTAAGAAGAAGTAATGAATTTTAAAATAGTTTCTTTAATTTTTAGAAACTAACTCCTCTTTGTGTTAAATTCTCTTTGAATGTAGTTTTGCATATCGCTATGTTTAAAGGTGAACTTCCGGTCCTCAGCTTGCATGAAAAGCCGGAATAACAGCGGGTAGAGTCAAAATAGAGTTTACCCCCTAGAGTAAGGAAAATTTTATGAAAGTGTCTATCAAATCAACGTTGTTTTTATTTGCCTGCCTTATGGTTTCGTCTAATGCGAATGCGTTTTATTGCTCGGGTGGAGATCTCTATGCTTCGATTAATCAAAGCCATGTTATTGGTCGATTTGAAGACCCTAGCGAGTGTGTGCGTGCAGTAACCTACTCTAAAAACGATCATGTTTGTGCGGGCGATGGCGTATTAAAAAATGCCATCGGAAATACGACTTCTATTGGCAAGTATCCTACACAAGAACAATGTGTAGAATCGCTGTGGTATTCAAATTTAACACCCGGACCATTCGGAACAAACCCAGCCCCTGCGGGAATCTGCTCTGGCAAAACACGTGTGAATTTTGCGGGTGGTTTTTTAGCTAACTATACCTCAGAAGAAGAGTGTTTACATTCGATGGGAAAACCGTACTAAATTAAATATAATGGCTAGTGAGTTTCGTTTAAAAACGCGTGAAGAGCTTCGATTTCTGGCTTCACGTGAAGCAGTGGAGCCATCGCGTGTGTAGTACGTTTAGGCGTGTAACCGACAGGGTAGCTGGCCTCAAGAATACGCGCATTTAAAAGTTCTAAAGATGACCCCATCACTGCTGGGCCTAAGACACCATCTTTTTTGGGATCAGTATTATGACAAGAAACACAATTAGCCGTATAAGCACGTCGCCCCTTTTCTACTAAAGGGTTTACTGGCACTTGGTTTTCTGATTTTTTTGTACACGAAATAAGTGCGATCGTGCCTAGCGACACGATCGCAAATGAAATGAAAAGAGTCTGTCTTACAAAAAAGGACATGCTTAAAGTAGAACGCCCATCAAAATAATAAACACTATCGTAAGAACAAAACCACTCGTGATCACGCCCTTGATAGTTTCCATTGGTCCAAGTTTGCCTTTTAAAGCGTTTCCTTCAATGATCGCTAAGACTATGAACGCCACAATCCAATAGGTAGAATAATTTGTAGACTCATTCACCGGCAGGACAAGGTGACGTGAAGCCGCCATAAAAAATAACATGGGAATCGAAAGTAATGTATTTGTACGAGAAGCTCGTAAAGCGGGAACGGCAGCTTCAGCAGCTCCAGGAACGGCTTGGCCGCCACCAGCAGTTTGAAGAGCGTTTTGAATTATTAATTTTTGATTTGGCCAAATCACAAACCAAACATTCATGCCCATGATCAAGCCCATCACAGCGCCCGTCCCAATAGTGACACCCCATGAACTATTAAATCCACCCATTGTATGCGCCGTAATACCAATAATCGTAAGACCAGTCGCCATCGTCCAAAATGCTCCCCATCGAAACCACCACATCGCTCGCGGTAAAAGTTTTCCTAAAACTTCGGGCTTTGCGGGAGCTGCAGCTTCTTTCATAAAAGAACCCTGCACAAAGTTGAAATAATAAAGAAGACCTATCCAAATAACGCCAAAGAAAATATGAAACCAACGAAGCAAAAACAGAATTCCATCTATTGTCGTATAAGGCTGAAGCACGATGAGTTCCTCCTGATGAATTTTTGTATGAATTTGATATAAGAAAGGCCCATTTGCCCTTCTTTACAACATAACGTTATTGACGACCGACAGTGATGTCAACAGTCGTATTTTTACAACGCTTTTCAATATTAAATTTTCTTTAAAAAACGATGCAAGGGTGACTTGCTCGCCCACCTAGCATTGTTTGGAATAAAGACACGTACGATTAAAAAATCTTCGGATTCAAACATGGAGTGAATTTGAACGAGAGCGAAGTCGCGAATGATGTTAAGGAATTTTTGTACAAGTACATTCATTCCGTCGAACAGCTTGAGGTCCTGCTGCTATTAAAAAGCAGTGTGGAAAAAAAGTGGCAAGTCGCTGAAATCAGCGAACAGCTCCGTAGTCCGGAAAATTCAATTAAAATTCGACTCGAAGATCTGTGCGGGAGAGGTCTTTGCCAAAAAACTCCTGAAGGTTATTATTATACCTCCACTCCCCTATTAAACGACACTGTCGAAAAATTGGCTCGTGCTTATAAAGATCGTCGTATTAAAGTTATCGAGCTCATTTTTTCTAAACCACTTGATAAACTTCGTAATTTCTCTGACGCCTTTAAAATTAAGGGGGATAAGTAATGTTACTCGAACTGGTATATATTTTATGTGCTTTAACTAGTATGTTGTGCGCAATTTTGCTGATCCGCGCCTATATAAAACAACGGTCTCCGCTCCTTCTATGGAGTAGTATTTGTTTTTTCGGGCTCTTGCTAAATAATATTATGCTGTACCTCGACTTAGTCGTGTTTCCTGAAACTGATTTTGGGTTGATCCGACCTAGTTTGATGATTGCAAGCCTTGCTTGCCTCCTCTACGGACTTATTTGGGAGTGCACATGAAAATATTTGTATCAGGTATCACGTTTACTTTATCACTTACCATCGCGTTGTTTTTCATACGCTTCTGGACCAAAACTAAAGACCGGCTCTTTATTCTCTTCGCAATTGCTTTTACTTTATTGGCCATTGAGCGAATATTGCTCGTATTTTTTGAGAATTTTTCTGAGGTTGGCGTACCCGTTTATACGGTTCGGCTTATCGCCTTTGTGATTATTATCTTAGGAATTCTAGATAAAAATGTAACCCAAAGGCAATTATAGTGTTGAAGTTTCAGACACTGAAATTGCACCTGGGCTTTTCTGTTATCAAAAAAATAAACAAATTTAATAGTCTAAACTCTGAAAACGCATAGAAATGTTTTCACGCATGCTCCTATTGCAATTTCAAATGCATCTCAGAGTTTTTGTCTCAATATAAAACAATTTAAAATGACTAGCCTTTGGGCGATGTCGAAATCGTAACCGATTTAAAGCATTCTATCTACTTTTCAACGAGGCACTCCTTTGCAACTTAATGTCGTGGGACAGGGGGACGCATGAGAATTCCTATTACAGCTTTGATGGTTTTATTATTTTGTACAATGGCGGAGGGCCGGCATCGTCGCCAAATCACGACTGAAGTCAACGCCGAAGAATCTTCAACGGTTGTTCACGGAAAAATTAAATCCGTACGTGCACGTAGAACTCGCACAGTAAATGGTGACGACATCATTCTTTCTCGGGTCACTGTTAAAGTTCAAGAGTCTCTTAAAGGAGATGCGGGCGACGAAATCTATGTTGAAGTTCCAGGTGGCACTATTAATAAAGGTACTAAAGACGAACTCACCATGAAGGTTTCACACCAAACACCTATCGATTTAAACGAGGAAGTTGTTCTTTATTTAGACAAAGACGACACATTTAAAGATGCGCACAAATTAAAGTTCGGAAAAGAGTCTTTTGTACGAGTCGATCAGACAACTCGTCGGGCTGGAGATAAAAGCTTAGAAGAAATCCGCACATTAGCTCGCAGACATCGCGGGGGTAACCGATGAAACGTACGCACTTAATCTTATTAATTCTTAGTATTATTGGTATTGGTGGCGTCGGATACTCTTATAATTATGATGGTCATCGTTGGCAATCCAGCACAATTTACTATTACATCAATCCTCAAAACAATGCTGGTCTTAATGAATCCGCCGTTATCGAAGATATTCAGGCCGCTGCTCGCGCTTGGACCGACCAAACAGGTGCGGATATCAATTTAGTTTATCGCGGTTACAACTCAGGATCTTCTGGGTTTTCTTATGATGGCACCAACAATGTGGTTTTAGCTCAAGACGCAGGACCAGGATATCTCGCGGAATGTTACTACTGGTATGATGGCAGTGGATACTTAAGAGATTTTGATATGAAAATCTATACCGCATCTCATACATTTATGACAGGTCCAGGCGACAACTGTTCAAATGAATATATCTTAAGAGGAACAGCTATTCATGAGTTTGGTCATGGCCTTGGCTTCAACCACTCTTCTGAGGGTGATGCCACAATGAACTCGTGGACAGGCCCCTGTAATCAAGAACTTATGACTCTTTCTTCAGATGATATCACGATGGCCAGAGCGGTTTACCCAAGTGGTCGACCAATTCCAACTCCAGCACCATCACCGGCTCCAGCCCCTGCTCCACAACCTGCGCCAGCGCCGACTCCGGTTCCAGAGCCAATGCCCGCACCAGTACCGGAGCCTATGCCTGCACCAGTTCCAGAGCCGACTCCGATGCCAGCTCCGGCACCTGCCCCACAACCTGCACCTGCACCAATGCCCGCGCCAGTTCCAGAGCCTATGCCTGCACCAGAACCAGTTCCGGTTATTAATTTACCACCGGTGGCACCATCGGGACTTTCAGTACAAAACTCTAGCAATAGCATTGTGACTCTGACATGGAAGGATCGCTCGGAAGACGAAATTGCATTCAGCATTGAACGCTCGGTGGGCAACACAAGTAACTATGCTGAAGTGAAACGCGTCAGCGCCAACGAGGTTACAACATTGGATGCGGGATTGAGCCCAAGCACAAAATACTATTATAGAATTCGCGCCTACAACGATTACGGATACTCAAACTATTCAAGTTCCTCATCCGTAACAACTCCGGCGATAAAAGTTCTACCTGGAGCTCCAAGCTCACCATCGCCAACACATCAGGCGATTAATATCAGCACTTCGTCTGATTTAGCTTGGGCGGCGGCTAGTGGTGCGACAAAGTATAATGTATACTTTGGTACAAGCTCGAATCCACCTAAAGTGAAGTCCAATACGTCTTCGAATAGCTATAGGCTCTCGACGCTTTCTAGTAACAAAAAATACTACTGGCGCATCGAAGCTGTGAACGCTTCAGGGGTGACGTCAAGCCCAGTATGGTCATTCACAACTAAGCGCAAATAAGACGCTTTTAAAATAGCTCAATACGACGAGGGTGTTTGCAAACACCCTCGTTTTTTTAGGATTCAAAATAAAGATTCGCGTGAGATCCAAAAGATGGCAGAGCTTCGACTACCGTTTCGGGCGAGGCCACTAATTTTAATCCGTGTTTATCAATAATGTAACCTCTTCTAAAGTTTCTGAAGAGTTCAGTTATAAAGGCTAAAGGATCTTCGCCATTAAGCCTAAGCATTTGAGAGTTTATTTCTATTAACAACTTGAGCGTGTTTGACTGTAGAGTCTTTTTAAGACCACGAATCGCGAAAGGTTCGTAACCCTCAATATCCATTTTAATAAAATCAATTTTTTGTCCTAACAAAATTGAATCTAAAGTTTTAACTTGAACCTCGATTTTTGCGCCTGTCTTTAAACCAAAAGAATGAGTGCCCGAGTTGCCTTCTGATAAAAACATAGGCAACGTGCTATCGCAATCTCCCGCAGCCAAAGCCAATACATTTACATTTTCACAGGAGTTGCCCACAAGATTGCGATTTAAAATATCTATATTTTCAGGAACGGCCTCTACGGCAAAAACTTTTCCTTTAGCTCCAACATGCTTAGAGGCAATCACCGAGAAAATTCCTATATTGGCTCCAACATCTAAAACCGTATCCCCTGGCCGAAGAACGTTGAGCATTAAATCTAATTCCGCTTTTTCAAAATCACCCAATACCAATGATGGATTAATCGTAATATCTCCTGGCTTTACTTCAAATGAATATCCACGAAATATCACTTGCGTGCGCTGAATCGTCGAAAACAATCTACGGTAAACCCAGCTTGTGATAGTTAACCGCTGAATAAACGTACCCTTAAATTCTTTTCGCGCAAAGCTCACAAGTCCAAGAATAACTTTTTCTAAATTTTTTTTTAATATACTCATGTTATGACTTTCTTAATTAAAGCTTCCAAGCTTTATCTAAAGCTGTAAACGAAAAAATGACAAGAAACCTGTTTCTAGTCTTCGATGTGGTCACCACTGATTCTGAAAAAGGGTTTTGTCAGTTTTTTGTTCAAAATATTGCGCAAAGAATAATCAAATTCTCAAAACGAGATCTTAATTTCGGAATTACTAAGCGAATGTCTGGCAATGGAAGTATAACAGACCTATAATAAAGATATGAAAGTAAAACCTTTTTGTCTCCTATTTATTGTGTTAATCACTTCCACTTCTGCTTTTGCACAGAACAACTCGGGTGTGACAAGAAAAGTTGAAAAAAAAGTGCAGTCTCGCTGGACACTCGCGGAATGGATGGAACAAAAAAAGAATATGAAATGGCAAGATCAGTGGTTGGCGATAAATACTTCTGACAATCCGTTTGAGTTTTTTCTTGAAGGTGAAAGCTCCGAAATGAAACACTATCTTTCAAACGCCAAAGACGACACCACAAAGTATCAACGAACACGCGGTCGAGCCGGTGCCTACGCCAGTATTGTAGGACTCGAAGGTGGCTACGAAGCTGAAGAAAAAGGATGGAGCGCCTGGGACGCAAGTTTTAATTTACGCATATTCGGCACGGCTCAACAGAATACACACCTCACGCTTCAAGGCGGACTTAAGAGCTACGCGCACACGCCCAGAGGGACATCCGAAACCGAACAATATCAAAATACCTTTGGCGGAGTTGAATTTGCTATTTACCTCACCAAATACTTTGGCCTTCAGGGCGAGTATCGCAAACTGTTTCCTGAAAAATCCAGTAAAGGCACTACCCTTGAAGGAGAGAACAGCCGCGCTTACGCCTTTATTGATTTTGCATTTCTCAGAATCTACGGCGGTTGGAACAAAGAGTATTTAATCTTCAACGAGAACACTCTTACGAGAACTTCAGAAAATCGCGACGGCTACATGGGCGGCCTCCGAATCTGGTTTTAAAAAACAATCCAATTAGGCTTTATCACTCAATAATCTGTTTTTAAACGATACATATTCTCATTTCGCGTCATCTCACCTTAGTACTCAACTAAGGTCTAAAGAGAACCGATAAATAGTTATGCAAAAAAAGATGCTTTTACTCATTATACTTTCCTTGTTGTGTATGTCTTAAAAAGGGATTCTGTCTTTTACTAAAACAATTTTCGAAACGTCATAAGATGCCAAGCTAAAGCTGGGCCGACAAAGAGCGGACCTATCAGCGCGTAGGGCAAGTAGGCAATTAACTGCAATGGATTCGCAAGGGGCCAGGCAAATGGAAGCGGCGAAGACAAAACCACAACGCGCAAAACATTTAACAGCAAAACAAATCCCAAAATCTGCACCGTCCATACAACCGCTTTAGATCCATTTACAAATGGGATCGCTATAAACGAAACAAGCCCCGTCACGATATCCCAATTTTGCCCTGTCCACGTCATTGTCTCCGGTATAGTTTCAATTGTTGCCCAATGATGTAGAATTAACTCTAAAGGAAATCGAAAACACTGAAAGCCGATTAACATGGCAAAGGAATGTGACTCCAAGAGCCTTGTTCCATACCGAGAGTATGAAAAAACAATGGCTCCCACTAAAACAGATAAGAATAAAAGAGGCCCAATAGGTACAAAGTTTTGAGATATCGCACCACTTTGAACCACACTGCAAAATAAAATCAGATATGCCAAAAATATAATAACAAATTTTCGAACCTGATATGACCCACGCCAGACAACATAGTTGATAGTCGTAAACATCAGCAGCGCAAATAAACTAAAAAAGACCAAACTGATGTCATCTGCCCGATTAAATATCATAGTCTTTCCAACCATATGAACACGCTAGTTCTCACGCACTTAATTCATTGTTTACATTTTAGAGGACTGTCCGTACTTTATAATTATTGTCGTGGGATATTCTGAAAATTGGTATCGATTTTCGATTTATCTACCTATATCGAAGCCTAGTGGAACACTCGTAAAGTTATAAACTTTAGAGGTATGACCGAAAGTCATGATGCAAATTACCCCGCATAGATACCCCAATTACCCTTTAATAGGACTTTTAACTCTTAGAATAGACTTTATGGCTGTGCCGCGAGTTGCATACTTCTTAAATAAACAAGGAGAGTACCATGATTAGTCCAAATGAAATCAAACCCAATATGCCTGTTGTCTGCTCACAAGATGGACAGTTCGCCACAGTCGATCACATCGAAGGTAAGGACAGCATCAAGTTAAAAAAAGACCAAGCCGGCAGACATCACTTTATACCTTTAGCCTGGGTCAAGAGCGTTGACTCAAAAGTCCACATCGACCGCCCGGGAGATCAGGCCATGCAAGAATGGCGAACAGAAGCCTAGGAATTAGCTCTTAGTTTAAAAAAGCTAGGATGTTACAAAAAAACTTGCTGTAATAATGGTTTTGAAATTCAGGGTGAGGCTTTTATGTATTTTTCAAAACCATTATTTTTTATATTCGCTATAACTTTATTAATTGTAAGTCGCGCGAAGGCTGAGTCCCCGCCCCAAGCCCCTATTAGTTTATTTGGGACAAAGCCCATTCAGCTCTCTCTCGATGCACAAAAAGGACTCGTACGCAAAGAGGGTGGCTTTATTTGCGAACTCGCCGCCACACTTGGGGGTGGTCATTACTCCGAATGGGGCGAAACCGAAAAAGACGCGCAAGAAATCGTCTTAAAAAAATGCGGCAATAGCTCTGGCTTACTTTTATGTAAACGCGACAAAGTTACCTGCAAAGAGGAAAAATAAAACTCTAGATGATACCGTAGCAGATTTTCGAAACTCGGTATAATTTCCAAAGAGATAGCTAAGACATTTCATCCATGGTAGACGCCTTCAAGAAGTTTAAATTATTAATAGAAAAACACTTGGAGTTTTTATGAAATACAAAAATATTATTGCTATAGCCTTCGTACTTAATTTGATAGGTAGTTACAGTTTTGCATTAGATCTTCCGCTGACAGCACCTTTAGTTTCTTGTCAGAGCGAAAGTTTTTGGTGGACGGTACAAGAAGGCCCGACGAGCGAGACCTCCGGAGACGAAGAACCCGTACAATGGTTCTATGTTAAAAATGATGGAAAACTTCAATTGTCTTATTGGGGTGGCGTTGATGTGAAGTTTGAAGATGACGGAAACGGCGGATTGGTCATGGAATTTGATGAACTCATTATTACCATTTCAAAAGAACAAGCCGATAAAACAGCCCCTGAAGCGACAATCCGATTCGATATCGGAGAGTTCAAAGGCAAACCCGAAACCGGCCATTGCATCGGCAGAATCAAATAAGAAATTTCTAAAAGATAAATCCACGAGAATATATTTATAACGAAGGGCGTTTCACAAAAAACGCCCTTTTCAATTTCCAAAAGGTACGGACATCCTTTTTGCGACTCACTTAGTCGCAAAAAGGATGTCCGTACCTTTTGCTACCTGTCACGCCGAAGTTCGAAAACTATTTTGCTCAACAGAATTTTCAGTATGTCCTCATGTGCGCAGCTGTCACAGACGTCGATAAATGTTTTCGCGCCCCTGCATTTTCAGAAGCCATAAATGTTGTAAACACGATCGAGGTATTTAAACTCGCGAAAAAACACAGAGTGATTCCTATATTTTTCTCATCAGATTACGTATTTGCACCAAGACGTGTTCCTTACCTTGAGACTGATGAAAGAAATCCCTCGACCCAATACGGACGACAAAAGTTAGCTGTCGAAAAATACTTGGAAGAAAACTTTGAAAACTATTTGATTTTTCGAACGAGCAAGTTGATGTCCGAGTTTTCACACAAGAAGAATATAATATCCCAAATCGTCGAACCCTTGAAGCGGTCACAGGGCGTACATTGTTTTGATGACCAATGGATAACTCCCGTTTCGGTTGAAGATGCTTCAAGAGCCGTCGGCATCTGCTGCAAAGAAAACTTGACGGGGGTATTCCATCTAGGAACCAAACAAATTTTGTCACGATTCGAAATCGGAAAAATAATCGCGACAAAATTTGATTTTGATCCATCCCTCGTTCAAGTTTCAAAAATTGCAAACTCGAATCCATCTGAGCCTCGTCCGAACTATCATCTTTTGAATTCCCAAAAAATCAAGAGCACAATCGGAATACAATTCACCGAATTTGAAACCGTAATCGATAGGTTTAAAAATAATTTTGAGCTCAACTCATTGTAATAAAACACCGGGCTGGGACTTTATGCGTCACAAAAACTGTACGTGTCTCATTTTTGTGATTCAAATGTGGAGCTTGCAAAGAATCACCAGTGATTGTACCAACGAGGGTGTACTCACATAAAGTGGTTGGGTGGCAAATGTTATTAAATTGGTTTATGTCTTTTTGTATTAGTGTTAGCACAGTGCAAGCAGCCCCACTTCAAGGTGCATTTTTAATTCGTGACGTAACCGTTATCGATATGATTTCGGATCAACCCCTTCCGCATCACGATGTGCTGATTAAAAATGGCAAAGTTGCGAAGCTTTCGAAAAGACTTAATCTCACCGGTGTCCAGGTTATTAATGGAAAAAATAAATATTTGATTCCGGGTTTAATTGATGCCCATACCCATATCATTGACTCACACAGCCTTCTTCAACGAGATATTTCGTTTCAAGATGATGAGTTTCAACTTTTGCTCCTCAATGGAATCACGACAATTCGAAATATGAAAAATTTTACGCGACAGTTAACCTTGAGCCAAGAGATTGAATCTCGACAAAGACTGGCTCCCCGACTGTACGTAACGTCTCCTGCGGTTAGCGATCGCAAAGATAAATTTGAAAATCTAGAGCCCACAATTCATTTTGTTTGCGACAAAGCTTGGTCCAACTGTGCTATTCGCGACGACCAAGGAGCTCAGGAGATTGCGCAAAAATTTAAACAGGAGGGTTATCAAGCGATCAAGATTCGCGAGCCAATGTCGGAAGACATGCTGTTTCCATTTATCAAGGCCATCAAAAGTGTGGGGCTCCAGGTTGTAGGGCATGTCTATGCTTTCACGGCGTTTCCAAACCTTTTTAAGCAAAATCTTTTTGATTCGATCGAACATCCCACCGGACTTTTCGAATATTTAGAATCTGACAATTCTCCGTTACGACAACCTCCTTATCTTAACGACTCACGGGTCAAATTTTTATTTTTACGTTCATTTTATTCGGATCCGGTGAAGACAAAAAAAATAGTAAAACTGGCAGGCCAAAATTATCGTGGATTTTTTGTGCCCACATTGGCCGTATCAAAAAATCTAGTCGATAGCGCCTCGGGGCCACGAGATATTCTGTCTGAACCCAATCAAGAGTTCATCGACGTCTGTTGGAAGACCAAGCAGAATACAAGCGCATACAACACTCTTGAAAGCTTCAAATTGTATCAAGAGTATCAAGGCCCTGGCACTATTCCCAGAGCATTCGCAAATATGCAAAAACTCATCGGCAAATTTCACAGTGCCGGCGTCAAAATCGCCACCGGTACAGATTTTGGGATCGACAATCTCGTCCCCGGATTTTCTCTTCACGATGAAATGAAACTTTTAACTCAATCCGGCCTTTCTCCCTTTGAAGCATTAAAAGCCGCCACATTACATGGTGCTCTACTGATCGGAGATTTCGATTTAGGTATTATCCGCCCAGGAGCTAAAGCCGACCTAGTTTTACTCAACGCAAACCCACTAGACAAAATCGAAAACACAAGAAAAATCGAGGGCGTCTTCCGCGACGGCACATGGCTAGATCACGAGCACTTAACAAAAATGGCAACCAACATCAAACAAAGAGCTGCCACATTTCAATGTCGATAATAAAAAGTACTATTTTTTGTTCCGCGATTAATAGTTACCAAGACGTTCCCCGGCCTTCGAGGGTTGCAGTGAGTTTCGCTTTGTAGAGGGCCATGAGGCTAGCTCTCACTTCATGGCCTTCTAAACTTCCTAGTGCGATGGCGATGGCTTCAAGTGTTGAGAAGCCTTCAGTGAAATGTTCGTTTCGTAGGTGATGCTTCGCCAAATTTTTTTCACTGATGCGAACTCGTGGAATGTGACTAAGCTCAATATGTCGGCGATGAAGTTTGCTAGCCTGCCTCCAATTTCCATCAGAAACAATGAGATGAACGGGCTTTAACGGCTTCAGACTCTCCAGGTCGGTAGCCTCATCGCTGGGATACAGAACATAGGTTTCGTAATCCGTCGAAAGTATTGACGACAAATCCAGAGGATTTCGATCTTTGCCACGAATATACATTTTAGAATTAACCAAAGCATGGACCGCAAGGCGACCCGTGTTGGTGGTGCGCTTGAGTTCCCGATGGTGCACAATTAAACTCAATTTTGTTTTTAAATCTATTTTAGGAATCAGATGGCATATACAGCGCGCAAGATGCATAAAACAGATTGAACAAGGATGAGTCGTTTTTCGCTTTCGAGCTTTATCCAACTCTCTACTCCTATTTACACCTAAGATTACCAGTTGACCAGTATCCGGGGGTACTGAATACGGCACACCTTACCTTTGCCACGATCTAGGTGAGAGCAATTGAAAAGACTCTGTGATCAAAGCCGCCGCAACATCTACCTTTTTACAGCTTTTTAATACTCCTTAGTCAAAGCAAATGTTTACGTTTACTGTCGCCATATGGATACATTTACGCAATTTGGCTTATTACCCTCAATTTTAAAAACCCTCGACATAAAGAAGATCAAGACTCCTACAGAGATTCAAAGATTTGCGATTCCGCTGTTAATGTCAGGACAATCTGTCGTTGGGGTTTCTGAAACTGGTAGCGGAAAAACTCTGACTTACGCTTTGCCATTATTGCACCTTTTAAAAGAGCTCGAAGACTCAGGTCAGGCCGTTAGCAAATCCGCATCACCGCGAGCGGTGGTGATGGTGCCAACGCGTGATCTCGGAGAACAAGTTTCGAAAGTCTTCAAGACTTTTACTCACGATACACGTTTGCGTATTCGCCCGGCTCTTGGAGGAATGGAATTTGAACAAGTTCGTCGTAACGTAAGTGGGGTATTTGAAGTTTTACTTGCCACTCCAGGACGTCTCATACAGTTGATGGAAAAAAACTTGATTGATTTATCAGATGTCAGAGTCTTGATTTTTGATGAAGCCGATCAGATGTTGGACAAAGGTTTTATCAATGATTCAAATTTGATAGCGGCGGCTTGTCCAAAAGATATTCCATTAGCGTTATTTTCAGCGACGGTTTCAAAACCGGTGGAACAACTCATGAATTCACTTTTTGCTAAAGCTGAAGTTGTGCGTACAAGTGGTAGCGGTAAAGTAGTTAAAACTCTAAAGACGATGAACGAGACAATTATCGATGGTCTTCGTTGGCCAATCTTTGAAAAAATATTAAAGACAAAAGTTTCGGGCGGCACTCTTGTTTTCGCAAATACACGTGAGCAATGTGACAAAATCGTTCAAGAAATGACCCAAAAAGGTTTTGCGTGTTTATTATATCGCGGAGAAATGGAAAAGAATGAGCGTCGCACAAATCTTAAGAAATTTAGAAGTGGCGAAGTCGACGTATTAGTGTCGACCGATCTCGCCGCACGCGGATTAGATCTTGAGCACGTCGGCCGAGTTGTAAATTATCACTTACCTCAGCATATGGAAAATTACTTACATAGAGTCGGAAGAACCGCCCGCGCCGGTCGATCAGGTCTCGTCATTAATTTGGTCACAGAACGTGACCTCAATTTAATAGCAGAGCTCGAAGGCAAAGGACAAAAACCAAAAGAATTAAAAGCCCGCTTCAAAGACTCTTCTGGCAAACGCCTCCACGTAGCAAAAGATCTCAGAAATCCCCCCAAGAAAAAACCCCACCCCCAAAGCTCCCGCATTTAATTAAACCTAAGCGAACAGATGGGACGCACCAAGTCCCAAAAGTGTGTCGGCTCCGTACCTTTTTTCAATTCTTGTAACTTATCGCGAATTGCCGTACGATTTTAAATGCTAAAATTTAGCTCAAGAAATCCCTTTCCGCTCATTCGAAACAATGACAAAAGTATCACCGATGCGAGGATACGAGACCATTCCGATCAAGTTGACGCGTATCTCGGTCTGCAAATAGAAGAAGTTGAAAAAAAACTTCGTACCTATGGATGCCGCTTGGAAGCTTCGGTTTTTCCCGGAAAGCCTCAGGAATTATGGATTGGATTGGCGGCGAAGCGGTTTCTCACTCCCTACACCGAAATTAGAACCATACTTTCATTACTTAAACCCAAACCCGGCTCTACAATTGTTGATTTAGGTGCGGGTTATGGGCGTATGGGATTTGTCATCGGGAGACATTATCCAAAAAATAAATTTATCGGATACGAATATGTCGGCGAACGAGTCAAAGAAAGTCGCAAATGCCTGAAGCGTCTTAACCATCCCCTTGTCAAGTTTCGACATGCAGACCTGAGTTCCGCAGAGTTTCGACCCGTCATCGCAGATTATTATTTTATATACGATTATGGAACCACAGAGGCCATTAGAAAGACTCTCGTCGATCTAAAAAAAATCGCCCAAGAAAAACCCATCACAGTAGTGGCTCGCGGACGTGACTCAAGAGATTTCATCGAGGAACATCACCCGTGGCTTACAAAGTGGACGTTACCTAAATCTTATATTTATTTTTCAATATACCAATCTGTCTAAAAAATGGAAAAAAGGCGACACACTTTTGGGACTCATTGCGTCCCAAAAGTGTGTCCGTACTGAATCATTACATTTTGTCGATTCTTCCTTAAAAAGCTGGCCTTATGTCGCATCATTAGAGCTAATTTTAACTCCGATAAGATTATATGAATCGAACTCAATACCTTAGAATTATTTCTATTTGCGGATCTCTTTTGGTCGGATTTTGGTTTCCCATAAGACTCATTGGATTTGTACCGCCGATTTATTTAGAAATATTTTTTGATCTTTTGATTTCTGTTATTTCTATAGTTAATATTTATCTCTACTTTTATGATTCTAACAAAAATCCGCGGGAGCTTCCTTCTTGGTTCAACCTTTCTCTGGTGTTAGACTTGATCTGCGTTGTGCCGTTTTCGCTGATTTCGTTCTTGATGCTCGACACAACTTTTCATTCTATCTTGCTGTTCAATCTTTTGTGTGCACGGCACATCCGTCAAATACGACCGTTTCTTGATGGCTTTCCCTCGCTACAGCCGATTATTTATAGACTTGTACCATTGATTATTACAATGCCACTTCTTGTGCACCTTATCGCATGCGGTTGGATTGCGCTTGGAAGTGGTACAGCTGGCATCGATGATGATCCTACACTCACGTATGTTAAAGCCATTTACTGGGCGTTTTCAACTCTCACAACCGTAGGTTATGGAGACATATCTGCTAAAACGATGTTACAAATGTTGTATGCGTGCGGAACGCAAATCATTGGTGTTGGTGTTTTCGGTTTTATTTTAAGCAATGTGGCGGGGCTACTTGCGCGCTCGGATGCGGCACGAGAGCATCACATGGACAACTTAGATAAAATCGAAACTTACATGAGCCTTCATAAAATTCCTATTGAGTTAAGAACTAAAATCAGAACTTATTATCATTACATGTGGACAAATAAAAAGGGTTATCAAGACGATACTCTTCTTGAAGACTTGCCAGTTAAAATACAATCCGAACTTATTTTGCATATTAATAAGTCCATCGTCTCAAAAGTTCCGTTCTTACGTGACGCTGATTCGGAGCTTTTGGGCGAACTTATGACTAAGCTTAAATCTCGCGTTTTTGTACCTGGAGAAAAAATATTCAAAGCTGATGACGCCGGTGACGCACTCTATTTTATTCAAAGTGGAAGCGTGGATATCATTAGTCGTGAAGGTTCTATTATCGCTACGCTACAAGATGGCGCGTTCTTTGGTGAAATGGCGCTGATCTCGGACAAACCCCGATCAGCGACCGCAAAAGCTCATTCGTTTTGCGATATTTATGCTTTATCAAAAGACGCCTTTGACAACGTAACCTCATCACACCCTCACTTTAAGTCCCACATCGAAGATGTCATGAAAAAGAGAGTTGCGTAAAACAAAAGGGACGGACTTCCTTTTGACACGTCTTACTCCGGCGAAGCTAGGATCCGCTCGGAGGGCGCCAATTCTTAATCGCTCAAAGGACGAGGCGGAGCGAGGAGTGTAGTCAACCTACTCGACGAGCGACAACGAAGTAATTTGAGCGATTAAGAATTGGCGGGCCAAATGGGACGAGTTTAGAACCTTTTGCATAGAGTCAATTACCGCTTAGATCAGTAGACCCAATGATTAAAAATAGGTTTTAAGCTCTTATTTGCTGCTTTTTCCATAACCAATTCAAAATCCTTAGATTCCACAGACTTAAACTGGAATTTTAAAGTGTAGTCTTTGATGCCTTTCCAAAAAAGCTTGTCTCCCATCTCTTTACGAAGTGCATCTAAAAATAAAGCACCCTTACTATAAACAATAGCCCGTTTAATGCCCATAGATGGGTAAGTACCAGGAAAAGTAAGGGGGACATCGAACTTCGCATCTATTGCGTTCTGGTGTCGCTTTTTTGCTAATTCCATTTCTCTATCATAAGCAGCTTGTCCCCAACGATTTTGTTTGTAGGCTGCTGTCATAAATACCGTTAGTCCTTCATTCAACCAAAAATGATCCCATGACTTACATGTGAGTAAATTACCCCACCATTGGTGAGCTAACTCGTGAACAAGCACCCAATCTTCACTAGGGTCATTGAGAATCGGATCAACAAAGTTAGTCCCTAAGATTGAAAACCCCTGTTTCTCTTGAGCTTCGTTGCCAGGCACCAATACTTGCGAGTATTTTTTCATAGGTATAGCAACGCCTGATTTTTTTTCAAAAAATCTAACTATCCCCTCTGTGTCTTTAAATTTCTTTTTTAATTCGTCAGGAGATTGTGAAAATCCTATGTACTGAGCCTCAAAGCCTAAGAACTTTTCAGTTACAATTTCAAAATTACCAACTGCAAACCCATAGAGATAACTTGAATAGGCTCTACTCTCTCTCCACTTTCCATTAGTTGTTTGATCACCATTTGCAGTTGCCTGCATCCCATTAGGAATTTTTAATTCTATTTCAATGGCGGCACGAACCGCAGGTTCTTCAAAACAAATCATCCAAGCACAAGGGTCGTAGTTAGTATAAACATACCCTGTTCCCCAAACGAGTCCTTTTGTAGGCTTGCCGCTGTAATGAATTAAAATCGACTTCACTTTTTTAAAGTTTGAGAGGTCTATTCTTAATTTTGATTGTTCTTGCGTGAATGGAATTTGCTTGTTCAAAATCTGTACGGAATCTACTTGAAGGCCGTATAGAGGAAAGTCATAAACCCTGGCGGTATTACCTGACACGGTAATTTCGGTTGAACCAACTATAGATTTATTCGCAAAGCTGGGTTCAACATAAACTTTGTATTTCTCGACTACGAATGAATTAGTCGCATATGCTGAGGACATAAATAAAATTATAAAAATTGAGACTAATCTTCTTAATATCATATTACCGTTTTCGTCTCAGCGGTCTGCTGGGTGGTTTATTCCATCCATTATAGGAACGTCTTTAAGCTCATACGGATTTACACCCTCTAAACAAGCAACATTAAACCCAAACTGATTTGGATTTGATCGTCTTTGGTGATGTGTGTAGATTCCGCATACAGAACAGAAGTAGTGTTTTGCTGTTATGGTGTTGAATTGATATAACGTAAGCTTGTCGGCGCCTTTAGTAATTTTAAGACCATCTAAATTTACGGAGGCTGCAATAGCTCCGCGCATACGGCACATAGAGCAATCACAGCGTCTTGGATTTTCCAAACCGTTGGGCAAGGTCAACTCAAACTGAACAGCTTTACAATGACATGAAGCTTTGTGAGTTTTATTTATTTTCATATTAAAATCTTTCGATTATCTCGACTCTATTTCCAAAGGGATCACGAAACTCAAACGCTTTCGCGCTTGGGAATGGTGGACTATCTTTAATCTCAATATTATGAGCGACCAGTTTCTCGCGCCATAAATTAAGATCTCTCACTCGATAAGCTACATGAGCTTTAGTCTTTTCTCTTTCAACTCCATCTTCAAGACCAACGTGGACTTCTAGTTCTCCAGCTTGTAACCAAAACCCACCATTCCTTTTTCTATTTTCTGGTTTCTCAATTTCTTTAAGACCCAAAAACTCACAATAAAAAATTTTAGCTGCCTGTTCACTCTCTTTTGGAACTGTAATTTGAAAATGATCGAGTCCAATTATCATTGACTACTCCAATGGTTCGAGAACCGCATGGTTAACTCGAAAAACTTATCTAAGTATTTAACTTTATTCACGTGAAAATTAGCGTCGAAAATGAATTGAACTGTAACCTTTTGACTTAAAACTAGTTAGCAATCCAGTAGACTATCTTCAAAAGTCTAAAACAGTTATAAGTGACTTGGCTCACTTTTATGTCTCATTTTGGTCCATATTTAATAAATATCTTTACACTTGATTTACGTCTAGTTTACACTTATATTACACTCAGTTTGGAGGCAAAATGGCTGCTATTGGTCAGCATGTAAAAGGTAGTATCAAAATGGCGCACGATATTGGCGCCATAAGGAACGCCCTTGGGATTTTATCTGACGATAGAAAAAAGATTCGTCCTGCCGCTCTACAATCCGTTACCCATATGGGACCGTCTGAAACAGCAAAAATGATTGGGAAAAGCAGACAAGCTGTTTACCAAGAGGAAATTGTCGTCAGTAAAAAACTTATGGGGAGTATTGTCCAATTGGTTATGGCAACTGATCTTGCTTTCGAGTTATTGCAAGAGAGTCGAGAAGAGACAATGAAATGGCTGATGTCGCCTAACTCTATTTTATCTGGAGACATACCATTTGTGGTGTGTATGCGTGGTGACGGGCAAGTTCTTATTGATTGGCTCAATTCTCGATTAGGCAGAACGCCCGGCTCTGCCTTCTAAGCCAATGGCAAAAAGGAAGTCGACTAAGAAAAAGTCTATACCAAATTTTCAGCGCAAGCAGCCGCGCCCACAAGTTATTCCTGCCCTACTTGCACAAAGCCATAAAACAAATATAGCGCATATTTTTGAAAATCCAAAAATTTGGGAAGAGCAGATACTTAATCTTGCTAACGCCCATCAAACGAGAATGGTTCAAGACTTATTAAAAGCAATTCCTTTTTGGAATTGGCTCCAACAACAACCAGCTCCAAACAATTCCTTTCTAACGCCATGGAACAAGTCAATAGTTCGTATTGTTTATGGGGGCCTCGATCCATTGTCAGTTTCAGGAAGTCTGGCCGCTGGAGGAAGGTACAACGTCGGTGGGGCGCAACAGATACACATAGACGGCCTTTCTGATATACAAATGCAAGCGGCTCTTTATGCTTCAGACACTGAAGCTTGTGCTAAAGCCGAAGCTGGGCAGTTTCTTGGACAAGCAGAAATTTACGAACTACATGCTAATCGAGAAATATTATTATGGGATGTAGATAAAGTAATAAGCTCCTATGCATGGCCGGGACTACAATCCTTAGTTGATGGTGAGCCGTTCAATAAGCTTTGGAAGTTGCAAAAAACTCCGGCCATATCACAAATTCTCGGGATGTTTCTTCGTAGCTTTGGTGGGGACGGTATTTTATCCAAATCAGTCCAATATCCAACTGGCTTCGTTGTTACTATTTTCCTGAAAGACGACAATACCTCTAAACAACTTTTCACAGTTAGTAGAATTTAAGTTTTAATTAAAACCGCTTAACTAAGCGTCGCAATTTTACTTTAGTTCTCAAGGTGTTTTTCTTTCGTGCAGTCTGAAGTGGACTTTAAATCCTGCCCTGCTTTTGTCTGCCAACTGGAGAGGCTATATTTTTGCCCCTGATAAACGGTAAAAGCCAACTCAGGGTTATCAGCCTGACAAACAACATTGTCGTCGCTATTAACAGCAGTCGGGTCTACTTTGTATAACACAACCGCGGGTGTCGTTCCTTTAGCACGAATTGTATTTTTATAAATCTTCAGTCCTTGGGTAGAAACGGGTTCAGAAATGCATAGTTCACCAAACTCTCGAATAAGAGGGTCTTGCCCATTATCGTAGATCAAATTGTGATGAACACTCACGTTGCTGTTTATGTTGATGTCAATACCTCGTCCACCATTTTCAAAAGTGGTATTATACGAAACTTCAGCTCCACTTCCTGTTTGGCCTTTATCAATAGCGATTCCATTTCCATCTGTATGATGATCGGATGGGTCCCAATTACGGTAAGCACGGTTGCCTTTTACTAAATTTTCTGTCGATCCTATTTTCCAAAGATGAATACCCGAAGCCCACCCAGGGCCTCCTTCGGCTCCGTTAAAAGCTGCTTCATTATTCAAAATCTGTAACCTCGATGCTTCATCGGCTTCGATACCTGCGCCGCCATTATAGTTCACATTACAATTTTGAATCGTCACATTGTTAGTGCTTGAAATGGTGATACCTGCGTAATTGTAATACTGTGCTGTAACCCCGTCGATATTCCAAAATGGCGTATCAATTTCAATCATTGAATGAAGTCGAAACTCCATAGCTACAATCTTCGGATTGATTGCATCCTTGAAGTTGATAATGGCTTCAAATTTCTTTTTGTCCAACCACCAAGTATTCTCGGCTAGTTCATTTAGGGCTTTTACTCTTTTAATAAATTTGCCATCTATCCAAAGCCCATCAATTCTCTTCCATTTTGAATCAAGCTTTGCTGTCCAAGTTTTCTCTGAATTCTTTTTCCAGTTAATAACAACCTTATCTTTTGAAATACGCCCATCAAAAATAGGGTTTTCATTTTTTTCTGCTCGAATCGTCGTTACAGCACCTTTTGATTGAGAATTTATGTCTGCAAATGAAGAGTCTGTGTAAGTGCCTTCTCGAACAATAAGAGTATCCCCCGTTTTCATCTTCCAAATGGATTTTTGAAGGGAGGCCCATGGTTTTGCACGTGTTCCAACATTAGAGTCGTTACCGTTTGTGGCGAGGTAATATTCTGCGCCAAAACTGCTAACTGAAAACAGAATAGAAATAAAAAATATTTTCATATTGGTAATAGTTCGATGCCCGTATGCCTTCACTCAAAAAACCTTATCTAAAGATTTAAAGTTATTGAAGATAAAATTGGCGGGCCAAATGGGACGAGTTTAGTAGAAAAAAAAGGTACGGACTTCCTTTTTGCGACTGATCGAGTCGCAAAAAGGAAGTCCGTACCTTTTGACACGTCTTACTCCTGCGAAGCTAGGATCCGCTCGGAGGGCGCCAATTCTTAATCGCTCAAAGGACGAGGCGGAGCGAGGAGTGTAGTCAACCTACTCGACGAGCGACAACGAAGTAATTTGAGCGATTAAGAATTGGCGGGGTGGACGGGACTCGAACCCGCGGCCTCCGCCGTGACAGGGCGGCGTTATAACCAACTTAACTACCACCCCGCAGGTGGCACTAGAACGCAAATAATTAGCCTAGAGCTGCAATCGTGGTCAACATCATTTCAAGGACACTTTTTTAACAAGGCTATATTTGCCTCTTTATATAGCACTGCTACTGAAGGAGACTCGCAAACATCCACAGATCCTGGCTCCACGGCAAAACCAGGGCGCTTTGCATAATAAAGCCAAATCGGATTTTTACCATCCGCGGTCGTAATTCTTTCATCTGACCCAATCCCCGCCTCGGCAATCAAGCGTGGAATAGACTCCCAGTTTTTATCTTGAGGCGCAAAAAATTCGTAAGCGCGACCGGTGATCGCGATCATCCCAAAGGCAAAAAGAAATGTCGCCATCACACGAGCCGACGGATTCCATTTCTGAAGTCCCTCGAAAACCAAAACTAAGCCAAAAACTAAAGTCGCGAACAAATAATACGGATGCAAATCATAGTGGTAACCTGAAGCCATAAACACAATGAAGGCACTTAAAACCCAAAGTCCGAAAAGCTTTTGATTTTTGATAGCTCCATAAATAAATAACGGCAGCGCAATCCAATTCAAATGTAACTGCGCCAAATGAACAAACAACATCATCACTGCATACGGCAGCTCTTTGAGAGCCTCCATGATGGGCTTTGATTTTACGAGAAAATAAGGCTCATGAAATTGTAACGCCCAATACTTATACCAGAATGCGTATGCGAGAAGAACAAATGGCATCGTGATCAAATAATGTTTGCGTGCGCGGGCAGAAAGAAACAATAGCCCAACAAGATACGGCCGTACTAAAAAACCTAAACAAAAAAACGCCGTGCCCAACCAATCATAGCGACTCGACTTTCTCCATAAAAAGGCCGCAAGCCCAATACACAATAAAGCTAGCCCTTCAGGCAATGCGTGATTTAGAAATACAAACGATAAACTCGAAAAACAATATAAAGTCATCCATGCCCAAAAGAGCGGCGATCCAAAATTCGCAAAGACTAAACCCCAAATCATCGCGGACGAAAGCATAAAAATAAAACTTATAACTTTAGGTAAAGCTTCGCTCCATCCGCCAAAAACCCGACAGGACATTCCGGTGAGCCAATTGTATAGAGGAAACTCTCCGATCGCGATGCCGTCGCTTGAACCACGCATTAAAATGAGTGGCCGCATAATGTCTTTGGTTTCATAACAAAAAGAATAACTCATCGAGTTTGTGTCCGCTTGTCGCCACTGGTGCGAACCTAATAATGGAACTTCGATGGTTCGACCAAGCAGAACCAACAGCAATATAAGAAATAATCCAAATATTTTCTTATTCATATTGTGGTTGCTCTCGATAATAAGGCTTTAATAGTGAAAGTGGGATTTTTCCGTGTGCCATAAAGAGGTCGTCATCTTGATGGACAAAATCAAGACCCGAAAAATTCATTAACGTTTGAATAATACTCTCTATGTTTTCGGCTGAAATCGACAGTCGTTCTCCAAACTGTCCGCGTTCAAAAATAATCCAATCAACTTCTGACGTATTCGTAATCGACCATTCACCCAAATGAAAAACTGAGGCTTGCGGAAACTTTACTAATAAATTAGGCCCTAAATTTGACATCGCTACGATTTTAAAGTCTTGGGGCGTCCGCTCAGAAATTAGGGCTATCGCATTTTCTATTTTTTCTGTTCGTAGAGCAAAAGCCTGAGGACTCACATCTCTTCGCACGCAGTTTAAGCCTTGAAGAGACAGTGGCGCTGTAAAAGCCTTTTTAATTTTACTTACCGAGAGCGCAAAAAAGAACACGCATGAAAATACGGTGAGCTTCCTAGTAAATTGCTCTTTGGGAATTAGAATTAAAAAAAGTCCCAACCAACATGCAATGAGTGCAATATCGTAATGACGACCAAAGCCGTTTGTCAGAAGACGACCGAGCAACAGAGGTCCAAAAAGTCCTCCCAAGAGCAGAAGCTTTTGTTTGCGTTCTACAACTTGCCTCCACCCTCCTCGCATCAAAAGAAATACGGGGACGAGTACTATTAAATGTAAGACGATCGTCTTAATGCTTTCGATACTAAAATCGGAGTAACGATTTAAAAAATTGGAGGGGTCGGTTATTTTTCTGTCTTTGAAATAAGGAAATAGCGGACCAAACACAAGCCTGCGTCCCGCGTTCCCCCACCAAATCATCGCACCGCTAAAAATCGAAAGCGTAATCGCGAAGCCTCGAATTTTTGTAAAAATCAGCAGCGCAAGTGCGAATGTAAGACCAATAAAGGTGTTCTGCTCATCCATCAATGTCAGTACAAAATAGTTAAGAGTTATTAAAATCTGATATTTCTTTTCTAATGTTTTTTCTGACCAATTGATTTGATATATAAGCCCGCACCAAATAATAAGTCCCAAGGCGCTCCACGTCGCCGGATGAATCGGAAAGTAGGCTGCTTCAAAAATATCCCTGTTCAAAAAGAAAAAACAATTTAAAAACGAAAACTGATAAATCGAAACCACGTTTCGTCGTAGCAGTCTCAGTAAATAAAAAAATACCGAAACTAAAAAGAGGGTTTCAAGCCAAAAGGCAAAATGCGGCATCGGAATAAAAAGACTGAGCGGACTCAAAAGACTTAGCATTGCCGTCCAGTGATCGTTAAACTGTCCAATCTGGCGCACATTAATATACGGATTTAATATCCCTTGCGCATTTTTCTGAATCATCTCGATAAAAATGCCTAAATCGTAATTGGTCTGACAAAAATGATTCCACAAGTAGTAATTGCGAAATACGACACAAAGGCAGAAGACAAAGACCGCGACAATTGAAATGCGAAGTCCCCAACGGCGCTCGCTCAGCTCATCACTCATATTGATGGCTCACAATTTAAATTGAGAAGATATAATCCGCCCTGTTCTTGATCTCGAACAAGATCGGCCTCTGATTTTTCTAACAATGCTTTTACAAAGTTTAAATTCTCACCCGACCCAAGGCATTTGCCGTTTGTGCGGATACCGATAAAATGATTTAGAGAATTTAAAACCGGAAATTTACTAAGTATGGCTTCGCGAGCTGGATGTTCGTTCGCCGTATATATTTGCGGAACCAAAAAAAATCCTTCATTCGTTAACTGTGTCAAAATAATATCTTTATCGCCCAAAATTTGATTCGCTCTATGAAAAGTCATTCCATCACGATTCAAATCGTAAAAATGTTTTTGTTTCGCACTCCAGAACCGTGTCACAGAGGCTAAATCAAGTTTCGAACTTGCGAGACCTAATACGCACAAAAGCGGAAGAATTATGTTGCGCTTATAGTGCCAATTTTTATCGATAAAAAGGACAAGCCAAAAGACGGCAAAAAACAAAACACCTGCAAAAGTTCGCCATTCTAACAAGTAGCCTGTGACTAATAAATATGCGAAGGGTATCAAGGTATAAAATAATTCCGCACGCATTAATTTTGTTTTGCTTTTATTAAACGCTAAAACGCCCGCCATTACGCACAACACTAGGTAGAGAGGTGTGTGCCAAAATAAATCCCAAAGCCGTTGTAAAAAAGCCTGAGGCGCGGGAACCGTAAATTGGGAGAAATACTCTTTCAACCACAAAGATGTTTGCAAGCCTCGTTCAGAAGGAAGCGGAAAGATCCAACTTTCTGTGGCCAAATAGTTTCGCATCCAGATCGAAACCGGAAAAAACAAAACGCCCGCAACGATCAATAATATCTCTCGTCGTTGCTTTTGTTGGTACTGAAGTAAAATGACAAAAGCGGAACCTAATAAGTAGGTCGATTTAATTCCGCACGCCAAACCCAAGCCTAACATCATCAACAAAGGGCTTTTTGCAAATGCACCAAATAAAAAACTCGCCATAGCCCAAGCATCGTTTTTGGCAAATTGCATAGTAAAAAGGGCGGTCTCACAAGCGTAATACGCACAGATCACAAGCCATGCGCCATATGCCGACATTTTTTTACACGCGTTTTTATATAAAATCCAAGGAACAGCCAGATACGCTAAAGTACAGCTCCCCACTTGAAATAGTTTAAGTATAAATTCGCGCCCCTCTGTCGTCTGCGGAAGGTAGACTTTGTACAAAAGTGCTATCAACCACTCGTACCAAGCGCCTTGCATGTGTGTGCTCTGAAAAAGATTAACATGCAAAAAGCCGAATCGAATCCAATTGTAAGGCGCGTATAAATGATAATTAAGTGCATCTCCATGCGAGCGAATATACAGTGAATCAAAAAGGTGAATAGCAAAAACTAATAGAATAAATTTCTTGAGTGCGTCGTGAGGTTTTTTCAAGATCAATGTCTTCACATAGAAAGTTTGCTTCGATGATACCATCCGGTCAAGCTCCGTCGTTCTTCTTTAGATTCGAGAACTTCATGGGGAATATCTTCAGACAAAAAGACAACCAAACGCCCCATCGTTGGGTGAATTTCAACCGTGTTGGGCCTTCGAGGGTAAAGCACAAGCCCGCCACCCAGCGGCTCCGACCAATTCGGATTTAAGTACAAAACGGTGGAAACTTTGCGGGTCGAAACTCCGACTTTTACATCTAAATGCTCTCTATAAAAACTGCCAACCGGATATTTTGCAAAATGACATTCATACGACTGTAAACCTAAAAAATGCGCTTGATTCAGAGCGCTTTTTAATTTCGTCATTTCATCAAAATATTTTTGTATTGGGCTGCTAGTGTCTGACTCCTCTAGCCAGGCAATTTGATCTCCGCGAATATCAGCATGAATTCGAGTTTGGTCCTTTCCAATCCCCGCAGGTCTAAAAATATCTTCACTTTCAGACTTCAAAAACTCTTCAAGTAAATCGGCTGCGAGATGTGGCGAAATAAATCCATCCGAAATTGCATAAGACTTATTATGCAAATCATCTAAAATATTTTTAAGCGCCGATTGTTCCGTTATATTGTTCATCATTCTGAAGTTTCATAATGACTTGTCATATGGAACACAACATCTGGATTTTCTTTTTGAGCCCACTTTAAATCCCATTCTTTTTCAAATAAACAAACATTTAACTCGTTGATATCTTGAAAGAGACGAATGCCTCCATTGAGCACGCCTTTGAACGGTTTTCCTTCTGGTGTGCGCGGCCACCGTGCAACAGTGTAATTCAACATTTCGAGTCGGGCTTCAAGTCCATATTCATCTTTCAATCGGTACATCAAAACATCAAATTGGAGTTTTCCGACCACGCCTAAGATCGGATCTTGCCATCCAATAAAAGGATCCGCAAAAATTTGAATCGAACCTTCATCGACTAAGTGGCGCACACCCTTTTCAAGTTGTTTGCGTTTGAGCGCTTCTTTGACGGTCACCCTTGCAAAATGTTCGGGCGAAAATCGTGGAATACCTGAAAACTCAAAAGGCTTTCCTTCTGTCAGAGTGTCGCCAATTTGAAAAAGCCCAGTATCGCTAATACCGACGATATCGCCGGCATAGGCCTCCTCAACCGTTTCGCGATCTTGCGCAATAAATTGATTTGCGTAAGATAGGCGCAACTCCCGGCCTAGTCTTTGATGCTGAACTTTCATTCCGCGCGTAAACTTACCCGAACAAATTCGTACAAACCCCACGCGGTCACGGTGTTTTTTATCCATGTTCGCCTGGATTTTAAAAACGAAACCACTGAATTGCGGATCATAAGGTGAAATTTTACCTTTGCTGGAATCGCGTACTTGCGGAGCCGGAGCATGTTCACAAAACAAACGCAAAAACACATCGACACCCCAATTGTTTTTCGCACTCCCAAAGGTCATCGGGCTTATCTCGCCTTTTAAAAATCGTTGCTCATCCCATTGCACCAGTACGCCATCAAGAATTTCAAGCTCTTCAACAAAGACTTGGTGAACTTCTTCATCCACAAGTTCTCTAATTTTAGAGTCTAGGTAATCTTCGACCTCTAAAATCTGAACCTCTTCACTGCCCTTTTCGTAAAGATACATTTTATTTTCTAAACGATGGTACAAACCCCTAAACCGATCACCCATTCCCAAAGGCCAGGTGACCGGAAAGCAATACATCCCGAGTGTTCTCTCCACATCATCAATCAAATCTAAAGGGCTCTTACCGGGACGATCCATTTTATTTGAAAATGTAAAAATCGGCATTTTTCGTAAGCGACAAACTTCGTAAAGTTTTTGCGTTTGGGCCTCTACACCTTTTGCCGAATCGATTAACATCGCGGCGCAATCCGCTGCAATCAAAGTGCGATACGTATCCTCACCGAAATCCTTGTGACCAGGTGTATCGAGCAAATTCACACGTAAACCTTGATAATTAAATTGCATGACGCTGGATGTGATCGAGACTCCTCGCTCCTGCTCCATTTTCATCCAATCACTCGTTGCGGCCTTCGTACCGGCCTTACCTTTTACAGCCCCCGTTTCGTTTATAACGCCGCCGTGATAAAGAATTTGCTCGGTAATTGTCGTTTTACCAGCATCAGGGTGAGAGATGATCGCAAATGTACGCCGACGATCAATCTCGGCCTTAAGAATTTCACTTGTAATTTCTGACATGATATCTTTTATTCCATTATAAGAGGAGAATCTCAATGAATAACGAGATAAAAGATGGCCAGGTCGTTGAGTTAAGCTATGTGTTAAAAAATACTAAAGGTGAGGAGCTTGATTCGGCAACGAACGACGCACCTCTCGCGTACCTGCATGGTTCAGGACAAATTATTCCTGGTCTCGAAGACGCACTTCTTGGTTTGAAAGTCGGAGATAAAAAATCGGTAACGATTGCGCCTGAAAACGCGTACGGCATTTTCGACCCGTCTCTCAAAATGAAAATTCACTCGTCTCATTTTCCACAAGAGCAAAAAATTCAAGTCGGAATGCAGTTCGTGGCGGAAATAAAAGGTGGGCATGTTCCATTCGTCATCCAAAAAATTGAAGACGACCATGTGTTTGTTGATGGAAATCATCCTTTAGCTGGCGAAACCTTACATTTTGACGTCGCCGTAGTTTCTATTCGTGAAGCCACCAAAGACGAACTCTCACATGGACACGCGCACGGACCTGGTGGAGCCCATCACTAAAATATTTTTTCTTTTCTTAAAATTACAAAGGAGCCTAAGTACGAACTTAGGCCGCTTAAAAATGTGAGCATTAGGATCACGCCGATCATAGCTTTAATATCTGCAACCCACACGCCATCAAAAATATATTTTGAAACAAGATAACTAAAAATTAGGCCCAGGCTCGCTCCTAAAATCGCTGCGGCCCCTCCGATTAGTGAAGATTCAATTACAAACACCCTCTGCAACTGAAACGGTGTGGCTCCCAAAACTTTAAATAGCGTCATCTCGATAAATTTAGATTGCACTTGATACGTTACGATTGAAACTAAAACAACTAAGCCCGTGATCAAAGATAGCACGGCCATCAAACTCAAAACGATTGAAAGCGTCTGAATAAGATCCATAATTTTTTCTAAAACACGACTCACATCTACGATCGAAATATTCGAAAAATTTTTGGATATCTGGCTTTGAATGTTAACTCGCTCGGAGCCTATCAGCTTATTGATCGAGGCTAAATACGTCTTAGGGGCCGACTCTAAGAAGCCTTCTTGAAACTGCACAAAGAAATTGGGGTGAAAACTCGTCCATTTAATCCGACGAAGACTCACAACTTCGCCTTCTACTGAAATCCCTTGCACATCAAAAACTAAACGGTCTTTTAATTTAAGGTTTAAACTTTCTGCAAACTTTTCCTCTAAAGAAATCTCGGCAATTGCACCTATGTTGGTGCTAAACGCACGACCCGAAACAATCTCTTCTGCATTGGAGAAAACCTGACGGTAACTTAAATTAAAAGTGCGGTTTTTAAACCGTTCGCTTTGCTCATCTTCTCTAAAGTAACGGGAGTCTCCGCTTGCGGACTTTTCGACGTCTTGGCCGTTAATTTTTTCAAGACGGGCCCTAATAAGTGGAGAAATATGATTTAATTGCTGGCCTTGTTCCTGAAGAACTTTTTGCAGGTCAGACACCTGCTCTTCTTGAATATCAAACAAGATGAGCGATGGAACCAACGAAGTTTCGGGCTGCCTTATTTCAGATTTCAGACTCATTTCAATCTGGGGTATCAAACATAGTATCGTCGCCCCAAGACTGAGTGCTAAGAAACTCGAAAGCGTAGATTGTTTATTACGAGCTAAAAACCTCAAACTCATAGAAAAACCAAGTGAGCGCACCTCAAATTTTTCAAACAATTTTAGGACACCAACTCCCAAGGCATAAAGACCTAACCCACCAACAAGTAATCCTACAAAAAAGTAAGATCCATTTTTAATAGAATGCGCCTGCAGCACACTCAGAATCCAAAAATATAAAACCGAAGGTAGAGCGTAGATTATACTTTTAATCGACGATGATGCCCATTCACGCCCAGAGGCTTCTTGAAAAAGTAAACTCGGCGAGAGAGTTTGAATTCTCATAAACAATGGAAGAAATACGATTAAATTTCCGACAATGCCAATCGTAAAAAGCATGATCAATGACTGCGTCGAAATCTGATACTGAATTTCTAAATTTAATACCGATGCTAATATCTTTTGCAAGTAAGGAAACACCCCTACACCACCCAAAAAGGCCGCACACGTGGCGAGCAAACATAGAATAAATATTTGGAATATAAACACACTTTGGGCCTTACCGATGTCTAATCCTAACGACACCAAAATCGACAGCTCACGAATTTTTGTTTGTAAGAAGCCGCGAATTAAAAAGATGGAGCCAATCGATGATAAGACCAGCGTCACAATGGCGATGAGAGCTAAATAATCGTTAAAATAAGATAAAAACCTCGCGGACTGCTCACTCGATTTTCGATGAGTCATCACTCGCATTCCTTGATCCGTGAATTGCGCTGCGATGTCTTGAGCGAGGGCCTCCTCGTCGCCCACAACTTTATAAAGATAGTTATAAGTGACTAAACTGCCGGTACGAATAAGTTGGGTGAGTTTTAAATCTTCAAGCTTCATATAAATTCGTGGCGCGAGTGAAAACGAAGACCACAAAGCTCCCACATCGTCTTCGATCACATCCCGAACTCGGAATTTCTTTTCACCAATTTGAACTTCATCCCCAATTTTAATTCCTAATTGTGCGATAAGTTCGGGGTAGACCCAAATCTCCCCACTACTTAAATTATATCCCGACGCCAAGCCTGACGTTTGCAATTTAAACTTTCCATAAAACGGAAAGACGTCTTCAATTCCTCGCACCTGAACGAGTCTTGATCCTGGCTGCGCGACCAACATGGAATAAATTTCGAGCATCAACGCCCGAGGTTGGTTTTTTAACTTTGAATCCACAACGGCCCGCTCTTCAGGAAGGAACTCTCGCCGACCGCCAATTTTGATATCCGCACCTAAAATATTTTTAGAATTTTGAGTGATCGTATATTCAACAGAAGACTTAACACTCTCTAGTGCAACAAAACCCAAAAGCCCCAGCATGAGATTTAGCGTAAAGAAAACACTAAAGCGTTTCTGTCCCCAAAGTTCGCGCAGTGAAAATACAATCCAAATTCCTAAACGCATTAGCTGTCCAGGCGGCCATTTTTTAAATACACTCGCCGTTGGCAACGTTTGGCGAGTTCTTCATTATGCGTGACCAATAACAGTGTCGACTTTTTTTCTTTGACGACTTCAAATAATAAATCCATTACGCGTTTTCCGATTTCGTTGTCGAGATTTCCACTCGGTTCGTCCGCAAGTAAAAGAGAAGGTTCATGTATCAAAGCTCTCGCAATCGCGACTCTCTGATTTTCCCCTCCGCTCATTTGATTCGGAAAATGATGCATCCGATGACCAAGCCCTACCCGCTCTAAAAGTTTTTCAGATTTCTTCTCTTGATCACTCACACCCGCGATAAGTAACGGGAGTTTCACATTTTCAAGCGCGGTAAGATTTGAAAGTAAATGAAATTGTTGAAATACAATGCCTATATGACGTGCCCGAAACTGGGTTAAAGCTTTTTGATTTAAATTTGTAAAATTAATTCCTGCAAGTTGAATGCGACCCTCCGTCGGCCTATCTAACCCCGAAATAAGAGATAAAAATGTACTCTTGCCACTTCCCGAAGGACCTAAAATGGCCACATGCTCACCCTCTTGAACAACCAATTCAAGACCCTTCAAAACTTCGACGACATCCGCGCCTTGGTTGTAGTTTTTGGTTAAATTGTGAATTTCGAGCATGATACCTCTATCGTGATGGCTGTTTGAGCATAGGACGTAAATATTTAAGAATACTTTGAGCAAGAATTTTCTGTCCTTCAGCATTCGGATGAATACCATCAGCTAAATTGTATCTCTTTTCAGTAGCAACACCCTCTAATAAAAAGGGAACAAACTCCACTTTTTCTTCACGCGCTAAATCCACAAAAATATTTTCAAAGTCTTTAGTAAAACGAATTCCATAATTGGGCGGCATTTTCATGCCCACCAATAAAACTTTGATGTTATTTTTTTTCGCTTCCGTGATGACATCTTTAAGATGTTGCTTCGTTTTTTTTGCATCTAGCCCTCTCAAACCATCATTGGCACCAAGAGCTAATATCAAGACTTCTGGCTTTTCCTTCAGGTACCACTTGAACCGACTTAACCCACTGGCCGTTGTTGAGCCGCTAATACCCGCATTTATACTCTTGATGTTTTTGAAGCCTTCTTGATGGAGAATGCTCTCGATTAAAAACGGATACGCGTCTTCTTTAGACAAATTGTATCCTTCGGTGATGGAATCGCCCAAAAATATGAGCCGTCGCTCGGCAGAGTAAACAACCCTAGGCGCAATAAACAAACTCGTAATGATCACTGTCCAAAAGATTTTAAGCACTGGCTTCTCTCAAAATACCTTGTCTCTAAGGCCAGGGCAATTTCAATAGCGAAGTATTATGTTTCAATTTAATGAATACGTTTACAGAAAGAAGCCCAGATTCAAGACGTTAGGCCAACAAAAACATTATCTAGATTATTAATATATGAATATTTCTATCCGATAATAAAGCACAGACGTTGTCGGCACCAAAGAGGATCGCACTGGAACCGTTAAATCTTATTTTTACATTACTTGTTTTGTATCAATTCAAGCATTTTATTGCCGACTACCCTTTGCAATTTCCGTACATGCTAAAAAAATTTAGACCGGGCTGGGATTTTTTAATGCCACTGACTGCACACTGCTTGGTCCACGCCACGCTGACTTTGTTAATTGTATTTTATTATAATAAAACTCTTTGGTCTCTGGCGATTTTAGATTTTGTAACTCACTTTGCTATGGACCGCATAAAGGCAAGTCCACGTTACCTTGGTCGTTGGACTGACACCTCAAAGGCGCCATTTTGGATTGCCTTTGGAACCGATCAATTGGTTCATCATCTCACGCATATCTATATTATTTGGGTCATCGTTAAATCGCTGCCCCCTCCTGTATAATAAACTTTAAAGAAGTAAAATCCGCTCACGATGATTTGTCGGAATCCGTGCATCTAAAATTTTTAAAACTTCTACGCGAGAGTGCCGCTGTGAGGAGTGAATCAGCACAATTTTTTTAGCGCGTATCGTATCGAGCCTCGGAATCAGTTCATCCAAATGAATATGTCCCCACTCCCGTGCAGACGCGATCGATTTTTTTGAATCATAGTATGTAACTTCCATTATAAGAACCCGCGCCATCGCCGCTTGAGGGCTTACATCTAAAAATTCAATTTGCGTGTCGCCTGTAAACGCCAAAACTGAATCTAAAACAATGTCTTCGACGGGCGTTCCTTTTTTGCGAAGTGCGATGATTTCTTCTGCGTGAAGGTTTTCGAATTCTAATTTTAATTTTTTCTTTCTTTGTTTGAGAATATAACCTTGCGAAGGCACACGATGCACCGTTTTGAAGGATTCGATTTGTAGATTAGGCTTAAAATCAATAATATCGCCTGGACTTTGACCGGTCAGGTCGTAGTGGTATTCAAAACCTTCAATACCCGCCCACGTATTTAAAATCTCATTCATCGGTTTTTTCAATTCATGCGGCATAATAAATCGACCCGGCTTGAGATTATTTAGAGCTCTCTGCGAAACTATATACGGGATTCCGCCAGCATGATCCATGTGACCATGCGTGATCAAAAATATTTCGCTCGGAATGGCAAACGGTAGCCCTTGGGCCACATCGAAACAAATACCCAGCTCGGGCAATCGAATGCACGTTCCTGTACCTGCGCGAGACAGGCCTTCGAGTTTTAAACCTTCTATGGTGTGTTTATAAACATCCATTTAAAGCTGGTGTTCTTTTTTTAAGTGTTGAAGCAGACCTTGCGCCGACTCTTCAATCATTCGGAAAACACTTTGAAAGCCCTCGGGCCCACCTTGATAAGGATCGGGAACATTAAGACCACGAGGTTTTTGGGCATATTTTAATAAATAACCAACTTTTTTTTCGTCATCTTCGGTTCCGGCTTGTCTTAAGACATCTTTGTAATTGGATTCATCCATCACAAGAATGTAATCAAAAACTTCAAAATCGTAAGTTGAAAATTGTCGCCCTCGTAGAGATGAAAGATCGACCCCATTTTGAAGCGCACAGGATTGCGAACGAGGATCAGGGGGCTCACCCACATGCCACGGACCTGTCCCCCGACTCTCACATACTATTTTAGATTGCAGATTATTTTTAATAACAAGATCGCGAAAAACGCCTTCGGCTGTGGGCGATCGACAGATGTTTCCTAGGCAAACAAAGACCACTCGGATCATACAACTCTCGGAATAATTATGTTACTGTTTGAACGCGGTCCAATCATTGTCGTCAGCAGTGAGATTCCAAGCTCCTGGGGCCGAACCTAAAACCGCGCGGAACAAATAGCGAATATCTAGCCAATTATTATTTTTAATTAATTTAATAGGAACTTCGACGACGCGACGATCTTGCGTAAAGAGGATGTGCTCGGTTTCTGTATTATAACGAACGCGAAGTCCTTTTAACTCTAGCTCTTTGAGAATTTTTTGTGCGTAGGATTTTAGCTCTGAAGATAATCCAGGATCTATCCAATTTTCATTTTGATTTTGCATAAATGATTCCTCGCTTTTTACTATTACGCGATCAGAAAACACAGTCAATCGACGCACAGAATGGCTCTCCGCGTGATCGCTTGCGTCATTTAAAAATAATCCGTCTTGGCTCTCGAAGTAAAACGCAATAACTTTAATAGTAAATCGGGTGAGGCAAAAATGGGTATCGTAGAATTTCTCTTCGGAAGTAAACCGAAAATTAAATTTACCGAAGACGGTCGCACAAAACATGAACTCTCTAATAAAAAATGGCAAGATTGGAAGGACCGCTTTGAAAAAAACCCTTTGTATAATTGGCGAGAACACTCCGGAACCAAATCAGGAAAAAAATCTGATCTCAAATAAATACTTTTCTGAGATGACATAACAAATGTCGCCATTAGCAAAAATCAATCATATTGCCTTTCTCGTAACCTCTGCCAAACGTTCTTCATATTATTTTGAAAAGTTGGGACTCGTTGCAACTCCTATCGAAATTTATGATGACGAAGGCACGCGTGAAATTTATATCGGTGATGAAACCACACTTTCGCGTGTTTTACTTCTAGAGGCATTTCGGGATGGGCCTTACAAAAAGGCGTTAAAAAAACGCGGCACAGGCCTACACCACGTGGCCATCGAAACGACCGATATGCCTGGTTATATTCAATCGCTCGAGACGGCGGGCTGGACCATTCACCCTAAGTACAAAGACTCTTACGTAAAAAACAACTTAGCTTATCTGTTTAAAAAAGATGTTCCTTTTTTAATTGAGCTTTTTCCGCAAAGAAACAAACACATTCAACAAACTCTAGTTAAAGAAATTAATATTCCTGTTCTCGATTATTTAAAACCTTTAATTCATTCTCTTGGTCTGGAATCTTTAAATTGTGATCATGTTAGCGAAATTTCGATTGCAATTAATCACGTTAAAATTTCTCAATCGGAATTCATAAATTTATAAAACTTAAACTTGAAAGCACGCGACAAGACGGCCGTTTTTTAATTCAAGCGGTGGCTCACTTAAAGCGCACGCAGGTGTAGCCATAGGACAACGTTTATGAAAACGACAACCACTCGGAGGATTCATCGGTGAGGGCAGCTCGCCTTGCAAAACGGTGCGAGTAAATTTAGCCCCTTTAATTTTAGGGGTACTTGCTAAAAGCACTTTCGTGTAAGGATGGAGTGGCGAAAAAAAGATCTGCTCACGCGTTCCGTATTCGACAACTTTTCCTAAATACATAACCAAAACTTTATCAGACAAATGTTTCACAATTCCGAGGTCGTGCGAGATAAAAATATAACTTAACGACATCTCATCTTGCAGATCGATTAAAAGATTAATCACCTGTGCTTGAATGGAAACATCTAAGGCCGAAACGGGCTCATCGCAAATTATAATTTGGGGCTTTAACATCAACGCACGCGCGATTCCGATCCGCTGCCTTTGACCACCACTAAACATGTGCGGATAACGATCCGCCATTTCAGGACGAAGTCCCACTTTTGCCATGGCTTCATGCGCTCGAACATAACATTCTTGCGACGTCAGTTTTTGATTGACCTTCAATGGCTCCGAAATAATTTCCCAAGCACGCCGACGCGGGTTGATCGAACTGTAAGGATCCTGAAAAATCATTTGAATTTTTTTATAAAATTCTGGCTTCGCAATTTGCGCCAGCTCCTGGCCGCCAAGTTTGACCGTTCCTTGCGTGATGTCCTCAATTTGCATCAAGACTTTTGCCAACGTCGACTTTCCGCAACCCGATTCTCCTACTACGGCTAGAGTTTCTTTTTTATTCAACGTAAAACTAACGCCATCAAGAGCTTTGACGGATCCTTTAAGACCCCAAAATTTTTTGATCTGATAATGCTTTTTTAAATTCTCAACTTCTAAAATCGGAGTCATAAACGCTCCTGATTTGGAAAAAAGCATTTGTACGACTGGCCTTCGACGGTCACCATCTCAGGTTTATTCAACCGACATTTATCTTGCACATTTCGACAACGAGGACTGTACTGACAGCCCTTAGGACGAAGAGTTAAATCTGGTACTAATCCCCTAATGCTTGGAAGTTTGCCGCGGTGATGGGCTTCATCTTGCATGCCGGGTAAACAGCTCAAAAGAGCTTTCGTATAAGGATGTTTTGGAAACGTAATAATCTGTTCAACCGAAGCTTCTTCTACGACTTCGCCCGCATACATGACCGCAATACGATCGGCAGTTTCAGCGACCACACCGATATCGTGCGTAATTAACATAAGAGACATCTTTTTTGTTTCTTGAAGTTTTTTAAGTAAATCGAGTATTTGAGCTTGAATTGTCACGTCAAGAGCCGTGGTGGGTTCGTCGGCGATTAGCAATTTGGGATCACATGCAATCGCCATTGCGATCATGACCCGTTGGCTCATCCCACCAGACAATTGATAAGAATACGAATCCAATCGGCTCTCCGGATCAGGAATCCCGACTTGTGCTAAAAGTTCTCTCGCCCTCTCGTGAAGTTGACTCGCGGATCCACCCTGATGAACCTTTAAGGTTTCTTTAATTTGAAAACCTACTGTAAAACTCGGGTTTAAACTCGTCATAGGGTCTTGAAAAATCATCGCAATATCGCGCCCGCGAATTTGTCGTCGCTCGTTCTCTGACATTTTGAGTAAATCTCGGCCCATAAATTGAAGTATGTCGGCGCTAACTTTTGCATTTTCTGGTAGGAGTCCCATAGAAGCTAAACTCGTTAGACTTTTTCCGCTTCCGGATTCTCCTACAATACCTAAAGCTTCACCCTCTTGAATTTTCAAATTCATTCCGAGCACGGGCTGGATTCGTCCGCGCATCGTATCGAATTCAATATTAAGATTTTTGATTTCTAATAGGTTCGTCATTTTTTTAGCCGTGGGTCGAAAGCATCCCGTAATCCATCTCCAAAAACGTTAAATGCCAAAACCACAATTAAAATGCATAGTCCCGGCAGCGTCACTAACCAAGGACCGCTTTCGATATATTGTCGTGAGTCTGCTAAAATAGTTCCCCATTCGGCAGTCGGCGCTTGCGCTCCTAATCCTAAAAATCCTAAGGCCGCCGCATTTAAAATCCCATCGCTAAAACCGAGAGTCGCCTGAACAATTAAAGGGGCTAAACAATTAGGAAAAATATTAATAACTAAGAGTCGAAAATGCCCTGAACCAAAACTTCGAGCCGCAATAACGTATTGTTTTTCTTTTTCAGACATTACACTGGCACGAACTAAGCGTACAAAATTAGGTACGGCGACAAGGCTCACCGCCAGCACAGCATTTAAAAGGCTGGGACCTAAAATAGAAACCACAACAATCGCGAGTAAAATACTAGGAAGTGCCATTAAGACATCCACACATCGCATAATCACGCGATCTAAAATTCCTCCTACGTAACCGGCAAGTAAACCCAAAACTGTGCCGACCAACATAGAAAAAAGTACGACGAGAAACCCAATGCCCATCGAAATTTGCGCACCATAAATAAGTCTTGAAAGTAAATCACGTCCTACATCATCAGTACCGAGTAAAAATCGCGGATCTGCGCCCTCGACCCAAAATGGTGGTTTTTGTAAACTTTCCGAAAATATTTCGGCCTCTCCGTAGGGAGCTAAAAATGAGGCCGTTAATGCGATCAACGTGAAGATTCCAATAATGAGCAATCCCAAAACCGCGCCTCGGTTTTGTCTAAAAAAATACCAAAACTCTTCAAATGGAGACAATACTTTTTCTTTCGGATAAGAATCTGAAGATAAAATCGGCGGTAACGTTGAAGGATCTAAAATCTGCGACATTATTTATTCCCTCGCATACGGGGATTCACTAAAGCGTACAGCATATCAACTACGAGATTCACCATGACGATGATCACCGCGATAATCAAAACGGCGCTTTGAATAACAGGATAGTCTCGCGACGTCACACTGGCCACTAACCATCTTCCAATACCCGGCCATGAAAAAATAGATTCGGTTAGAATCGCACCGGTGACGAGTGAGCCAACTAATAATCCGATCACCGTCAAAACGGGAATCATCGCATTTCGAAGTGCGTGAATGTAAATAACGCGAAATTTTGAAAGGCCTTTTGCTTTGGCGGTACGTACATAGTCTTCGCCGATCACTTCGAGCATTGACGATCTCGTCATGCGGGCAATCACCGCGAGCGGAATAGTGCCTAAAGCTATCGACGGCAAGATCAAGTGTGCGAGCGCACTTTTAAACGCCACCCAACCTTCACCATTGACCCACGAATCAATTAATAGAAATCCCGACCACGGCTCAACTTCAAAAAGCGGCGAGATGCGCCCCGAAACGGGAGTCCATCCCAGCTTAACCGAAAACAACATAATCAAAAGCAGGCCCCACCAAAAAATCGGCATAGAATAACCAACAAGAGCGGTGCCCATTACACTGTAATCAAAAAACGTGTTGCGCTTTAAGGCGGCTAAAATTCCCAGTGGTATCCCGATGATAATAGCAAAGAAAAGTCCCACAAAACTCAATTCCAAAGTCGCCGGAAAACGAGAGACAAACTCTTCCATTACGGGTCTTCGCGAAACAATCGAAATTCCAAAATCCCCTTGAAGCGCGCGACTTGCAAATATCCAATATTGAATGGGAATAGACTTATCCAATCCCAGATTGGTTTTCATTTCGGCATAAACTTCGGGGCTAGCTCCCCGCTCACCTAATAAAAGTTGAACCGGATCACCGGGTACAAGACGTATGAGTCCAAATGAAATAAGAGTGATCCCGATAAATGTAGGAATCAAAACTGCAATACGACGAAAAATAAAATTTAACATTTAAACTCGTTATCGCGTTCGAACACAATTACTCAAGATCCAATCGTTCAAAATACTCTCCACCAAAAGGATCTATTTTATAATTTTTTAATTTAGTCGAAGCTGCGCGGTAAATAACCGAGTGAGCCAAGGGAATAAACGGTGCCTGCTCTTTAAAAAGCAGTTGTGCCTTTTTATAAAGCTCAACTCGTTTTTTTAAATTTGTCGTTTGCTTTGCTTCCGTTACGAGTTTGTCGAACGGTTCAAAGCACCAACGCGAACGGTTGCTTCCCGCTTCAACACCCGAGCACGCTAAAAGTACATACATAAAATTATCCGGATCGCCATTATCTCCAGACCAGCCCATTTGCAATAAGGACTGCTCACCTTTTCCAGATTTTTCTAAGTACGTCGGCCAATCATACGTCACCAACTTAGCTTTGATTCCGATTTTTGCCAGATCGGCTTGCATAAGCTCGCCAGCTTTTTTACCGTTCGGCATGTAGGGTCGTGCAACGGGCAAGGTCCAAATGTCGGTTTCAAAACCTTTTTCAAATCCTGCCTGCTTTAACAACTCTTTCGCTTTTTCAGGACTGTATTCGTAGTCTTTAACGGCATCGTTATAGGACCAAATTGTTGGCGGAATCGGATTTTTTGCTATCTCCGCGTTTCCAAGATAAATCGCATCGATCAACGCTTTCTTATTAATCGCATGTGAAATCGCACGACGAACTATTACGTTATCAAACGGCTTTTTTTGTACGTTGAAAGCAAGGTACCCCATATTCATTCCGGGACGAGAATACATTTTTACATTTTTTGCGGTCTTAAGCGCCGGCAAATCAGCGGGAGCTGGCTCCGCGATTAATTGACATTCACCCGTACGCAGTTTTTGTGTTCGAACGTTTGAATCCACCGTAATTAAAAATACAATTTTATCGAGTTTAACTCCGCCTCTAAAAAACGTCGGATTTTTTTCTAGACGAATCATCGTGTCTTTTTGATAACTTTTAAAAATATAAGGACCTGTTCCCACCGGATTGGTATCTAATTTTTCTGGTGTTTTAGCTTCTAGCATTTTATCGCCGTACTCTTTTGAGATAATACTCGCAAAATCCATCGCGATGTTGGCGAGAAAAGGAGCTTCCTGACGATTCAAATTAAATTGCACGGTGTACTCATCAATTTTTTTGATTTCTTTAATCAACTTACCCATATCCATGGAGTCGAAGTATTCGTAGGAACCGCCACTGACTTTATTGTACGGATGTGTTTTGAGGCGTTGACGATCAAAAGTAAAAATCACGTCGTCTGCATTAAAATCACGCGTTGGAGTAAAGTCTTTCGTCGTATGGAACTTAACGTTTCGGCGAAGTTTAAAAGTAAACGACAAGTTATCTTTCGAAATTGTCCAGCTCTCTGCTAGTCCCGGCATGATTTCAGTTTCGCCGGGTTTAAACTCGATCAGCTTATTATAAATTTGGCGGGTGACATTATAAGTGGCGCCATCAGTTGCCAGCTGAGGATTAAAAGCGCTCGGACTGCCTTCTGAGCAATAAACAAAAGTTTTTTCGGCATGGGCCGCATTTGAAATTACCGTCAAAATGACAAAAACGAAGGTCCAAAAAAACGTACATTTTTTCATACAATCCCCTCTTAAAGTAGACGCGCACTGAGATTGCTAAAAGTCTTATAATTATTCAAGTTTTTTTAAACTGACGTGACGATAAAGAGGCTTGCGATTCAGCGCGTTTGAATGGGATTTTAAGGTTTACAAAGATAGTGCACAACAAGTTCAGTTAATTCTTTTTTTAATTCTTCACGCTCAAGTTGCGCAGGTGGATGTATCACAATCGTTTGCAAAACCCCCATAACCGCATGCACCGCCGTGTAGCTTGCAAGTTCAAGGTTGGCCTTTACAACTTCAGTTGGTCGCGTTTTTAAAACGTCTACGACTTGAGTAATAAATTGATCACGTGATTCCATTACCCGCTTAACCCGATTCAAGCGTGGAGCCTGAATAAATAATTTCGCAAAAAAATCACGGTTATCAAAATTCAAATCTACAACCGTGCTAATGGCGTCTCGAATTAATTCTTTGAGCGGAGTATCCGCCTTGCTACTGACGACGGTGGCAACAAGTGCCTGAGTTTCGGCCAAGTTTTTTTCTAAAAGATGCGCGAAAATTTCATCTTTGTTTGAAAAATATTGATAAATCGACCCTACGCTCACGCCTGCGATTTTAGCTAGTTGATTTGTTGTCACCGCTTCATAATGCGTTTTTGGAAGAATGCGAGTTGCCGCCTCAAAAATTGAAGAAACCAAAGTTTTTGACCTGGTCTGGCGAGGACTTTTTCTTTGTGAATTCGTAGGCTTAGATTCTAATTGTTTATCCATAATATACTAACCTTTTTGCGAGTCGTCCTTTTGAGTCAAATTACCTTAAAATCTGAGGTGAGGAAAGCGATTAGGAGAGTTTTATGAAATGGAATGAAGCCTTCAAAAGCAACGAAACTCCTGAAAACCAAAATATTGCCCTTACGTCTCTACAAAACGAAAGTTTTCGCCAGCTTTGGGAAAAAAAATATTTTTTAAATCTTCCGGCCATTAAAGAATTGATTTTATACCCTAAAGACACGCTCGGTTACGAATACGCGGCACATATTTTACAAAATAAAATCACGGCGACCTTTTATCCTATTCGTGTTCCGCAATCGCCCGCACAATACCTCTCGCTTTTGAGTCGTCAAACTCACGAACTCTGGCACGTCCTGACTAGTTACGACACAAGTTTTCTCGGAGAAGCCGCACTTCATTCCTTCTATACCGCCCAAACAGGTTCGGCGTCTTCAGCTGCTAGTGTGGCGAATGGCATTCTCACCGTCGCTGCTAAAAATCCTCTCGACATACATTCCTTCTTTACCCAGATGAGCGAGGCTTTCGAACGAGGACGAAAATGCAAATTTTTGCTCGGCACACAATGGGAAAGCTATTTAGAAATGCCGCTTGATCGCGTTCGTGCTGAACTTGGTCTTTAGAATCATTATGTAACACATGGTTTAAAATTTTTAATTTATACCGAAGTTCTCTCGCCCTTGGAACGCTTCCTCTATATCATGACACTATGAAAAAGCTTTTATGGGTTGATCTTGAAATGACAGGCCTCGATGTTCGCCATGAACGGATTATCGAAGTCGCGTGTATAGTCACAGATCTCGAATTTAACGAGCTTCACACCTACGAAACAGTCGTAAAACAAGATCAAAAATTTATAGACGGCATGGACGAGTGGAATAAACGCACGCACGGCGAATCTGGCCTAACCGTCAAAATTCCCTTAGGGAAAGATCCTTCACAAGTCGAAATGGATCTCATGAATATTGTAGATCAATATTTTGACGCAGAAGAAAAACCCGTACTCGCAGGCAATTCTATCTCTCAAGATCGCCTCTTTATAGATGAATACATGAAGACATTTGCGTCTTTACTGCACTATCGCATGCTTGATGTAACGAGCTGGAAAATTTTAATGTCGGACAAATTTAATATTTCATATAAAAAGAAAAACGCCCACCGTGCACTTGATGACATCCGCGAAAGCATCGGAGAGCTTAAACACTATCTTCAATTTGTAAAACCGTAATCATTCAAATGAGAAGACGTCGGAAACTGAAAAAATTCTAAGGTATCCTCGTGCTCAATCTTTGACGTCGTCGGATAGCAGCATTCATAAATCGAACACTTTATTGCTTTAGTTTTAACTTGGGGACCTTCTGTATTGGTTCTCGCTTTGCAATTTCTAAGTTTTATCATGAGTCGAGAAAGACATTACGGAGTTAATCCCAAATTTTTAATTGAGATGAATCAACGCGCGCTTAAACTGGCAAATCAAATTCACACGGCAGAAGAAAAATTAGTTCAAATGCTTCTTAAAATCGATCAGGATCGTATATATGTAAGGTTCGGGCATAAGTCGTTAAGAGGGTACTGTACTCACGGTCTTCAATTTACACGTACGCAAAGCCAAAGGATCGTAACGGCCGTTCGACGCTATGAGACGACGTCAAAGATTGAGCATGAGGATAGTTCCACATTTTTAGATGAGTCTATTAAATTCAGTTCTGATCTACTAATTGAGAACTAGTAACGATAATGATCTGGCTTGAATGGTCCACCTTTTTCGAATCCAAGATATTTACATTGCTTGTCTGAAAGTTTTGTAAGCTCTACGCCGATTTTTGCTAAATGGAGAGACGCCACTTTTTCATCAAGCTCTTTTGGCAATCTGTAAACTTTTACTTCTTTGTATTTCTCTGGTTTTAAGAAAAGCTCCATTTGAGCCATGACTTGGTTTGTGAAAGAGTTGGACATCACGAAACTTGGGTGACCAGTTGCGCAGCCGAGATTCACTAAACGACCTTTTGCTAAAACGATGATTTTTTTGCCGTCTTTAAAAATATGATGATCAACTTGTGGTTTGATTTCATCAATTTTCGTATTTTTGTTTAACCAAGCCATATCGATTTCGATATCAAAGTGGCCAATGTTACAAACGATCGCGCCGTCTTTCATTGATTTAAAGTGCTCCGGAGTCACGATATCGCAGCAGCCGGTAGCCGTAACAAAAATGTCGGCGACTTTTGCTGCCTTATCCATTGTCGTAACTTCGAAACCTTCCATTGCAGCTTGGAGGGCGCAAATCGGATCAATTTCGGTTACCAATACACGCGAACCATAAGATTTCATAGAGACAGCGCAGCCCTTCCCAACGTCGCCATATCCGGCCACAACAACGACTTTTCCCGCTAACATCACATCTGTTGCGCGCTTAATCCCATCAGCAAGGGATTCACGACAGCCATAAAGATTGTCAAATTTAGACTTCGTCACCGAATCATTGATATTGATTGCAGGTAATTTCAGTTTTCCGTCTTTATGAAGTTTTTCAAGATTGTGTACGCCGGTTGTTGTTTCTTCAGACAAACCGATGATTTTTTTAATTAACTTAGCAAAACGCGGCTCATGCATCATATTGGTGAGGTCGCCGCCATCGTCCAAAATCAAATTATAGCCTTCTTCGCCCCAACCCGTAATGGTTTGTTCGATGCACCAGTTGAATTCTTCATCGGTCTCACCTTTCCAAGCGAAAACCGGGATGCCCGCTGCCGCAATCGCGACCGCCGCATGATCTTGCGTTGAAAAGATATTGCACGACGACCAACGAATTTTCGCCCCTAAATGAATTAAGGTTTCAATTAAAACGGCCGTTTGAATTGTCATATGCAGACAACCCGCTATGCGCGCCCCTTTGAGCGGCTTTGTTTTTCCAAATTCAGCACGAAGAGCCATTAAACCTGGCATTTCACCTTCGGCGATTTCGATTTCTTTACGACCCCAGCGTGCCAACTCTTCAAATCGCTCATTGCTTTCCATCGCTTCTTTACAAACACGATAATCTACCGAATAGGTTTTTGTTTTTTTGCTGGCTTTGTCGTTAGTTTTATTGGCAATAGATTTAGTTGTGACATTTTTTTGTGTCTTGCCATTTTTATGATTCTTTTTTGAAGCGCCTTTTGTGGATTGCAACACCCTTAACCTCCGGTAAATTTTTGAGGTCTTAGACTAGGGCAGCAGCAGTTTTGAGTCAAGCTGTCGGGCTTCGTCATTTATCTTGATATTTTATCTTCTGCAGTGATGGGACTAAATTTGCGTCAAGATTTCGTAGCCGGTATCTGTAATAAGGATGGTGTGTTCAAATTGCGCCGAGAGCGTCCCATCTGCTGTTGAGTAATACATGATGCTCGAATCGGGGATAGCAAATTCTTTAAGTGGTTTGTCGTTTTCGTTCACCATGGGTTCGACCGTTATACACGTATAAGGTTTTAAACGGTCGCCCTTGCCTTTTTTGCCAAAGGACGGGACGAAGGGATCATCATGAAATTTTCGTCCAATGCCATGCCCGCCAATTTCTTTTACTGTGGCGTAGCCTCGACGAGTGACATATTTGTTAATAGCAAAACCGATGTCTCCGGTCGTGCCCTGAGGAGTGATCACTTTAATGCCTTCTAACATCGCATTTTTGGCGCAGTCAGTTATATCTTTTGCTTTTTCTGAAACGTCTCCCACAAAAAATGTTCCAGACGTATCTCCAAAAAAACCTTCGAGAACCGGCGTCACATCAACGTTGATAATATCACCGTTTTTAAGTTTATATTCATTCGGCAGTCCATGACAAATAACATCATTTACACTCGTACATGTGGCTTTAGGATACCCATGATAACCGAGAGGCCCCGCCTTCGCACCTCTAGTTAAAATAAAATCCAAAACAGCTTGATCGATTTCGTTCGTTGAGATTCCAATGCGAATTAGCGATTCCGCATACTTTAAAGTTTCAGCCGCGAGGCGACCTGCTTTTTCCATACCTTTAATAAAACTTAATCGTTCTGGCGTCATATTGTTGCTTTTGTTGAAGTCCTAATTATTAAACAGAGCTTATCATACTGTTTCGGGTTTGGCGATGGCGAGAATAGTATAAACTTTTTCTCCTACGGGGCGCTTTACAAGAACTTCATCATCTTTTTTCTTACCCAAAAGAGCTTTAGCTACAGGAGAAACCCAGCTGATCTGCCCTCTTTCAGGACTGGATTCGTCCTCCCCGACAATTCGATATTTTAGAGTTTGACCATCTTCATCCACCAGACAAACCTCACAACCAAAAACAACGGCGTGGGTGGATATTTCGTCAGGGTTCACGACGACCGCACTTTCTAAACGGCCCGCTAAAAAACGAAGACGGCTGTCGATTTCTCGCAAGCGTCTTTTTCCATATATATAATCCGCGTTTTCAGAGCGATCTCCATTACTCGCAGCCCATGCGACAGTCGTGACGAGCTTTGGGCGTTCGACACTGTGAAGTTGATGATATTCGTCTTGTAATTTTTTAAAACCTAAAGGGGTAATATAGTTTTTAGTCATAAATTAAGTCGTGATTATATTAAAAAAAAAGCCCACCTTTTGGGCGGGCTCTTTATTCTAAGAAATAACCTTATTTACTTAAGGTGTTTAGAAACAAGTTTTGTCATTTCGAACATGCTAACTTGTGCTTTTCCACCAAATACTGGCTTAAGTTTCGCGTCAGCATTGATGTTACGGCGGTTTTTCTTGTCTTGAAGGTCATTCTTGCGAATGTAAGCCCAAAGTTTTTTAACAACTTCAGTGCGTGGAACAGCTTTAGTTCCGATAACTTCAGCAAGAGCTGCACTTGGAGTCAAAGCTCTCATGAAAGCTGCATTTGGCTTTCTTTTAGTTGCTTTTTTAGCAGTCGCTTTTTTAGCTGTTGCTTTCTTTGTAGCTTTTTTCGTTGCCTTCTTTTTTGCCATTAATCCCTCCCTATGGGTTTTTTTGCTTAAGCATTTTGCTTTTTTTTGCCGTTTCACGGCATGGCTGAAGTCAGCATAGCGAAATAATTTTGTTTGTCCAAAGAAAAATACACTTATTTTAATATTTATTAGAGGGTCATTTTGATGAATTTTCGGCAAACTCCCTCTGAAAACGATGTTTTTCAGAGGGAAAACAGCCTGTTTTCATGTGAAAGTGAGGGTTTTCTCGAGGAGAATGGCTATTTTTTCCTATGGAAATTAGTCTGTTTTTAGTCGAGATCCTTCTAGAAGTCTTAAGATTTACCCTTGAAACCCGATAAAAAGTCATGGGACTAACCAACGATGACATCGATTCTTTCAGTTCAATACTTAAAGAAAAACTAGACAAATCGTCTCAAGCCGATGAAACTCCGCGCCCTAAAGTCTCGCCGACCGCATTTTACTCATCTGAAAGTCTATGGGAAAAATTAACCGATCTAGGTCTCAGCAAAATCTCGATAGCCCGACCGTCACTTTACAAAGTCAGTACGCAGCAGGAATCTATTCGGTGGAAGCCAACAGGATTTTCTGCCGAGTTAACATTGGCGTTCGAGTTCTTTCATCAACATGGTGAAGTCAGAGTAACGGATAAATCCACGGCACGAGAACTCAAAGGTGCTTATCGACGACTTGCTAAATCGCTCCATCCAGACGCCCATGCCCTTAGCTCAGAACTTGAACAAAAGTTCCAGGCCAAGCTTTTTCGCGAGCTGCAAACTCATTATGCTTGTCTGACCGCACTGTCGAAATCACGTGCGGCCTAGTTTTAGTTAGAGTCTCGATTACCGATCTATTTTTTTATACTTAATCGACTTAGGAATTAATGTATCTACACCTAAACGTTTTTTTAAATCTTCTTCGTATTCGCTGTAATTGCCCACAAAGAAGTTCACTTTGCTATCGCCTTCAAAGGCTAAAATGTGTGTGCATATACGATCTAAGAACCAACGATCGTGACTAATGACGACGACGGAACCACCGTATTCATTGATTGCCTCTTCAAGTGCGCGCATGGTGTTGACATCTAAATCGTTCGTTGGCTCATCCAGTAATAATAAGTTTGAACCTTCTTGTAGAATCTTTGCCAATTGCACACGATTGCGCTCTCCACCCGAAAGAGTGCCGACTTTTTTCTGTTGGTCTGCTCCGTTAAAATTAAATCGGGAGACATACGCTCGAGAGTTCATCTCTTTAGATCCGATCTTCATGACTTCTTGACCGCCCGAAATTTCTTCCCAAACGCTTTTGTTCGCATTTAAATTATCTCGAGATTGATCGACATAGGACATTTTTACGGTTTCACCCACTTTAAACGAACCTGAATCAGGCTTTTCTTTACCCGTGATCATTTTGAAGAGAGTCGTCTTACCCGCGCCATTAGGTCCAATCACTCCGACCACTCCGCCTCGAGGAATCGTAAAGTTTAGATTTTCAAATAAAAGTTTATCTTCGTAGCCTTTTTTGACGTCCTTAGCTTCGACTACGATGTCACCCAAACGAGGTCCTGGAGGAATATAGATTTGCAGTTCTTGCAACCTCTCTGGAGATGGCTCTTTTAACATGCTCTCGTAGCTTGCAAGACGCGCCTTGGACTTTGCTTGACGAGCTTTCGCACCTTGGCGCACCCATTCTAATTCACGCTGCATATGCTTTTGACGTTTGTCTTCAGTTTGTATTTCACGCTCTTGTCTCGCACTTTTTTGTTCAAGCCATGAGCTATAATTACCTTCCCACGGTATACCCTCGCCGCGGTCGAGTTCGAGAATCCAACCAGCTACGTTATCTAAAAAATAGCGATCATGCGTGACCGCAATAACTGTTCCTGGGAATTCAGCCAAATAACGCTCAAGCCACGCAACTGACTCAGCATCCAAATGGTTTGTCGGCTCATCAATCAGCAGAATATCAGGATTTGATAGTAATAGCCGGCAAAGTGCAACCCGACGTTTTTCTCCACCCGAAATTTTAGTCACTAAAGTATCACTCGGAGGACAGCGAAGCGCATCCATTGCGATTTCTAATTTGTGATCAAGCTCCCAGCCATTTACGGCATCTATTTGCTCTTGTAGTCGTCCCTGTTTTTCAATTAATTTTTCCATTTGCTCGGGAGTCATCTCTTCAGCAAATTTATTATTTACATCGTTATACTGATCTAGAAGAGTTTTAACATCACCCACTGCCTCTTCGACACATTGTTTGACTGTTTTCTTAGGATCTAACTCCGGCTCTTGCGGAAGATAGCCCACCTTGAACTCTCGAGCGGGAAAGGCTTCACCTAAAAAATCCTGATCAACTCCTGCCATAATCTTAAGCAAAGTGGATTTGCCAGATCCATTAAGACCTAAAACTCCGATTTTGGCTCCGTAAAAATATGATAAATAAATATCTTTCAGAATTTGTTTGTTGGGCGGGACAACTTTTCCGACACCTTTCATGGTGTAGATAATTTGACGAGACACTGAAAAACTCCTTGTAAGCGACGAATATACAGCTGAAAAATTCCAATTGGCAAGTAAGGGCTTCGCGTGAACTTTTTTGTTGCAACTTAAGGTGAGTGTTGCCACGCTTATAGATCAAATGACAGCAAGCCATTCACCCGGAAATCCTAAATCTAAAGAGCTTATTTCGACTTTATCGCAGCTAGAAAATGCAATTCGTGAATGGGAAACCACTTCAGAAGAAATCGCAAAAGGACATACAAATCCATCTGAAAAACATTTGACGCACGCGCCACAACTCGCGCAGTCTCTTCTCAAACGTCTTCGAGATCAGATCGACGAATTGTCTAAGTAGGTTTATGACGTCGGATTCAAATACTAAAAAAACGGCACTTCTCCTTTGTAATTTGGGCACGCCCAAATCGACGTCCGTCTCCGATATTCGCGCGTATTTAAATGAATTTTTAATGGATCCTTACGTTATAGATATTCCAAAAGTACTCCGCGCATTGCTCGTCTACGGCTTGATTCTCCCGTTTCGTCCTTCTAAAGCGGCGAAGGCCTACAAAAAGATTTGGACAAAAGATGGCTCCCCTTTATTAGCAATTTCTCTCGAACAAGTTAAAAAAGTGCAAGATGAAGTCGACCAGCAAGGACTGGGTTGGACCGTCGATATTGGCATGCGATACGGAGAGCCCAGTTTGCGAGAGTCACTACAAAAATTTAAAGCACGAGGCATTACCCAAATTATTTATCTACCACTTTACCCGCAGTATGCCCTTTCTAGTACGAAGACCGCACAGGTCGAATTGCACCGACAGCTTAAAGATTTAAATTATCAGGTCGAACTTAAAGATGGTTCAGATTATCCATTTCACTCCCACCCGGCTCTTATTAACTCATGGAAAAAAGTAATTCGCGAAACCAAAGACATCGAATCTGTGGATCATTTTTTATTTAGCTATCACGGGTTACCTGAACGCCATATAAAAAAAATAGAATCTTCACCCGACAGCTGTTTTAAACCTGGTTGTTGCGACACGTACGACCCCGCTCGAAATAAATTTTGTTATCGCGCTCATTGTTACGCGACCACTCGGTTGATTGCGCAAAAATTAGGTTTGCAGTCCCACCAATATAGCGTTTCGTTTCAATCTCGTTTGGGACGCACGCCTTGGATTAAACCATTCACAGATTTCGTGATTCCCGAATTGGCGCAAAAAAAAATACGCCACCTCGCCGTTTTAACTCCCACGTTTGTGACCGATTGCTTAGAATCACTCGAAGAGATCGGCATTCGAGGCCGTGAATTATTTATTTCGGCAAAAAATCAAAAATTCACTGCGATCTCATGTTTAAATACGCATCCTGAATGGATTAAGGCGATCGTGCAAATTGCCCGCGAGATTTCAACTCTCTAGATATTCTAAATGATTACCATCTGAAAACAGAACCAGTTACTTATGGATACAACGTGGGGATAATAAGACTTTTTGTGAGGCGGTTTTCCACTCATCAGGAGTGAAAGTATGAAGAGCTAAGGCATGAATTTTATTTTTCATAATATCCGATAAAACCGCATAAACGTCTCGCTGCCTTTGAACCAAATTTTTATCTTTAAATTTAGAGGAGACGCAAACAAGTTTAAAGTGGCTCTCGGAGCCCTTAGGAACGTTGTGATTTTGACTTTCATTGACGACATCAAGAACTTCAGGATCGAAGGCCTGTTGAATAAGTTTGGTAATTTCTGATTGAAAAGGCCCCGACATTTTAACTCGCGTGAATTAGCGTCTTCTCGCCCTCTTCAAAAAGTACGGTTATGCGATTGCCACTTACAGCAAGTACAAAACCGACGCCGAATTTTGGGTGATCAAACTTTTCATTGGAATTGAATTTTTCTTTTATGGAATACGCACGAGACTTATCTGTTGCACGCTTATCCATTTGCGCTCGCCACTCACCACCGGCAATTTGAGCTTTCGTTTTTTTAGGTACGCGTGGGCCTTTAGAAACTTTTTTAGGCTTAATGCTAAACGTGCTTTTTTTGCCGCAAATTTCACACTGAACTTTAGCTTTAAACTCATCCACATGACTGAGAACTCGGTGATACTTTTCGGCATCACATTTCGTGCAATGTTGAGTGAAGCTCTTCGCGACTTCAGGTAGGGTTTTCATGTCCATGACGACTCCTCTGATAAGATTCCATCTTATCCTAGTGTCGCTATAACTTTGTACTCTTTTATTTATCTACTTATTCAAGGCCGCTAATGCTGCTTCGCGCGCGTGAAGAGCTGTAAGAAAACTCGCGTAACTCCAGGTCAAATCCGTCGCGCCTAGACAAAAGCCCGAAGTCTTATCAAATTGCTCGGTGAGATGAAGATCGCTCGGAACATGAAACTGTACGCGCTTCATCACAAGATCGCCTTGATCAAAAAGCGACTGTACTTTTTTAAGAGGCTTAGCGGAAAGCGCGGCGGCCTTTGCCATTTTATACAAAACTTCGGCCTGCGCCAAAGTAGTTAAAAACCAAGGATTTCCATTGTAGTAAACATCCTCAGGATAACGTCCAAAAGCGATTCCAGCTGGGCCGCTCCAGTTCACGATGTAAAGTGAGTTAAAAGATGATTGAAGATCACGCAAAGTTTCATTCACGATAGGGTTATCAAAGCTCAGAAACCCATCCTGTAAATCCCCATGAATGAGGCCTAACAAAACAGCGACATCGCGATTGGAACTTTTGGAGGTTAAACCTTCTACAGAATTTAGCGTCGCATAAAGACGTTTATTTCGTACAAATGTCAAAATTTTATTTTTTATCAATTCAGCTTGCCCTAAATAGTAGGACATAGCTCCTCTATCGTTGAGTCGTCCTGCGATTTCAGCCCCTAGAATCAAGGCCTTACGGCTGACGGCCAAAGTAAAGTAATGCTCACCTTTAACCTCTTCCCAAAGATCAAAGTTTAAGTCTTGCCAATGGTGCGCGACATACTGGAGATCACGTTTTAAAGGCGATTTTGAATCCCACTGACCATCGTAAATATTGTCTTTAACGAAGGTTAATTGATTTTGATTAAGGAGTTGGGTTGCCCAATTGGCAAAAACAATGGCACGTAAAGCTGGGCCGTCATTTTGAGGTCGTCCCCAGGGGCCCGTGTACGGCTCGCCATTTACTAAGTATTTGGGTTCACCTAGGTTACCATTTCCAGAATTATCCTGATGGATCTTAGTGATATTGAGAAAGTCTTTTAGCAATGCTTCCGGAGCGCCAAATCCTAACTCTTGGATAGCCAGCATCGTCAGTGCGGCATCTCGAATCCAATGATAATAATAATCGGGATTTGTTCGAGATGGCGACGCAATCACGGTGCCAGCCAATGTTCCTTTGGGAGAAATATTTGCAAGAATCTGCTCTTCGGAAACCTTTTTTTGTGCTGTTAACCATTCTTGAAAATCGAGTGCGTGCGCGTCTGAAGACACGATCGTTGTTAATATCACCAAATTTAGCATTATTAGTTTTACTAAATAACGAACCATCGCGCTGTCCCCTTCAACACGTAAAATGAGATAAAAACTCGGAACCCCAGTTATGTCCAGCGCAATATTGAATGCCCTTAGATAAATCTCAAAAAAATTGGGTCGCCGCGCAAGTTTTTGTTATCCTTGCTCATTAAATACCCTATCTCTTTAGATAATTTTCCTAGGAGTTAATAAGATTTGCGACACCACTCGGCATATAACCGACCCATTATCTCAAAATGAGACGTCATCTCATTTTATAGCAGCAAATACCGATACGAATTTGAGGTATCAAGATGTCGGCTAATAAAAATCGTCGCCTAGCAGGACGTTTCAAACTCCCAGAAAATGCCGTGCGCACCGGTCGTGTTTCGACGGGTTATTTAAAAGGCGAACGTCAAATTCGACACGCCGAAATTTATGACATTTCTCAGGGTGGAATTTCATTTCGCATTAGTGCTAATTATGCACCGGTACTAGGAGAGCTCATCGCGATTGAGTTTCAACTTCCAAAATCAGGCCGAATGGCGTGGTATGCGAAAGTTGTGCGTATGGAGTTTGAGTTTATAGAAACTCGAGCAGATGTTTACACCCAAGTTTTAAGAATCGCGGCGACTTTTATTGAAATGCCAGAGTTTCGTCAAAAACAGTTAGGACGCCTGATTGAAAGTGTTTCGTCCCAAATATTAAACGTTAAACCAAATGAAAGAGCTTCTATTTTAACCGAAGCTTTGACGGTAAGACGACGTTATGATGTCACGGTTTGGCGTTTTGTACGTCCGATCCTCCTAATTGCTATTTCTCTTTTTTTAGGTTTTGAGTTTCTAACTTACTTATCAACGGTAGGCTCACGATACATGCGCGGATCAGGTCCTCCTATATGGGCCGACAAAAACCACGCCCCATTTGAGGACGTGGCAGATCCGATCGCTCCAGACTCCAAATAATAACTAGATACGGCGTGGTCGTGGCGGGACAGGACGTGATGGCACCGGGGGGTGAGTGGGAGCCGAAGGCGCCATTTCGCAACGTCTCCAACTTAAAAAGTATTTCATTCCTTTTTCATCGCTTTGCACATCTAAACTATCAACACTCACCATTGCGAGGTCTGGTGAATTTGCATTTGAAAGAGTGATGGTTGCCGCGATATTAATAGCCAAATTTGCACCACATGGTGACCAAACTTGTTCGCTCTCCACATGCTCTCCAATGTAAATTTCTTCGTCTAGCGGACCTTCAAATGAAGTTTCTCGAGTAAATGGAATACGATCGACCTGCCTATCAAGGCCACCACTTTTTATGGTAATATTATGGGTGGTGCGAATCGAAGCCCGTGCGGCGGGTGGCAGTGAGGTAAACCCCCTCCAATCTAATTTTACAATTGCGACCTGAAATCCGGAAGATACTTTAATAGGAATTCTCAACCGACATAACTTACGATCTATTCCATTACTGGCCGCTTGCGAAATAAAATTGTCGTAAAGAACAGAAAGTGTTTTGTTGTCGGGACTTAAAGTGGCCGAAAGTGTACCCTGAGGACAACCGTTCCCTTGATAATTTGGTAACTCCATCTGCGCGCCACCATCAAAATCAGAAGACGAGTTTTGTGGAGGGGCCGAAGGCGGAATTCTTTGACGCACAAGTTGGCCGTTTTCATTAACGGTAATCACCTGTCGACGCTGAGCCAATGATAAACTTGAAAAACCAGTGATAAAACCAGTGATAAATACGAGCGCTAAAAATATTTTATTCATATGACCCCCGTTGTCCCCGGAGTTTTAGGACGTCGCGGTCTTCCCGGGGGAGAAGACCGCGATCGGTAACAGCAAAAAACTTAACGACAAGTTCTCCACTGAAGATGATAAACAATTCCCGCTGTCACGTCTGCTGAGTCTACGGTCGCAAAAACGTCATCACGTTTTGCGTTCGTTCTTGTCAGCATGCTGGCGTTCACACGTAAGTTTACATCTGCACCGCAAGGCGACCAGACTAGGGCCGAAGCGACGAGATTATTTGTTAGTGTGTAGTCAGAGTCATGCGGGGTCAGAAATGTATTATTGTATTTAGGACCTGAAGAACCACCAAAAAAATATTCGACATTTAATTGCGCTGTGGTTCCTCGAGGAGCTGAAACATATCCGCGATAATCGATTCCAATTAAAGAAATGCTGTAACCTTGAGGCACGTGAACCGGAATAGCTAAGTTACAAGACTTACGATCAATGGACTTTCCTGAACTGCGTCCAGCTTCTGTAACAAACTGATCAAATAAAATCGAAAGCGTTTTGGCATCCGGTGCTAAAACTGTATCAACCGAGCCCGAAGGACATCCATTACCTCCGTAACCTGGTATACCTAACGCTATATCATCGGCTTTCGATAATGCAGATGTGACCAACACTGCGGCAACCGCGAGCTTTGTCATTATTCTAAAATTCATTCTTCCTCCCTTTTGTTGTTTTCGCCTTTTTTATTTTTACTTTTTCAGTAACCGAGGCGTCACAGGTAAGAAGAGCAACGCACATACCACATGTGTGCGTTAGCCTGAATCGCGTACGGACTTTTGTCGCTACCACGCACAGCTGCTATTTTAATATCAGCTGTGTCACGTGCATATCGCGAGTGATACGTATGAAACACGAACGCTAGAGACATTCTGGCAAGGCGAAATTAGTGCAACGTCTTTGATATATGATCTCATCAAATATAGAAATACGAACACGTTTAGAAAATAAAAAATCCGCGACTTTTAAATGACGCGGATTTTTATTATAATTTATTTTTTAATATTATTTTAATTGTGGGACGACGTGAATCTCGTAAAGTTTTTCGAGAACCTTCATCTCTTTTTGTTCATCCATTGTCGATAACCATTTATTGAAAGCAGCTTTCACATTTTGCTGTTGTTTAAGCAAATCTTTTTCTTGCGGAGTCAGAGCTAATAACTGGGCCACTCCACCACCCCCAACGTCGCCACCATTAGTTTTTATTCCTGACTGGTCTGCGTGAGCCGAAATGGTGATCGCAACCCATAATACTGCAAATATAAATATAGAAAACATATTCTTTTTCATATTAAACTCCAGGATCATCTTGCGTTACTTTTACATTTGAAAAAGTAAATCCGACAACGCGATCAGAAACACTTTTAGAGGACTTCTCAACAAATTCCTTCATGAGGACTTCAACTTGAATACAAAACTCTCGAACTAAAGTTTCATTACTGGCGACAAATCCCGTACGGTAAAAACTTTTTGCATTTGAACTTCGGGGATTTAAGCGACTCAATAACTGTGAAGAAATCAATACGTGATCAGCTAAAACCGACTTCGGATCAATATCCCGATCTGAAAAATACACGTATTTAAGAATTTTTTTGTAACCCTGTGCGGTTCTTTCAATTATTCCTAGAGCCTCAAGACCTTCAAGACCCTCTACGATTTGTTCCAGAGCCACATTTAGCTTTTGAGAGAGCCATTTTAAACTTCGCGAAGCCTCGGGATTAATTTCGATAACGGCGGCTAACGACCTCCACACCCAACTACTTGTATACTTTTTTTGAAGTTCAGTTTTCTGTTTTAATTCGCGTGTTGTGGCCAGATCCATCTGGGCATTTCGAATGTCGACAACTTTTACAGCGTGACTCATAACTCCTCCTTGCTTTCTAAATTACAACTCAACCCCTTGTTCGGTAACAGGCTTTAGGGTGGCGTTTCTCCACCAACTAATTTGATCTAAAATCGTGCGACTTACGTTGGGGTCCATCTCATCTAAAGCCTTTACTATTTCTTTTGACTCGGCGGAATCATTCAAAGTTTTTCCGTTCATTTTGCGCTCAATTTTTTCATCTAAAATCGCTAATATATCGATTCCAAATAAAGACAATAATTGAACCAAATCCCCAGAGCGAATCTCTGTGCGGCCTTTAAAAAAACGATTAATCGTAATGCGCGAAATCTGACATCGCTTCGCGATTTCTTCTTGTGTTAAACCTGCAGATTTTGAAAGTACTGCTAATCGTGAACCAACTTGATCTAAGACTTCATCTGATTGCATATTCTCCCCTTATTTTATGAGCCCAATCACTCAAGGACCCCAGGTTCAAACTTTCACCACAGGATCACAAAGCTACATAAGTGCAACGTCAGGGCCATAAAAAAAGAGTCAAAACGACACTCGAAGCGTCCTTAAGTACTTTATTTTAGATTTAAGCGAGAATGCTTTCAGCGCATTGCGCCAGACTGGTGTCGAGAATGCTAATTAATATACTTTAAGAGAGTAATCAGAAAATAAAAGACCCGTGACTTGTTTAATACCAAACAAATCATTCAAAATTTTGGATTGAACGCTTTGTAATTTAAAAAAGCTCGATTCCCAAAGCCCAACCGAATCCAACATATCCGATAAAACTAACGTCGACGTGTCTCCAGAGTTTATTTTATCTAGGATAGTTTGAATAACTCTGGATTGGTCTTCGAACATCTTGTTCATCGCTAGATAAGTTTTTCTTTCACTTTCTAATCTTTTATAAGTGTTCAAAATTGTATTTTGGGCATCCGCAATGGCGGCTGAACGTTCAGATATTTTAGACGCCAACTCTTTTTTTGCCGATTTAAGATAATAAATACCACTGACGTCTATAGGAATTCTAAGCGTTACCCCAATACTGTGTCCGCTTATATTATATCGATCAATGGCTCCGTTAACTTGATTATTAGAATTATTTTTGTCCCAAGACGCGTCCACACTTACTGAAGGTCCTAATGAGGCACGTTGTGATTTCAGACTATATTCCGCCATCTGCACATTTAAATTTCTACGTAAAACTTCAGGCCCGCTCGAAAGTGCGATTTTGACCGCATCCTCCGCTGAAGCTGGAATTTTTAAAGATGCAATGGCACTGTCCATATCTTCAAGGTCATCAGCGGCTGGCAAAGTGACGACATAATTAAATTGTTCGATCGCGGCATCTAACTCGTCACTGCCCTGCTGTACCGCTTGTTCAATTTGCGAAATCGCCGAATTCAAATTGTCACTTGTTTGGAACTTTTGAAACTGCAAATAGGTATTTTGGACTTTTTTTAAGTAGGCGACCATGACCTTCATTTGTGCAAGTTCTGAGTAACTCGACATTGTACTATTGGCCAATCCACCACGAGTGTTAGGTATTCTGGAGTCTGCAGTATTAAACGAAGCTCGAGTTGCAGCCTCATGGGCCTGAGCACTTTTATAAGCGTAGTACTTTGCACCGCCATCAAACACAGTGGCTGACACTGATACTCCACAATTGAGAAATGAAATTTTATAAGGCAGGCGAAGATGGTTTGTCGACATTGTGCTGTTATCGGCAAAGCGAGTACAGGAAAAGCCACTTGACGGGTACATATTGGCTTTACTTGCCTGAGTCACATAGTGCAGCGACTCCATAAACTCATCTGTAGAAATCGTTTTAGGATTTAAAGTGATCGCCGCTGAAATGGCTCCGCGCAATGTTCTTGGAGGATCTTTAGGAGCGATTTCGGATTGAGAAAGAGTTTGGGCATTGCCCACGGTCGAGAGTGCACTTAAAATATAAACGATTGAGGCAAGAAATTTGGTGCGTTTCATGACGTACGTTATATCAGGTTTTCGTCGCTATTTTAGAACTGGTTTTAATCTTGGAATTCTTTTTTCTGAGTGCACATAAGTTAGACATTTTTTGTCCATATTTTTTGTATTTTTCAAATTAATAACCTGTGCTTTTAAATTAAAATCTAAATCAAAATTAGGTTGCTCCACTATATTAAAAGGTCTAGACCCGTCTAGACCTTTTAATATTAAGCCGTTAGTAGATATGTGATGGAAGAAGAAACAAAAAACGTCGAACAATCCGACCTCTCGCCCCTTGATCAGCTTCGCGAAGCTTGGGAGAGAATGCCGCATGATGAGCGGATGGATGCGTTTATTAGGCTCCCCCGTTCAGATGCTGAAGATTTGTTTTTAAATTTTAGTCCCATCGATCAAGCCGAAATTATTGCGCAGTTGCCTTCGCTCCAAAAAAGATCTTGGATACGTTTGCTGGCTCCTGATGATGCCGCCGATCTTATGCAGGTCCTAGCTATTGAATTACGTTATGAAGCCTTAGCCCTCTTAGATGAGCAAACTCGACGTGAGGTCACAGCACTTTTGGCGTACGAAGAAGACGTTGCAGGCGGGCTTATGAATTCACGCTACTTTCGTTTAAGACCCGAAATGTCGGTGGATGAAGCCATTCGCTATTTGCGCGCACAGGCACGTACGACGTCCGAGACAATTTATTATGCTTATGTTTTGGATCATGAACAAAAACTTTTAGGCGCTATTTCATTTCGAGAACTCTTTATTGCCCAACCACAAAAAATCGTAAAAGACGTCATGCAAACAGATCTTGTGACCATTCCCGAAGAAATGGACCAAGAAGAAGTGAGTCGACGATTTTCTCAACATAGCCTTCACGCCCTACCCGTAATTGATAAAGAAGGGCAAATGAAAGGGATCGTCACTGTTGATGACGTCGTCGATGTTGTTAAAGAAGAAGCTACAGAAGATATGCAAAAGTTGGGTGGTGTGGCGGCGCTAGATGCTCCTTATTTGCAAACGTCTTTGCCCGCAATGATTCGTAAACGTGCAGGCTGGTTAACCATTTTATTTGTGGGCGAAATGTTTACCGCTACCGCAATGGGTTTTTACGAAAAGCAAATCGAACAAACTCTCGCTTTAGCTCTTTTTATTCCGCTCATTATTAGTAGTGGCGGCAATTCAGGCTCCCAAGCTTCCACATTGATCATTCGTGCGATTGCATTGGGCGAAGTGCAACTCCGAGATTGGTGGAAAATTCTATTACGAGAATTGTCCTCTGGATTTTTTCTCGGCCTTATTTTGGGTAGCATTGGTTTACTAAGAATAATATTTTGGCCCACTCGAGACGCACTCTACGGTGAACATTATTTTTTAATCGGTACCGCGGTTGCCTGTAGTGTGGGTGGAGTTGTCTTATGGGGCGCTATTTGCGGATCTATGTTACCGCTTATACTAAGTCGGCTCGGTTTTGACCCCGCGAGCGCATCGGCTCCTTTTGTCGCAACCCTTGTGGATGTGACCGGCTTAGTCATATATTTTACCGTTGCCAGCTCGATTCTTCACGGTGTTCTTCTTTAATTTAAGTACTTTTAATTTATTAACGACTCTAATGTTGTCTCAAATTGAGAGAATTTAACGTTTGGAATCTTTTCTTCCGAAAGCATGAATACCAGCAAAGGCAAGTGCATATGAAGTTTCATTTTCTTATAATCTTAGCGGCAATTTTATTAATAAATATTGCTTTGGCTTCAGCAGAAAGCCACAAAACCGCGGCGCGCGATGCGTGTGCCGATGATTATTGGAAATGGTGTACTCCAGGTGAGGCGCCTTTTGATTGCTTTAAACGCCGTGGTTTTTTCAAAAAAGAGAGCATGCTTTCTTTAGAATGCAAACAGGCATGGGCTCGTATTAAAATTAAACATTCTGTGGGCGAAGACACACAAACAAAAGAATCAACCTCTGATACGACACCACAAAAATTAAAAGCAGAGCCAAAAAAGCCTGCTTCAGTCGAACCACCAAAAGAACTACCTAAAAAAGAAGAAACAAAAACTCCCGAGGTCGACGACTTCAGTGATCTTGAGTTTCAATAAGCTTAAACTCACTAGCTTATGACCGACGCCGTTAACAGCGTATGACAACATGCGCTGCCCGGCTAAAGCCGTCTTAGCGTTCGGCGCCGCTTATCCTTGGCAACAAAAGCAATTCGAAGTATTTCCTATCTCTACTATTTCTTTATAGGGAGAAAATATGAAATTTCTATTGATGATCGCTCTACTCACCCAACTGACTGCGTGCGGAGTTCAATCTATTCCACAAAGTAAAAACAATGTGGATGCGGCTCTAGCTGAAATTACGAATCAGTATAAACGTCGTGCCGATCTCATTCCTAATCTTGTCACCGTAGTGAAAGGTTATGCCAAGCACGAAAAAGAAACTCTTGAGGCCGTCACGAATGCTCGAGCAAAAGCCACATCAATGGAAATTGATGCGAGCAAACTTTCTCCCCAACAAATCGAAAAGTTTGCGTCGGCCCAAGGTGAGTTGACCCAGGCTTTAGGACGATTGATGGTCGTCGCTGAAAATTATCCTAATTTGAAAGCCGATCAAAACTTTCGAGACCTTCAGGCACAACTAGAAGGTACAGAAAATCGTATTACAGTTGCTCGTCAGAGATACATTGATTCGATTAAAGATTTTAATAATTATGTCAGTGTGTTTCCGTACAACTTAACGAACACATTGTTTTTTCATTACGAAAAAATGCCTCAGTGGACCGTCGAAGGCGCTCAAAGTTTAGAAAAAGCACCAGAGGTTAATCTCTGAGGCCTCTAGTACTCAGTTTAATTTTCTTTTTTAGTATTGCGGGACGTGGAGAAATTCCTCCACTTCGCGCACCGGTTAACGATTATGCGCGCATATTATCTCAATCTACAGTCGAGCAGCTTAATACTATATTGAGAGATGAACAGTCGCGCGGCCGCGCACAAATAACTGTGCTGACGATCCCTAGCCTTGAAGGTTCGGTGATCGAAGAATACTCGATCAAAGTTGTCGACAGTTGGAAGCTAGGAACAAAAGAAAAAGACAATGGCGTTTTACTTTTACTCGCGATGAAGGATCGTAAAATGCGCATCGAAGTGGGCCAAGGTTTAGAAGGCGACCTTCCCGATGCCTACGCTCGACGTATCATCGACAGAATGACCCCACTTATGAAACGTGGTCTCTACGATGAAGCTATCGGCACAGGCGTTTATGGTATTTTGGAACGCGTCGACCCTGAGTTTTTAAAAAATAATAATTTAGAAGAGACATCGCAAGTCCAAGAAAGCAGAACTTCCAGCGGCGGTTTTAAAATCCTAAAACTGATTCTCTACCTTTTTATTTTTATTCTCTTTGTTATTTTTCGCGGTTTTGGTCGACACTCACGTCACGGTTGGCATAGCGGCGGCGGGTTTGGAGGTTTTGGTGGCGGCGGTGGGGGTGGTTGGTCTGGCGGCGGCGGCGGTTTTAGCGGCGGCGGCTCTTCGGGGAGTTGGTAAATGAAAGCACTCAAGCATCTAAATCTTCCGAGCTCTCAAGAAAGAATAAAAAAAGCGATTGAAGCTGCCGAAAATAAAACGTCTGCGGAAATCATCCCTATGGTGGTTTTAAGTTCCACGGGTAGCGCACACGTGTTTCCAATTTTAGCTTTATTCTTTTTGTTAATTTCAAACGAACTCTTTCACTTAATGTCTCTCGATATTTTTTATCCTCTAACGAGTCATATGGTTTTTTTACTTTTTTCGTCTCTCTCTTTAGGTTTAGCATTCGGACTTTCCCGCTCACATACAATTAAACGTTTACTCACCAGCGACAAAGAAGAGTTCATTTGCGTTGAACGTCGCGCCTTAACTGAATTTTACTCAGCACAGATTCACTCAACGCTCTCTAAAACAGGAATTCTATTATTTATTTCATTACAAGAGCGAAAAGCCGTGGTTCTGGCAGACAAATCCATTTCTGATAAATTCGATAAATCCATTTGGGCAGATGTGATCACCGATCTTATAAACGGAATTCATGCGCAAGATCTCACCCAGGGAATCGTAAATGCAATTCAAAAAAGTGCTGAAGTCGTCACGAAAGAATTTCCTCGAACACCGAACGATTCAAATGAGCTACCTGATAAAATTATAATTAAAGAGTAAGAACGAGGGATCGCCCTTACTTAGCAACACACGAACTTTGCGCACTCTTCAGTTCTTCTTTCAAACTCTCACATTTTTCTTGGAGCGCTTTCTTTTTATCTTTGGTATTGGGCTTAAGCGCTTCTGCACACGTAAGCGTGCTTTTCTTTTTTAATGACTCAATCACGGAATTCGTACAGTTTGGGTTCTCTTTAATGAATTCTTGCGCTTTTTTAGCCATTTCTGGCATTTTAAATTGATCATCTCCGATAGATTTGTCTGAAATCAAAAAACCAATAATCAAAATCATCATGAATTTCATGATTACTCCCTTAATATTATTTTGAAAATCACGTTTAGATTAAACTTTATCGGCAAAAAGAGATTTGACCAAACGAATGTCGCTCAATAATCCCCGCACTTGCTCTAGGGCGTGTTCGTAACGGTCGGCAACTTGATCCCACTGCTTGGTCTCTTTAACTTGAGCCTTTAACGAACGCAAAGCACGGCGCGCCCCTTCAATTGAAAATTTATCTCGATACAATAATTTTTTGATAAACAAAATATTCTCGATATCTTTGCGAGAGTACATACGCTGATTCTGTCTTGATTTTTTGGGCTTCAAAACGTCAAACTCTGTCTCCCAATAGCGCAAAACATATTGCTTAACATCGACAATTTCAGCCACGTCACCGATCTTAAACGCCATACGTTCAGGAATTTTATTAATGTCCTCAAGAAGTTGTTGATCCTCTAAATGAGCCGTGGCGCTTTCGTCAAAATCGAGCTTTCCTTGAATCTCTGCCGAAATCTCTGCGAGACGATTCGAAGGCGTAGTTAATTCAATATCCGGCTCTATGTCTGTGTTTTCTTTCATGATGACTTCATTCACAACTTCTTCGGCAAACAAATAGGGATCTGCAAATTTTTCTGGGAATAACTCTTCTTCTTCAATCATAGAAGCTTGAAGTTGGGACACCATTGAACGTGTTTCTTCGATATTTTCTTGTTCAGAAGAATTCGAGTACGTTTTAATAATTTTATCGATATCCATATCTGACATAATCAAACTCCTCAGTCGTCACTTAATCCGGTTGTATCCTCGCCGTTCAGCATGGCTTTCAAAACTTGACTCGGACGAAACGTCAGCACTCGCCGCGCACTAATTTTAATTTGATCCCCCGTTTGAGGGTTACGGCCAATACGTTCATGTTTTTCACGTACGATGAAATTACCGAAACCTGAAATTTTAACTTTTTCTCCAACCTCAAGGGTGGATTTTATGGTGTTAAAGACTTGTTCCACCAATTCGCTCGATTCTTTTTTTGAAAAACCGATTTTTTGGTAAACCTTTTCGACGATATCAGCTTTCGTCATTGTTGATCGTGCTTCGATATCTTTGCCGCTATCTTTTGCCATAAAGACTCTCCTTGAGTGTGAGTGAGTTTAAACTCATCCCACCGATGCGCCTAACAAAAGGCTAACAAGTCCTTGATAAAACTCAATAAAAAGCTGTTAACGCATAGAGCAAACACAGAAGACCCAGACTAGACTTGCTGTGAACCCACTACGATCGATTTTTTTGAACATCCGTTATGTTGCGAAAAATATTCAAAAAATAAATATGAAAAAGACTCTCGACAAAAAAGTGATAGACCACTCCATTAACTAACAAATTCGCAAGGAGAATTTATGAAAACTATTTTAGTCCTTCTCACACTTATCGTAAGCTCATCGGTGTCTTTTGCTTCGATTTCTACGCCTATTGACTTGGTTCGCACTCTTAACTTTGATGGTAAAATTTTAGAGTTAAGCTACCAAATCGGCGGCGGCTGCCAAGAACATACGTCTGTGGTTTCAGTCAGTATTAAAGAAAACGTAACCGGTTTTACTGAAGCTATCGTGAATGTTCAGGATGTGACTCCAGCTGAAGATTTTTGTGAAGCTCTACTTGGCCGACAAGTTAAGGTTGATTTAGCAGCTCTTATCTCTGAAGCCTGCAGCAAATCCTCAGTAACAAATTGCGATGCAAAAACATTACGCCTTGTACTTCCAAATGTTCTTTATAGTCCTTATTAAAAATTAACACCTGCTGGTCACAAGATCATTGTGACCAGATCTTTCTATTTAAATCTCATTTACAATTTTTAACGAACTTGAATATTGAGTTTTTTCGCGACGTCTTCGACGACTTTCTTTTGAAGCGTGTTGATTTGGTCTTCCGTCAATGTCGCATTAGGATCTTGGTACACCAATCGAAATGCAGCAGACTTCATGTCTATACCAAGAGAAGCCCCTTCAAAGACATCAAAAACGCGCACTGAATTTAACTGCACTCCACCCGCTTTTTTTACGGCAGTCACCACATCTTGAACTTGTAAATTTTTAGGCATAACAAATGCGAGATCACGTGCCACTGACGGAAATTTCGAAAGGCTCTTCATTTTTGAAATTCGAGGTTGGCCTTGCATAATTAAACTCAAATCAAACTCTCCGACAACCACCGGGCCTTTGAGTTTTAGTTCTTCAATCCACTTAGGATGTAGAGACCCGATAAAGCCGACGACTTTACCTTCAAAAAATAAATAGGCGTTTTGTCCCGGATGTAAAAACTCCGGCGGTTCATGATGCGTGTTCCAAGTCCACGATTTGGCATTAAGACCCTTTAAGACGTTTTCAAAACTGGATTTTACCTCAAGTACTAAAGGCTCCTGTGATTTATTCCATAAATCAATCGTTGAACCCCAAGCCACCAAACCTAAACGCCAGTCTTCGACAAATCCAGTTTCCGCTACATCAAAAGTAAAACCAGTCTCAAACAGTCGTCCTGTCTCTGCACCGTAACGTTCATTGTGGGATGTATTTTGAATTAAGCCCGGCAACAATGAGCTTCTCATCACATTCATGTCTTCACTTAAAGGATTTTTAACTTTGATTGATTTTTCTGCAATTTCAATTCCAAAAGGTTTTAGCTTTTGACGATCTCCTAAAAAAGCAGATTCAAATTTTTCGTTGATAAAACCCAGATTAATCGATTGCTGAAAACCTTCCGCCTGCAACTTACGACTTAATAGTCTTGAAAGAGTATATTGAGCCGCATGAGGTGTCGGCGCTACTTGTGCACTAGGTACAAATTCGGGAATCGCCTCGTAACCTTTAAGACGCGCGTATTCTTCCATTAGATCTTCTGCGATCTCGATGTCGGGTCGATACGTTGGGGGCGTGATCTCCCATGCTTCAGAATCACCTGGTGTAACTTTACATCCCACGCGTTTCATCCAATCTGTAAATTCATTAGCATCTGCTTGAAATCCTAAGCGTTGCGCGATTTGTGATAAATGAATGGGAATGGACTGTTTTTTTATGGGGTGAGGATAGATATCATAGTGGTTCGAATAAACCGTGCCGCCGGCCGTTTGGTGAATCAACTCGCAACATCGATTCAACGCTAACATCGTGCCCTCAGGATCTACTCCACGCGTGAAGCGATAAGCCGCGTCGGTTTGAATACCATGACGTCGCGAAGTTTTGCGCACACTGCTAGGTAAAAAATATGCGCATTCTATAAACAAATCTTGTGTGTCATCTTTAACACCCGAATTTAAACTTCCGACGACGCCCGCCATCGCGACGTTTTTTTCAGAATCGCGAATCATCAACTCAGAACCATCGAGTTCAAACTCAGTTCCGTCTAAACTTATAAACTTTTCGCCACGCTCTGAACGCGAGACGCGAATCTTACTTCCTTTTAAAAAACGAATATCAAAAGCATGCAGTGGTTGACCGAGCTCCATCATCACAAAGTTCGTAACATCGACAACATTGTTGATCGAATTCAAACCGACGCTCTCTAGACGTGACTTTAACCACTGAGGGCTTGGGCCAACTTTAACTCCTTTGATCACACGAGCAGCATAACGTGGACACGAATCGGAATCTAACACTTCCAAAGTGACAATGTCTTGTCCACTTGGGCCAGCAATCGAAAGCGTTCCAAACTTAATCGCAAAATCGCGGCCGAGCAAACACCCAATCTCTCGGGCGAGCCCGTAATGACTTAAACAGTCCGCACGATTCGCAGTGACTTTGATATCAAAAACAATGTCATCATAACCCATGTACTCCGCGAATGATTTTCCGATAGGTGCGTCTTGAGGCAAAATCATAATGCCCGCGCTCTCCTTAGCTAACCCCAACTCGACTTCAGAACATAACATCCCAGCAGATTCCACACCGCGGATTTTAGATTTTTTAATTTCAAAGTTTCCGGGAAGAACTGCGCCTGGAAGAGACGCCACGACCCGATCGCCCTGATTATGATTTTTTGCTCCACAAACAATTTGATGAACGACCCCACCACCGGCAGAAACCTGACACACAGTTAATCGATCAGCATCGGGATGTTGGGCTTTTTCTAAAATATGACCAATGATCACGTGATCAAATTGTTTGGCGCGATTTTCAATCGATTCAACTTCTAAACCTTTATTAGTAAGTAAAGATGCGAGTTCTTCGGGCTTATTTAAAAATTCGCCTATCTCGATATACTGTGACAACCATTTCAATGAAATTTTCATATTAAAACTGTCCTAAAAAACGTACGTCGTTCTCTATAAACAAGCGAATGTCTTCAATACCGTACTTCACGGTCGCCATTCTTTCTACGCCCATACCAAAAGCAAATCCTTGCCACTCTTCGGGGCTTAAGCCGGCTGCTTTTAAAACATTGGGGTGCACAAGTCCGCAACCACCCATTTCAATCCAACCTGAAAATTTACACATGCGACAACCCTTGCCGCTACAAAGTGCGCACGAAGCATCAACTTCAGCTGATGGTTCAGTAAACGGAAAGAAGCTAGGACGAAAACGCGTTTTTACGTCTGCCCCAAAAAATTCACGATTAAAATACGCCATGGTGCCTTTTAATTCGGCCATCGAAACTTTTTTATCTACGTAAAGCCCTTCAATTTGATGAAACATCGGTAAATGCGAAATATCGTAATCGCAGCGAAACACCGCACCCGGGCCTATGATTTTAAGCGGAGGTTTTTCGATTTTCATGGTGTGAATTTGAATAGGACTTGTTTGAGTACGCAAAACGTGTTCGCTATCGATATAAAACGTATCTTGCTCATCACGCGCCGGATGATCTTTAGGAATGTTAAGCGCTTCAAAATTGTAATAGTCTTTTTCGATCATGGGGCCGACCCGCACGCTAAATCCTAAGCGGGCAAAGATCGCGATCATTTCATCCATAACTTTGTCGACTAAATGTTGTGCCCCCAAAGGTTTAAATGGTCCCGGCAACGTCATATCCAAACGTTCGTTATCTAACTGTTCACCCAATTCCTTCGTCTTTATTTTTTTTTCTAAAGTTTCATACAGCGACTCAAGCGCAGATTTCGTTTCATTTACCCATTGTCCAAACTTTGGGCGATCTTCCGCTGAAAGGTTTTTCATGTCTTTCATGAGGGTCGACAAGCTGCCATTTTTGCCAAGGAACAAAACTTTTGTGTCGTACAGCTGTTGCGAGGTTTGAGCCTTTTTTAAGGCTTCTTCTGCATCCTTTTGAATTTGTTCAATTTTTTCTTTATTCATGGCCCTTAAATAGTGAATGATTTTGCGTATTTTTTCAATTACTATGCCCGATAACATGACGCGAAAACCTGATTCTCAAAAAACTCACGCACGTCCAAAACCTAAGGGTATGGGCCTTAAAGGCAAAGGCCTACGCGGCCGCCATCGCGTGAGCGTTGAGGATTTTTCGTTTGGTGAAGCCGACGATCGCATGTACGACTTTTTTCGCAATCACGGGTTCGGCGATTACCCTCACGAGAAGCGCCATCAGCTTGTAAAATTTTATTTACTCCTGATGAAGGAACAAAAAAGTCAAAATATTACGCGGCTACTCACCATTCGTGATGTTGCGATTAAACATTTTGTTGATTGCCTCATGATTCCTAAACTTACAAAATTACAGTTTCCGTTACTAGATATTGGAACCGGAGCGGGCTTTCCAGGAATTCCGTTAAAAGTAGAATTTCCAAATGATCCTATTTTACTTTCGGAAGGCGTACAAAAACGTGTCGAGTTTTTGAAAACTGTGCGTGAAGACATGCAGTTTAAAAATCTCGATATAATCGGGCGCAATATCACGGATTCTTTTGTGTACCCGATTCGCGGAGCTATCACGCGTGCCGTAGAAGGTATGGATGTGACCTTGCAAAGTGTGGTTAATTCTCTTCAATTGGGTGGCGAAGTTTATTTTATGAAGGGTCCTAATCTTGGTAACGAAATTAGTGATGCCATCACCAAACTTGGCCAGTATTACGAATTAAAAGGGAACATCCCTTACACTTTACCGAATACCCCACACGAACGTCGTTTGGTGATTTTTCGTAAACATACACATCCTAAACCCGTCAATCTAACAAAAGTTGTTGAGAGTGATAATGAAGATTGATTCGGTTTCGAGTTCAACCAATCCAAAATTTAAAATTTGGCGCAGTCTTTTATCTTCAAAAGGTATTCGCGAAGAAAAATTATGTATTGTTTCTGGCTCTAAAATTACAAAAGAAGTCATGAACAATGGGAGGCTCAAGATTTCGTGTGCGCTTCTTCCCAACGAAGACGAAATCAATTCGTATCGCTCACTGAACCAAGTTTTCACGTTGTCAGCCGATATTTTTAAAGAGCTCGACACTTTTGGTACGCACGCGCCCCTTTTGGTCGTCGAAACGCCTAACATTGATTTGTACGTAGACAGAGAGCCTCAAGGACTCGAAGTGGTCGTTCCTTTTTCTGATCCTTCTAACATTGGCGCGGTGATCAGAAGCTGTGTAGCATTTGGCGTTTCTAAAATTATTCTCACCCAAGAGTCTGCAAATCCTTTTTTACCTAAAGCACTGCGCGCCTCGGCGGGAGCTTCTCTCCTTGCTCCGTTAGTTCTTGCACCTAAATTAGAGTCTTTAGCTAGTCACGTTACGGTTGCAAACACTTTATTTGCTCTCGATATGAAAGGCCAAGCCCTGGACAATTTTAAGTGGCCGCAAAATGTAAGATTGATAGTAGGAGAAGAAGGCCAAGGCCTACCCGAGGACTTTAAATTTGTGACTCGTCTTTCAATTCCGATTCAGGATCAAACAGATTCATTGAACGCGGTTGTGGCCTCAAGCGTGGCGCTTTTTTCTTACCGCTCACAGCGAAAATAATTTAAATTTCAAGTTTAAAGAATTCAAAACCGTCAATTGTAGGAGGAGCCCCTTGCCAGAAACTAAGGACATGTCCTCCGCCTCCGGAACCGGTCGGTTTACAAGCTAAAACACCGTGAGATCTAAGAACTTTAATATGCTCGGCTAAAAAGCCTTTTGTGAGATTCCATTTTTCAAAACACTCTAGCGCGGTATTTAAAGATAAAATAAAAAGTTCTTGTCGCTCTGTCTCTGTTAAATTTTCAGCGATTAAAGATTTTTGCATTAATAGAACGCTCAACGACATTTGTTCGTCGATTTTAGCACCCAAAACTACATCTTCTTTAATAAGATTTTGTACCATCTTCACACATTCAGACGTCACGCCTTTGCGCCCACTAAATGACAAATAGAGTTCGGGGCGCCACTTAATATCTAAATCAACAATTCCGTGCCCTCGCGTGAATTGAATCGGACGATCCATTTCTGCAACGGCTACATCCACGCCGCTACTCTCACCGTGAAAAATATTTTCAAGAGTTCGGGCAAACTCCACCACCGCATCGGTATCGATCCAACCTAAAAATCTAAATAACCGCGCAACCGAAACGCATAATGCCGCCGAGGCTCCAAGACCAGCTCCAAAAGGCACGTCGTTTTTTATTTTTATCACGCCGATAAGATCTTGAAAGTTTTTTCCCACATGTGAAAGCGCGCGCTCTAAAACACCCCAAAGTACAAGTTTTGTGGGTTCGCTCGCTTCATCGCGACTTTCTATTTTTAAACTAGTCTCAGTTGAATTTACGCTCGGGATATAAGCCAGTTCAAACACTCGTGATCTCAGAGGTACTACGAGGGCCGGCACTCCGCGAAGAACGGCATGCTCACCTGTTAAAATGCACTTTCCATGAACTTTTGTAGAAAACGTATCTTGCATTGATAAAGAATAATCACGCACATGTTCATGAATACGAGGGTTTCTTGCTTTTAATTCCACATTCATACCTTAGAATCCGGGTCTAAAATATTATACCCTTTACTGACGATCATTTGTTTCAACCGTACACGCAGTATCGATTGATCCTGACGCCATAAAAAATGAATATTGGGTCCGGCATCCATTGTCACGAGTGGACCATCGCCCTCTCGATGCCAAAAATCGCGAGTTAAATTCAAAACCGTGAGCGTTTCTGGTGTCATATAGCCAAAGGCGGGTTGACTCGTTTCGAAAAGCGAATGCATATCCCAAAACTCAGCCCAACAAATCTCAAACGCTTTGGTCCAATTTCTTTTTTCGAAGGCGCTAAGTAATAACGCTAATCTTTTTTGTGCGCGTTCGGCCCGTCCTACAAAATTTAAACTCGTACTCACCCTAAGATGAGCTTCGCTAGATAAGACCAACTTTTCTTGGGTGTTAATCACCACCACATCATAAAGTAAATTTTGATATGGAACTTCAATCTGTTTTGCGCCTTCGGTCTCCCACAAGGCCCATGTCGGAAACAAACTTCGACATGATGAACCCGAGCCCCTCTGACTTAATTGGCTCAACTGTTCGGCACTTAACTCCAGCCCTTTAAATTTGCGTGCGACGTCACCAAAACATTTTGTTAAAGCCGCAAAACTCGAAGCCGAACTTGCCAGTCCGCAAGCACTCGGAAAATCATTTGTAGAACGAATTGTAAAATCACCGGATAAACCTATACCGCGACAGAGATTTTCAAAGTGACGCATAAATCGTTCTTGGCCGGCGACACTCAAATTTAAATCGGCGTTAAGTGGCTCCCAACGAATATTTAAATCCGCATCTTCCTTATGGAAATCAATTTCAACAAAACTTGTTAAATTGTTTAGTGTGTAACTCAGTGACGCATTTAGGGGGCGATTATTTTCGACCTCCGTTTTACCCATGTATTTAATGAGGGCAATATTACTTGGAGCTTGAGCCGTGAATTTCATTGTAGCGATCCTTCAAAGTAAAGATCGCTACCACGATTTAAAGTGTCTTCTTTAACCTGTAATCCAGGTTGAATTTGTAATTCGTCCGCGACGATTTCAAATTTTTTACTCAACTCACTTCTTAAATCTACTTTTTTAGATTGGTCAAAAAATACCACGACAATATCTGCACCTAAAGCCCCACAACCTTTGGCACATAAAATTTTTGAATTCTTGTCAAACTCAGTTAGTAAAGTATCTGTTTCGGGAGCTGTAAGGTTTTGTTCTGCGAGCGTGGCACGAAACAACTTAATGCTTTCTAAAAACTGATCCCTTTTACCGCTAAGATATGTTTGAATCGCATACTCTGAGATTTTTGAAAGCTGCGTGACATCAAGTTCTGAAAGATTTCTCAAGTGCTTATGCGTAGCAACTTTATGGCCTGTTCGAATCAAAAAGAAACCAATATCTGAAAGCTTCCAATCTAAACGCTCGCACAATTTATATTGAGCTTCAATTAAAGTTACTCCGCCCATTTTCTGCGCCAACACATCATAACCACTTGGAGGCAATCCTTGATCTCGTGCCGAAATTTTTTTGTAAGATTCAAACATTTTGAATCCATCACCCGTATGGTCCTGATTTAAAAAAGCATGCAACAGTACAAACTGTGCACTCGAGGCCCCCAATCCGCCGCGCCCCTTATGAGGATCATGAAAATCAAATACGATTTTTTTGAGAGTATCTATGTTTTGACTATATAATTTGCCAGCCGGACTTTCAGGATGAAATGGACTATGACCTTCTAATCCCGCTCTAACATGCAATTCAAAGCGAGGAGTCGTATTGACCAAAAGTGCGGGACCACCTTTAAGCACTCCGTATTCACCAATTAAAAATGATTTACTGGGTACAGATAGGACCAAGCTTAGATTCCTTTTGTCGACGAAGTTTTTCGAGTGCCTCAACCGCATGAGATAAAGAAACACGACGAGTTTTTCGCAAAATAAGCTCTAACTCTTTTTGTACGGTTTCAATTTCATCTGTTTCTGCACCCGCCATTAAAGCTAAATTGGCAGAATGTAACTTCATGTGTCCCTGAACAACACCTACCGTTGAAAGTGCTTTTAAAGCTCCTAAATTTTGTACGAGGCCAACAGCCGCCATAATCCGGCTTAGTTCTTCTGCCGACGTTACGTTGAGCATTCTTAGACAGAGTTGAGCGGTTGGGTGTAACTTTGTAACGCCCCCGACAGTTCCCACAATAATAGGTGCTTCAAAAGTTCCGACTAAAATCGGCCCGCGCATACGCCATTTCGTAATAGAAGAGTATGAACCTCCACGAGCCGCATATGCATGTATGCCCGCTTCAACGGCACGCCAATCATTGCCCGTCGCAATCACGATTGGATCAATTCCGTTGAGTACACCTTTATTATTAGTTGCGGCCCGATAAGGATCAAGTTCTGCAAATTTTGAAGCTTCTTCGATTCCGTAGCCTAGCTCAGGATCAATATCAAAAATTTCAACTTGGGCTTGAGTTAAACGTGTATCAACCAAGTTCGAAAGTATGCACATACGAACCGATTCGCCCGTCATGGTTTCAATTGGCTTTTTTAAAGCTTCGCATACTTGATTGATAATATTCGCACCCATCGCATCGCATGGATCGCACAACACGTGCAACACCACCATGTGATCAGAGGAGTCTGTACGCGGTAGAATTCGGCACGTAATATCGCGAACACCGCCACCTCGTCGTACTATGCCCGCTGCAATTTCATTCGCTCTTGAAATTAAACTCGCTTTATTCTTCTCAATTTGCATCACGACGTCTTGTGGGTTTTGGGTATGCGCAATCTGAATCTGGCCGATGATGAGATTTCCCAGAGTTTGTGTCGTAATACGTCCTTGTTCACGCACCCACTTAGCTGTTTTACTGGCAGCGGCGATGATGGATGTTTCCTCTACGGCCATCGGAATTACGATATTCCGCCCATCGATATTAAAATTCATAGCAACACCAAGAGGGAGTTGAAAGTATCCGATCACATTTTCAATAAAATGTTCAGCGAGTCCCGTTGATTGTAATCCACCAAGTTGCAAATACTCAATATCTTCGGTCGTGAGTAGACCTAGTTGATGGAGACGTGCGTAGCGCTCTTCTTTTGATAACTTAGAAAACCCCGATGTCAAAGCTTGAGCGTCTAAAGACAATGACGACTCCCCTTGGCTCGAAAATTTTAAATTATCGGTTTGCATGGAGACTCACTTTATTTTTAATTTCGTTTAGGTTTTGGCTGCCGGTACAAAACATTGCGATCTTAAGTTCGTATTCCATAAGCGACATCCACTCGGTCAAAGCCTCTTCACCTTTCACAGCATTTTCCAATGCAGGTTTTGCAAAACCAGCCATTTTTGCGCCTAAAGCAAAAAACTTGGCGGTATCGAGACCACTCCTTAATCCCCCGCTTGCCCAGATATCAGGACGAGATTTGCTGGTTAATTTCTGCGAGTTTAAAATAGATTCAACTGATGAAATCCCCCAATTTGAAAAAACTCGGGCGGCTTGAGATATTTTATTATTTTTTCCGATTTCACCGCGACGACCTTCTATTCGTCCCCAATGAGTTCCACCTAAACCGCTCACATCAATAGCGTGAACACCAATATCATTTAAACGCTTCATTGTTTCCAGACTCATTCCGCATCCTGTTTCTTTAACAATGACTGGGCATTCGAGTTCTTTTACTAAGCGGCCAATAGATTTTAATCCGCCTGCAAACTGTGGAGTCCCTTCTGGTTGTAAGCATTCTTGCAAAGCATTCAAATGAACAATCATTGCGGACGCTTCGAGAGAATCTACTAATTCTTGTACAAGTTTTGTTGATGTCGAAATAACTTGAGCAATACCTAAATTTGCAAAAAGGATTGCTGTTGGCGCCACTCGACGAACCATTTGCCATTCTCTTCTGGCTTCGTGATCAAAAAGTTGCCGTCTCTGTGAGCCTACGCCCATTGGCCATTGGTAATCCTGGCAAACACGAGCCAAGCGCATATTTAGCGCCGTCGCATCTGCGTGCCCTGCCGTCATAGAGCTTATAAAAAATGGTTTGCTTTGCTTTTCGCCGAATAGAGTTGTTTCAATGGAAATATCTTGAAAGTTAATATCTGGAAGAGCTTCGTGAACGAGCGTGATAGATTCTAGCTGACTTACGTCAGCGGTTTGATTTTGTTCTTGAAGAGCTAACTCGATATGATCGCGTTTTCGAGATTCAAATAACGTTGAGTCTTGCATGTCTCCTCCATAAAAAAACTAAGAAGTAAGACCGACGAGATCGGTCTTACTCGGAAGGAAGATTAAGCGCTGGCCCCAACTTTTTGACAAAGACTTGAAAAAGAAGCGGGGTCACGAACGGCCATATCAGCCAATGATTTACGATCAAGAATAACTCCTGATTTCGCTAAAGCCCCGATCAAACGAGAATAGGTTGTTCCGTTCATTCGTGCCGCTGCATTAATTCGTATTGTCCAAAGGCTTCGGATTTCACGCTTTTTAACTTTACGATCACGATACGCGTACACTAATGCACGATCTGTTTTTTCAATCGCGATTGTGAATGAGCGACTACCGGCTGCGTAGAAACCTTTTGCTCGTTTTAAAATTTTATTACGTCGTCTTCTTGCTTTTACACCACGTTTTACTCTCATCTCATACCTCTCTTAAAATACCAATAGTCGGGCCATTTGATCCATGTTCGCAGAGTGAACATAATCTCCTTTAGCCATGTGACGTTTTGATTTGTGGTTCTTATTCTCGAGGCAGTGGCGGCGCTTACTTTTTTTAAGCTTAACCTTTCCACCGGAGAGCTTCTTGAAGCGCTTTTTGGCGCCAGAATGCGTTTTCATCTTCGGCATTGTGTTTCCCTTCTGAGGCGGCGACATCGTGAGATGTTCTTTTGGAGCCAACCTTAGTTTTCTGCAGTATTCCTGCAGTGTTAGCGAAAGAATCTAGTATTTATCTTTCAGTCGCTTAGAAGTATCGAAAATTAACACGCCAGTCTAGGATTATGTTGGAAATTTTGAACTCAAAAAGGCCTTAAATAGCCTATCAAACTTAGGCTCCGTCCCCAAAAGATCTTGTGCGTAGGACACGAGGGTTTAACGTTAAGGAATTGAATTTACTTGTTATTTTTAGGCCTACGAGGAGTAGGCCTTTAGAGTTAATAGTTTGGAAGATCGAATGTTATTCTGCGGCTGCGACTTGTTCGGCCTCTTCGGTTGTCATCTGAGTTTGACTGCTCTTCTTTTCTTTCTGCTCTTTTTGGATAGCCTTTAACCAAACAGGCTCCGGCGCCAGCTGTAAAAAGATCTGCTTACCTTCGCGCTTAGGTGGAACTTCGACGATCGCAATCTCTTTAAAAAGCTCGATGACTTTTAAAAGCATGTTCATTCCAAGCTCTTGGTGCGCCATTTCCCGACCTTTAAAACGCATATTGAATTTAGCTTTAGACCCGTCCTCTAGGAATCGACGCGCGGCCCTAAGTTTTACGTCAAGATCGTGCTGTTCTGTGCGAGGGCGAAGTTGAATCTCTTTAACCACAATGACGGTTTGGTTTTTACGAGCTTCCTGCGCCTTCTTTTTTTGTTCGTATTTGTATTTGCCAAAATCCATGATTTTACACGTTGGTGGCTTAGCTTCAGGTGCGATCTCGATCAAGTCGAGTCCTTTACCTTCTGCTATACGAAGAGCTTCTTGGGGAGCCATCACTCCGACCATTTTGCCTTCCTCATCGATCAAACGAATTTGTGGCGCGCGGATTTGTAAATTGACTCGTAATCCTTTTTCTTTTGTTGGCTGAGAGATAAATTCCTCCTTGGGAATAGTTAAACAAATGAAGACTTTAGTTTTCGTCCTCGAACTTCTTCTGTTAATGCATTTATAAAAGTCTCAAGAGGAATGCCTTCCTTTTGAGATCCATTGCTAAGACGAACTGACACAGTTTTATTTTCGACTTCTTTGTCTCCGATAATGACCATGTACGGAATTTTTTGTAGCTGGGCCTCGCGAATTTTAAAGCCGAGTTTTTCATTGCGAGAATCGTAATGTGCGCGCAATTTCACAGCTTCTAAACGTGCCAAAATATCTTTACAGTATTCTGTCTGGCGATCCGTTACGTTGAGAATTTGAACTTGGACCGGAGTTAACCATGCCGGCAAATGTCCCGCCGTATGTTCGATGTACACTCCAATAAACCGCTCAAGCGTTCCTAAAATCGCGCGATGAAGCATAACCGGAGTGTGATCCGAATTGTCTTCGCCAATATATCTTAAACCAAAACGCTCGGGCATTGAAAAATCGAGTTGTAAAGTTCCGAGTTGCCAATCACGGTTAAGAGCATCGAAAAAGTGAAATTCAATTTTAGGTCCGTAAAACGCGCCTTCACCTGGCAAATATTCAAACGGAATTTTCATTTTAGTTAAGACATCCGCCAAAGCTTTTTCAGACATATCCCACACTTTATCTGAACCCACACGTTTTTCAGGGCGTGTCGCAAGCTTAACCGTGTATTTTTCCATTCCGAGAGTTCTGTAAACTTCATTTAATAAATCAATAAATTTTTCAGACTCAGATTCGATCTGCGCTTCGGTACAAAAAATATGAGCATCATCTTGGCACATGGAGCGTACACGTGTGAGCCCATGAAGGGTTCCGCTGCGTTCGAATCTGTGGAGTCTTCCGAAGTCCGCGACTCGCAAAGGTAAATCACGATACGAATGATGCTCCATCGAATAGAGCACGCAATGACCAGGACAGTTCATTGGCTTCATTGAAAACGTACGATTTTCTGCTTCAGAAAAAAACATGTTATCGACGTAATTTTCGTAGTGTCCCGACGTTTTGTACATATCCACATCGTAAAGCATGGGCGTGATCACTTCTTGATACCCATACTTCGGATACAAATCGCGAATATATTCTATGAGCTGATTATAAATAATCGATCCTTTACCCGTAAAAAACGGACTTCCCGGAGACAGTTGATTGAAGTGGTAAAGGCCCAATTCTTTACCTAATTTTCGATGATCACGTTTTTTAGCTTCTTCAAGCATCAGCAAATAATGCTCGAGATCTTTTTGATCTGAAAACGCGGTGGCATAAATTCTTTGTAACTGTTTGTTTTTTTCGTCACCTCGCCAATAAGAACCAGCAAGAGACATCACCTTAACCGCTTTTATCTGACCTGTTCGTTGCACGTGAGGGCCGCGACACAAATCAAACCACTCCCCTTGCTTGTAAACTCCAAAAACAGTTTCGCTCTTGTTGTCACGAAGGTCGGTAATGATTTCGACTTTAAAGTTTTCATTCATCTTTTGAAAAGTCTCAACCGCTTTGCTCGCATTCCAATCTTCACGCACAATAGGAAGATCACGCTTCACGATATCCTTCATTTGCTTTTCAATTTTTTCTAAATCTTCAGGGCTAAAGGTGCGAGGCGAATCAAAGTCATAATAAAATCCGCTCTCGATCACCGGACCTATTGTGACCTTAACTTCTGGCCATAATTCTTGAACGGCCTGAGCCATTACGTGAGCTGCCGAGTGACGAATGACCTCATTGGCTTCTTTGTCTTTCATTGTAACGATTTTAAGTTTATCGCCGTCTTTGAGTTGGGTTCGCAAATCACTGAGTTGGCCATTGACTAAGCCGGCTACGGTATCATTTGCTAATCGAGGACCGATAGATTTGGCGACATCCAAAACCGTTGGTGATTCAGGAAATTCTTTATAGGAGTTGTCTGGAAGATAGACCCGTACTGATGACATCTGTGATTATGAAAGCATGGTGGTTATAGAGCAAAAACGGATCATTAAGCTCAGGTTGTCATAATCGTCTAACTAAAGTCAAGTCAGGCCTCTGTACTTTTCACAAGTGATGCGAAGACTGGCAAAAAGTGCCATCCCTATTAAATTTCCTAAACAAATGGAGAGGTTCTGAGTCCTTATTTGGTCTAATTTTGAGGTGGATTCTAGTCTTAGTGCATTGAATTTGCGACACTAAAGAGGCTCGGGCTTTTACTTAGGAATACCATGATCGAACACCTTAAACTTGATATTTGGCTTCTGGGATTTTTATTTTTGTTTGCAATTCATCATGCTCGAGCCGCCGTTCCAACCCTTGAAAACTTAAGCCAAGAAAACGCAGAAACAGTGGTTCGCGATTTTTCGGCGAACTTCGTCCACACGTCGGTTTCGCCCGCCAGCGGCTTGCGGGGATTTGGAGTCGAAATCGGAGCCCTTGCGGGGCTTACACAATCTCCGGGAATCAACACTATTGTACAAGAAAACTACGGCTATATTCCTCATGCCGGTGCAATAGGGATTTTATATTTGCCAGGAGGATTTCGCGGAGAATACTTATTACTTCCAAAATATCCTTACCAAGGGGCCAGTCTTGAAAACAACAGCGGGGCTTTTGCTTGGACACCGACAGAAATATTCTCACCAACCGGCTTCTTAGCTTTTAGAATTAGGGGCTTTTACGGCGACGGAAAAATCAATTATTCACAAACGATCAATGAAGTTCCAATTGAAATTAGTTTTCAAAGTTTTACTTATGGTGGAGATGCGACCTTAAGTTTTCAAAACATACCGTTTATAGAACCCTATCTATCCGCCGGAGTCGTAAAACTAGATGGCCAGCTGAGAGGATCGGGTTCAGTTAGTATTTTTGATTCTTCGTATACGGTTTCAAAAGAAGTGCGCATCCAACAGGATGTCAATATGTACGCCGGCGGCTTTGTCATTAAACTACCTCTTCTGGTTGCAGGCGCGGAATACGCTAAAATTGCGGATAATACGCGAATCACGGTTAAATTGGCCTTGCAGTTTAGCGCGTCCGATGCCAAAAATCTCGGCAAGTAATTAAAAATTTATTTTTATTTGAGGCTTCATGTCAGTTGAGTTTTTTTTGATAATCACCCCCGGCCTTGAATCTATCGCACGCGAAGAACTCTTAGAAAAATGGCCAAAACTTTCAAAAGTTTATGCCGGACTTTTTCAAGCGACGCCGTCTTTAAAAGTAGAAAAAGGAGGCTTAACTCTTCATTGCGCTGAAGCCGAAGGATGGCTTTTAAATGCGTACTTAAAAATTCCCTCGCGAATTCTTCAGAGATTTGAATCCTTTCGTGCGAGCGATGTTCCTAAACTCTACGAAAAAACGCGTCGTCTCGAATGGACTCGATTTTTTCGTGAAGACGAAATTAAAGTCGAAAGCTCAACACACGCTTCGCGACTGAGCATGAAGGATCAAATTGAAGATGTCATTTTAAGCGCACTTCGAGACGCTCGTGAGCATCAACCTTTTAGAAAGTCCTTGTTAAAAGTGCCACAAACTATTTTTGCACGTATTGTGGATGATCATGTTCAACTCAGTATCGATACGTCTGGTGAACCTCTTTATCAGAGAGGATATAAAACTAAAACTGTGGAGGCCCCCCTTCGCGAAACTTTAGCTTCGGCCTTTGTGTATGCATCGTTAAAATCAATCGGAGAGAGTTCTTATATTTTGGATCCGATGTGTGGATCAGGAACTTTTTTGACGGAGTTTATTGGTTTTAATATAGCCACGCGCACACGTACTTTTGCATTTCAAAATTTTCCGTGTTTTGCGAAGATCTTGCCGACCTACAAATTGTACGACTTAAAGTCTACTCAATTAAAAGTATACGGCTTCGACCAAGATGAGGACTCTCTAGAGGCGACCCGCGAGAATCTTGCCATCTTAAAGAAGAAAATTAATTTTGAGATTGAAATACAAAAGCAAGATCTCTTCGCTGCTACAAAGTCTGATATTCAGGACACCCTCATACTTGTGAATCCGCCCTTTGGTAAACGTATAGAAATTTCGGGTGGAGTTTCGAAGTACTACCAATCGGTTATCGATACATTGATTGATGTGTATCAGCCTAAAGCGATCGGAATTCTTTGCCCCTCAGAAGTTCGCGGTCTTGTCACTCGGGGTCACTACGAATGGGTTAAAAATTCGTCTGTGCCGATCTCGACAACTACGGGCGGCCTTGAAGTTAAATTCGAACTCCTTCGAAAAGTTTAGTCTAAGTATTTAACTCATTCAGAGTGAACATTGCAGAGCATTACCTATTACTCTTTAGGGTGTATGTGGCATTATATCTTTATGTCATCAGAACCACATATTGAACTTAAAAACGTTACGAAACGTTTTTCAAAATCGGGTACGGTTTTAAAAGACATTTCGCTCCAAATTCAGCGTGGAGAGTTTGTCACTTTACTAGGCCCTTCCGGCTCAGGAAAGTCTACGCTTTTAAGAATGATAGCGGGTCTTGAAACTCCTGAGAACGGATCTGTGAAAGTTCAAAGATTAAAAAAGTATGATTGTGGTTATGTCTTTCAAGACCCTGCCCTTATGCCTTGGCGAACCGTGAACGAAAACGTTGCGCTCCCGTTGCAACTCGCAAATATCCAAAACACTCATTCACGAGTTCAGCTTGCACTAGAACTTGTTGGGCTTAAAAACGCAGGTGAATTGTTTCCGCACGAGCTTTCAGGCGGAATGAAAATGCGAGCGTCTCTTGCGCGGAGTTTGATTTTAGAGCCAGACTTACTTCTGTTAGATGAACCTTTCTCAGCCCTTGATGAAATCTTACGGTTTTCACTTGCGCAAGAGTTACGCAAAATTTGGTTAAACAAAAAGATCACGATCGTCTTGGTCACCCATTCTCTCGCCGAAGCTACACTTATGAGCAATCGTGCATTAGTGATTTCGCAAAAGCCTGCGACGATTGAACTCGATTTACAAGTCGATCTTCCCAATGAACGTCCGGTTACTTTACGAACGGATACGCGCTATACGATCGAACTGGAAAGAATATCCGAAGCTTATCGCAAAATTCACGGGGGATTTTAAATGAAACGAATCCTGCCTCCACTCATTCCTTTGGTCTTGATTTCAATTATTCTCGAAGTGCTCGCACGTAAATTTATTATTCCCTCTTACATTTTACCAGCACCTTCGGAAATTCTGGCAAGTTTTAGTGAAAGTCGTGATGAATACTTAACTTCACTTAGCCAAACCTTTGCGGCGGCGATTATGGGGCTTTTACTTTCGACTATTATAGGTGTTTCGTGTGCCATTTTTCTTTCAACTTCTGAGACTATTGAAAAGGCTTTTTACCCTTATGCCGTTTTCTTTCAAACCGTTCCGGTTGTTTCCATCGCGCCACTTTTGGTGATTTGGTTTGGATTTGGACTTCCAACGGTTGTGGTTTCTGCATTTATTGTATCGGTGTTTCCTATTATCGCCAACACGCTTGCCGGTATGCGCACGCCTTCTTCCAATTTGTTGGATCTTTTTTCTCTTTACGGCGCTTCAAAAAAAGACATTTTATTAAAATTAAGACTGCCTTCGGCAACACCACAAATTATTACCGGGATTCGCATTTCGAGTGGACTCGCAATGATCGGCGCCATTGTAGGCGAATTTATTGCTGGCGGCGGATTAGGCGGTCTTATTGATATGGCAAGAACCCAGCAAAGATTAGATAAAGTTTTTGCTGCTATTTTAATTGCGTCCGCCTTGGGAATACTTATAGTGAGTTGTATCGATTTAATTTCGAAGTTTACACTTCACCGATGGTATAAGGAGACTAAATGAAACCTATTTTATGTTTACTGTATTTACTCTGTACTCTTTTTACGAGCCCAACTTGTTTTGCTGAAGTCGATGTAAAACTAGGTCTCAACTGGAAAGCCGAATCGGAGTTCGGCGGATTTTATACGGCTCAAATAAAAGCATTTTACAAAAAACATGGACTTAATGTGCAAATTCTTGAAGGAGGCGCAGGCACGCCTACAATTCAAATGCTCTCTGCGGGCACCATTGATTTTGGAATTGTCAGCGCGGACGAGCTGGTTATTGCGCGTGCACAGAAACAATCTTTGATTGCTCTGTATGCAGTTTTTCAGAAGGCGCCCTATATGATTATGGCCCGCGCGTCGAAAGGTTTTAAATCTCTCGACGACCTCTTTAAAGCTAAAACCACTCTTTCGATCATTAAAGGCCTGCCATTTGCGAGCTTTCTTGAAAACAAGTATGGTTTTAAAACAGTTAAAGTTGTGCCCTATGCCGGTGGAATTACCAACTTTTTAAGCGATGAGAATTTTGCGCAGCAAGGGTTTATCAGTTCCGAACCGTTACTGGCTGAGAAAAAAGGCGTGAAGACGTCTACGTTTATGATTTCAGATGTGGGTTTCAATCCGTACGTGGTCGTCCTCGCCGCTCAAGAAAAAACACTAAAAGAAAAACCTGAGTTGGCTTCGGCGATGGTAACGGCGGTTCGCGAGGGTTGGACTGAGTATTTAAAAAATCCCAAATCCACCCAAGAAATGATTGCGAAGTTGAATCCCACAATGGACGTTAAAACCCAAAGTGAAATGTTCAAGGTAGAAAAGACGCTTGTACAAATGGAAAAAGGCTCAAAAGCTCCATTGGGAAGCATGACGGAATCTCGTTGGAAAACTCTGATCGACCAAATGTTCGATCTCAAATTGATCAAAGAAAAACCAAAAACTAACGAAATCTTTGTTAATTTATAGAGTTTAAATTTGTCATTCTCGAGATAAAATCGGAGACATTTGCAAGATTCTTATACCTCCACAATGTAAATTAAACTCTATGGTTCGACTGCGATTTACAATCGATCGATAAAGCCTTAATCCTGATCTCACTATCTCATTCATTCAAAGGAGAATTAAGATGAAGATTTTATTTGCTATGTTCTTTGTTACTGGAGTTTCTTTAAACACGTTTGCCGCTACTGATTGTAAAACAGCAGCGTTAGACAAAGCCTACGCTCAATTTAAAGTAGATTCTCAGTGGTCAGATCAAGAGATCGCGGAGCTTACGTACGTTGACGACAAGGGCGTTTACGCCGAAGTCGGAGATGAAAAAAACGTCCTTACCGTTGATATTAACTCTTCAGAAATTCATGAGTGGGATGGCTACGCCACTTATAAAGTGACGGTAGAACCTACGGCGGCAGGTTGCACAGCCGTTAAAGCTGTTCTTTTTGGAAGCGAAGGCATTTAAGTTAATTTGGAGTGTTCGAGGCGTATGGTTCTCATACGCCTATATTCTGAGTTGGTGTTCTTATCTTAAGTTTGTTTTTTCTTTTTGATTGTCGAGTTTTTTGAATAAATCACCAAGCATAGACTTACGTTCAAATTCGCTTACGGGGCGAAAACCTGACTCAAATGTCGTTAAAATATTGGCTGGTATCTCAACCAAAAATCGTGAAGGCGCGACAGGTTGGATTTTACCAAATTTTTTGCGCTGGCGAGTTCGAGTCAGCACAAGGCGTTCTTTGGCTCGGGTTACGCCCACGTAGAAGAGTCTTCGTTCTTCGTCTACGTTTTGACCTAACGAACGATGAGGCAACAGATCTTCTTCAACTCCCATTAAAATTACAACCGGGAACTCTAATCCTTTGGACGCATGAAGTGTGAGTAATTCGACTTTTTGCGGAGCCTCAACATCCGAAGCTTCGTCAACTTTATCTCTTAGCTCCATACTTTCAAAAAATTCACGAATCGTTTTAGCGGATAAACCTGTTTTTTTGACAAAGCCTTCTAGAATCCGCCCTAAGATATCGACAAGCATCCAGCGTTTTTCTGCCGACTGCGGATCTTTATATTGATTATACACATAATTGCGATATCCAATGTCGGTGAAGTAACGCACAAGACGCTCCCCTATCGGACGCGTATCGATCGGGTCAAGTAAGGTCTGCGACATTTTTTCAAGCGCATCTAGAAATCGGGACACACCTTCCCCACTTTTTTCAGAAACTCCCGCATTTCGCCACTCATGCGTGGCTTTAATAAACCCGCAATTATTTTTTTTAGAATAATTTTCGAGTTGCTCTAATGTCACGTCTCCGATCGATCGCGAAGGGGTGTTAATCACACGTCTAAATGCGACTTCGTGCGGGCGAAAAGCTGAGCGCAAATAGGCCATGATATCCTTGACTTCAGTACGTTCAAAAAAAGCCGAGCCTCCGGTAAGCGAATAGGGAACGTTATTTCTGCGTAAAGCTCCTTCGAGCAAAGCTCCCTGACTATTGGAGCGATAGAGAATCGCGATCTCATCTAATTTAAAACCTTCACGTTGAAAATATCGAATTTGTCCGATGGCTTCATCTACTTCGACGTCTTCATTGTCGTATACAAAAACCTCAGGCAATACGCTCACTTTATTTTTAGCTTCGGGCTTAAGAACTTTTTTATGTCGATCTTGATTTTTTTTAATAATTTCGTTAGCGACCCTAATAATGTTTTCGCTTGAACGGTAATTTCGCTCGAGCGTGACGACTTTGCAGGGTTTATAGTTTTTAGGAAAATCTAAAATATTTCTAATATTGGCTCCGCGCCATCCGTAAATGGATTGGTCATCATCACCCACCACCGCAATATTTTGATGCGAAGACACCATTTGCTGAATCAGCTGCATCTGCAAACTGTTCGTATCTTGAAACTCATCAACCATCACGTATCGAAACGCATCCTGACATCGCTTCAAAACATCGGGATGATCTCGAAAAAGTTGGATCGGTTTTAAAAGCAGAGCTTCGAAATCCACCACCCCTAAAAGATTCATGCGTTTTTCATATTTAGGAGCTAAAATGCGCGCGAGGTCAGCATAATCAACATCGGCATCTGCCGCAAACTCCTCGCCACTTCGAAGTATATTAATAAAGTTAAGTAAGCGATCTAAGTCAAAAGCCTCGCGCGCCGCCGAGGAATGGGTCTTTAAAAGCTCTTTCAGAATTTGCTTACTATCAGAGCCGTCAATAATCCCAAAATGTTTAGGCAGTCCCACTAAATTGTGAAATTGTTTTAGCAGTGACAACCCAAAAGAATGAAACGTTCCAGCCCATAACCCTCTTTGTTTTTTACCTTTGGCCGCAGCCAAATCGCCTAATTTATGAACCACGCGTTCTTTAAGTTCGCGCGCGGCTTTATTAGTAAAGGTGAGAACTAAAATTTCTTCAGGACGAGCATGGCCGTTTTCAATTAAAAATCCCGTGCGCGAAACTAAGACAGTGGTCTTGCCGCTCCCCGCGCCAGCTAAAATCAACATTGGGCCGCTTACATGCTGAACCGCTTCTTGTTGCTCTGGATTTAAATTTAAAAGCCATTTTGACATCCGCAGAGGTTAAAATGCACGTTCCAAACTGTCGATCTAATAATTAGATTTTTAAAAACTGATCAGAAGCGCTAATTTGACGAAAACTGAGGTAGGGCTTTTATTGAGGTATGGCCTTATCTCCCGAAGAACTCGATAAGAAGTTAGCCGTTTGGAAGTCGATCGCGACAGAAATTCCCGTAAAGTTGGAGACCCAACTTGAAAACCGGGCGATGGGAGCGGTTTACTTTAAAGAATGGTCGGCTCAAGAGAAAACCAAAAGAGCTTTAAGAATATGGGGAATTTTATGGGCTATTTGCATACTGACTATTTTTATTCCGATCGCGCACTTTGTTTTGGTGCCGGCATTCTTTGTTGCGGGACCTATCGCGGCGCTTGTTGTCTTTAATCGTGAAGACGCCATATTAGGCGGAGCCGCGCAATGTCCTGATTGCAAAAAAATTTTTGATATCTCAAAAAATAAAGTGGAGTGGCCGTTAAAAGACGTTTGCTCTCACTGCTACCATCATATCGTCATTAACAAATCCTAAAAGGCGTCACTCTACTTTTCGTTCCGCGATGCGGAACGAAGAGTAGAGTGACGCTTTTGTTTATCCTTACTTTTAGTATACGTGATGATGAAGAGCTTCGTGTAATCGTGGGTCTTTAATAGGGATGATGTTGTTCTTTTCAAGAAACTTCGTCACCACAAAAAGGAATACGCCTAAGAAACCAAAGAATATTCCGATTCCCCAAATTGGGAAGAACGCGGTCTCGCTAAAGTTTGGTGAAATCAACCAGTAAAGATCTACATATTGCATAATTAAAATTAAGATCCCCACTCGCGATAAATACATTCCATCGCGTTTAACTGCTTTTGGAAGTAATAACAAGAATGGCACTACGAATTTAAAGAGCAAAAGGCTCATGCTGACCGACATCCATCCACCCACACCACGGTTCGCAAAAAAGAAAGTTTCTTCTGGTAAGTTTGCGTACCAGATTAACATAAATTGCGAAAAGGCGATGTACGCATAGAAAACGGTAAAGGCGAGCATAAACTTACCCATATCGTGAAGATGATTCTCATTCACGATGCCGTTAAGCAAACCGCGTCTCATTAACCAGGCCAAAATAATGGTGATAAATGCAATTGAAGATTGAAAAAGGCCCGCAAAGCAATACACCCCAAACATGGTGCTAAACCAATGAGGGTTAAGACTCATCAAATAATCAACGCCAAACAACGAGTAAGAAAGCGCAAAGAAAATAATAAATAGAATTGAAAGCTTGAGATTGTTGCGCGTGTATTTTTCATCGCCGTTCGCATCTTGTTTTAAAGAATTACCAACGATGCATTTGGCGAATAAAAACCATAATCCGAAAAATAAAATTGTACGCACGATAAAGAATTTTTCGTTTAGATAGCTCGCTTTACCAGCTAAAATAGGATCGCTATTGACGACATCAAGATGCATCCACTCGTACATTTTATGTGAACCAAAAACCAAATAGATTGCGACCGCTACGACGGCCACCGGAAAAAAGCTCGTAAAACTTTCAGCAATTCGGCGCACCGGTACGCTCCATCCTGCATTCGAAACGTGCTGGATCGCCGTAAAAAATAATCCCCCGAGCGCAAGACTCACAAAGTAAAAAAAGGCAGTCAGGTAACCTTGCCAAATAAGAGTTTTCTCTGGGCTCTTATCAATTTGGTATCCAATCACAAAGGAGAGAATTCCAATAAATATAGAGGTAAAAATCAGGCCTTTTGAACCCTGAGTCGGTGTAAATTTACCGGGATGAACACTGTGTCCTGAATCTGCCATGACTTCTCCTAGTGAGCGCCGTCTTGAGCGGCAATGGTGTTGTCTTGCATGTGACGAATATAATTAATAATCAACCAACGATCATCAGGTCGAATTTGACTTGCATAACTGCTCATCAATCCTCTACCGACGGTTACGATGTGATAAATATGTCCGTCTTTGAAATCGCGAACTATTTTTGTAGTGAGCCCCGGAATTGGCGCGGGCCATTTTTCTGCGATCAAACCTTTCCCGTCACCCGCAGCACCGTGGCAAGAGACACAGTACGTGAGATAGAGCTTTTGACCTTTCATCGTATTTTCCAAGCTACGCTCAAAAGGATTTTTTAATTTTTCAGCTGCTTCTTCCGCGCTTTTCATTCGGTAAGGGGTCCAACCTTGGGGGACCGTGCCTTCCGGAGGAAGTTTCATAGAGTTGGCATCGTCATCTTGTGCTTTTACCGCCGGGCTCACCATCATGTCCTGTATGAGTTCCACATTCGGCTCACGGCTTCGGCGCTCGCAACCCATATTCATTCCGATCAGTCCAATACTCATCAAGATTAAATAGATTTTTTTCATTTAAAACTCCGCAATCCGGCGAACATCATTCGCTCCGATACTTTTTAAAAAAGATTCGGCTTTACCTGACTCGTATCCGACGTCGTTTTCAGGTATGAACAATGCAAATTTATGACTCGTTAAATCTGGATCAATAATGGGCGGATCTACTTTTGGAAGTTTGCAAAAGAAGAGAACCGCACCAAATGTTGCCAAACCTGCGAAGAGTACCGTTAATTCAAACATAACAGGGACGAATGCTGGCAAACTGAAAAAAGGTTTTCCGCCAATATTCAAAGGCCAGTCATAAGCTGCCACATACCACTGACCTCCAACTGCCGTCGCAAGTCCAATACAACCAAATACAAACGTCACCGAAGGAACGGCGGATTTTTTTAATCCCATCGCATCATCCATTCCGTGAATGGGGAAAGGTGAGATTGTATCAAACTCACGGTATCCCGATTTGTATGTTTTTTCTGCCGCGCTTAAAAGAAGATGTTCATCATTAAAAAAACCAACAGTTCCTTT